>CAJFQQ010000006.1 GCA_904419145.1 uncultured Oscillospiraceae bacterium | reverse complement strand
CTTCGGCGGGCCCCTCACCGCGGTGGTCATCCTGACCGATGTGCTCAAGGCGGTGCTGGCGGTGCTGCTGAGCCGGTGGCTGATGTTCCACGGCTTTACAATCTTCCTCTCCGCCGCGTCAACGACGGCTCTTTACGATGCCATCGCAAAATACTGGGCGGGCCTGTTCTGCCTGCTGGGCCACATGTTTCCCTGCATGTTCCACTTCAAGGGCGGCAAGGGCATCCTCTCCGGAGGGACCATCGCCATCATGATCGACTGGCGGATCGCCCTGGTGGTCTGGGGCGGGTTCCTGATTTTGACAGCCCTGACGAAATATGTGTCCCTGGGCTCCTGCTGGGCCGGGGCCAGCTTTCCCTTTGTCACCTGGTTCGTCTACCATGACGTACTCCTGACCATACTGGCGGTGGTGATCGGCGGCCTGATCCTCTGGAAGCACCGGGGGAATATTGTCCGCCTGATCCACGGCAATGAGAATAAATTCTCCCTCCACAGGAAGAAACAAGAATAACATAGAGGAGAATCCATATGAAAATCACCGTACTAGGCAGCGGCGGCTGGGGAACCGCCTTGTCCATCCTGCTCCATGACAACGGCCACCAGGTGACCCTGTGGAGCTTTCAGGCCCAGGAGGCGGAGACCATGCGCGCCACCCATGAAAATCCCATGCTCAAGGGGGTGGCGCTGCCCGAGGGCATCACGTTTGTCAATGACTTCTCGCCTGTTTCAGACAGCGATATGGTGGTGTTTGCCACGCCCTCCTTTGCTGTGCGGCAGACCGCAAGAAATGCGGCGCCCTTCCTGCGTCCTGGTACGGCAGTCGTGTCCGTGACCAAGGGGATCGAGGGAAAGACAGGCCTTCGCATGTCGGAGATCATCCGGGAGGAGATCCATAACAGCTGTCAAGTGGTTGCTCTTTCCGGCCCTTCCCACGCAGAGGAAGTGGGGCGCAAGGTGCCCACCGGCGTGGTGGCGGCCTGTGCCGATCTGGCGGCGGCGGAGCTGGTGCAGGACACCTTCATGAGCCCGGTGTTCCGGGTGTACACCAACCCGGATATTGTGGGCGTGGAGCTGGGCGGAGCGCTGAAAAATGTCATTGCCCTTTGCTGCGGCGTCAGCGACGGCATGGGCCTGGGGGACAACACCAAGGCGCTGATGATGACCCGCGGCATGACCGAGATGGCCCGGCTGGGCGTGGCCCTGGGGGGGCACAGCGAGACGTTTGCAGGCCTCTCCGGCATGGGAGACTTGATTGTCACCTGCACCTCCATGCACTCCCGCAACCGCCGGGCGGGCATCCTCATCGGTAAGGGCGAGAGCGCCCAGCAGGCGATGCAGGAGGTGGGTGCCACGGTGGAGGGCTACTATGCCGCTGAGAGCGCCCACATGCTGGCGGAGAAGGTGGGGGTTGACATGCCCATCTGCCGCAGCGCCTACGAGGTGCTCTACGAGGGCCGTCCGGTCCAGCACGTGCTGGAGGATCTGATGGGGCGGCAAAAGCGGGGAGAGAGCGATCAGAGCTGGATTTGATAGAATGACAGCGCTGTGTTGCGCAAATCCTAAGCCCGCGGGCGAAAACCCGCGGGCTTTTTGCACAGGTGCAGGGAAGAAAAACGATGGAGGAATGAAAATGAAGCGGAAGCTGTATCAAAATGGTACGATCCTGACCATGGGACATCCGGCGCAGACGTCCTCGGTGCTGGTGGAGGATGGCGTCATCCGCGCGCTGGACGCAGATAGGGCGGGGCTTGCCGATGTGGAGATCGTGGATCTCCGGGGCCGCACGATGCTCCCGGCATTTCTGGACGCCCACAGCCATCTCTCGGCAGTGGCCAATGGCCTTTTGCAGTGTTCCCTGGAGGACTGCGCGGATTTTGATGCGATCCGGCGGCAGATCTCCGACTACATCGCCCGGAAAAAGATTCCGGCAGGCCAGTGGGTGCTGGCAAAGGGCTACGACCACACGGCCCTCCGGGAGGGGAAGCACCCCACGCTGGCAGTGCTGGACGCGGCGGCGCCGGAGCATCCCCTGATGCTGCAGCACCGGTCCGGCCATGTAGGCGTGGTGAACAGCCTCGGCCTCCGGCGTCTGGGCCTGACGCCGGAGACGCCGGATCCGTCTGGCGGAAAGATCGGAAGGGAGGACGGGAAGCTGACAGGGTATCTGGAGGAAAACGCCTTCCTGAACAGTCAGAAGCAGGTGGGAGGACCGGACCCGGAGGCGCTGTTTCAGGCGTTTCAGGAAGCGCAGCAGTACTATCTCCGCTACGGGATCACCACCGTGCAGGAGGGCATGCTGCCGGAGCAGCTGGTGCCCGTGTACCGGGAGCTGTGCCGGCGGGGACTGCTGACGGTGGATGTGGTGGGCTATGCCGACGCTGCCGCCGGACCGCAGCTGCGGGAGGCGCTGGGGGACTATGTGGGCCGCTACCGAGACAACTTCCGCCTGGGCGGCTACAAGATGTTCCTGGATGGCTCCCCCCAGGGACGCACCGCCTGGATGCGGCAGCCGTATGCGGGGGAGGATGACTACCGGGGCTATCCCACGTTGACGGACGAGCAGGTGGAGTCCTATCTCCGTCAGGGAGCAGTGGACGGGATGCAGGTCCTGGCCCACTGCAACGGCGACGCCGCGGCACAGCAGTTTTTGAACGCGGTGGAAAAGCTGGAGGGGGAGGGGCTGGACGTGGCGGCCATCCGCCCGGTGCTGGTCCACGGCCAGCTGCTGGGGGTGGATCAGCTGGACGCGGTGCGGCGTACCGGCGTCCTGATCTCCTTCTTTACCGCCCATGTCTACCACTGGGGGGATATTCATATCCGAAACTTCGGCATGGGCCGGGCCAGGTATCTTACCCCAGCCCGTTCCGCTCTGGAGCGGGGCATCCCGATCACCTTCCACCAGGACACCCCGGTGCTGCCGCCGGATATGCTGGAGACCATCTGGTGTGCGGCGGTGCGGCGCACCAGAGAGGGCGTCCAGATGGAGGAGCGCATCGGCGTCCAGGAGGGGCTGCAGGCTGTTACGGCAAATACGGCTTATCAGTATTTTGAGGAGGACAGCAAGGGGACCATTGCCCCGGGAAAGCGGGCGGACTTTGTGGTTTTGGACCGAAATCCGCTGGTGGTCCCCCCGGAGGAGCTGCGGGCGATCCGGGTGATGGAGACGGTCAGAGGGGGGGAGACCCTCTATCGGGCAGCGGAGTAGCAAAACGCCGGGGCGGCACAAATCGTGCCGCCCCGGCTTCTGCCGCCGGCGGAGCCGGCAGCTGGATAAAAAAGAAGGCCCCGCTGCTGCAGAACCTTCTTCTATGTGAGCAATTAGACCGCGCGGGTAACTTTACCGGAACGCAGACACCGGGTACAAACGTACACATGGCGAGGGGTACCATCAATGATAGCCTTCACACGCTTGACGTTGGGTTTCCAAGTCCGGTTGGAGCGTCTGTGGGAGTGGGAAACCTGAATCCCGAAGGTAACGCCCTTGTCGCAGAACTGACATTTAGCCATCCGTTGCACCTCCTTGCTGTACGTAGTTGAGTTGCCTACTGACGTAAGCCACGGCAAATATAATAGCATGCCTCCCGAAAAAATGCAAGTGTAAATTTTGAAAAAAGGAAAAAATATGTCAGCCCAAGGCAGTGGCATCCTCAGGTACACAGATAATCCTTGTATTTAAGGGGGTGCTACGGTATAATACAAGTACGATTTGTATGGATATGGATGAAACTGGTTGGAGACGGAGGAAAGGGCATGATAAGAGACGAAGTAAAGGAAACTGTCAAGCTCAAAAATATGGTAGAGCATTTTGGATTGAAAGTGCTGAACAAGGGATGGGATTATGAAACCGCACTGCTGGGGATCAAAGATGTCAACCGACCCGGCTTGCAGTTTGTCGGGTTTTATGACTATTTTGATACCCGCCGCCTGCAGGTGATTGGGATGGCGGAAACAAAGATGCTGGAGCAGATGACCCCTAGTCAGCGAACCAAGAGCTTCGACACATTTTTCTCCTATGACATCCCCGCACTGGTGATCTCACGGGATTTGGATTGTTTTCCAGAGTGTATGGAGATGGCACAGAAGCATCAGCGCACTCTGCTGGAGACGAGCGACACCACAGTGGTGTTTACCAGCAAAGTCATTGACTATCTCAACCACGAGCTGGCGTCCACCATCACCCGCCACGGGGTGCTGCTGGATGTCAATGGCGAGGGTGTCTTGATTGTGGGAGACAGCGGCATCGGGAAGAGCGAGACGGCCATTGAGCTGGTTAAGCGGGGCCATCGCTTGGTGGCGGATGACGCGGTGGAGATCCGCAGGGTCTCAGACCAGCTGATTGGAAAGGCACCGGAGCTCATCCGTCACTATATTGAACTGCGGGGGATCGGTGTCATCGACCTGCAGCAGCTGTTCGGTATGGGCGCGGTGAAACTGGAGACACAAATCGACCTGGTAGTGGAAATGGAGCGCTGGGATGAGGATAAATTTTACGACCGGCTGGGCTTGGATGAGAAAAAAATGAATATCCTTGGAGTGGAGCTGCCAATGGTCACGATTCCGGTGCAGCCGGGCCGCAATCTGGCTGTGATTGTGGAGGTGGCTGCCATGAATAACCGCCACAAGCGCTATGGATTTAACTCTGCCTTAAAATTTACCCAGGAGATCGAGGCCCACAACCGGGAACACGCCCAATAAAGGAGAAATAGAGAGCTATGTATACCATTGGAATTGACGTAGGCGGCACCAATCTGAAGGCTGGTCTGGTGAACGAGGCTTCGGAGATCGTTGCGACCAGCAAAATGCCGCTGATCTGGCAGTCTCAGGAGAAGCTGGCGGCGGATTTGGCTGCTTTGGCAGAGGAGGTCGTGGTGAAATACGGCATTGGCCGGGAAGAGGTATCCGCCATCGGGATCGGATTTCCCGGCGCGGTGGATCGCAGACGGGGTGCCGTCATCCATACAGTGAATATCCCTATCCATGATATGCCGGTGGTGGAGATGCTGCAGAGCCGCTGGGAGATCCCGGTTTTTCTGGGCAACGATGCCGACTGTGCCGCGCTGGGGGAGTTCTACCACTACGGTAGTGAGGAAATTGAGAGCTTCGTCCTGGTGACCCTGGGCACCGGCATCGGTACGGGCATCATCATCCGCGGACAGATCTGGTCCGGGCACAACGGTTGCGGCGGTGAGGGCGGACATATGGTGATCGTCCACGACGGGGACCTCTGCACCTGCGGCCGGCGGGGCTGCTGGGAGCGGTACGCCTCCGCCAACGCCCTGATCCGCCAGACCCGTACCGCCATGGAGGCCAACCGGGACAGCGTTATGTGGCAGATGACGGAGGGCAGCCTGGAAAACGTCAGCGGCCGGACCGCCTTTGAGGCTATGCGCGCAGGGGACGCCGCTGCAAAAGCGGTGGTGGACCAATATATCCGCTATCTCAGCGACGGGCTGGTGAACCTCATCAATCTGCTGCAGCCGGATGTGGTGTGTCTGGGCGGCGGCGTCAGCCACGAGCGGGAGGAGGACCTGCTGCTGCCGGTGCAGCGCCGGGTCCGGGAGATCAGCTATGACCGCCTGATGGGCGTGCCCAGCACCTCCATCATCACGGCGAAGCTGGGCAACGACGCCGGCATTATCGGCGCTGCCCTGCTTGGAAAATAAGGAAAAGGAAGAGGATGTATGCTCTGGTACGAGTCCTTTGACAGATTGCGTTCCCAGCGGCTTCGTGTGCTCAGTGATGAGCCTATGAGCCGCCACACCACGTTCCGTATCGGCGGGCCCGCCCGGCGGATGGCCTTTCCGGAGACGGAGTCGGAGCTGGCGGCCCTGCTGGATCTGGCGGCGCGGGAGGGATATCCCTATACCGTGATCGGCAATGGCTCCAATGTGCTCTCCCCGGATGAGGGACTGGACCGGCTGGTGATCAATACCTCCCGCGTGGATACGGTAACCGTGGTGGGTAATGCTGTTCATGCGCTGGCGGGAGCGACTATGGCCCGGGTGGCAAACGCCGCCCAGCGCGCAGGGCTCACAGGGATGGAATTTGCCCACGGGATCCCCGGTACGCTGGGGGGCGGGGTATTTATGAATGCCGGAGCCTATGGCGGGGAGCTGTGTCAGGTGGTGCGCTCCGTCCGGGCCTGGTTCCCCGGGGAGGGGATCGTGACCCTCATGGGCGGAGAGTGCCGTTTTGGCTACCGTCACAGTGTCTTTTCTGAAAAGCCCGGCGTGGTGCTGTTTGTGGAAATGGAGCTGACGGCGGGGGACAGCGCCGCCATCAAAGCGAAAATGGAGGAGCTGGCTGCAAGGCGGCGCTCCAGCCAGCCCCTGGAGCTGCCCAGTGCCGGCAGCACCTTCAAGCGTCCTGAGGGGTACTATGCGGGAACACTCATCGACCAGTGCGGACTGAAGGGGGAGCGCGTGGGCGGCGCACAGGTGTCAGAGAAACACGCGGGCTTTATCGTCAACACCGGCGGCGCTACCTGTGCCGACGTGCTGGGCCTCATTGCGAGGATCCAGGAGACGGTGCGGGAGAGGACTGGGGTGGCGCTGGAGCCGGAGGTCCGGATCCTGCGGGGTTAACAGGAGAAAAAGATTGTGTGTTATGGAGATTTTAATTATCTCAGGCCTCTCCGGAGGGGGAAAAAGTAAAACGGCCTCTATTTTAGAGGATATCGGCTACTATATCGTGGATAACATGCCAGCGGGCATGATCCTGAAATTTGCGGAGTTTTGCAGCGCCGTGCGGGGGAAGTATGACCGTGCGGCGCTGGTGTACGATGTACGGGCGGGGGAAGACTTCGCGGAGTTTTTCCATGTCCTGGAGGAACTGCGCGGCAGCCGGGAGTATACCTGCCGGCTGCTGTTCCTGGAGGCATCGGTGGATACCATCATCAACCGATACAAGGAGACTCGGCGCCCCCATCCCCTCTATGCCGAATACGGTTCCATTGAGGCGGCGGTGCGCCATGAAATCGAGCTCATGCGCCCGGTGCGGGAGAAGGCGGATTTTATCATCAACTCCACCACCTACTCCACGGCGAAGCTCCGAGGGGAGCTGTTGCGGCTGTTCGGCGGCGGTCAGGTCCGGGCGGATCTGACGGTGAATGTGGTCTCCTTCGGGTTTAAGTACGGCATTCCCATGGAGGCGGATCTGGTGTTTGATGTGCGTTTCATGCCGAACCCCTACTATATCGAGGAACTTCGCCATAAGACAGGGTTGGATCAGGATGTATATGACTATGTATTTAATTTCCCACAGACCCGGGAGTTTATGGAGCGACTGGAGAGCCTGCTGGACTTCCTGCTGCCGTACTACCGGGAGGAGGGGAAGGCGGTGCTGGTAGTGGCCGTGGGCTGTACCGGCGGGCATCACCGTTCAGTAGCGGTGACAAAGGCTTTGGTAGAACATCTCCGGGGACTTGGCTGCCAAGTGGCAGAAAACCACCGGGATATGACGAGGAATTAAGTAAAAAATCATGCAGGAAGCGAGAAAACGGCCGAGCCCCGGTCGTGGGCCCCGGATTGTTGCAATTGGCGGCGGAACGGGGCTGAGCACCATGTTGCGGGGGCTTAAGGAATATACAGCAAATTTGACCGCCATTGTCACAGTTGCTGATGATGGCGGCGGCTCGGGGGTGCTGCGCCAGGAGTTGGGGATGCTGCCCCCCGGGGACATCCGCAACTGTATGGAGGCTCTGGCCAATGCGGAGCCTCTTATGCGGGAGCTGATGCACTACCGATTTACCGAGGGTTCTCTGGCGGGGCAGAGCTTTGGAAATCTGTTCCTGGCGGCCCTCAATGGGATCTCCCCCTCCTTTGATACCGCTGTGGCACGAATGAGCCAGGTGTTGGCCATTACCGGGCAGGTGCTGCCGGTTACGACTGCTGACGTGCAGCTGGAGGCGGAGTTGGAGAACGGCGCCCGGGTGGTGGGGGAGAGCAAGATCTTCTACTGCAAGAAGCGGGAGGACTGCCGGATCCGCCGGGTGCGGCTGCTGCCGGAGCATCCCAAGGCTCTGCCCGGGGCGCTGGAGGCCATTGCCCGGGCGGATATGATCGTCTTTGGCCCCGGCAGCCTCTACACCAGCATCATCCCCAACCTCCTGGTGGACGGCATCGTGGACGCGGTGCGCAGCGCCAGGGGGCTGAAAGTCTATGTGGCAAATGTGATGACCCAGGAGGGGGAGACGGAGGGATATACCCTCTCCGACCATATCCGCGCTATCTTCCAGCACGCCGGGGGCGGCGGCCTCTTTGACCTGTGCCTGGTGAACGAGGCCCCCATTCCGCCGGAGCTGCTGGCGCCTTACGCCCGGGAGGGGGCGGAGCCTCTGCAGGTGGACGAGTCTGCCTGCCGCTCGCTGGGCGTGGAGGTGATTGCCCGGCCGGTGCTCGCCGCCAGCGGCGGGTTAGTGCGCCATGACCCGGACCGGCTGGCAGCCGCTCTGCTGGAGATCCAGGGCCAGCGCAGCGTGCGGATCGCGGGCAGCGGGGATTACCGGGTTGAGACATAGACTGCAGGGAACACAAGGAGGAGAGCCATGTCCTTTTCATCGGATGTGAAGGGGGAGCTGTGCCGGGACGCCATGCAAAAGCAGTGCTGTGCCCTGGCGGAGGCCTATGGGGTGCTGCTGTACTGCAATACCTTCTCCGGCCGGGAGATACGGATTATCACGGAAAATGCGGATTTTTCCGCCCGTATTCCAAAACTTTTTCAGAAGGCGTTTGCCCTCTCCTTTGACCGCACGCCCGAGGAGGATGTGGGGCTTGGAAAGAAACACATTTTCCAGATCACCGACCCCGGGAAGCTGGCCGCGATCATTGAGGCTTTTGGCTATGATCCCCGGCAGCACATCGTTTTGCATATCAACTTTGCCCTTCTGGAGGAGGATTGCTGCCGCTCGGCCTTCCTGCGGGGCGCGTTTTTGGCGGGCGGCAGCGTTACCGACCCGGAGAAGCGCTACCACCTGGAGCTGGCGACCTCCCACGCCCAGGCCAGCCGGGAGATGACGGCCCTCCTGCGGGACATGGGCTATGACCCAAAGGACGTGGGACGCAACGGCTATCAGGTGACCTACTTCAAAAACAGCCAGCAGATCGAGGAGCTGCTCACCCGCATGGGGGCCCCGGTAGCGGCCATGGAAATGATGAACGCCAAGGTGGAGAAGGACCTGCGCAACGAGGTCAACCGCCGGGTCAACTGCGAGGCCGCCAATGTGGGCAAGGTGGTGGACGCCGCCCAGGAGCAGCTGGCGGCCATCTCCCGGCTCTATGATCTGGGCCGGGTGGAGGACCTGCCGGAGAAGCTGAAGGAGACCATCGTTCTCCGGGAGACCTACCCGGAGCTGTCCCTCAGCGAGCTGGCGGCGGAGTTTGACCCGCCCATCAGCAAGTCGGCGCTGAACCACCGGCTGCGCAAATTGGTGGAGCTGTCCCGACAATGACAGACAAAGAACAGACAGAGATTTTTCGGGAAAGGAATCGGGATATGGCATCCTTTGTACACCTCCATGTCCATACAGAGTATAGCCTGCTGGACGGCGCCTGCCGCATCAAGGGCCTGGCCAAGCGTGTCAAGGAGCTGGGCCAGACCGCTGTGGCCATCACGGACCACGGCTGTATGTACGGCGCCATTGACTTCTACCGGGCCTGCAAGGCGGAGGGGGTCAAGCCCATCATCGGCTGTGAGGTGTATGTGACGCCGCCCGGCCGCACCCGCTTTCAGAAGGTCCATGAGTTTGACGCCGAGAGCCGCCACCTGGTGCTGCTGTGCAAGAACGAGGAGGGCTACCGGAATTTAAGCTATATGGTGAGCCTGGGGTATACGGAGGGATTCTATATCCGGCCCCGCATTGACATGGATCTGCTCCGGGAGCACCACGAGGGGCTCATCGCCCTGTCGGCGTGTCTGGCCGGTGAGATCCCCAGGCGTATCCTCACCGTGTCCTATGACAGCGCAAAGGAATATGCCCTGGAGATGCAGAACCTCTTTGGAGAGGGGAATTTCTATCTGGAGCTCCAGGACCACGGCATCCGGGACCAGCAGATCGTCAACGAGCGGCTGCTCCAGCTCCACAACGAGACAGGCATCCCCCTGGTGTGCACCAACGACTGCCACTACCTGGCCAAGGAGGACGCCCAGGCCCACGACGTGCTGCTGTGCATCCAGACGGGCAAGACCGTGGACGACGAGAACCGCATGCGCTACGAGCCCCAGAACTTCTATGTCCGCTCCACCGAGGAGATGGAGCGGCTCTTTCAGCGCTTCCCCGGGGCGCTGGAGAACACGGCGGAGATCGCGGAGCGGTGCAACCTGGAGTTCACCTTCGGCAAGTACCACCTGCCCCAGTTCCAGCTGCCGGAGGGCTATGACGCCTTCACCTATATGAAGGAGCTGTGTGAGGAGGGGTTCGTCAAGCGCTACGGGGACAGCCATCCGGAGTACCGGGAGCAGCTCAACTACGAGATGGACATGATTGAGCGCATGGGCTTCACGGACTACTTCCTCATTGTCTCCGACTTTGTGAACTACGCCCGGAGCGTGGGCATCCCCGTGGGCCCCGGCCGCGGCAGCGCGGCGGGGAGCATGGTGTCCTACTGCCTCCATATCACAGACATCGATCCGGTCAAGTACGGCCTGTACTTTGAGCGGTTCCTGAACCCCGAGCGGGTCAGCATGCCGGATATCGACATGGACTTCGGCGACACCCGCCGGGACGAGGTGTTTGACTATGTCCGCCGGAAATACGGCGACGACCATGTGGCCCATATCGTCACCTTCGGCACCATGGCCGCCCGGAACGCCATCCGGGACGTGGGGCGGGTGCTGAACATGCCCTACGCCGACGTGGACGTGGTGGCCAAGCAGGTGCCCAGCGGCCCCGGCGCCCTCCACATCACATTGAAGGACGCCCTGCGCCTGTCCAAGTCCCTGAAGGACCTGTACGACGGCGACGAACAGGTGCGGCGCCTCATTGACACCGCCCAGGCCCTGGAGGGGATGCCCCGCCACGCCTCCACCCACGCTGCCGGCGTGGTGATCACCAAGGAGCCGGTGGTGAACTATGTGCCCCTGGCCACCAACGACGAGACCGTGGTCTGTCAGTACACCATGACCACCCTGGAGGAGTTGGGCCTGCTGAAGATGGACTTCCTGGGCCTTCGGAACCTGACGGTGCTGGAGGACGCGGTGCAGATGGTCCGAAAGCGGGAGCCGGACTTCGATTTGAAGAACATCCCGGAGGACGACCAGGAGGTCTTTGACATGCTGACGGCGGGGCGGACCAGCGGCGTGTTCCAGATGGAGTCGGCGGGCATGACCGGCGTATGCGTGGGGCTGAAGCCCCAGTCCATCGAGGACCTCACCGCCATTGTGGCCCTGTACCGGCCGGGCCCCATGGACTCCATCCCCAAGTTTATCGCCTGCAAACACGACCCCAGTCTGGTGACCTACCGCCACCCCTCCCTGGAGCCCATCCTCTCCATCACCTACGGGTGCATCGTCTACCAGGAGCAGGTCATGCAGATCTTCCAGCAGTTGGCCGGCTACTCTTTGGGACAGGCGGACATGGTGCGCCGGGCTATGAGCAAGAAGAAGGTCAAGGATATCGAGCGGGAGCGGGAGGCGTTCCTCCACGGGGACCCGGAGCGGAACATCGCCGGCTGCGAGGCCAACGGCATCCCGCCGGAGACCGCCAAGGCCATCTACGACGAGATCTACGACTTTGCCAACTACGCCTTCAACAAGGCTCACGCCGTGGCCTATGCGGTGGTAGCCTATCAGACGGCCTGGTTCAAGTGCCACCACCCCAAGGAGTATATGGCGGCCCTGCTCACCAGCGTGCTGGACAACTCCGACAAGGTCTCGGAGTATATCAACGAGTGCAAGGACTGCGGCATCGCCCTGCTGCCGCCGGATGTGAACCGCTCCAACGACAGCTTTACCGTGGAGGAGGGCGGCATCCGATTTGGCCTGGTGGCCATCAAGAACATCGGCCGCAGCTTCATCCAGGCATTGATGGCCGAGCGGGACAAGGCGGGGCCTTTCCGCAGTTTTCAGGACTTCTGCGAGCGGATGTACGACAAGGATGTGAACAAGCGGGCGGTGGAGAACTTGATTCGCTCCGGCGCTATGGACAGCCTGGGCGCGAAGCGCTCCCAGCTTATCTCCGTCTATGAGAAGGTGCTGGACAGCGTCAGCGCCCGACGCAAGCAGAATCTGGAGGGGCAGATGGACTTCTTCGGCATGGCTGCGGCCGTTGACGAGACACCGCATGGGGAGGTGGAGCTGCCGGACATTCCGGAGTATACCCCCGGGGAGCTGATGACCATGGAGCGGGAGAGCACGGGGCTCTACCTCTCCGGCCACCCCATGCACGCCTACCGGGAGAAGGCAAAGAAGGCGGGGGCTGCATCCATCGGCGCCATCAACGAGGATTTCGACCGGGAGGACGGCCCCCAGCGCTTCCGGGATGACCAGCGGATCACCGTGGCGGGGATCGTCACCTCCAGCAAGACCAAGACCACCCGGAACAACTCCCTGATGGCCTATGTGACCGTGGAGGATGAGACGGGGTCCATCGAACTGCTGTGTTTCAACAGGACGCTGCAGACCAGCGGCGCCTATCTCCGGGAGAACCAGGTCGTGCTGGTGCGGGGGCGGCTCTCCGTCCGGGATGAAAAGTCGCCCCAGATCCTCTGCGACAGCGCCGTGCCGCTGGAGGGAGAGCTCCCCGTTCAGGCGGTACAGCCCAGCGCAGATGCGGGAAAGCTGGCGCAGGGGGAGACACTGTTCCTCCGTCTGCCCAGCGCGGGAGGAAAGGAATTCCGCCATGTGCAGCTGGTGCTGCAAATGTTCCCCGGCACCTCCCCGGTGAAGATCCGGCTGATGGACACCGGGAAACTTCTGGGCACCACGTGTGTGCTCTACCAGTCTCTGGTGGAGGAGATGCGCTCCTATCTGGGGGAGGAGAACGTGGTGCTGCGATAGAGGACAGCTTGATAGAAAAACGAACTGCCGTGCCCGGCCGGGCACGGCAGTTCGTTTTGACAGGCAATGGATTATTTCATCAGGCTGCACACCAGATCGGTGTAGGCGGAGGGATCCTCCAAAGGCAGGTCCGCAATGAGCAGGGCCTGGCAGTAGAGCAGCTCGGCGTACTTCTTTGCCAGCTCCTTGTCGCTCTCCACTGCCCGTTTCAGGGCGGCAAAGGCGTCGCTGTCCGGGTTCAGCTCCAGCACCCGCTGGGCGGACATGCCGGCCATCATCTCATTTCCGGTGCGCTTGAAGTACTTCTCCATCTCCAGGCTCACCGGGCCGTCGGCGGTCATGCACACCGGGTGGCTCTTGAGAATCTTGGAGATCCGGGCGTCGGAGATCTTGTTCCCCAGGGTCTCCTTCAGGAAGGACAGCACGTCCTTGGCCTCCTCAGCCTTCTCTTCGGCGGCCTTCTTCTCCTCCTCGCTCTCGGGGAGGGCGTCCTCGTCGTCGATGGATTTGAGCTTCTTGCCCTCGTACTCGCCGATGGTCTGCATGCAGAACTCATCCACATCCTCGGTGAGGTAGAGGATCTCATATCCCTTGTCCAGGATCCGCTCCGCCTGGGGCAGCTTGCTCAGCTTCCCGGCGTCCTCGCCCACAGCATAGTAGATGAACTCCTGGTCCTCAGCCATCCGCTCCTTGTACTGGGCGAGGCTGGTGAGCTTGTCGTCGTGGGAGGAGTGGAACATCAGCAGGTCCAGCAGCATGTCCTTGTGGACGCCGTAGTCGGAGACCACGCCGTACTTGATGTTGCGGCCAAAGGCGTTCCAGAATGTCTCGTATTTCTCCCCATCGTCCTTCTGTAGGCGGCTCAGCTCCGCCTTGATTTTCTTCTCCAGGTTGGTGGAGATCACCTTCAGCTGCCGGGTGTGCTGCAGCAGCTCCCGGGAGATGTTCAGGGACACATCCGGGGTGTCCACCACGCCCTTCACAAAGCGGAAGTGCTCGGGCAGCAGGTCGCCGCACTTGTCCATGATCAGCACGCCGCTGGAGTAGAGCTGCAGTCCCTTCTCATACTCCCGGGTGTAGAAGTCATAAGGGGTGCGGCCGGGGATGAACAGCAGGGCCTTGTAGCTGACGGTGCCCTCGGCGTCCACAGTGATGGTGGCCAGGGGCTTCTCGAAATCGCCGAACTTGTCCTGGTAGAAGCGGTCGTACTCCTCCTGTGTCACGTCTTTTTTGGGCCGCTGCCACAGGGGCACCATGGAGTTGAGGGTTTCCGTCTCCGTGTAGGTCTCCCATTCCGGCTTGTAATCGTCCCCAGCGTCCTTCGGCTTCTCCTTCATCCGCTCACGCTGCATTTCCATGGTGATGGGGTAGCGGATGTAGTCGCTGTACTTCTTGATCAGGCGCTCAATGCGGTTCTGCTCCAGATACTGGCTGTACTGCTCCTCCTCGCCGTCCTCCTTGATATGCAGGACGATGTCCGTGCCCACCGTCTCCTTGTCACAGGGGGTAATGGTGTACCCGTCGGCGCCGGAGGACTCCCAGCGGTACGCGGTGTCGCTGCCGTAGGCTCTGGAGGTGACGGTGATGTGGTCCGCCACCATGAAGGCGGAGTAGAAGCCCACGCCGAACTGGCCGATGATGTCGGTGTCCGCGCTGTCGGCGCCCTCGGCCTTGGCCATCTCCTCCTTGAACTGGAGGGAGCCGCTGCGGGCGATGACGCCCAGGTTGTTCTCCAGTTCCTCCGCCGTCATGCCGATGCCGTTGTCGCTGATGGTGAGGGTCCGGGCGTCCTTATCCACGGCCAGATGGATCTTGAAGTCGCTGCGGCTGAGGCCAACGCCATCATCGGTGAGGGACTTGTAGGCCAGCTTGTCCAGCGCATCAGAGGCGTTGGAGATCAGCTCCCGGAGGAAGATCTCCTTGTGGGTGTAAATGGAGTTGATCATCAGGTCCAGGATCCGCTTGGACTCGGTTTTGAACTGTTTCTTTGCCATGCTATGGCCTCCTATATATGAATTTGCTTTGTTAACAAGAATTAGCACTCTTTTGCCTTGAGTGCTAATCTATCATAACGCCATTTGCTAGGAATTGCAAGGGCGTTCATAAAAAAGTTACAAATAGCGCGAAAAATCGCCGGACTCTACCGCTGGTCGGTTGCCGGAATAGGGTGGGAAGGGGTATACTGTCCCTATGCAAGCAAAGATAAAGGAGAACGTTCATGGAACAGCATCAGACACACCAGATCGGGGCGCTCATCGCAAAACTGCGAAAAGAGCGGAACATGACACAGAAGGAGCTGGCGGCGAAGCTGGGCGTCACCGATAAGGCGGTGAGCAAGTGGGAGCGCAGCCTCAGCTACCCGGATGTAACACTGCTGCTGCCCCTGGCGGATGCGCTGGGGATCACGGCCAGCGAGCTGCTCAATGGGGAGCGGCAGAGCACCCCGGAGGGCGAGCGGGCCGTTCGGTCGGCGCTGTCCTACTCCAGACAAAATTTGCTGGAGCGGGTGCGGCAGGCCAAGCGGGTGGTGCTGGCGATCCTGTCGCTGGCATGCCTCCTGTCTGCGGGGATCTGCTTTGTCTGCGACTATTGTGTGAGCGGAGGATTCTCCTGGTCCTGGATCGTGCTGCTGTCCTTGATTTTCGCCTGGGCTGTGGCGCTTCCGTTGTTCCTGGCGGAGAAGAACATCTTGAGAAAGATGTTCCTGACAGCATGCATCGGCGTGTTTCCCTATCTTGGAGGGCTGGGGTGGCTTCTCCGCCGGCCCATGGTGTTTCGGCTGGGGAGCTGCATCGCGCTGCTCTCCATCGGGTGGCTGTGGGGCGTCTACCATATTTTCACCAGATGGCGGTCCCGGTTCCAGGTGCGGAGACTGCGCATGATCGCCGCTGCCTGCCTGCTGACGCTGCCCCTGTCCTGGGCCATCCGGGCTGTGACTGCGTGGATGCTCCATGAGCCAGCAGGGGAAGCCCTGGCTGACGGAGGAATAAACACCTTGTCCACAGTGCTGGTTGCGGTGGTTTGCTTCCTCTGGGATGCTTTGGCAGCTCGAAGAGAGTGTGTTTAGCAGAGAAGCATAATACGATCTCAGATGCAGTTACGGCTTCTCCGCCCGGAGCACGAAGCTCTTAATATTGACCCGGCGCCACCGGCGCAGGACAAAGCCCTGCCGCTCCAGCAGGGAAATCAGTTCCCGCTTCCCGTAGAGGTGGGCGTCTCCGCTGTTGCCCCAGGAGAGCCCCCAGTTCATCAGCGCGCGGAGGGGGAGGAGGGGGACGGTGGGGTCCCCCAGAACCAGAGTGCCGCCGGGCCGCAGGACACGACCCATTTCAGCCAGGGCGGTTTCCGGTGCTGTGCAGTGGTGGAACACGGCGTTGCAGATCAAAAGATCAAAGGAAGCGCTTGCACAGGGCAGGTGCTCCGCATCCCCCACCTGAATGGAGACGCCGTCCCCCAGGCGGCGCCGGGCCTCCGCAGCCATATTGGGGGAGAGGTCCACGCCGTGATAGTGCGCTTCCGGCCGTGCCTCCAGCAGCGCGGCCAAAAGATTCCCGTTGCCGCAGCCAATGTCCAGCACATCCCGCCAGGGAAGGGAGAGGGCCTCCTCCAGAACGGTTCGGTACATGGGGCGGACAAATTTCCCGTCGTGGCTGGCGTTGTAGACGGCGGCGGTGCGGTCAAAATAGGCGATGGTGGTTGTCTTGGTGTTGGCGTGCATGTGGATCATCCTTTCTGATTGACGTTTGTTCAATGATGGGCCCGGAGAAACCTCCGCCCAGAGGACGGAGGTCATTGCAAAAGCTTTTCCACCAGGAATTTGCACTCCTGGAGCCGCTGCTCCGGCGTCAGATCGGGAGCCTCCGCCAGCGCCAGCTGTCCATGGAGGAGAAAGAGGGACGCGGCCTGGGGCGCCCCGATATGGATTTCTCCCGCTTCCTTGCGCCGGGCGAGGTAGTCGGTAAGCGCCGGGAGGAGCGCCTGAATCAAATAAACGTTCAGCTGCTGGTGGAACATCTCGTTGCCGGCCTGGTGAAAGTAGCTGTAGTAGGGGTAGTGCTCCATGGATGCCTGCCAGGCGGCCTCTGCCCGGGCCATCGCCTGGTGGAAGGGGAGGTCGGCCTGCCGAAAGACGGCGAGAAAAGGCGCGGCGCACCGGGCGGCATACTGTTCCACCGCTTGGCGGTAGAGCATTTCCTTGTTTTGGAAGTAGTGATAGCAGAGCCCGGCGGCCACCCCGGCGGCCCTGGCAATATCCCGCATGGTGGTGGTCTCATAGCCTTTCTCAGCAAACACCGCCATGGCGGTGTCCAGCAGCTCCTGCCGCCGGATTTCCGGGGCCTTGGATACGCGCATGGTCCTCACCTCGGCTTTACCATACCACATGATTGAACAAGTGTCAATAATAAAACGAGAAACAGCCCGCCTCCCGGCGGGCCGTTCACTCATCCTTTTTCCGCTTGCTGATGCGCTGGTAGATCCAGAGCCCCAGGGCGCTGACGGCCAGGGTTCCGGCAAAGACCAGCACCGCAAAGAGGTAATTCTGTTCTCCCACGGCATTGCCGCCTATTGTGGAGGTAATGACGGAGGGGAGCCGGGCTATGGTGGAGATTACGAGCCACCGACCCAGTTTGATATCCGTCAGGCCGGCAAAGTAGGATAGGAGGTCCTTGGGTGTCCCTGGGATAAACATGACAAAAAAGATCAACAGATCCCGCTTTTTGCTCTCTTGAAGGAATTTCAGAGAGTGGATCTTCTTTTTATCAAAAAATACTTCAACCAGATGGGTGCCGAAACGCCGCACCAGAAGAAAAACTACAGCGCCGCCCAGAAAAATACCCAGCATGCACAGCAGTGTTCCTTCCCAGAAGCCGAAGGCATACCCCGCACCAATCTCCAAAGGTTCTCCGGGGATTACGGCAATGACGACTTGCAGGAACATCATACCCAGAAAGGCCAGATTTCCCCAGATACCGTGTTCATCCACCCATGCCCGGAATAGTTCTGGCTTCTGCACAAAACGAATCATTGGCCGCCCGATAAACCAGGCTACCGTCAGAAACAGCAGGATGAAGATACAAAATGACAGTCCGGCCAGCAGACGTTTGTGCCGCTCATTTAACTGAAAAGGATGCTTGTCCAATATCTATTCCTTCTTTCTACAGTACGTAGTATAACGCATGATTGGCTTAAGAAACAACTATCTAAATCATTAATTTTTTTTGAAGATGGCAAATCAGGGGAATGGGCATTTTTCAAATTTGTGACATGTGATAGTTTCCTCTCAACTGTTTTGTCAATTTATCCAAATATAGCTGCGGAAAAATTCGAGAAGTTGACAAAAGACACAATGGTTGTTATGATAAAAAACTGAAGGCCGGGAACGTTTCCGATGCTCTGCCGGAATAGGGAGGACGCCATGACCATCAAAGATATTGCAAAGCAGTGCGGCGTCAGCGTCAGCACGGTATCGAGAGCCATCAACGGGCGTCCGGATGTCAGCGATGAGGTGCGTCAAAAAATTCTGGCTGTGGTGGAAGAGAGCCGATTTATTCCAAACTACACGGCCCGGGAGCTGGTCCGGACCCGCAGCGACACCATTGGCGTGGTGGTGCGGGGGACCTCCAACCTGTTCTTTGCGGATATTGTCAGGCTGGTGGCCCATGTAATCGAGGGCAGCGGCTACCGGATGATCCTGCGGCAGATCGGCAGCGGAGAGGACGAGGTAAAGAGCGGGGCAATTTTGGAACGGGAGAAGAAGCTCCGGGGGATTTTGTTCCTGGGCGGGCGTTTTGACTACACCCGCCGGGAGATGGAAATTCTCAATGTGCCCTTCGTCTGCTGCACCTATACAAATTGTTTTGGTGATTTGCGGGAAGGGGATTTCGGGTCGGTTTCTATTGATGATGAAGCCGCGGCGTTTCAAGCAGTGGAATACCTTATATCCTTAGGGCATCGTCGGATTGCTGCCCTTGTAGCGGCATGCAATGACCGCTCCATCAGTGAGCTGCGCTGCCAAGGGTACCGGGCGGCGCTGGCGGAGCATGGCATCCCCTTTGATCCGGCACTGGTGGTGGAGACCGGCAGCTTCGGAATGGCGGAGGCCTACCGGGGAACAGAGGAGTTGCTGCGCCGGGAGACCGGCTGCACAGCGATTTTCACCCTGTCCGATATGATGGCGATTGCCGCGATTAAATCCCTGACCGACCACGGCTGCCGGGTGCCGGAGGATTGCTCCGTGATCGCCATTGATGGGATTCCCATGTCCAACTACACCATTCCCACCCTGACGACGCTGGAACAGCCGGGACAGGAGATGGGACGGGAGGGGATCCGCGTCCTGCTGGACATGGTGGAGGGCCGGGGCGAGGCACAGCACATCCGGCTCAAGCCGACCCTGCGCCTGGGTGGGTCGGTCCGGCGGGCCAGCAGCGGTGAGCCGAGGAGCTGACCGCGGTTTGACCAATTCAAGCAGAAGAGAGTGAGAGAGCATGGAACGCAGCAGCGGCATTTTGCTGCCGATTTCCTCCCTGCCGTCCAAGTACGGCATTGGCACGCTGGGCAGGGAGGCCTACCGATTCGCCGACGCGCTGAAGGCGGCTGGGCAGACCTATTGGCAGGTGCTGCCCCTGGGGCCCACCAGTTATGGCGACAGCCCCTATCAGAGTTTTTCCACCTTTGCGGGCAACCCCTATTTCATTGATCTGGAGCTGCTGGCGGAGGATGGGTTGCTGAGCGCGGCGGATCTGGAGGCGGAGGACTGGGGGGACACCCCGCGCTATGTGGACTACGGTAAGATCTATGCCGCCCGATTCCGCGTCCTGCGCCGGGCGTTTGCAGCGGGCTATCCCCGGGACCGGGAGGCTGTGGAACAGTTTATCCGGGAGAACCACTGGGTCCGGGACTACGCCCTGTTTATGGCGCTGAAAAACCACTTCGGTATGAAGAGCTGGCTGGAGTGGGAGGATCGGGAGATCGCCCTCCACCATCCAAAGGCGGTGGTGCAGTATACGAGGCTGCTGGCGGAGGATATCCGGTTTTATATCTATCTGCAGTATCTCTTCTTCCGGCAGTGGAAGGAATTGAAAACATATATCAATGGCCTGGGCATCCGAGTCATCGGGGATCTGCCCATCTATGTGGCCCTGGACAGCGCCGACGTGTGGGCGGAGCCGGAGTTCTTCCAGCTGGACAGCGACAACCGCCCGGTGGAGGTAGCCGGCGTCCCGCCGGACTACTTCAGCGCCGATGGGCAGCTGTGGGGCAATCCTCTCTACGACTATGACCGGATGCAAGAGGACGGCTTTGGCTGGTGGATTCGCCGGGTAGAGGGGGCGTCCCGCCTCTTTGACGTGGTGCGCATCGACCATTTCCGGGGGCTGGAGAGCTATTGGGCGGTGCCCTATGGGGAGACGACCGCCCGCAACGGACGCTGGCGGAAGGGACCGGGCATGGCTCTGGTAGGGGTCCTGACCAGCTGGTTCCATCAGCTGCATTTTATTGCCGAGGACCTGGGCTTTCTGACCCCGGCGGTACACCAGCTGCTGGCGGATTCCGGCCTTCCCGGGATGAAGGTGCTGGAGTTTGCCTTTGATCCCCGGGAGCCCAGCAACTATCTGCCCCATACATACACCCCCAACTGCATCTGTTACGCCGGCACCCACGACAACGAGACCCTGCTCCAGTGGGAGGCTGGGGCGGATGCGGAGACGCTGGCCTACGCCCGGGAGTATCTGGGCATCGGAGAGGACGAGCCGCTCAACTGGGCCATCCTCCGCGCCGGGATGCGCAGCGTGGCCGGCACCTTTGTGGCCCAGCTGCAGGATTACCTGGAGCTGGGGGAGGAGGGCCGGATGAACGAGCCCGGCACCACCGAGGGCAACTGGCGCTGGCGCTTACTGCCCGGAGAGCTGGACGACGCGCTGATCGAAACCATCGCCCGCTGCACCCGCCTCTACGGCCGTAGCTGAGGAGAAACGAGAAGAAAGAAAGGGAGCGAAGCCGTGGGCTTCGCTCCCCTCGTTTTATGGAAATGATGGACCGGACAAGCAGACGGACTGCGCTTACAGGGCCTTGACCGCAGCCTCCAGCTGCCCCATGGCCTTCTCCAGGGTGGCGCGGGGGCAGGCGGCGTTGAGGCGCATGTAGCCGGCCAGGCTGGGGGCGAAGCCCTTGCCGTTGGAGAGGCCCAGTCCCGCCTTTTCGATCATGAACTTCACCAGCGCCTCCTGCTCCATGCCGAGGCCCCGGCAGTCCAGCCACATCAGGTAGGTGGCGTCGGGAATGTGGGCCTTGATGGCCGGGATGTGCTGGGCACAGTAGTCGTGGACGAACTGGAAGTTGTCCCGGAGGTAGACCTTCAGCTCCTCCAGCCACTCCTCGCCCTCCCGATAGGCGGTCTCCATGGCGATGAGGCTGAAGGCGTTGTTGCGGTGGATCTCCAGGTTGCGCCAGAAGCGGTCGAACCGGACCTTCATCTCCACGGTGGGGAACACGGTGGTGCTGGCCTGGAGCCCCGCCATGTTGAAGGTCTTGGTTGCGGAGATGCAGGTGATTACATAGCCGGCGGCCTCCGGGGACAGGGAGGCGGCGGGGATGTGCTTCCTGCCGTTGAAAATCAGGTCGGAGTGGATCTCATCGGAGATGAGGATGACCCCATTGGCCTTGGCCAGGGAGACCATCTTCTCCAGCTCCTCCCGCTCCCACACGATGCCCAGGGGATTGTGGGGGCTGCACAGGAGGAACATCTTCACGGTCTTGATTTTTTCCTCGAAATCCGCCCAGTCCACGCTCCAGGTGCCGTCGCCGTTGGGGAGCATCTTGTTCTCCACCACCACCCGGTCATTGTCGTGGATGATATCGAAGAAATCGCCGTATACCGGGGACTGGATCAGGATCCGGTCACCGGGGGCCGTCATGTACTGGATCATGGAGCCGATGGCGGGGATGACGCCCAGGGCGTGGGAACAGCAGGCGGGGTCGATGGTCCAGCCATTGCGGCGCTTCTGCCAGTCGCAGACCGCCTGGAAATAGGAGTCCGGGCGGGAGGTATAGCCCCAGATGCCCTCCTGGGCCCGCTTCGTCAGCGCCTCAATGATGGGCGGGGCGGTGGGGAAATCCATATCCGCGATCCACATGGGGATCACCTGGTCGGTGCCGAAATTTTTCACCCGCTCGTCATACTTGGCCGCGAAGGTGCCCTCACGATTGACAACCCGGTCAAAGTCATATTTCATCATAGCAAATCTCCTTTTCGTGTATTTTAGTAGCATGTCTGCTCTGCACTGTTATCCCAGGGCAACATCCAGAATCATCATTACCAGGAAGCCGCACAGGGTGCTGATGGTGCCGCTGTGGGAGTGCTCCCCCAGATGGGCCTCCGGGATCAGCTCCTCCACCACCACATACAGCATGGCGCCGGCAGCAAAGGACAGCATCCAGGGCATCAGCGGCTGGACGCTTCCTGCGACGAGCACCACCAGAACGCCGAAGATCAGCTCCACAATGCCGGAGAGGCTGCCCATCAGGAAGGCCTTCATGGAGGAAACGCCCTCCTGCCGCAGGGGCAGGGAGACCGCGGCCCCCTCGGGGAAGTTCTGGATGCCCATGCCCAGGGCCAGCGCCATGGCAGCGGCCATGGAGGCACTGTCCCCCCCATGCTGAGCGGCCATGGCAAAGGAGAGGCCGACAGCCATCCCCTCGGGGATGTTGTGGAGCGTCACCGCCAGCACCAGGAGGGTGGTCCGCTGCCAGGCGCAGTGGGGACCCTCGGGCTGTTTTTCCCCAAGATGCAGATGGGGCATCACGTGGTCCATCAGCAGCAGGAATATAACCCCCAGGACAAATCCGCCGGCCGCCGGGACCAGCCCAGTACCGCCGGAGGCCTGCGCTTCCTCGATGGCGGGGATCAGCAGGCTCCAGACCGAGGCGGCGGTCATCACGCCGGCAGCAAAGCCGAGAAAGACGCGCTGAGTGGTGGGATTGATGTTCTTGCGAAAGAAAAAGACCAGGGAGGCGCCGAAGGCTGTCATCAGGAACGTGAAGCCGGTTCCGGCGGCTGCCCACAGAATCGGTGAATTCATGAGAACTCCTCTCTAAACAATAGAAGAATCGTTGAAAATATAGCAAATCGGAGGAAATACAGTGCTCCGTCAGCTTGCCTGCCTAGTTTGCTGTTTCTGTGGCTCTATTATAGTACACGACAGCGCTAATCGGCAACCTTTATTTGGAAGCGTTCCGAGAAATTTCATAAAATCCGCGGATGCCCCTTGTTTTTTTCTGAAAAAAGTGTAGGATAAGGAAAGTGAGAAGCGGAAGAGGAACCATTTTAGAAGCGAGGCGTAGCATATGACAAAAATTGATGTGATTTCCGGCTTTTTGGGGGCAGGAAAGACGACTTTGATCAAAAAGCTCCTGGAGGAAGCGATCCAGGGCGAGAAGGTCGTCCTGATCGAGAATGAGTTCGGCGAGATCGGCATTGACGGCGGCTTTCTCAAGGATGCCGGCATCGAGATCTCGGAGATGAACTCCGGCTGCATCTGCTGCTCCCTGGTAGGCGACTTCGGCGCCGCCCTCCACAAGGTGCAGGAGCAGTTCCATCCGGACCGGATCCTGATCGAGCCCTCCGGCGTGGGGAAGCTGTCGGATGTGACAAAGGCCGTGGTAGACGTGGCCCAGAGCGAGCCGGAGATGGTGCTGGGCAGCGCCATTACTGTGGCCGACGCCACCAAGTGCAAATCCTATATGAAGAACTTCGGTGAGTTCTATAACAACCAGGTGGAGAACGCCGGCACCATCGTCCTCAGCCGTACCCAGAAGCTCAGCGAGGAGAAGCTGGCCGAGGCCGTGGCCCTGCTGCGGGAGAAGAACCCCAAGGCCACCATCATCACAACCCCCTGGGACGTGCTGGACGGCAAGCAGATCCTCTCGGCCATGGAAAAGACCAACGATCTGGCCCAGGAGCTGATGGAGGAGCTTCGCCATGAGCACGAGGCGCACGACCATGACCACGAGCACCACCATGACCACGAGCACCACCACGACCACGAAGAGGCGTGCGGCTGCGGCCATGACCACGGGCACCATCACCACCATGACCATGAGGAGGAGCACGAGCACCATCACCATGAACACGGCGAGGCGTGCACCTGCGGCTGCCACGATCATGGCCACGAGCATCACCATCACCACCACGGCCATGATGCCGACGAGGTGTTCACCAGCTGGGGCGTGGAGACGCCCAAGACCTTCACGGAGGCGGAGATCCGCCATGCGTTGGAGGAGCTGGATACCGGGGCGTATGGGGCTGTGCTCCGGGCCAAGGGCATTGTCGGCACAGCGGATGGCGTGTGGATCCACTTTGATTTTGTCCCCGGGGATCTGGAGATCCGCCACGGCGCGGCGGACGTCACGGGGCGGCTGTGCGTCATCGGCTCGGAGCTGAAAGAGGACGGCCTGAAGACCCTCTTTGGCGTGTGAGGACAGTGCGATGGCAAGAGAGATCCCTGTCTATATGATCGTGGGCTTCCTGGACAGCGGGAAGACCCAGTTCATCAATGGCGTTCTGGAGGAGGGGTTTAACGAAGGGGAGAGGACGCTGCTGCTCTCCTGTGAGGAGGGGGAGGTATCCTATCACCCCCGGGCCCTGGACGGCGTTACCGTCATCCAGGCCGACGATATGGACGCCCTTACCATCCCTTATTTCCAGAAGCTGGAGAAGCAATATAAGCCCACCCAGATCCTGGTGGAGTTCAACGGCATGTGGTCCATGGAGGAGTTCTGCACCCGCCGCCTGCCGGACAACTGGATTCTGTACCAGATCATGTGCATGGTGGACGCCAACACCTTTGACGTCTATGCTAAGAACATGGGCCAGCTGATGATGGAGAAGATCCGCACGGCGGACATGATCGTCTTTAACCGCTGCACGCCGGAGCTGAAGGCCTCCCTGCGCAAGCGGAACCTCCGCATGGTGAACCGCCGGGCGGACATCTTCCTGGAGGACGAGGGCGGCGGTTCCGAGGACTACCGGGACGGCACCGTGTCCGCCTTTGACCTCACCCAGCCGGTCATTGAGATCGCGGACGACGACTTCGGCGTGTTTTATGTGGAGGTCATGGACGATCTGGACATGTACCTGCACAAGACGGTGAAGTTCAAGGGCGTGGTCTGCCAGGACAAGCGGTTCGGTGACTACTTCACCGTGGGCCGCCACGCCATGGTCTGCTGTGCCAACGACATTACCTATTTTGGCCTGCCCTGTTCCTGGGAGAAGAAGGAGACCCTCAAGACCCGGGACTGGGTGGAGGTCACCGCCAAGGTGCGCCGCTGCTCTTGGAATCTCTATGAGGGGGGGAGCGGGCCGCTGCTGCTGGTGGAGGAGGTCCAGCCCTGTGAGAAGCCCAACCCTGAGGTCGTCCAATTCTGACAACGAGGGAACGCCTGCCTCCTCGTTTGCGGATGCCGGTACGAAAGCAGATGCAGCAGGTTCCTTCCCCGGCTGACGGACTGAAACCGAAACGCCTCCGGACGCATTGCGCGTTCGGAGGCGTTTTGATATTATTTTTTGAAAGGTGTAACCAACCTGGCCCGGTTGGTGCTTATAGGGGTGAAGGGCCCTTTCATAGAGAGACGAGGAGATGATAGCTTTGGACGATTCAAAGATTGTTGACCTGTTTTTGGAAAGGGATGAAGCGGCACTCCGGCACACCTCCGAAAAATATGGAAAGCGTCTGCGCACCCTGTCCTATCGTATCGTAGAGGATTTTCAAACCGCCGAGGAATGTGAAAATGATACCTATGCGGCAGCATGGAACACCATCCCGCCCCACAGCCCAAAGGAACACCTGTATGCGTTTTTGGCAAGGATCACCCGCCACATCTCCCTGAACTGCTGTCGGTACCGCGGCAGCCTGAAACGAAGCGCGCACATCTGCGAATTAAGTGCCGAGATGGAGCAGTGCATCCCCGCCCCCGACGACTGCGCCTGCCGGATCGAGGATATGGCCTTTGCGGATGTGATCAACCGCTTCCTGGCATCCATGCCCGTTGAAAAACGCAATATCTTTTTGCGCCGCTATTGGTATCTGGATTCCATCGCCGATATCTCCAAACGCTTTGGCTGCTCCGAGAGCAAGGTAAAAACAACGCTCTTCCGGAGCCGCAACCAGCTTCGGATACATCTTGAAAAGGAGGGGTATATCCTATGAGAGGAGACGAATTTTTAGATAAGATGGAGCTTGTAGATGCGGATCTCGTTGAGGCCGCGGACAGACAACTATCATCTACTGCCGGATCAAATCACAGAAAGGGAGGAGCATATATGGCAAGGAAAATCGCCGCGTTGGCCGCTGTGATTGCCCTGATGATCTGCAGCGGCGCTGTCGGCGCGATCGCTTTCAGCAGCGAAACCATTGTAGAAGTCCCGGCGGAACAGGAGACCATTGAGCTGGAGGCCATCGGGCTGACACTAATCCTGCCGGACAGCTGGGAGGGAAAGTACGGCGTGGAAATGGACGAGGACGGCGCGGGATGCGCTGTGTATGCGCTGTTTCCCCACGAGAGCGCCAACGGCTGGGGGAGCAGAGGCTATCTCTTCTGGGTCGGCCTGGCCTACGATGAACCATTGACCCCGCAGCAGCTGGAAGAGCGCTCACCGGTCCCCTGTATCTATCTCTTTGCGACAGCGGATGGCACCTATGATCTCGCCATGGCCAGCGATGTTCAGTACGACCCAAACGACCCTGAGATCACCGAGGTATATACGACGATGTACCGGCAGATCGCGGACATTCAGTTTGTCGTGAACAATCCCGCCGCCCTCGGATCGGGCAGCCAGACCGCAGGCTGAAGCAAACCGGGAAGAAGGCCATCAAGGGACAAACGACCCCGTGCCCAAAGAGGGCACGGGGCTCTTTTTGTAGAAGGGAATAGGACATCCGTGGGCTTGCATACCCTGGAGCAAGGGGGTGATGGGATGCAGCAGTGCAGGATGGTGGAGCTGCGCTACAAGGAGGTCATCAATGTCAACGACGGCTGCCGCCTGGGCTACGTGGGCGATGTGGAGATCAAGCTGCCGGATGGGCAGGTATCCGCCCTGATCGTGCCGGGCCCCTGCCGGTTTTTTGGACTGTTCGGCAGGGGGGAGGACTACATTGTCCCCTGGGACTGTATCAAGCAGATTGGGGACGATATCATCCTGATCGAGAAGTCCTTCCAGCGGCGGGAGCCCAATCCAAAGAGAAAGGGGCGCCGCTGGTTCTGAGGCGGCGTTCACTCTGCGATATAGGAGATCTGCATCTGCGAAACGGCTGGCTGGACCCGGAGATACCGCGCCGGATCCATGGGAAGGGCGCGCAGCCGGGCGAGGTCCCAGTGGTCCTTTTCCCGGTCGGAGTGCTCTTTTGCGGCCTGCACCACCTCCAGCGTGAGGGCGGGAAGAACACCGCCGCCGGGCAGGGGATAGACGGTCACATAGTCCGCTTTCGACAGCGGCTCCATGCGGGACAGCAGCAGCGCGTCAAAGCCGGCCAGCGCAGCCAGGGTAAAGTTTCGCTGGGAGATCCCCTCGTTTTCCACAGTAAAGGGGGCAAAATTGACGGGAAGGCCGTCGATCACAGCCTCCAGCCCATAGTCCGCCTGCCTGTGGTTGCAGGGAAGGGAGAGGGAGTCCAGCTCCGGCCGGTAGTGCCCGGCGGCACGGAGACAGCGCCGGACCACCGGCAGGTCCCTGCCCTCCACCACAAAATCCAGGTCGCCGTGGTCGCGCTGGGAATCCTCCCCGGACAGTATCCAGGGGAGTGCTCCGCCGGCCAGATAGAGGATGCCGGACAGCTCCGGCTGCGCCAGCAGGGTCAGAGCGATTTGCCGCAGGTGGGAGAAATTTCCCATCAGTGATCCCCTCCTTCGCCGCGCCGCGGCAGTCTGTGACAACAGGATAGCACAGGCTCCCGCGGCTGTCTATCCGGCGCCGTGAAAAAATAAGAAAAGAGTAAGAAAACCTTAAAGAAATCTTAAACACATCCAAAGGCCATCTTAATTTGTTCCTGGTAAAATCATCTTACCTGAAACAAAGGAGATGGCTTTTCCATGAAAAGATGTATTGCTGTTTTGTTCGGAGGCTGCTCCGACGAGTATGCGGTGTCCCTCCAGTCGGCCCAGGCGGTGCTGGGGGCCATTGACCGGGACACCTACGACGTCTGTATGCTGGGGATCACCCGCCAGGGGCACTGGTACCACTACAGCGGCCCCCTGGAGGCCATTGGCGCGGACCGCTGGCGGGAGGAGGGGCGCTGCACCCCAGCCATCCTCTCCCCGGACCGGGGCACCCACGGCGTAATCGTGCTGGGGGGACAGGTGTCCCGCATCTATATCGACGCCGCCATGCCGGTCCTCCACGGCAAAAACGGGGAGGACGGCACGGTCCAGGGGCTCCTGGAGCTGGCGGGTATCCCGGTGATCGGCTGCAGGACGCTGTCGTCTGCCCTGTGCATGGACAAGGACCGGGCCCACAAGCTGGCGGCCCAGGCGGGCATTGCGGTGCCCCGGTCGGCGGAGGTACCCCAGGGCGTGGGACAGGCCACGCTGCGCCTGCTGGGGGAGGAGCTGGGCTATCCCCTGTTTGTCAAGCCGGTGAATGGCGGTTCCTCCTTCGGTATTTCCAAGGTGGCGGACTTCTCCCAGCTGCCCGGGGCGGTGGAGGAGGCCTTCCGCCACGACAGTCGGGTGTTGCTGGAGGAGAATATCCCCGGCTTTGAGGTGGGCTGTGCTGTCATGGGGGAGGGCAACGACCTGACCATCGGCGCGGTGGACGAGATTGAGCTGAGCCAGGGATTCTTCGACTACACGGAGAAGTACAACCTCATCACCTCCTCCATCCATGTGCCCGCCCGCATTCCGGCGGCCAAGGCGGCGGAGATCCAGAACACCGCCCTGCGGCTCTACCGCGCTTTAGGGTGCAGCGGCTTTGCCCGGGTGGATCTGTTCCTGACCCCGGAGGGGCGGATCGTATTCAATGAGATCAATACGATCCCCGGCTTTACCGCCCACAGCCGCTTCCCCGGCATGCTCATGGCGGTGGGGATGACCTTCCAGGAGATCGTCAACTGCCTGATCGCGGAGGGATTGAAGGGATGAAGGACCGGGCGTGGCTGGAGCTGAGCCGCCCGGCGCTGGCCCATAATGTAGCGCTGCTCCGGGCGCAGCTGCCCCAGGGGTGCGATCTGATGGCGGTGGTGAAGGGCAACGCCTACGGCCACGGGCTGCCTGCCGCGGCGCTGGAGCTGTGCAGGCTGGGGGTCCACGACTTCTGCGTGGCTACGGCGGAGGAGGGGGCGGAGCTACGGCGTCAGGGGGCCCGGGGCACCATCCTGGTGCTGGGATACACCAACCCCTCCCAGTTCCTGCTGCTGGAGGCGGCCCGGCTTACCCAGACGGTGGTAGACGCAGACTACGCCGCCGCGCTGAACGCCTACGGCCGACCCCTGGATGTCCATGTGAAGCTGGACACCGGCATGCACCGTTTAGGGATCCCCTGGCAGGAGGGGGAGACGCTGGAGCGGATCTTCCGCTATCCCAATCTGCGGGTGAAGGGGCTCTTTACCCACCTGTGTGCCGACGACTCCCAGGACCAGGAGGCGGTTGACTTCAGCCGGGAGCAGATCCGGCGGTTCTACCGGGCGGTGGACGGGCTGCGCGCCTGCGGGCTCCCGGTGTCGGACCTCCACATCCAGAGCAGCTACGGCGTCTTTCGCCACCGGGACCTCCGCTGCCGCTATGCCCGGGTGGGCATCGCCCTCTATGGGATGCTCAGCACCACGGAGGATACCGCCGCCTATGCCCCGGGGCTCCGTCCGGTGCTGTCGGCCCGGGCACGGGTGGGCGCTGTCCACACGTTGGTTCCGGGGGAGCACGCCGGGTACGGCCTGGGCTTCACCGCCCGCCGGCCCACCCGTTTGGCGGCGGTCACCATGGGCTACGCCGACGGCGTGCCCCGGGCCCTGTCCCAGGGCAGGGGCGCCATGCTGCTCCACGGCGTCCGCTGCCCCATCGCCGGGATGGTCTGCATGGACCAGCTGCTGCTGGATGTGACGGAGGTCCCCCAGGTCCGGCAGGGGGACGCGGCCACCTTCATCGGCAGCGACGGCGGTGAGATCATCACCGCCTGCGCTGTGGCGGAGCAGTGCGGCACTATCGCCAACGAGATCCTCGCCCACATGGGGGACCGCTTTCAGCGCCTGTGGGTGGAATAGCGGCGCGATCAACGATGACAGCCGGGCAGCGGAGGGGACTGCCCGGCTCTTTTTGCATCTTTGCGCAGCAGGGAAGGGATTTTGCCGGAAAACCGTTCAATCTTAGAAAAAAGGTAAAATTTCCTCCAATTTCATCTTGCAATTTCCATAACATTGTGGTATTATATTTCAGCATTCCGCACGGGATCGGATACCCGGTCGGTGCCTTCCGCACGGAAGGTTGGCCGGAACAGGGAAGGTCCCGGAGGGTAAAACTAAATTTTTGGAGGAATTGAAGTACCATGGCAAATGTCGTATCCATGAAGCAGCTGCTGGAAGCCGGTGTCCACTTTGGTCACCAGACCCGCCGTTGGAACCCCAAGATGGCGCCCTATATCTATACCGAGCGCAATGGCATCTATATCATTGACCTGCAGAAGACCGTGAAGAAGCTGGAGGAGGCTTATGCCTTTGTCCGTGAGTTGGCTGAGAACGGCCAGTCCCTTCTGTTCGTCGGCACCAAGAAGCAGGCTCAGGAGGCCATCAAGGAGGAGGCCCTGCGCTGCAACATGTTCTATGTCAACGCCCGCTGGCTGGGCGGCATGATGACCAACTTCAAAACCATGCGCACCCGCATTGACCGCCTGAATCAGCTCAAGCGCATGCAGGAGGACGGCACCTTCGACATGCTGCCCAAGAAGGAAGTCATCAAGCACATGGGCGAGATCGAGAAGCTGGAGAAGTATCTGGGCGGCGTGAAGGAAATGAAGAAGCTGCCCGGCGCCCTGTTCATTGTGGATACCCGCAAGGAGCGCAATGCCATCGCCGAGGCCCACAAGCTGGGCATCCCCGTGGTGGCTATTGCCGATACCAACTGCGATCCCGATGAGATCGACTATCCCATCCCCGGCAACGACGATGCTATCCGTGCCATCAAGCTGATTGCTTCTATCATGGCCAACGCCATGCTGGAGGGCAAGCAGGGCGAGCAGATTGCCGAGGCCGCCGAGGCGGAGGCCGCTGAAGAGGCTTCTGCGGAGTAAAACCCAAACAATCGGTAAACCCTATGGGGCGGGCAGGTCCCGCCCCATCTTTCATGCTGAAATGATACTAAAAATTACTGGAGGTTATTCCTATGGCTTTTACCGCTGCTGATGTAAAGAACCTGCGCGAAATGACCGGCGTAGGCATGATGGATTGCAAGAAGGCGCTCACTGAGGCCGATGGCAACATGGACAAGGCTGTGGAGATTCTGCGCGAAAAGGGCTTGGCTGCTTCCGCCAAAAAGGCTGGCCGGATTGCTGCTGAGGGCGTGGCTTATGCTACCGTAATCGATGGGATCGGCGTGGTAGTTGAGGTCAATGCCGAAACAGACTTTGTGGGTAAGAATGAGAAATTTGTAGACTTTGTGAAGGGTGTGGCCGCCACTGTGGCTGCTAACAAACCTGCTGACCTGGACGCCCTGATGGACTGCAAATACAATGGTACCGACCTGACCGTGCTGCAGCAGCAGCAGGAGATGGTCCTGGTCATCGGGGAGAACATCAAGGTCCGCCGCTTCGCTTTCTACACCGAGGGCGTCAGCGTGCCGTATGTCCATGCCGGCGGAAAGATCGGTGTGCTGGTGAACCTGGAGGTAACCGGCGGCATTGATGCAACGACCATTGGCAAGGATGTGGCTATGCAGATTGCCGCTCTGAATCCTCGCTTCTGGGATAAGAGCCAGGTGACCCAGGATGTTCTGGATGAGGAGAAGAAGATCATGCTGGCCCAGATGGCCAACGATCCCAAGATGGCCAACAAGCCCGACAAGGTTAAAGAGAACATTGTGTCCGGCAAACTCAACAAGTTCTACGCTGAAAACTGCCTGCTGCAGCAGGAGTTTGTGAAGGACAATTCCATGAGCGTCGAGAAGTATATTGAATCCTCCGCCAAAGCGCTGGGCGGCACCGTATCCTTTAAGGATGCTGTCCGCTTTGAAAAAGGCGAGGGAATTGAGAAGAAGGAGTCCAACTTCGCTGAGGAAATCGCTTCGATGCTCAAGTAAAGGGCGGGCTTGGTCCCGCTTCCAGGCAAATGCTCCATAATCCTTCGTAGGACAAATTAATTTGGAACGGGGCTCAAAGAAATTCATTCTTTGAGCCCCGTTTGAGCAATAAAGTATTTTTTTAGATAGAAGGGCCGCAGATAACCATCTGCGGCCCTCGAATTTTACTATTTTGCTGATACGTTGGCGCTCCACTGTTGAAATTTTTCTTCCAGCCACTGCTTGAGTGCCTCCACGCCATCCTCCGTCCAGTCGAAATCTCGTGTCTCCACATCTTCTGCCAGCTCGAAGCATTTGTTTGTATAGACCGAAGCAGTAATTTGTTTCCCCTTTTCATCCTGGGAGAAGCGGAAGCGGAAATCGTGAAAGCAGGGGCCAATGCTGCCCACATATACATGGGCACGCTGAAACCAACGGGGGGTCAGCTGCTGAAAAAATTCCTGCATTGGGATAGCCTCAGTTCAAGAAGTCCTTCAGCTTCTTGCTGCGGCTGGGATGGCGCAGCTTCCGCAGGGCCTTGGCCTCAATCTGACGGATGCGCTCCCGGGTGACATTGAACTCCTTGCCGACCTCCTCCAGCGTGCGGCTGCGGCCATCCTCAATGCCAAAGCGGAGCTTGAGGACCTTCTCCTCCCGGGGCGTCAGGGTGCTGAGCACATCCACCAGCTGTTCCTTCAGCAGGGTAAAGGAGGCCGCCTCACTGGGCTCGCTGGCGCCCTCATCGGGGATGAAGTCCCCCAGATGGCTGTCCTCCTCTTCACCGATAGGAGTTTCCAGGGAAACCGGCTCCTGGGCGATCTTCAGAATCTCACGAACCTTTTCCACCGGCATACCCATCTCGTCGGCAATTTCCTCGGGGGAAGGGTCGTGTCCCAGCTCCTGGAGCAGCTGGCGGCTGACCCGGATGACCTTGTTGATGGTCTCCACCATGTGCACCGGAATGCGGATGGTGCGGGCCTGGTCGGCGATGGCGCGGGTAATGGCCTGACGGATCCACCAGGTGGCATAGGTGGAGAACTTATAGCCCTTGGTATAGTCGAACTTCTCTACCGCCTTAATCAGGCCCAGGTTGCCCTCCTGAATCAGATCCAGGAACAGCATACCGCGACCCACATACCGCTTGGCGATGGAGACCACCAGACGGAGGTTTGCCTCCGCCAGCTTCTGCTTGGCCCGTTCGCCGGCCTTCTGCTTTTTCTTCAGGTCAGCCAGCTCCTCCGGGGAAATGGTGTCTTCCTGCCCCTTGAGGGCATTAAGGCGCTCTTTGGCGGCGTTGCCGTCGCTCATGGCCTGGGCCAGCAGGATTTCCTCGTCGGGGGAGAGGAGAGGGACCTTACCGATCTCCTTGAGGTACATGCGAACCGGATCGTCGATGGAGAAGCTGTCCACCAGGGTGTTGGGATCGACCAGTTCTTCTTCCTCAATATCTGTGATTTCCTCAATAGGGGGCTCCATGTCATCGGGCAGCTCCGGAAGGATATCCTCCTCCGCGCCGATCTCAATGCCCAGGGCCTCTAAAGAGTCGTAGACCTGCTCCATCTGGTCGGAGTCCAGGTCAATGTCATCCAGGACCTCCATCATCTCACCAGAATCCAGCTTGCCGCGCTTTTTCCCGCGTGCGAACAGATCCATCAGCTTTTCATTGGAATTCAAGATTGCCGCGGCCGGAAGGGAAGCAACCACCTTTTCGTCCAACTTCTGCAGCTTGCGCTCCCCCTCTGCTTTCTCACGCTTTCCCGCACGCTTGGCTGGACGGATATCCAGCTCCGGCAGTTCCTCGGGAGGCGTATCGGGGACCAGAGCATTTACATCAATATGTTCCAAATCTTTAGGCATTTTGCTTTCCTCCGTAACCCTTTTTGTTCTTGAATTTATCTCTGGCGGCTAAAAGTGGATCCAGGCCGCCTGTATTCTGCCGCTTTCCATACGAATCCTGGATCACCGCTATGTAATCAGCCATGGCCTGGGGGCCGTTGACCAGGGATTCTGGACGCTGCAGGATGCCTGTAAGATGATTCATCTCTTCTGTATTTAAAATGCCGGCCAAAGTACTGACCTGCATGGGACGGCCATCGGCATGGCATGACAGCAGAGCCCCATAGATTTTACCCAATAATGGCGATGAGAATTCCTCCGCAGGAAGGGAGGTACAGGCACTGGCAAGGGAATTGTCCAGCAGAAGCAGACGAATCACGCCCTCTTCTGCCATGGCAGAATGGATGTCGCTGTAACGGCTGGAGCGCTCCTGGGGCTGCAGGGCTGCAGCTGGATTCAGCTCCTTGCGCTGCCGCTCCCGCCGCTCCCTGCTCAGACGGCGCTTGGCGGCCCGCTGGACCTCCAGCTGCAGCGCTTCCCTGGAGATCCCTGCCCGCTCGGCGGCGCGGCCTGTGTAGATCTCCCGCTCCACCGCGTTGTCCAGCCCGGCAATCAGGGCGCTGACCTCCTCGGCATAGGCCACCCGCTGCTGGTCATCGGTCAGGTCATACTTGGCAGACACGTTTTCCAGCTGGTATTCCACGTGATTTTCGCTGCCGCTCAGCAGCCGCTCAAAGGCAGCGGCGCCCCGATTTTTGATAAAGTCATCCACATCCTGCTTCACCGGCTGGCCGTCCACCACCCGATTAGGGATGTTCAGGACCTTCACGGTGAATTCCGAGTTGTTCAGCAGCTCAATGGCCTTCTGCGTGGCGTTCCTGCCGGCACCGTCGTTGTCGTAGCAGAGTACCAGCTCCTTGGTGTAGCGGCTGAGAAGACGGGTCTGCTCGGTGGTGAGCGCGGTGCCCATGGAGGCTACAGCGTTATCAAACCCGGCCTGATGGAGGGTAATGACGTCGATATTCCCCTCGCAGAGGATGAAATTGGGGCGCTTGGTCTTTTTGGCCAGATTGATGCCGTAAAGAATCCGGCGCTTGCTGTAGGTAATGGTCTCCGGGGTGTTCATGTATTTGGGCTCGGACTTGTCCAACACCCGTCCGCCAAACCCCACCACGTCGCCCCGGACGTCGATCACCGGAAACATCAATCGGTTTCGGAATTTGTCATAGAGCCGGCCGTGGTTGTTCTGGACCGCAAGCCCCGCCGCCAGCAGTTCCGCTTTGGTGAAGCCCTTGGCAGCCATAGCGGTAATCAGAGCGTCCCACTGATCCAGAGAGGCCCCCAGTCCAAAATCCATGGCGATTTTCCGGCTGATCTTCCGCTGCTCCAGATAGGCGGCCACCGCCGCCCCCTCAGGACGCTGAAGATTTCCATAGTAAAACCGGGCGGCCTCCTTGTTCAGGGCCAGGACCCGCTGGCGCAGGCGGCTGCTCTCCTGGCTCTCTGTCTCCTCCGGCACCTGGAGATTTGCGCGCTTCGCCAGGAAACGGACTGCATCGGGGAAGGTGAGGTTTTCCTCCTCCATGATGAAGTTGATCACGCCGCCGCCCTTTTTGCAGCCGAAGCAATAGAAGATCTGCTTGTCAGGCGAGACGGAAAAGGAGCCGGTTTTCTCATTATGGAAGGGACAGAGGCCAAAGTAATTGCTGCCCTTTTTCGTCAGGTGGACATAGGAGGAGACGACATCTAAAATATCGTTCCGTGCAATGACTTCATCCAGAAAGCTCTGGGGAAATGCCATGCGTTTGACCTCCTTACTCTGGAACCGTCAAAAAATCTGACTATAGATATATACGCCGTGAAATAAAAATTCCCTCTTTTTTTCTAAAAATTTTTTGAAAGTTTTTGAGAGTAAATCCATAAGGCTCTCTGTGCAGAAAAAGGCGAGGCGCTGTTTTCAGCGCCTCGCTGCAGCATCGGAGATTTCCTCCAGGGAGACACTATGAACTACACAGGGGTATGGAGTTGCAGTAGCCAGCGCTGCATAATACCCGTCCAATAGGGCCAACGGCCGGCAGGTCACGCCCTGCTCCAGAGCATCATCCCAATGTGCCAGGGCAGCAAAGCCGCGGCCGTGATATTTAGCGATAGCTTCCCGATGGACCCACATCTCCCAAAAGTCCCGTCCCTTGGTGAAATGATAATAATGCAGGATGTTGTCAGCAGGTGGACGGTTGCGCTCCAGATCCACCCCTACCGGCGTCGCATGCAGGGCGCAGACAACAGCCCCATCGGTGTGGCTGAGATTAAATTGAATGGCAGGATAATCCGGGAAATAGGGCTTCCCGCCTTCGGCAATCAGGATGGGAGGGAAGCCATAGAAATCGTATTGCCGCGTCAGAGCAAGGTGAAGCGCTCCGTAAGCACACAACGCCTGAATTTGCTTGTCCTCTCTGGTGCGTATCAGGCGTTGACGGCGGCTATACGGCAGGATCTCCAGCAGTGCTGCCCGTTCCGCACTGCTGAGTTCGCGGTCAATCCGCAAAGCATATACCTGTACCGCGCTCATGTGGAAAATCCTCCGCGACTCAAAAGGGGAGGGGCCGCCGTACCTCGGCCTCGCCGATTCAGATGTTTCAAAATACGATTCTCCTTTGCTGATACAGTCAGTCTGGATATGTAAATTTATTATATAACAGGCTGGAAAACCTTGTCAACGCGGTGACGGCAAAAAAAGACGGAGCCGGAAGCTCCGTCCCAGTGTTCAGCAATCGGAGGCTGCTGTTTCCTCTGGAAGATCCACAATGGTGGCCTTGTGTCCTACATAGGGGAGGAACAGATTCAGCAGATCCGAAGTCTCAATGCGAAGGGTCCCGGTATTCTGACAGGGATGGCAGCCAAAATAAGCGGCCTGGTAGGTGCTGCGGTCCAGCAGCAGCTTGACTTGGTTCTCCTTGTCGTTCATCAGCCCCAGCACAGAGGCGGAGCCGGGAGTGACGCCCAGCAGCTTCTCCATTTTTTCCGCCGAGCCGAAGCTCAGGCGGGCAGAGCCGATCTGGGCGGAGAGATCCTTGGTTTTGAAGGGTTTATCCGCCGGCATGCACAGGAGGTAAAACTCTGTCTGCTGCCGGTTGCAGAGAAAGAGGTTCTTGCACACGGCCACGTTCAGCGCCTCGCTGATGGCCTTGCAGTCCTCCATGGTATTGGCGGGATCGTGTGAGACATACTGGAAGGGGATGTGGAGCTTTTCCAGCAGGTGAAGAACCTCCTGCTGGACGGGGGAGCAGTCCTGGTCCGGGATCGTGGTATAGATGTGGGAAATGGTCATGGTGCTCATTGCGTATCCTCCGTTTTAGTGCAGCAGCGCTTCGCCTGCCGTGTAAATGTTCCCGGCTCCCACGGTTAAAATCAGGTCGCCGTCGCGGGCCAGTATCCGCAGATGATGGGTCACATCCTCCAGGGTGGGACAATAGATGGAACCGGGCAGCTGCGCCGCCAGATCTTTGGAGGAGATGCCGATGGTGTTTTTCTCCCGGGCGGCATAGATCTCCGCCAGCAGTACCACATCCGCCGCCTGCAGCTCCCGGACAAAGTCGTCGAACAGGGCCCGGGTCCGGCTGTAGGTGTGGGGCTGGAAGGCACAGATGATTCGCTGGTATCCAAGGCTCCTTGCCATTTGCAGCAGGGCGTGGAGCTCTCCGGGGTGATGGGCATAGTCGTCATAGATCCTGGCGCCATGGTAGGTGCCTTTGTACTCAAAGCGGCGGCCCGCCCCGGTAAAGGAGGCCAGCCCCTGGCTGACGGCCTGGCCGGGGAGACCCAGCACATAGGCGGCCGTGGCGGCAGCCAGGGCGTTCATTACATTGTGAACACCGCCCACCAGCAGCGCCACATGGCAATAGGTCTGATCGTGGATCACCACATCAAAGGAGGGAAGTCCCTCCTCCCACTGGAGGTTTTCCACCCGGCTGTCGGCTGGTTTTTTCATGCCGAAGGTAAAGAGGGGGAGCCCCTGGAGGGCCTCCATGGCGCCGGGGTCGTCGGCGTTGGCCACCACGTGGCCGTCCGGCGGCACCAGCTGGGCAAAGCGGCGGAAGGAGTGCTCCACGTCGGCCAGGTCCTTGAAGAAGTCCAGGTGGTCCGCCTCCACATTCAGTACCACCGCCACGGTGGGGAAGAAGTGGAGAAAAGAGTTGCAGTATTCACAGGACTCCAGTATAATGGTGTCCCCGGCCCCCACCCGATAGCCGCTGTGCAGCATGGGGAGGGTGCCGCCGATCATCACCGTGGGATCGGCGCCGGCCGCCATGAAAATATGGGTGGCCATGGACGTGGTAGTGGTCTTGCCGTGGGTGCCGGCGATGCACAGGGCGTTGCGATAGCCCTGCATGATGGCCCCCCAGGCCTCCGCCCGTTCAAAGACGGGGATGCCTTCCTCCCGGGCGTGCCGGATCTCGGGGTTGTCGTCGTGGACAGCGGCGGTGCGGATCAGGAAGTCCGCGCCCTCCACGGCCTGGGCCTGATGCCCCACGGTGATCGGAATCCCCAGGGAGCGCAGATGGGCGACCACTGGGCTGTCCTGCATGTCGCTTCCCTGGACCTGCAGCCCCATGCTGTGGAGCACTTCAGCCAGAGGAGACATGGAGACTCCGCCGATGCCGCACAGATGGACACGCTTGCCGGGATGAAGATATTCCTGTATGCTGGAACCCATAGATGTTCCTCCAAAAAGGCGGAAATCCGCCGGTATTTGCTATTTTGCAACTCAATTATTATAATATGAACAAACGAATTATGCAACTGGTAACCTGACTATGATACCGGGAGTATTTTGCCCATATTTTAGCAGGATTATAATGACAAAGGGGGGGGCCGTCTCATGCCGGAATTTCCACAACAAGTCCATGCGCTGCTGGTACGTCTGGAGGCGGCGGGCTTTGCGGCCTATCTGGTGGGGGGCTGTGTGCGGGATCTGCTGATGGGGCGGCAGCCGGTGGACTGGGATGCCGCCACCTCCGCCCGGCCGGAGCAGGTACTGGAGCTGTTTGCTCCGGATGCGCTGCCCACCGGACTGCAGCACGGCACGGTCACCGTGTCTCTGGATGGCTGCCGCTTCGAGGTCACCACCTTCCGGCGGGACGGAAACTACCGGGACAGCCGGCATCCGGACCATGTAGAGTTTACCGCCTCTCTGGAGGAGGACCTGTCTCGGCGGGATTTTACCGTTAACGCCATGGCTATGGACCGCGGCGGCCGCCTGATCGACCCCTTCGGTGGACAGGAGGATCTCCGGTATGAGCTGCTGCGGTGCGTGGGCGACCCGGACCGCCGCTTGACGGAGGACGCCCTGCGCATCATGCGGGGCCTCCGCTTTGCGGCCACGCTGGGTCTGGCGGTAGACGGCCCCACCGCCGGCGCCCTCCACCGCCACCGGGCACTCCTGGGGGAGATCGCGGTGGAGCGGATCGCCGTGGAGCTGAAGAAGCTGCTCTGCGGCAGGGCCGCGGCAGACATTTTACTGGAGTATGCCGATGTGCTGGCGGTGGTGATCCCGGAGATCGCGCCGGCCGTCGGATTTCAGCAGCACAATCCCCACCACTGCTTTGACGTGTGGGAGCACAGCGTCCGGGCGCTGGCCGCGGTGCCGCCGGACCCCATTGTACGCTTTGTCCTGCTGCTCCATGACCTGGGAAAGCCGGAGACCTTCTTCCTGGATGAAGCGGGGGTAGGGCATTTTTACAACCACGGAAAGGCCAGCGCGGAGATTGCCCAGCGGGTCTGTCAGCGGCTGCGTCTGGACCGGCACACCAGCGAGACCGTGGAGCGCCTGGTGCGCTGGCACGATGTGGAGATCCCCCTCACGGAGAAAGGCATCCGCCGGCAGCTGCGGCGGCTGGGGGAGACCGATCTGCGGCGGCTCCTGCAGGTCAAGCGGGGCGATAACCTGGCGCAGCACCCGGCCTATCTGGGGCGGCAGGCGCATATCACCCAGCTGGAGCAGTTGCTGGAGGTGGTGCTCCAGGAGCAGCAGTGCTTCTCCCTCAGGCAGATGGCGGTGAAGGGCGGCGACCTGCTGGCCCTGGGCCTATCCGGCCGGGCGGTGGGGGAGGCCCTGGACGCGCTGCTGGACCAGGTGGTGGAGGGGAAGCTCCCCAACGACAGGGAGCTGCTCCTCCTGTATGTAAAGGAGAAACTGCTATGAACCATTATATTGGCGCGCACCTGTCCAGCGCAACCGGATTTTATCAAATGGGACAGACCGCCCTGAAGATTGGGGCCAATACCTTTCAGTTTTTCTGCCGAAATCCCAGGGGATCCAAGGCCAAGCCCCTGAACCCGGCAGATCTGGAGCGGCTCCGTCAGCTGCTGGTGGAGCACGATTTCGGCCCGCTGGTGGCCCATGCCCCCTATATTATGAACGCCTGCTCCAAGGACGAGGGAATTCGCGGCCTGGCGGCGGAGATGATGGCGGGGGATCTGGCCCTGATGGAGCATCTTCCGGGCAATTACTATAACTTCCACCCCGGCAGCCACGTGGGACAGGGCGTGGAGACCGGCTGTGCCCAGATCGCCGCCATGCTCAACGCCGTCATCCGTCCGGAGCAGAAAACGGTGGTGCTGCTGGAGACCATGGCGGGGAAGGGCACCGAGATCGGCGGACGGTTCGAGGAGCTGCGGGCCATCATCGACCAGGTGGACTGCCAGGACCGGATTGGGGTCTGCATGGATACCTGCCATATGTCCGACGCGGGCTATGACCTCCTCGGCCACCTGGACGACGTGCTGGAGGAATTTGACCGGGTGGTTGGGCTGGAGCGCCTGCACGCCATCCATATCAACGACAGCCAGAATCCCATGGGCGCCCGGAAGGACCGCCACGCCCGCATTGGAGAGGGAACGCTGGGAGAACCTTTCTTTGTGACCCTGATGAACCACCCCAGGCTGTCCGCACTCCCCTTTGTACTGGAGACCCCCAACGACGACGCGGGCCACGGACAGGAGATCGCCCGCCTGCGCGCTTTGTGCGGGGAAAACTGAACCACAGATGGAACAAGCGCCCCGGAGTAATCCGGGGCGCTCTTTCACCCATTGCCAAGGGCGGCATAACATAGTCACAGAGGGGGAATGTGACAATGCAAACAGCATATGCCGTCCTGGGCGGCGACCGGCGCCAGCTGCGGCTGGCAGAGCTGCTGCGGCAGGACGGGGCGCAGGTGTACATCGACGGGTTCGACAGCGTGGCAGGGTTGGAGCAGTCCTCCCTGGAGCAGGCGGTGACAGCGGATGTGGTGATCCTGCCGCTGCCTGTCTCGATGGACGGCACCACTCTGTACCGTCCACTCTCGTCCTCCAAGCTCGCGCTGGAGGACCTGTGGCCGCTGCTGGACAGCCGCCGGCAGCTGGTCTGCGGCGGAACGATTAAAAAGGCCCTGCGCAAGCAGGCCGAGAAAGCCGGGGTGGACCTGATCGACTACTTCGATCGGGAGGAGGTCCAGGTGGGGAACGCCGTCCCCACCGCGGAGGGGGCCATCCAGGCGGCCATGGAGGCCACAGAGCGTACCATCCACGGGGCAAAGGCCCTGGTCATCGGCCATGGCCGCATCGGCAGAGTGCTGGCCCGGGATCTGGCGGGGCTGGGCGCGCTGGTGACGGTATCCGCGCGGCGTTTCAGCGACCTGGCCTGGATCGATGCCGAGGGCTGTCAGGCCCTCCACACCGAGCGCCTTGCGGGGAAGCTCGGCGAGTTTGACCTGATTTTCAACACAGCGCCGGCGAGGATCCTGGGCCGAGCGCTGCTGGAGGAGCTGAAGGCGGGCTGCGTTGTGATCGATCTGGCCTCTGAGCCCGGCGGTGTGGACTTTGGCGTGGCGGAGGCGCTGGAGGTGCGGGCCATCTGGGCCAGAGCGCTGCCCGGCAAGGTCGCCCCCCTCACGGCGGCAAACGTGATCCGCGACGCAATCTATCATATTATGGAAGAGCGGGGGTGAAAGCAGTTGAAACACATACGAGTCGGCTTTGCCATCTGCGGCTCCTTCTGCACCCACAGCAAGGTCCTGGAGGAACTGGCGCATCTGACGGAGGTCTATGACACCGTGGTCCCCATTCTGTCAGAGAGCAGCCGCGACACGGATACCCGGTTCGGCACGGCCAGGGACCTTGCAGAGCGTGTTCAGGCGCTGACCGGACGGGAGTGTATCTCCACCATCCGGGAGGCGGAGCCTATCGGCCCCAAGGCGCTGCTGGATGTGCTGGTGATCGCGCCGTGCACGGGAAACACAGCGGCAAAGCTGGCGGCAGGCATCACAGACGGCCCGGTGACCATGGCGGCCAAGGCCCACCTGCGAAACGGGCGCCCAGTGGTGCTGGCCCTGGCCAGCAACGACGGCCTCTCCGGCGGGGCAAAGAACATCGGGGAGCTTCTGAACCGAAAGAACTACTTTTTTGTTCCCTTTGGGCAGGATGACCCGGTCAAGAAGCCCTGTTCCCTGGTGGCGGATTTCTCCCAGATCGTCCCCGCCATCGAGGCTGCGCTGGAGGGCCGGCAGCTCCAGCCTATCCTGCTGCGGCAGTGACAAAAGAGAGGGCCTTTTCCAATCGGCCCTCTCTTTTTACTGATAGAATCTGGAGTCATGGGCATAATAGGACAGGCATAAAAAGATTGGAAAGGAGAAGCACGGTATGACCAACCCGAGAAAGGTGGCCATCATCGGCTGTGGGTTTGTGGGATCCTCCATCGCCTTCAGCCTGATGCAGCGGGGGCTGTTTACAGAGATGGTGCTCCTCGATGTGGACGGGGCAAAGGCGGAGGGGGAGGCCATGGACCTCAGCCATGGTCTGCCCTACATTGCCTCCATGGATATCCGGGCAGGGACTTACGACGATATCGGGGACTGTGCGCTGGTGGTCATTACCGCCGGCGTCAACCAGAAGCAGGGAGAGACACGGCTGGATCTCATCGGAAAAAATGTGGCGATTTTGAAAAATATCATTCCGCAGATCACCAGCCGCGGCTTTGAGGGGATCCTGCTCATTGTCAGCAACCCGGTGGATGTGCTGACCTACGCCGCATACCGGATTTCCGGCTATCCCAAGCGCCGGGTCATCGGCTCCGGCACGGTGCTGGATACGGCGCGGCTGAAATACCTGCTGGGGGAGCGCCTCCGGGTGGACAGCCGCAGCGTCCACGCCTTTATCATCGGGGAACACGGGGACAGCGAGCTGGCGGTGTGGAGCGGGGCCAATGTGTCCGGAGTGGACCTGCCGGCCTTTTTCCAGCTCCAGGGACAAAAGGGCGCACAGACAGCGCTCCAGGAGATCTATGAGGGAGTCCGGGACAGCGCCTACGAGATCATCGACAGAAAGGGCGCCACCTACTACGGCATTGCCATGGCGGTAGCCCGCATTGCTGACAGCATTGTGAAGGATGAGCGGGCGGTTCTGCCGGTGTCTGTCCTGCTGGAGGGGCAGTATGATCTCCAGGGGCTGTGCCTCAGTATCCCCTCCATCATCGGGCGAAACGGACTGGAGCAGGTGCTGGAGATCCCGCTGGACCAGGGGGAGCGCCGGGCGCTGGAATGTTCTGCCCAGCAGCTGCAACAGGTCATCCGGGAAATGGAACTTTAGAGAAGATCGATCCTCGTAGGCCGGATGTTTTTCCGCAAACAGGCAAAAAAGAGCGGCGTACCGCAATGCTGCGGTACGCCGCTTTGCTGCCATGAACAGGGAAAAGTGTCTTAGATGCTGCGGTCCTCCACATAGAGTTCCCGCACAGCATTGGGATCGGCAGAGGCCTGGGGGGCGGGAGCTGCCGCTGCCGGGGCTGCCTCAGCGGCCGGCTCATCGTGGGGGCCATCCCTCCACTTGATGAACTTCTCGGCCACCTGGGGGAACAGGGCCAGGCTCAGAACATCCTCGTCGCTCTTGGCGATGTCCTTAAACTGCTCGCGGTACTTGTCCAGCTCCGGCTCCAGCAGGTCGGCGGGACGGCAGGTAATCACGTCCTCCGGCTTGATGTTGGCCTTGGCACGGACCTCCTCGTTGACCTTGCCGGGCAGGGCACCGTACTCGCCCTTCAGCATGGCACGGGACTCCTTGGTAAAGGTCTTGTACCGCTCGCCCATGATCACGTTCATCACCGCCTGGGTGCCCACGATCTGGGAGGAGGGAGTCACCAGCGGGGGATAGCCGTAGTCCTCGCGGACGCGGGGGACCTCCGCCAGCACGTCGTAGTACTTGTCCTCCTTGCCAGCCTGCTTGAGCTGGCTGATGAGGTTGGAGAGCATACCGCCGGGCACCTGGTAGAGCAGCGTGTTGGTGTCCACATTCAGCACCTTGGGATCCAGAGCGCCGGTATCCTTCAGCCGCTGGGCCACCTTGCGGAAGTGGACGGCGGCGTCGGACATCTTGTTGAGGTCCAAGCCGGTATCCCGGACGGTGCCCTTCAGCGTGGCCACCAGGGACTCAGTGGCGGGCTGAGCGGTACCATTGGCCAGGGGGCTCAGAGCGGTATCCACGATATCCACCCCGGCGTAGGCGGCCATCAGATAGACCATGTCGCCGGTACCGGTGGTGTTGTGGGTGTGGAGGTGGATGGGCATATCCACACTCTCCTTCAGACGCTTGACCAGGGAGTATGCCTCCATGGGGAGCAGGAGGTTTGCCATATCCTTGATGCACAGGGTATCCGCGCCCATCTGCTCCAGCTCCTTGGCCAGCTTGACGAAGTAATCCTCGTCGTGGATGGGGGAGATGGTGTAGCTGAGGGTGGCCTCCACCTGGCCTCCGTACTTCTTGGTGGACTTGATGGCCTGCTCCAGGTTGCGCACGTCGTTGAGTGCATCAAAAATGCGGATAATGTCGATGCCGTTCTCCACGCTCTTGCGGCAGAAGGCGTCCACCACGTCGTCAGCATAGTGCTTGTAGCCCAGAATGTTCTGGCCGCGGAAGAGCATCTGCAGCTTGGTGTTGGGCAGATGCTTGCGCAGCGTCCGCAGACGCTCCCAGGGGTCCTCCTTCAGAAAGCGCATACAGACGTCAAAGGTGGCGCCGCCCCAGCACTCCAGGCTGTAGTAGCCGATGGAGTCCAGAATCTCACAGGCCGGGAGCATGTCCTCGATGGTCATGCGGGTGGCAGCCTGGGACTGGTGGGCGTCGCGCAGGATGGTATCCGTGATTTTCAACGGTTTATTGGATAAAAATTCCATAGTTTCCATATCCATTTTCCTCCTTTCGAATGGACAAGGTGTAAGCGGGGGCGTGTTTGGAGAAGCAAACAAGAATCATCCAATCACACACAACAGGGTGCCGGATTCCACCGCCGAACCTTTGGAGGTATTCACAGACAGGACAGTTCCATCACAAGGGGACATGATCTCATTTTCCATTTTCATGGCTTCCAGGATCATCAAAACATCACCCTTCTTAACAGATGCACCGTTTTGTACATTGACAGATAAAATAGTGCCGGGCATAGGGGCGGTAACCTTCTCCCCGTCGGCGGGGACAGCGGCCGGGGCGGGGGCTGGCGCGGGCGCCGGAGCCGGAGCAGCAGATGCGGGAGCAGGGGCTGCAGTGGTCGGGACAGAAGCGGGAGCGACACCATCCATGACCTCCAGGGTGACCTCATACACAGTGCCGTTAACATTGACTCTGTACTTTTTCATTTCGCTTTACCTCTCTTTTCTTATCAAACTTTTTTGACAGACAAAATGCGGATTGCGGAAATATCGGTTCCGAGCTCTTCCGCGATGACGGCGGAGATTGCGGCAATCATCGCCTGCCGGTTTGGAATCGGCTCCGCCACGGCTGGAACGGCGCTCACAGGAGCGGGGGCTGCCTGCACCTGCACAGGCGCAGTACCGCCTGCACTCCGCAAGCGGCGCAGTACAGCGTAAATCAGCGCGGCAATGATGATTCCGACCACTGCGTTGACAACAATACCAACAACAGCCAAGGTGGCTAATTGATCCGTTGTAACAGCACCTACTGTGATGGTCATAGGGCTCATAAAGGTCCTCCTCTTCTTGTGTTTTCCTGGAGAAATCGCATACTCTCCAATATAATTAAGATAAAATTAGTATACCAATTACTGTGAAAAAATTCAATAGGTTTTACGCAGTTTTCAGAGAATTATGGATTGTCCTTTTCCATTTTCTATCGATATGGTATAGTGAGAGCAAGAACAGAGAGAGGACGGATACCATGGACTATCACAGCATTGCGGCCGGCCGTTTTTTGGAGCGGCCCAATCGGTTTATTGCCCATGTGGAGGTGGGCGGTCGGACAGAGGTCTGCCATGTCAAGAATACCGGCCGCTGCCGGGAGCTGCTGGTGCCGGGGACGACTGTATATCTGGAGCAGTCGGACAATCCAAAGCGCAGGACAAGGTTTGACCTGGTAGCGGTGGAGAAAGGAAGCCTGCTGATCAATATGGATGCCCAGGCACCGAACCGGCTCTTTGGGGAGTGGGCCGCGGCCGGGCACTTCTGCCCGGGGCTTCAGCAGATCCGGCCGGAGGTGACGTTCGGAGACTCCCGCTTTGATTTCCGCCTGGATACGGCGGACGGACCCTTTTTCGTAGAGGTAAAAGGCGTGACGCTGGAGGAGGACGGGATCGCCCGCTTCCCAGACGCCCCCACCGAGCGGGGGGTAAAGCACCTGCGGGAGCTGGCGCGGGCGGTGGGCGAGGGATACCGGGCGGCGGTGTTCTTTGTCATCCAGATGAAGGGATGTACTTGCTTTCAGCCCAATGACCGGACACACCCCGCCTTTGGAGCTGCGCTGCGGGAGGCTGCTGCCGCCGGGGTAGAGGTCTATGCCTACGACTGTGTGGTGACGCCGGAGAAGGTACGGATCGACGCGCCGGTGCCGGTCCGGCTTGTGCAAGGGGAATAAAGAGAAACTTCCTGGAGAAATTGAGCTAGGTAGAACGATTGGTGTTGTTTCCAGCGCAGCGGATGTCTGATGACCTGCGCTGCCTCGCATGGTATGCCCGGCGGCCTGCGGCAATGGGCAGCAAGAGCTTTCCGGGGGTTGTCGGCCCGTGCCTGACACAGAAAAAAGGCCAGAGACGCGGTGATACCGCGCCTCTGGTCTTTTTCTTTTATACAATGGAACGGGGAAAATCAGTCCGGTCGGAGGACGACCTCGCCGGCGGCTCTGGTGGCGCGGAGATCAATGACGCGCTGGTTGTCGCTGCCCCGCCAGGGCAGGGACAGGGTCCGCCGCTCCAGCAAAAAGGGGCCGTCCACCAGTACGTCGATCTCGTCCAGAAGGGCCTGCTGGGCCGGCGTCCCCTGGCTGCGGAGAAATTCGTAGGTGTAGCCGGTATAGCTCCAGACATTCATTCCATGGCTGTGGGCCAGCCGGGCCAGCGCTAGGCAGTCCTCCGCCTGCTGAAAGGGCTCCCCGCCGGAGAGGGTCAGCCCGTCGGTCATTGGATTTTTCAGGAGTTCCGCCCCCACCTCCTCCACGGACATCTCTTTCCCGCCGTCGGGGGCGTGGGAGTCCGGGTTGTGGCAGCCGGGGCAGTGGTGGGTACAGCCCTGGACAAAGCAGACAAAGCGGAACCCGGGCCCGTCCACAATGGAGTCCTGTACCAGTCCATAGATCCGCATGGGGAAATCCCTCCTAGGTTGCTTAGATATTGTGCTTGACCCGCTCGCGCTCCTCGGCGGTCTTCGCGTCATTCCAGCGGTTCCCCGCAACATACTGATGTTGCGGGGGCCCCGAGGATTTGAACTGCGCGGTGGAAATGAATCCCACCGGCAGCAAGGTTTTGGCGAGGCCAAAACACTTGTGCGCCGCAAAGCGGCGGATATGGACCGCTTACCAAGCAGGAACCACGGGGGTCAGATATTGTGCTTGACCCGCTCGCGCTCCTCGGCGGTCTTCGCATCATTCCAGCGGTCCATGGTGCCCACCAGGTAGCCGGTGATCCGGCGGATGCGCTCAAACTGCTTGCTGCCGTCACCCTCGTGGCGGCCGCAGCCGGGACACACGTCGTCGATGATGCCGGTATAGCCGCAGCAGGGATCCCGGTCTACCGGGTGGTTGACGCTGCCGTAGCCGATACCGGCCTCCTTCATGCAGCGGATGACCTTTTCGAAGGCGTCCAGGTTTTTCAGCGGATCGCCGTCCATCTCGATATAGCTGATATGGCCGGCGTTGGTGAGTGCGTGGTAGGGCGCCTCCTTCTGGATCTTCTCATAGGCGGAAATGGGGTAATAGACGGGAATGTGGAAGCTGTTGGTGTAGAATTCCCGGTCCGTCACCCCGGGGATGATGCCAAAGCGCTTCTTGTCAATGGCCACAAAGCGGCCGCTGAGCCCCTCGGCGGGGGTAGCCAGCAGGGAGAAGTTGAGTCCAGTCTTTTGGCACTCCTCATCCATCCGGGCCCGCATCCGGGCGATGATCTCCAGGCCCAGCCGCTGGCTGCGCTCGCTCTCGCCGTGGTGCTGGCCGGTGAGGGCCACAAGGGTTTCCGCAAGGCCGATAAACCCGACGGACAGTGTGCCGTGCTTGAGCACCTCCCGAACCTCGTCCGTCCAGGCCAGCCGGTCACTGTCAAGCCAAACTCCTTGCCCCATTAAGAAGGGGTAATTGTACACCTTTTTCTGGCTCTGGATTTCCAGACGATCCTTGAGCTGCTGGATGCACAGGTCCATCTTGTTGTCAAGGTCATCAAAGAACACATCCAGATCCCCCTTGGCCTTGATGGCGATGCGGGGGAGGTTGATGGAGGTGAAGCTCAGGTTGCCCCGGCCGTTGCACTGCTGGCGGGTGGGGTCATAGACATTGCTGATGACCCGGGTGCGGCAGCCCATATAGGCGATCTCCGTCTCCGGGCGCTTGGGATCGTAGTACTGAAGGTTAAAGGGCGCGTCCAGGAAGGCAAAGTTGGGGAAGAGGCGCTTGGCGCTGCACCGGCAGGCCAGCTTGAACAGGTCGTAGTTGGGCTCACCGGGGTTGTAGTTGACGCCCTCCTTGACCCGGAAGATCTGGATGGGGAAGATGGGCGTCTCGCCGTTGCCGAGGCCCGCCTCGGTGGCCAGCATGATGTTGCGCATGACCATGCGCCCCTCCGGGGAGGTATCCATGCCGTAGTTGATGGAGGAGAAGGGCGTCTGTGCCCCGGCCCGGGAGTGCATGGTGTTCAGGTTGTGGATGAAAGCCTCCATGGCCTGATAGGTGGCCCGGTTGGTCTCCTTCTCCGCAAAGTGGATGGCCTGACGCTGGCACCTGCGCATCTCGTCCTCGCTGCCATATGTTTCAACCAGCCGGGGCAGCTCCGCCTGGAGATATTCCTCATAGTTCTCCAGCCGGGGCTCCAGCCCGGTCTCCTCGGTGATGGAGCGCCGCAGGGCCTTCAGATCCTCCTCGATATCCCCGGTGTCGTCCCGGATCATCAGGCACTTGGCCAGATTGCGGCTGTAGTAGCGGGCAAAGGTCTTGCGTACGCCGTCGGCCATGCCGTAGTCGAAGTTGACAATGGACTGGCCGCCGTGCTGATCGTTCTGATTGGACTGGATGGCAATACAGGCCAGAGCGGAATAGGAGGAGATATCATTGGGCTCCCGCAGATGGCCGTGGCCGGTGGAAAAGCCACCCTGGAACAGCTTTTTAATGTCGATCTGGCAGCAGGTGGTGGTGAGGGTATAGAAGTCCAGGTCGTGGATGTGGATGTCCCCCTCCCGGTGGGCCTTGGCCTGCTCGGGCTTCAGAACAAACATCTGATAGAACTGCTTGGCCCCCTCGCTGCCGTATTTCAGCATGGAGCCCATGGCGGTGTCGGCGTTGATGTTGGCATTTTCCCGCTTGACGTCGCTGTCTACCGAGTCGGAGAAGGTGATATCCTCGTACACCTTCATCAGCTTGGTGTTCATCTCCCGGGCCCGGCTGCGCTCGTTGCGGTAGAGGATATAGGCCTTGGCCGTCTGGACATAGCCGCTGTCCATCAGCACCTTCTCCACAATATCCTGTACATGCTCCACGTCCGGAACATCAATCCCCTCCACCTCCAGGATGGAGACGACATCGCCAGCCAGCTTTCGGGCCACATCCTCGTGACCCGGCTTATAGGTCGCAATAAACGCCTTGTTGATGGCGACCGCAATCTTTTCCGCGTCAAAATCCACCAGCCGCCCGTCTCTTTTCCTCAATTTCTCAATCGCCATGGGGTGAAGCCTCCTGCATACCATATCTTGTGATAATATTGGAAAATTTCCAAATATATAGTATAGCAGAGGGACGGGCTTGTCAAGAGCAGAATTGGAAACAGAGAGAAAACCGCCCCCGCACGGCTTGCGTGCGGGGGCGCTATGTTGCAGGGGACGTTCAGCAGCAGGCAGAGGTGCCGCAGCTGCTGTTACCGCAGCCGTTTCCATTGCCGCAGCAGAACAGGATAAGGATCAGAATGATGATCCAGCAGCAATTCCCACCGCCGAAAAGGCCATTGTTGTTACAGCACATATGAGAACCTCCTAGAGAGATAGGTGACCGAGCATCTCGGCCTCAGTTCATCATATGCGACCAGAGCGGAATGGTGCCAGCGGGGACGGCGGTGCCTTATTTGCGGCTGATGTGATAGCTGAGGGTCAGGAGGCTGTCGGCGAAGTGGACGCTCTCAAACCGGACCTCCTCGTTGTCGCTGGTGACCTCCCGGTTGGTGAAGTTCCAGAACCCGCGGACGCCCAGCTCCACCAGGTGGTCGACAGTCTGCTGGGCCACAGATTGAGGGACTGTCAGCACAGCCACATCAGGGATATTATTTTTGCAGTAGTCATCCAACTCCTTCAGGTCGCGGACCAAAACGCCGTTGATCTCGCTGCCGATCAAGGCTGGGGAGATATCAAAAGCGGCTTCTAAAGAAAAGCCGTTGTGCGCAAAATGGAAGTTCTGCATCAGGGCGTGGCCCAGATTTCCGACACCTACAATAATAATGGTGTGTTTCTTATCAATCCCGAGGATCCGGCCGATCTCTGTGCGCAGTTCTTTTACATTATAGCCATAGCCCTGCTGTCCAAATTCCCCAAAACAGCTGAGGTCCTGGCGGATCTGGGATGCGGTAATTCCCATTTTATTGCCGAGGGAGTTGGAGGAAATCCGAACGACCCCCTTATTATGCAGGTCGTCCAGATAGCGATAGTAGCGGGGAAGGCGGCGGATTACCGCCTCCGAAACATGCTGCCTTTTCATTGTATATGCATCCTCCGAGAAGATTTCATTTTCTCTATCATACACGAAAATCGGGAACTTGTCAATTTTTTTAACAATCTTTCCGGCGGAAAATTTGTGGGGCAGCCAGAGATACAGGAAGGGCGTGAGGAAAATGGAAAGCGGCTTTAAGGATTTGAATCCGGCACCCAGTCCCGATGTTCCTCCCCCCAGACGCACAGAGCGTCCAGCACCGCCATCAGAGATGTGCCCCGCTCTGTAAGGGAATACTCCACCTTGGGCGGGATTTGGGGGTAGACCTGCTTCCGGATTAACCCGTCCTGCTCCAGCTCCTTCAGGTTCTGGCTCAGGGTCTTGTCGGAAACTTTTTTCAGGTAGCGCCGCAGGGCGTTGAACCGGACGGGCTGAAACTCCATCAGACAGTAGAGGATCACCATTTTGTGCTTCCCGGAAATCAGAGAGAGGGTGTAGCTGAAGCCGGTGTCCTCAAAGTTCGCCTCATCAATATAGCGTTGGATCATGGCAGTGTTACACTTTCCTTTCAGTAAGTAACTCACTAAAATATCAGTACTTGATTTTATGCTGCAACAGTACTATCATAGCAGACAGAACGAATTTGTCCAGTGTCAAATGGACAAACCGGAGAATTTTTATTGGAGGAGTGCATATGAAGAAGAGTCTGGGTGTGAAGCCCTATCTGTATCCCATGCCGGTGCTGATGATCGCCACCTATGGAGAGGACGGCACAGTGGACGTGATGAACATGGCCTGGGGCGGGATCTGCGCGTCCAATCTGGTGGCGCTGAACATTGACGAGGATCATAAAACTGCGGAGAACATCAAAAAGCGGGGGGCTTTTACCCTGAGCGTTGCTGATGTGGACCATTTGGCGGAGGCCGATTTCTTTGGCATCGCCACGGGCAACAAGATGCCTGACAAGTTTGCCCGCAGCGGCCTCCACGCTGTGAAAAGCGAGCATGTAGACGCCCCGGTTGTGGAGGAATTTCCCATTACTTTGGAGTGCAAAGTGGCGGAAGTGCAGCGCTCTGCCGGAAATTTCCGGGTGGTGGGAGAGATCATCAATGTGCTGGCTGACGAGAAGGTGCTGGATGAGAAGGGAAAGGTGGACCCCACCAAGCTGAACGCCTTTGTCTTTGACCAGTTCCAGAGCGGCTACTACGCCATTGGCGGGAAGGTGGGCCAGGCCTGGCACAGCGGTGCAAAGTTTATGAAGTGAGCCGGAGCCATCCCAGGCACTTGGAACGCGATGCGGAAAGACCGCTTCAGCCCCCAAAAGGACCGTGCAGAATCTGCACGGTCCTTTTGCCTGCCGAGGAAACCGGAGATTTCCGCCCCGGGCGCGGCGGGGTCAGAAGAAATCGTCTGGACAAGGACGAAAATTTTTCGTATACTTGACGCAACTGCCCGCGAAAAACCGGGTGTATATAGATGAGAGGGAAAAAGGAGGGAGGCCTATGGAGGACAGCAAAATTGTGGAGCTGTACTTTGACCGGAATGAGACGGCCATCCAGGCCAGCCAGGAGAAATACGGACCCTACTGCCTGGCGGTGGCCCAGAATATCCTGGCGGACCAGGGGGCGGCGGAGGAGTGCGTCAATGACACGTGGCTCCGGGCCTGGGATGCCATGCCGCCCCACCGGCCTGCCCGTCTCTCTGCGTTTTTGGGAAAGATCACGCGGAATCTGGCGCTGAACCGCTGGCGCGGCCGCCGGGCGGCCAAGCGGGGTGAGGGGGAGGTGCCCCTGGCCCTGGTGGAGCTGGAGGAGTGTCTGGCCGGCGGGGAGACCCCGGAGGAACTGCTGGATGCCAAGGCGCTGGGCGAGGCGGTGACAGCCTTCCTGCAGACACAGCCGGTGCTGAAGCGGATCATATTTGTCCGGCGCTACTGGTATCTCAACTCGGTGCCGGTGATTGCCCGCCATCTCTCCATCAGCGAGAGCAAGGTGAAGTCCACGCTGTACCGGATGCGCCAGGAGCTGCGCGAGAAGCTGGAAAAGGAGGGACTGGCGTGAAAAGTGAAAAACTGCTGGAGGCCATGAACGACCTGCCCGAGGAGCTGATCGCCGAGGCCAACACCCGCCGGCGGCATCCGCTGGTGCGCATTGCCGCGGTGGCGGCCTGCCTGGTGGTGCTGCTGGTGGGGATGTACCCGTTCCTCCAGTCCTTCCAGGGACTTGGCACCTCGGATGACTGCTATGTATCAGATCGAGAAGTCATTTACCGCCAGGGGGCCATCTATGAAGTGGTGGGCACCAACTACACCGCCGCTATGGAGCGGCTGGCCCTGCCGGAGACCATCACGGAGGACCTGGTCGGCGAGAAGGTGGATGTTGCCCCGGACTACGGCGATGTTTACCAATATGCCCCCCTGGCGGGCAGGAACGGCACAGCCCCCGCCGCCCTCTACCTCCTGCGCCGGACCGACGAGGGCCACGAGGGGGAGTGGTGGTACCTGGCCTTCACCGGCTTTGTCGCCGGGGATGAGAGCGGCCATGTGGAGGCGGAGACGATGCTTCAGGTCTACGGCATCCAGTCCGCCGACGACATCGCCGCGGTCTGTGACCGGCGCAGCGGAGAGCAGCTGCTGCCCCCGGAGGCGTTTTACGACGCCCTGCTGGCATCTTCCGCCTGGGGCCGGGAGGATTTTGCGGAGCGGGTGGACAGCACGCTGAATGCCTATGCGGGAGCCGTGGGCATCCGCCTGGAGACGGACTGTGGCCTGCGGACCAACATGACCTACTATCCGGAGATCGGTTTTGTCAAGTGGTTCGACAGCTTCTACCAGGTGGGGAAACTGCTGTAAAGGGATTTTGCATAACAGAAGGAGGGCCCTGCCGGCACGGCAGGGCCCTCCCATATTCTTGCTTTTTCTTATCCCGGAAACCGCTCTGAGAGTACCTGACACAGGACATCAGCCATCAGGGCGTGCCCCTCCGCCGTGGGGTGGAGCCCGTCCTGGAAGAGGTCCCGGCGGACAGTGCCGTCGGCGTTGAAAAATGGGCTGCGGAAATCCACCAGCGGCAGCTCCTTACTGGCACAAAAAGAGCGCATCCACTCCGCATACTGTTCGCATAGCTGCGCCGAGCGGAAGGGATCGCAGTCCTTGTCCCAGCCCATCACCTTCATATCCTCCGGCGCGATGGGCAGCGGCAGCCCCAGAATGATGGGCAGCTCCAGGGCCATGGCCTGCCGGGTAATGGCGACCACGTTGGCGCAGACCGGGCGGTACGCCCCGGTGAGATTGATGTCGTTGATGCCGCCCAGCAGGACCATGGCGTCGGGAGATTGGGCGAACACCTGGTTCTGGCACCGGGCCAGCATGCCGCCGGTGGTGTCGCCGTTGACGCCGCAGTTGACAAGGGTATGACCGGTGCGCTCCGCCGCCAGGTCTGTCCACCGCTGGGAGAGCTCGGTCAAACCATAACCGTAGGTGATGCTGTCGCCCATACAGATGATCTTCATAAACGACCTCCAGAGAGATAGAAGTTGAATCGGTTTTCACCGGAGCTCCTCCGGCTGAAAGGGGAGAGGCGCAGGCTATTTGACGCGGATATTGCGCTCCTGGAGCCGCCGGTTGACAAATTCCCGGAACAGCGCGTAGAGCACCGAGGTCAGGGGGATGAAAAGCAGCATCCCGGAAACACCCATGAGGCTGCCGCCGACGGTTACCGCCACCAATACCCAGATGGACGGGAGCCCCACAGAGCTGCCTACCACATGTGGGTAGATGAGATTGCCCTCGATCTGCTGGAGTACCAGGAAAAGGATCACAAACAGCAGCGCCTTGGCCGGGGAGATCATCAGCAGCAGGAAGGCCCCCACGGCACAGCCGATAAACGCCCCCACAATGGGGATCAGGGCCGTGACCGCGATGAGGCAGCCGATGAGCAGGGCATAGGGGATCTGAAGGATAGTCAGCACCACAAAGAACATGGTGCCCAGGATGACGGCCTCAATACACTGGCCGGTGATGAAACTGGAGAAGATCCGGTAGCTGAGGGAAGCGACGGACATGACCTTTTCTGCCGCCTTTTTGGGGAAAAGGGCGTAGAGAACCTTACGGGCCTGGCGGCCCAGCTTTTCCTTCTGCAGCAGGATATAGCAGGCAAAGACGAAGGCGATGAAGAAGCTGGTGACAGCGCTGACTACGGACCGCGCCGCGGAGATGGTGGTGTTCAGGACATCGCCCGCGCCGTTTTTCAGGAAATCCATAACACTGTTGAGCAGTCGGTTCCAGTCAAAGGTCAGGGAATTGAGCCAGTCAACGATTTGGGGGTTGTTGGCAAAGAGCTCCTCCGCCCAGTTGATGAAGCGGGGCACGGCGGCCTGGATGGCCGTGCCGAGGCTGGTGATGGAATCCCCCAGCTGTGGGATGATAACCAGGAGGAGGATCAGGATCACCAGAATCACCAGCAGCAGCGTCAGCAGCAGGCTCAGTGGACGGGCCAGCTTTTTCAGTCGTTTGCTGCTGTGGAGACGATGCAAGGGCCTGGTCTCCAGAAAATGCAGGGGGACATTGAGAATAAAGGCCATGGCACCGCCCACCAGGAAAGGGGAGATAATGCCCACCAGGAAGCGGATTCCCGTGGCGATAGCGTCCACATTCTGTGCGCAGGCAAACAGAAGAAAGACCAGTACAATCAAAAAGATCAGTTTCCGCATGGTCGAACGATTGAGTTCCATGGAAGCCTCCTTGCGTCAAGATGTCTGTGATTCCTATCCTACTCGACAGACCAGGGGGCGTCAAGGGAAAACACACGGAAATTGCAAAAAATTTGCGGGATGGTGAAAAACAATCCGGGAAAATTTCTTTACAAGAGGAAAGAAAACTGCTATACTATAATCCAAATGCGACAATCCATACAGCCACATTTCGCGGCTTATGCCGCGGCACGGGGGAAGTCCGGTGAAAATCCGGCGCAGTCTTACCTCTACTGTCAGCACCTACGGGTGTGAGCCAGATGACCCGAATGTGACCGCTGCCGACAGCGCTCCTAGGTGGGGAGGCTGGCATCTCAACGAGACGCGAGCGCCCTCCCTGGTATGGGGAGGGCGCTTTTTCCTGGGCGAAAGGGGGACGTGCATGGCAAAACTGGAGCACTATATTCCCGTGGGACAAAAGCAGCTGCGCTGCGGCTATACCACCGGCTCCTGTGCCGCGGCGGCGGCCCGGGGAGCGGCGGAGCGGCTGCTGGGCGGAGACTGGCCGGCGGCTGTCCGCCTGATGACGCCGGCAGGTATCCCTGTGACGGCAACTCTCCTGGAGCCGTCGTCCGGGCCGGGCTGGGCGGCCTGTGCCGTGGAAAAGGACGGGGGAGACGACCCGGACGTCACCGACGGTACGCTGGTCTATGCCCGGGTGGAAACGACGGCGTCCCCCGGCATCGTCATCGGCGGCGGCGAGGGCGTGGGCCGGGTGACGAAGCCGGGCCTCGACCAGCCGGTGGGGGCTGCGGCCATCAACTCCATCCCCCGGCGCATGATAACGGCGCAGTTGACGCAGGCCATGGAGCAGCACGGATATACCGGCGGCCTCTCGGCTGTGATCTCCATTCCGGCAGGAGTGGAGCTGGCGAAAAAGACCTTCAATCCCCGGTTAGGCATCGTGGGGGGTATCTCGGTGCTGGGCACCAGCGGTATCGTCCGGCCCATGAGCGAGGCGGCCCTGATCGAGTCCAACCGCCTGGAACTGTCCACTGTCCGCGCCAGAGGAGCCCGGGATGTGCTGGTGACGCCTGGCAATTACGGGGAGGATTTCTCCCGGGATGTGCTGGGGCTGAGCCTTCGGGACTGGGCCCTTTGCAGCAACTACGTGGGGGATGCCATCGACTGTGCCGTAGGACTGGGATTTGAGAGCTTTCTCCTGGTGGGCCATCTGGGAAAGCTGGTGAAGGTGGCCGGCGGAGCCATGAATACCCACTCCAGAACCGCCGACGGCCGGCGGGAGACCCTGGCGGCCCACACCGCCCTGCAGGGCGGGGACCGGGCGCTGGTGCGCGCTGTGTTTGAGAGCCCCACCACCGACCGGGCCGTGGAGCTGCTGGAGACAGCGGGGCTGCGGGAGCCGGTGCTGACCTCCATTGCCGCCGCGCTGGACGAGAATCTCAAGCACCGGGCGGGGGAGCGCATGCAGATCGAAGCGGTGTTTTTCTCCAACCAGTTCGGCGTTCTGGGAAAAACACCGGGAGCGGACCGGCTGCTGGCACTGCACCGGGCGGAGTGATCCACAGGAAACCAGAAAACAACACACTGAAACGAATAAGACAGTGACGATATAGGAGGAACGTATGATTCATTTTATTGGCGCAGGTCCCGGCGGAGCGGACCTGATCACCGTCCGGGGGGCGAGACTGCTGGGGGAGACGGACTGCATCATCTACGCCGGGAGCCTGGTAAACCCCGCCCTGCTGGACTATAAAAAGGAGGGCTGCGTGGTCTACGACAGCGCCGGCATGACCATGGAGGAGGTCATCGCCGTGATGGCCGAGAATGAGAAGAACGGAAAGGGCACCGTCCGCCTCCACACCGGCGATCCCTGCCTCTACGGGGCCATCCGGGAGCAGATGGACGAGCTGGACAAGCTGGGCCTGCCCTATGACGACACCCCCGGCGTGTCCTCCTTCTGCGGGGCTGCCGCGGCACTGCACGCGGAGTACACCCTTCCCGAGGTGTCCCAGAGCGTCATCATCACCCGCATGGCGGGCCGGACGCCGGTGCCCGAGGGGGAGGCACTGCGGAAGATGGCCTCCCACGGCTGCACCATGGTGCTTTTCCTCTCCACGGGGCTTTTGGAGGATGTGGAGAAGGAGCTCCTGGCCGGCGGCGTCTACACCGCCAACACCCCGGCGGCCATTGTCTATAAGGCCACTTGGCCGGATGAGAAGGTGTTCCGCTGCACCGTGGGCACCCTGGCGAAAACAGCGAAGGAAAACCATATCACAAAGACGGCCCTCATCACCGTGGGCGGCTTCCTGGGCGATCAGTATGAGCGCAGCAAGCTCTATGACCCCACCTTTACCCACGGCTACCGGGAGGCCAGCAGATGAACATCGCCCTCACCGCGTTCACCCGGCGTGGAGCGGCCCTGGCCCGAAATCTGGCCCGGGTGCTCTCGGAGGACGGGCATCGGTGTACCCTGACCTGCGGGGAAAAGCTGGCCGCAGAGCTGGACCTGCCCGATGCCTACGAAAGCCTTGGCGCCTGGGCGGGGGCGCGGTTTGCAGACCAGGACGCCCTGATCTTTGTGGGCGCGTCGGGCATTGCTGTCCGGGCCATTGCCCCCTATGTGAGGGACAAATTCACCGACCCGGCGGTGCTGAGCCTGGACGAGGCCGGGCGGTTTGTAGTGCCCCTCCTCAGCGGCCATGTGGGCGGGGCCAACGATCTGGCCCGCCGGGTGGCTGTCATCGTTGGCGGCACCGCCGTCATTTCCACCGCTACCGATGTCAATGGCCTCTTTGCCGTGGACGAGTGGGCGGTGAAGCACGATTTTGTCATTACGGACCGCCGGCTTGCCAAGGCCGTCTCCGCCGCCCTTCTGGAGGGGAAGCGGGTGGGCTTTGCCAGCGACCTCCCTCTGGACTGCCCGGAGGGGCTCTACGAGGGAAAGGCGGACCTGGGGGTCTGGGTGACCTGCCGGGCCGATGGCGGTCCCTTTCCGGAGACGCTGCGCCTGGTGCCGAAGTGTCTGGCCCTGGGCATCGGATGCCGCCGGGGGACCAGCGAGGCGGCCATCCGTGCCGCTGTGGAGGATGTCCTCCAGGGGTGGGACCTGGCTGCGGTGAAGCAGGTGGGGACCATCGACCTGAAACAGGACGAGCCGGGGCTGCTGGCCTTCTGTGCCTCTCTGGGGGTCCCCTTGGCGACCTACACGGCGGAAGAACTGCAAAAGGCCAAGGGGGATTTTACCCCCTCGGAATTTGTGAAGGGCGTCACCGGCGTGGACAATGTCTGCGAGCGCGCTGCTGTCCTCTCCGGGGGGCGGCTGACGGTGCCCAAGCAGGCGGGGAACGGCGTCACCGTGGCGGTAGCCATGCTGCCCGGCTTTTGAATGGATAGCGGCGGATGGTGCTTCCCATCCGTTACCATAACAATTGTAAGGAGAATCAACCAATGAAACTGACTGTTGTGGGTCTGGGCCCCGGCGCGGGCCGGGACCTCACCGGCCGGGCGTATGACGCCATCCAGGCCGCGGACCTGGTGGTGGGCTACACCGCCTATATTGACCTTATTCGGGAGGCGTTCCCGGACAAGGAGATGCAGTCCACCGGCATGAAGAAAGAGGTGGACCGCTGCCGTGCCGCGGTGGAGGCCGCTGTGGACGGGAAACATGTCGCCGTGGTCTGCTCCGGGGATTCCGGGGTCTACGGCATGGCCGGCCTCATCTACGAGGTGGCCCAGGAGTATCCGCCCATCGACATCGAGGTGGTGCCCGGCATCACCGCCGCCTGCGGCGGCGCTGCGGTGCTGGGGGCGCCGCTGACCCACGATTTTGCGGTCATCTCCCTCAGCGACCTGCTCACCCCCTGGGAGAAGATCGAGAAGCGCCTGGCCGCTGCGGCGGAGGCGGACTTTGTCATCTGCCTCTACAACCCCCGCAGCCACAGCCGGAAGGACTACCTCCAGCGGGCCTGCGATATCCTGCTCTCCCATGGCAAGTCCCCGGACACGGTCTGCGGCTATGTGCAGAACATCGGCCGGGAGGGGGAGCGGGCGGTGACCTGCACCTTGAAGGCCCTGCGGGACAATGAGGAAGTGGACATGTTCACCACCGTCTTTGTGGGCAACAGCCAGACCAGCCTCATCGGCGGTAAGATGGTGACCCCCCGGGGATACCTCCAGCGGGAGAACTGAGAAGAAAACGAGGATTTCCATGAAGATTTTGCTCTTTGCCGGTACCGGCGACGGCCACGACTTGGCCCTTTGGCTCCAGGAGAAGCACATTCCCTTTACGGTCTCCGTGGCCACGGAGTACGGCGAGACCCTGCTCCCGGAGGGGATGGACGTCCACGTGGGACGGATGGACGCCTCCGGTATGGAGGCTTTAATGGGCGAGGGCTATACCCTGGTCATCGACGCTACCCATCCCTATGCCGTGGAGGTGACCAAGAATATCCGCTCCGCGGCGGAGGCTGCGGGACTGCCCTATCTGCGTCTGCTGCGCCAGTCCGACGGGGAGGACCTGTGCCACAAGGCGGATACCATGGCCGCAGCGGCGGAGATGCTGCTGCAGCTTCCGGGGAACGTTCTTCTCACCACCGGCAGCAAGGAGCTGAACTACTTTGCCCTCCCGGGCCTTGTGGAGCGCTGCTTTCCCCGGGTGCTGCCTATGACGGACTCCCTGGAGCGGTGCCTCAGCCTGGGCTTCCCGCCGAAAAATATCATCTGCATGCAGGGGCCTTTTTCCCGGGAAATGAATGTGGCCACCCTGCACCAGTTCGATATCAAGACCCTGGTGACGAAGAACACCGGGAGCTACGGCGGGTTCCGGGAGAAGGCCGACGCCGCCCGGGAGGCGGGTTGTGCCCTCCTGGTGGTGGAGCGGCCTGTGGAGGAGCAGGGGCTGCTCATGGATGAGATGCAGGACACGATCGTGAGGATGATGGAACGATGAAGGTCTATTTGATTGGCGTTGGGATGGGAAATTCGGACACCCTGACCCTGGCGGCCCGGCGGGCCATTGACGAGAGCTGCCTGCTCATCGGCGCGCCCCGGCTCCTGGAGGGCTATGCGGGGAAGAAGCTGGTCCGGGCGATCCTGGCGAAAGACATTGCCGAGGCCATCGCCGCGGAGGGCACAGGGCCCGTATCGGTGCTCCTCAGCGGAGATATCGGTTTTTATTCCGGGGCCAAGAACCTCTACCCCCTGCTGGAGGGATACGAGGTGGAGGCCCTGCCGGGGATCAGCAGCCTGGTGTACTTCTGTGCCCGGTGCCACACCCCCTGGGAGGACGTCCACCTGGTATCGGCCCACGGCCGCGCCCACAATGCCCCGGGGGAGATTCAGAGCCACGCTCGCACCTTTGTCCTCACCGGCGGCAATTACCGGGTCGGAGATCTGTGCCGGGAGCTGCGGGACTGGGGCATGGCTGACATCCGCATCACGGTAGGGGAGCGGCTGAGCTACAGCGACGAGGCCATCACACGGGGCACCGCCGGGGAACTGGCGGGGCGGGACTTTGACAGCCTTGCCGTGGTGCTGGCGGAGAACGACCACCCCATCTGCCGCGCCTATACCGCCCCGGGCATCCCGGACGACGCCTTCCAGCGGGGGAAGGTACCAATGACCAAGGAGGAGGTCCGCAGCCTCTGTATCTCCAAGCTCCATCTGGAGGAGTACCACACCCTCTGGGACGTAGGGGCCGGCACCGGCTCGGTGTCTATCGAGGGGTGCTACGCCGTCCCCAAGGGGCAGGTCTACGCGGTGGAGCGCAAACAGGAGGCGGTGGCCCTCCTGGAGGAAAATCAAACCAAATTCGGCCTGACAAACCTCCATATTGTGGAGGGAGTGGCTCCGGAGGCATTAGCAGACCTGCCGGCCCCGGACCGGATCTTCCTGGGGGGGACGGCCGGAAACATGGAGGCTATCCTCCGCCTGGCGCTGGAGAAAAATCCCAGAGTCCGGGTTGTGGTGACCGCCGTGACCCTGGAGACCATCGGCGAGGCGGTGCGGTGCTTCGACGCCCTGGGCTTTGCCGATGCGGATATCGTCCAGATCGCCGCTACCCGCACCCGGAAGGCCGGGCGCTATCACCTGATGGACGCACAGAACCCGGTGTGGATCCTCTCCGGGGAGGCGGCGTGCCATGAGTAATCTGCCGCGGCTCCTTCTGTGCGCCCCCGCCAGCGGCGGCGGCAAGACCACCATGACCTGTGCCATTTTAGAGGCTTTGGTGGAGCGGGGTGTAAAGCCGGTTGCCTTTAAGTGCGGGCCGGACTATATCGACCCCATGTTCCACAGCGAGGTCATCGGCGCCAAGTCGAGGAATCTGGATTTGTTTTTCCTGGGGCGGGATACCACCCGCGCCCTGCTGTATGAAAACGGCTCCACCGGCGGCGTCAGCATCATCGAGGGGGTCATGGGCTACTACGACGGCATTGCCATGACAAGCGACGCCAGTGCCTATGATCTGGCCCGGGAGACCGGAACGCCGGCGGTGCTGGTGCTGGATGGGCGGGGCCGGGCTCTGTCGGCGGCGGCACTGGTGAAGGGGATGGCCACGTTCCGTCCCGACGCCAATATCCAGGGGGTACTCCTGAACCGGATCTCTCCCATGCTCTATCCCAGGTTGAAAGAGGCTATCGAGAGGGAAACCGGCATCCATGTCTACGGCTTCCTCCCAGAGCGCCCGGACTGCGCTCTGGAGAGCCGGCACCTGGGACTGGTCACCGCCGCAGAGGTGGCGGGACTGAAGGAAAAGCTCTCCGTGCTGGCGGGGCTGGTGCGGGAGCATGTGGATCTGGCGGGCCTGCTGGCCCTGGCTCAAAGCGCCCCGGACCTGGAGGCAGCGCCGATGGCGCTGCCTGAGCCCGCAGCGAGGCGGCCCCGTATTGCTGTGGCAAGGGATCACGCGTTCTGCTTCTACTACGCCGATGCGCTCCATCTCCTGGAGCGGCTGGGGGCGGAGTTGGTGGAATTTTCCCCCTTGCGGGACAACGCGCTGCCGGAGGGCTGTGGAGGGCTGTACTTAGGGGGCGGCTATCCAGAGCTCTATACCCGGGAGCTGTCGGAAAACACCGCTATGCGGCGTGCGATCCGTGAGGTGATCAGGGCGGGGATGCCCACCATCGCCGAGTGCGGAGGGTTCCTCTACCTCCACGATACCCTGGAGGATGAGGGGGGGACGGCCCGGCCTATGGCTGGCGTGATCCACGCTCCCGCCACCCGGACAGACCGGCTGCGCCGCTTTGGGTACGTGACGCTGACCGCCCGGACGGACGGGCTCCTGGGCCCGGCGGGGATGTCCCTTCCGGCCCACGAGTTTCACTACTGGGAGAGCGGCGCTCCTGGGACAGATTTCAGTGCCCAAAAGCCACAGTCTCAGCGGGGCTGGGACTGTGCTTATCATACCAAAACCATGTACGCGGGATTTCCCCACTTCCACCTCTGCGCCGCCCCGGATGCGGCGGCGCGGTACGTCAAAAAGTGCGCGGAATATGATTTTCAGAAAAAGAAGGGATCGCTATGACATTGCAGGAAGTCGTTTCACAGATCAAACCCGCCGACCAAGGAGTTATGGCGGCTGCCCGGGCCCACTGGGATACGGTGGCCCACCCCTTGAACAGCCTTGGGCTGTTGGAGGATGCCGTTGTGCGGATCGCCGGTGCCAGCGGCACAGCAGCTGTGGACATCACAAAACGGGCGGTGGTGGCCATGTGCGCGGACAACGGCGTGGTGGCTGAGGGTGTTACCCAGTCCGGACAGGATGTTACGGCCATTATCGCTGAAAATATGGGGCGTGGCACATCCAGTGTCTGCCGTATGGGCAGAGTGGCCGGAGCCGATGTGGTGCCGGTGGATATCGGTGTGGCCGTTCCGGTAACAGTTGGGAAGATATTGCAGCGGAATATCCGCCGTGGCACTGCCGATTTGGCGGTGGAGCCTGCCATGAGCCGTGCGGAGTGTGAACGGGCCATCCTCGTGGGTGTGGAGGTGGTAAAAGACCTGGTAGATCAGGGTTACCGCCTGCTGGCCACCGGGGAAATGGGCATCGGCAACACCACAACCTCTGCTGCGGTAGCCTCTGTGCTGTTGAGCCGGGAGGCGGAGGAGGTCACCGGCCGGGGGGCTGGTCTCTCCACGGAGGGCCTTCGCCGGAAGGTGGATGCCATCCGGCGTGGTATTGCCGTGAACCGGCCGGACGCCAGTGACCCGGTGGATACAGTCTCCAAGGTGGGTGGACTGGATATCGCGGGCCTGATGGGCGTGTTTCTGGGCGGCGCACTGTACCATGTGCCGGTGCTGATCGACGGGTTTATTTCCTCTGTCTCGGCTCTAGCGGCGGCGCGGCTGTGCCCTGCTGCTCTGGACTATATGCTGGCCAGCCACGCCTCCAATGAACCTGCCGGAAAGATGGTGCTGGAGGCTTTGGGCCTTGAACCGTTCCTCTACGCCAGAATGTGTCTGGGGGAGGGGACAGGTGCGGTAGCGGTGATCCCCCTGCTGGATATGGCATTGGCTATGTACCGGGAGATGTCCTCCTTCTCGGACATCAATATTGATGCCTATGAGCACCTGACATAAAGATGCAGGTCTATGTGAGCGGCGGCTCCGGCAGCGGAAAGTCCGCTTTTGCCGAGAGTCTGATTGTACAGAGCGGGATCAGGGAACGAATCTATATCGCCACGATGGCGCCCTTTGGCCAGGAGGGGCAGATCCGGATCGCAAGGCACCGAGCGCTGCGGGCGGGGAAAGGGTTCACCACCATTGAGAAGCTCCGGGGGCTGGCGGAGATTGAAGTGCCGGCAGGCTGTGCGGCTCTTCTGGAGGATCTCACGAACCTCTTTGCCAACGAGTGGTTCGGTACAGAAGGGAAACCAGGGGCTCCGGCCCAGGCTGCGGCTCAGGTGTTGGACGGCCTATGCCATTTGAACGATACAGCGTCTCTCCTGGTGGTAGTTGGGAATGACCTTTTTTCCGACGGTGCGGAGTATGATGCTGAAATGATGGAGTATCTCAGGAACCTGGCCGCACTCAATTGTGCGGCTGCGGCCATGGCCGACGAAGTTTATGAGGTGGTCTGCGGTATCCCGATCCGCCACAAAGGGCACCCCCATATTAACAAAGGAGCATCTCAGATATGAAGTCCGTCATCATTGCCTTTGCCATGTACTCTAAAATCCCCATGCCCCATGTGGAGTGGGACAAGCGCTCCCTCAGCTGGGCGCTGTGTGCCTTTCCGCTGGTGGGAGTTGTGATTGGAGCAGTTCTGTACGGGTGGCTCTATCTGGCGGATTTCCTGGACCTTACAGCTCTAAAGGCGGCTGGGGCGGTGGCGTTGCCCCTGGCACTCTCCGGATGCATCCATCTGGACGGCTTCTGCGACACCTGCGATGCCCTCTCCAGCCACCAGAGTCGGGAACGGAAATTGGAAATTTTGAAGGACAGCCATACTGGAGCCTTTGCCATTATCTGCTGCGGGCTATACCTGCTGGTGTCCTACGCCCTTTGGCGGGAGGTGAATACCGCTGGTGAGAGTGCTTTGATTCTGGCGCTGGGGCCAGTTTTGAGCCGGAGTTACTCGGGCCTTGCAGGGGTTTCCTGGAAAAACGCCCGGGGCAGCGGCCTTTTGGCGACGTTCACCGAGCCGGTGGACGGAAAATGGGCCCAGGTTATCTTGTGCCTGATGGTACTTTTCACGGCGGGCGCCATGCTGCTGATAAACCCTGTCCTGGGAGGTGCTGCGGTGCTGGGGGCTGCGGTGACGTTCCTCTATTACCGCGTGATGGCCTATCGCCAGTTCGGCGGCATCACCGGCGACACGGAGGGCTTTTTCCTCCAGCTGTGTGAGTGTGTCATGGTTCTGGCCATGCTGATTGGGCAGAAAGTGTGGGGTGTGTGATGACATTGGTGATTGGCGGAGCGGGCCAGGGCAAGCTGGAGTATGTCCTGTCCCAGCTCCATGTAGGAAAAGACGAGGTCTCCTATGACCCAGAGGCGGCAAAAGCCGTTGTGGCTGGTTTGGAGACCTGGCTGCGGGGAGAGACGGAGCCTATGCCTGTTTTGGAGCGTTTGCTGGAGGATCGCCCCGATGTGGTGATCCTCTGCAACGAGGTGGGCAGCGGCGTGGTCCCCATGGACCGCGAGGAGCGCGCCTGGCGGGAGCGGGTGGGCCGCACCTGCTGCGCGCTGGCGGAGCGGGCTAGCTGCGTCATCCGCATGTACTGCGGCATCCCAAGCATTATAAAAGGAGAACCGGAATGGAACTGATTTTGATTCGTCACGGCACTACCCAGGGCAACAAGGAGCGGCGGTTTATCGGCGTGCTGGATGTGCCTCTGGCTCCGGAGGGGGAGGAGCTGGCCCGGAAGGTGGGCCCCACCCTGCCGGAGGTGGACCATGTCTACCGCAGCCCGCTGCTCCGCTGCGCCCAGACGGCGGACCTGCTGTGGCCGGAGGCGGAAAAGACTGTGATCGGGCAGCTGCGGGAGACGGATTTTGGCCCCTTTGAGGGAAAGAACCACGAGGAGCTGAAGGACGATCCTCTGTATCAGCAGTGGATCACCACGGCGGATTTTGCAAAGATCACTGTGGGGGAGAGCGCGGAGCAGGCGGTGGAGCGTGCCAGCGAGGGCCTGCGCCTGCTGCTGGACGATGCGAAAGAGCACGGCTATGAGCGCGTGGGCGTGGTGAGCCACGGCGGCACGCTGATGGGCTTGCTCTGGCGTTTCGGCCGGCCGTACCGGGAGTACTACGACTGGATGTGCGCCAACTGCGGCGGCTACCGGGTGCAGGTCCGGGAGACGCCTCTGACGCTGGAGGTCTTGGGACCAGTAGGAGGGGGCGCGCTGTGATTGAGCACTTTGCAGCCCTGCTGGCGGGGTGTCTGCTGGATCTGCTGCTGGGGGACCCTCACTGGGCACCCCATCCGGTGCGGGCCATCGGGGCGCTGATCGCCGGGCTGGAAACGCTACTGCGCCGCGTGTTTCCTGCCACGCCGAAGGGAGAGCGGGCAGCGGGCCTCGCACTGGTGGTGCTGGTACTGGCGGTCTCCACCGGCGTCACAGTGGGCGTTTTGTTCCTCTGCGGCCTAGTGAGCCCCTGGCTCCGCTTTGCAGTGGAGGTGATCCTCTGTTACCAGTGCCTGGCGGCGCGGTCCCTCCGGGATGAGAGCATGAAGGTCTACCGGGCCCTGAAAACCGGGACCATCCAGGAGGCCCGGCACGCGGTTTCCATGATCGTGGGCCGGGACACGGAGCGTCTGGACGAGACGGGGGTTGCCAAGGCCGCCGTGGAAACGGTGGCGGAAAACGCCTCTGACGGGGTGATCGCCCCGCTGCTGTTCCTGGCCATCGGCGGCGCGCCCCTGGGGATCTTTTACAAGGCGGCCAACACCATGGACTCCATGGTGGGGTACCAGAATGACCGATACCGCTATTTTGGCACCTGCGCCGCCAAGTGGGACGATGTGCTGAACTTCATCCCCGCAAGACTGGCGGGCGCCCTCATGTGCCTGGCGGCGCCTCTGGTGGGCCAGGATGGGCGGAATGCCTGGCGCGTGTTCCGCCGGGACCGCTTGAACCACAAATCCCCCAACTCCGCCCATACAGAGGCGGCGACTGCCGGAGCGCTGCGGGTGCAGCTGGCGGGGAGCAACTACTACTTCGGAAAGCTGGTGGAGAAGCCCACCATCGGGGACGCCCTGCGCCCGGTAGAGGTGGAAGATATCCGCCGCGCCAACCGGCTGATGTTTGCAACGGCGTTTCTGGCCCTGCTGCTGGTCTGTATCCTCCCCCTCGTTTTCTGGCTGGTGTGCTAGACCGCCCATGCCGTTTTCACGCATGGTTTTATTTGTCAATCACAAGGAGGAATCCCCCTTGCCAACCTATACCCACGGCGGCGATATCTGGACCCGCAGCGGCGTCCTGGACTTCTCCGCCAACCTACATCCTCTGGGGATGCCGCCCCAGGTGGCCCAGGCCGCCCGGGAGGCGGTCGCGGAGGCCATCCACTATCCGGACCCCCTGTGCCGGGCGCTGCGCTCCGCCATTGCGGAGCGGGACGGTGTCCAGCCGGAGCAGGTGATTTGCGGCAACGGCGCAGCGGATCTGATTTTCCGGCTCTGCCTGGCGCTGAAGCCCCGGCGCGCCCTGGTGACGGCGCCCACCTTCTCGGAGTACGAGGAGGGCCTTCGGCTCACGGGCTGCACGGCGGAGCATTTCCTGCTGTCCCCGGAGCGGCAGTTTGATCTGGATGCCTCCATCCTGGAACACATCGTCCCGGGCGTGGATCTTCTGTTTCTCTGCTCCCCAAACAATCCCACCGGCCGTCTCATCGACCGGGGCCTGCTGGAGCAGATCCTCCGCCGCTGCGCCGAGACCGGGACCCGCCTGGTGCTGGACGAGTGCTTTATTGATCTGACCGATGGGGCAGGGATGGCCTGGGCGCTGGAGCAGCATCCCCATTTGTTCCTGCTCCGGGCCTTCACCAAGACTTACGCGGTGCCGGGGCTCCGCTTGGGCTACGGCTTGTGCGGCGACGCCGACCTTTTGGAGCGGCTCTATGCTGGCGCGCAACCCTGGAGCGTGTCCAATGTGGCCCAGGCCGCCGGAGTAGCTGCCTGCGCCTGTCCCTGGGCTGTACCGTCTGGGCGGGGGAGGCCAACTACCTGCTGTTCCGGGCGCCCGGTGTAGCGGACTTGAAGGAGCGCCTTCTGGAGCGAAACATCCTGATCCGCTCCTGTGCCAATTACCACGGCCTGGGACCGGACTTTTATCGGGTCTGCGTCCGCCGGGAGGAAGAAAACACGAAGCTGATTGCAGCATTGCGGGAGGTACTGTGAGATGGCGAAAGCAATTATGATCCAGGGGACGGCGTCCAACGCCGGCAAGAGCTTGCTGTGCGCCGGGCTGTGCCGCATCTTTGCCCAGGACGGGTATAAGGTGGCCCCCTTCAAGAGCCAGAATATGGCGCTCAACTCCGCCATCACCGCCGATGGCTTTGAGATGGGCCGGGCCCAGGTGGTCCAGGCCCAGGCCGCCGGGGTGGAGCCCTCGGTAGATATGAACCCGATCCTTCTCAAGCCCACCAGCAACGTGGGCAGCCAGGTGATCGTCTGCGGTGTGCCCCGGTGCACCATGGGGGCGGCGGACTATTACCGCTATAAAAAGGAGCTCCTGCCGGACATCATGGCCGCCTACCGCCGGCTGGATGAGGCCTATGACATCATTGTCATCGAGGGCGCCGGCTCCCCGGCGGAGATTAATCTGAAAGAGGACGACTTCGTCAACATGGGCATGGCCAAGCTGGCGAGCGCGCCGGTGCTGCTGGCAGGGGATATCGACCGGGGCGGCGTGTTTGCCTCCCTGTACGGCACGGTGAAGCTGCTGGACGAGGAGGAACAGGACCGTATCAAGGGCCTTCTCATCAACAAGTTCCGGGGGGATGTGGAGATCCTCCGCCCGGGCCTCAAGCAGCTGGAGGATCTGACCGGAAAGCCCGTGCTGGGGGTGATCCCCATGCTGGATGTGGATGTGGATGACGAGGACTCCCTCTCCACCCGCCTGGAGCGGGGTGGCAAGGTGGGCCTCATCGATATCGCCGTGGTACGGCTGCCCCGGCTGTCCAATTTTACGGATTTTAACCCCCTGGAGCGCATGGAGCAGGTCACCGTCCGCTATGTCCGGGATCCCCGGGAGCTGGGGAATCCCGATTTGGTGATCCTGCCGGGGACGAAGAATACCATGGACGATCTCCGCTGGCTCCGGGAGAGCGGCATGGAGGCCAACATCCTGAAATATGCCGAGCGGGGCGGCGCGGTCATCGGGATCTGCGGCGGCTACCAGATGCTGGGCCGGGAGGTGTCCGACCCGGACCACGTGGAGGGAGGAGGCACCCTCCGGGGCATGGGGCTCCTGCCCCAGAGCACGCTGTTCCTGGGAGAAAAGACACGGACCCAGGTCACCGGCGCCTTTACCGCCGGTCAGGGAATCTTTGAAGCTATGAAGGAAATTTCCTTTACAGGATATGAGATCCATATGGGAGAGACGACTCTGGAGAGCGGTGCGTCCCCGATCCTGACCCTGGAGGACCAGAACGGTGCCCATAAGGAGGATGGCCTCGCCAATGGGAATATCTGGGGCTGCTATATCCACGGGATCTTTGACAAGGGCGAGTGTGCCGCGGCCCTCATCAACTGCCTCCTGAAGGCAAAGGGACTGACGGCGGAGACCGCCGCCATGGACTGGGCGGAGTATGCCCAGCAGCAGTACGACAAGCTGGCGGAGGGCCTGCGCTCCGCTTTGGATATGGACCGGATCTACCGGATTCTCAACAAGGAGGAATGACCATGAACATTCAGCTGCAGCGGGTGGCCCCTGCGGAGATCGAGCAGCGCAGCATGGAGATCATTGCCAGTGAGATGGGGACGACTTCCTTTACCCAGGAGCAACTGCCCATCGTCAAGCGGTGCATCCACACCAGCGCGGACTTTGACTATGTGAAGAACCTGCGGTTCACCGCCGGCGCTGTGGAGGCGGGGCTTGCCGCGATCCGGGCCGGCTGCACCATCGTCACGGACACCCAGATGGCCCGCTCGGGGATCAACAAGAAGGTATTGGGGAAGTTCGGCGGCCAGGCGGTTTGCTTCATGTCCGACGAGGATGTGGCCGCGGAGGCCAAGGCGCGGGGGGAGACCCGGGCCACCGTCTCTATGGAGCGGGCCGCAGCCCTCATGGGACCGGTGATCCTGGCCGTCGGCAACGCCCCCACCGCCCTGGTGCGGGCCTGCGAGCTGATGGAGGCAGGGACCTTTTCCCCTGCGCTGGTGATCGGCGTTCCGGTGGGGTTTGTAAACGTGGTGGAGAGCAAGGAGCTTCTGGCCTCTATGCCGGGGGAGCACATCATCGCCATGGGGCGCAAGGGCGGCAGCAACATTGCCGCCACCATCTGCAACGCCATGCTGTATATGGCCTCCGGCAACGCCCGGGAATAAGGAACAGGAGGAAGCGCGATGAAGAAAGCCCTGTTGGTGGTCTCCTTTGGTACCACCTACCACGATACGCTGGAGAAGAACATTGCCGCCATTGAGCGGGATCTGGCGGCGGCCTTTCCTGACCGGGATCTGTACCGGGCCTTCACCAGCGGCATGATCCTCCGCCGGCTCAGGGAGCGGGACGGCCTTGCTATTGACAACACCCAGGAGGCGCTGGAGCGTCTGGCGCAGGCCGGTTATACCGACGTAGTCCTCCAGTCCACCCATGTGATGAACGGGGAGGAGCGGGACAAGATGATGGCCCACGCCCTGCCCTTTGTGGAGCGCTTCCAGTCGCTCACCTTCGGTGCGCCGCTGCTGACGGAGATCGAGGACTACCACGCCGCAGCCAAGGCCCTGTTGGCGCGCCTGCCGGAAAAGCGGAAGGACAGCGCCATCGTCTATATGGGCCACGGTACGGAGCACCATGCCAATGCGGTCTACGCCCTGCTGGAGTATGTCCTCCACGACATGGGCCGTACGGATATCCACATCGGCACGGTGGAGGGCTATCCTGGATTTGAGGAGGTCTGCCGCCGTCTGGAAGAGCAGGGAAATGTCAAAAATGTCCTGCTGGTGCCGCTGATGGTGGTGGCCGGGGATCACGCCCGAAACGATCTGGCCGGAGAGGAGCCGGACTCCTGGAAAAGCCTGCTGACAGAGCGGGGCTATGCCGTCTCCTGCCAGATAGAGGGCCTTGGAGAGAACCCGGCCATCCGTGCCATCTTTGTGGATCACGCCAGAGCGGCGGCGGAGTGAGAGCGGCGCCGGGGGATTTCCCGGAAAATGAAAGACAGATGCCCGCCGCAGCGCGGGAAACCATTTGAGAGTGAACAAAGGAGAAACCTGCTATGACCAGAGGAACTCTGTACGGCTTGGGGGTTGGCCCCGGCGACCCGGAACTGCTGACGCTGAAGGCGGTTCGGATTTTGCGGGAGGCGGATGTGATCGCCGTCCCAGATAAGGGCTCCGGGGAAAAGACGGCCTTTCGCATTGTCCAGGAGTATGTGGCGGACAAGACGATCCTGACCTGTGTCACGCCCATGGTCCGGGACCAGGCGGTGCTGGACGCCGCCCACGATCAGATCGCCGCTGATATCTGCGCCCTGCTGGAGGACGGGAGGAACGTGGCCTTTATCACCCTGGGCGATCCCACGGTGTACGCCACCTATATGTACATCCACCGCCGTGTGCTCTCCCGGGGCTATGAGGCCGTACTGGTGCCGGGGGTGCCCTCTTTCTGCGCGGTGGCGGCCCGGCTGAATACCAGTCTCTGCGAGCAGAGCCAGCGGCTGCTGATCGTCCCGGCCTCCCACAAGGATATGGAGGACTGCCTGAATGTGGACGCCAATCTGGTGTTCATGAAGGCGGGGCGGGAGATCGGCGCCCTGAAGGAGAAGCTGGCGGAGCACGGCCTGCTGGAGCACGCCTCTCTGGTGGCCAACTGCGGCATGGAGGGGGAGCAGGTGTGGGAGCACTTTGCTGATATGCCGGAAAACACAGGCTACTTCTCCGTGGTCCTGGTAAAAAAGGGGGAGTGAGGGATGCACCTTTGTATGTCCGGGCTGGACTACAGCGTGGCGTCCATTGCCCTGCGGGAGCAGCTCAGCTTCACGAAAAACGGCGTGCTGGACATGGACCGCATCATTGCGGCCAATCCGCAGCTGCTGGGCGTGGTGCTGCTGTCCACCTGCAACCGGACGGAGCTGTACCTCTCCTGTGCCGACGGGCCGGACCTTGACCCGGGGGAGCTGCTGTGCCGGGCGGCAGGGGCGGACTATCAGGACTTTGCCAACGCCTTTGTGACCCGACGGGATACGGAGTGCGTCCGCCATTTGATGGAGGTGGCTTGCGGCCTGCGCTCTCAGATTCTTGGTGAGGATCAGATCCTCACCCAGGTCAAGACCGCCGTGACCCTGGCCCGGGAGGCCGGGACCTCCGACAGTGTACTGGAGACACTGTTCCGCACCGCCGCGGCCTGCGGCAAGGCGGCCAAAACCGGCGGCCGGCTCACGGGCCTGCCCACCTCCGCCGCCCATCAGGCGGTGGCGGCCCTGGAAGAGCGGATGGGCAGTCTGGCAGGGAAGCGGGCCATGGTGATCGGCAACGGGGAGATGGGCCGGCTCGCGGCCTCTCTTCTGCGGGATGCCGGATGCGCGGTGACAGTAACGCTGCGCTCCTACCGCCACGGGGAGACCGTGGTGCCCGCCGGGTGCGCGGTGGCCTCCTATGACGACCGCTACGCCGCTATGGAGAACATGGATTTGCTGATCTCGGCCACCACGAGTCCTCATTATACTGTGATGGCAGAGCCCTTTACAGCTGTTGTAAATCCACCAAAACTCCTGGTAGACCTGGCAATTCCCCGGGATATCCAGCCGGATTTGGGAGAGGCGGCAGACGGCGTGGTGCTGCTGAACGTGGACGACCTCAGCCAGAGGACCGGCGCCGATGCCAAGGAGCTGGCCCGGGTCCACAGCACCATTCAGGAGTACATGGACCGGTTCTACCAGTGGAACAACTACCGGGAGAGCCTGCCGGTGCTGGAGGAGGTCAAAACCGCCGTGCTGGACCGGGTCCGGGATATGGACACGGAGGACGCGGTGTGCAAGACCATCGAACTGCTGGTAGGCGGGGTGAAGGACGGCTTCACGCCGGAGACCCTGGCCGCCTGCGCGGCCAAGATCCGCGCCCACACCAGAGCGTAGCAATATAAATTTCTGTTCAACAGTCGTGTCAAGAACGAGGTGTACTGCCATGAAGAAAGTGAAAATTACAGTGCTCAAAACCACTTTGGATGCGGAATTGGCAAAGGAGTACGGAGTGGAGGGCCTTGGCCCCTGTCCCATGATGCGGGAGGGGCAGGTGTTTTACGCCGATTACGCCAAGCCGGACGGATTGTGTGACGAGGCCTGGAAGGCCATCTATCAGTATGTATTTGCGCTGGCCCATGGAGCCGGAAACGATCTGTTTTATTACGGGGATTGGATCAGAAAGCCGGGCGTGGCAATCTGCAGCTGCAACGATGGCCTGCGGCCGGTGATCTTCAAGCTGGAGGCCACCGATGAAGAATCGGTGATCGACTACACCCCGGTGCGGTGAAGAGACAGGGGGCTGAGAAATGAACCTGCGGTTTCCGCTGTTTATTGATTTGGCCGGGAAAGCGGTTGTGGTGGTCGGCGGTGGCGCCATCGGACTGCGCCGGGCGGCAGTCCTTCAGCGATTCGGCACCCGAGTGACGGTGATTGCGCCGGAGATCCGGGAAAAGCCGGAGGGGATCGCCGGTCTCCTGCGCTCTTATCAGTCGGGCGATCTGACAGGAGCCTTCCTGGCGGTGGCCGCCACCAATGACCGGGCGGTGAACCACGCGGTATATGAGGAGGCCCGCGACCGGGGTATCCTGGTGAATGTCTGCGACTGCCCCGATGAGTGCGACTTTTATTTTCCCGCGATCTGCCAGACCGAAACGCTGGTGGCTGGGTTAGTGGGGGATGGCAGCGACCACAGACGGACTGCCCGGGCAGCGAAGGCCGTCCGAAAGACCTTGGAGGAGTTGGAATCATGAAAATACGTGTTGGCAGCCGGGAGAGCCGCTTGGCAGTGATCCAGTCGGAGCTGCTGATGGAAGCTGTGAAGGCAGCCCACCCGGAAATTGCGCTGGAGCTGGTGACCATGAAGACCACCGGCGACAAGATTTTGGACCGCACACTGGACAAGGTGGGCGGCAAGGGCCTCTTTGTGAAGGAGCTGGACGCCGCCCTTCAGGATGGGCGGGTGGACGTGACCGTCCACAGCTGCAAGGATCTCCCCATGGAGGAAAATCCAGCCCTGCCTCTGGTGGCGTTCTCCCGCCGGGAGGACCCCAGGGACGTGCTGGTTTTGCCGGAGGGCGTCCGGGAATTGGACTTCTCAAAGCCCATCGGCTGTGCCAGTCTCCGGCGGAAGATGCAGCTGGAGAAGCTGTTCCCCCAGGCGACAGTGGCCCCGGTGCGGGGCAATGTGCTGACGCGGCTGCGCAAGCTGGACGAGGGCCAGTATGCGGCCCTGGTGCTGGCCGGCGCGGGGCTGAAGCGCCTAGGACTGGAAGGGCGGATCTGCCGCTGGTTCTCCACGGAGGAGATCCTTCCGGCGGCTGGACAGGGGATCATGGCGGCCCAGATGCGCGCCGGAGAGGATACCGCCTTCCTGGACGGTTTCTCTGATCCGGAAGGAACTGCCTGTGCCCTGGCGGAGCGGGCCTTTGTCCGGGAGCTGGACGGTGGCTGCTCCTCCCCGGTGGCGGCCTTTGCCACCATTTCCGGGGATACAATGACATTGACCGGCATGAATGTGTCCGGCGTGAAGGATACCATAACAGGTCCAGTGAGCGAGGCCGCTGCACTGGGCATTGCGCTGGCCAAGCGCCTGCGGTAAAGGAGAATCGACATGGAGCGACGTGGAAAAGTCATCTTGGTGGGGGCGGGCCCCGGCGACCCGGGCCTGCTCACCCTTCGGGGCCGGGAGGCCCTGTCCCAGGCGGAGGTGGTGGTCTATGACCGCTTGGTAGGCCCCGCCATTTTAGCCATGATGCCGGAGAAAGCGGAGAAGATCGACGTGGGCAAGGAGGCCTCCCACCACAAGGTGCCCCAGTGGCAGATCAATCAGATCCTGCTGGACAAGGCCCTGGAGGGCAAGGTGGTCGTGCGGCTCAAGGGCGGCGACCCCTTTGTCTTCGGCCGGGGCGGCGAGGAGCTGGAGCTGCTGGTGGAGCACGGTATCGAGTTTGAGGAGGTGCCCGGCATCACCTCGGCCATTGCCGCCAGTGCCTATGCGGGGATCCCGGTGACCCACCGGGACTTCTGTTCCTCCCTCCATATCATCACCGGCCATGCCAGGGCCGGGGCAGAGCTGTCCATCGACTTTGAGGCGCTGGTGCGCACCAAGGGGACCCTGGTGTTTCTCATGGGCGTCACCGCCATGCCCAAGATCGTGGAGGGACTGCTCCAGGCCGGCATGGACCCGGATATGCCCGCGGCCATGGTGGAGAGCGGCACGACCCCGGCCCAGCGCCGCTGCGATGCCACACTCTCCACGCTGCCGGAGCGGGCGGCGGCCATGGGCATCCACAGCCCAGCCATCATCATTGTGGGGAAGGTCTGTGCCCTGGCGAAGGACTTCTGCTGGTTTGATAAGCGTCCCCTCCATGGAGAGAAGATTCTGGTGACCCGGCCCAAGGAGCGCGCCGGTACGCTGTCCGACAAGCTGCGGGCGCTGGGAGCGGATGTGGTGGAGTACCCCTGCATCGAGACGGTTCCCATCGTGCCCTGTCCGGAGATGGAGCGCGCTCTGGGGCAGATCCAGGCGTATCAGTGGCTGGTCTTTACCAGTCCCGCCGGTGTGGAGGCGTTCTGGGAGTGCCTGCGGGGCATGGGAAAAGATGCGCGGCATCTGGGAGCGGTCCGCCTGGCGGCCATCGGTTCCGGGACTGCCAGGGCATTGGCGGGCCACGGCCTCACGGCGGATCTGATCCCGTCGGTCTATGACGCAGCCCACCTGGGGGCGGAGCTGGCGGAACAGGCCGACGGCAGGGTGCTGATCCTCCGGGCGGAAATCGGTTCCCCCGCCTTGACAGAGGCCCTGGAAAAGGGTAACATGTCCTATGATGATATCCCGGTGTACCGGACGGTCTATGAGAATCCCAGATCTGAGGAGCTGCGGCGGATGCTGGAGGACGGGGAAGTGACCTATGTGACCTTCACCTCCGCCTCCACGGTGAAGGGCTTTGTCTCCTCGGTGGGTGAGGAGGCCGATTTCTCCAAGATCACGGGCCTTTGTATTGGGGAGCAGACCGCTGCCGAGGCCCGTAAACACGGCATCGCGGTCCGGATCGCTCAAAAGGCCACCATCGACGCGCTGGTGGATCTGGCCCTTGCGCTGTAAGCTGTAAGAAGAAATGGTGGAGCCGGCGGGGCTGCCCGGCCGCCTCCCATTATCGGATAATTTTTTGTTCCAGGAGGTAAGAAATACGATGGAACTCACCAACCGCCCCCGCCGCCTGCGCCGCAACGATGCGGTGCGCCGGATGTGCCGGGAGACCCGCATGTCCCCCGACAGCCTGATCTATCCTATTTTTGTGGATGAAGTGCTCCAGGGCGTCCGCCCCATCGAGAGTCTGGCCGGTCAGAACCACTACGGGCTGGACAGCGTGTGCCAGGCCGTGGAGGAGTGCCTTGCCCACGGCGTGAACCACTGCATCCTCTTTGGCCTGCCCAAGAGCAAGGATGCCTGCGGCTCCTCCGCCTGGGACGAGCATGGTGTCATTCAGGAGGCCATTCGGGCCATCAAGGCAAAGTATCCGGATTTCTATGTGATCACCGATGTGTGCATGTGCGAATACACCGACCACGGCCACTGTGGGATCCTCTGCGGCCACGAGGTGGACAACGACAAGACCCTGGAGGTCCTGTCCAAGACCGCCCTCAGCCATGTGCAGGCCGGGGCGGACATGGTGGCTCCCAGCGACATGATGGACGGCCGTATTGCCGCCATCCGTCAGACGCTGGATGCGCACGGCTACACCATGACCCCCATCATGTCCTATTCCGCCAAGTACGCCTCCGCCTTTTACGGGCCCTTCCGCGCTGCCGCCGGCTCCGCCCCCTCCTTTGGGGACCGGAAGGGGTACCAGATGGACCCCCACAACCGCCGGGAGGCGCTGAAGGAGTGCGCTCTGGATGTGGAGGAGGGCGCGGACATCCTGATGGTGAAGCCGGCCCTTGCCTATCTGGACATCATCCGGGAGTGCAGCGACGCCTTTGACCTGCCCATGTGCGCCTATCAGGTCTCCGGTGAATACGCCATGATTAAATCCGCCGCAGCCGCCGGTCTGGTGGACGAGTACCGCATCATGTGCGAGAGCGCGGTGTCGGTGTTCCGGGCCGGGGCCAACATGCTCATCACCTATTACGCCAAGGAGCTGGCGGACGCTATGAAAAAGGGGGATATCGGCTGATGGACAAGTCCGAACTGCTGTTTGAAGAGGCCCAGAAGGTCATGCCCGGCGGGGTCAACTCCCCGGTGCGCGCCTTCCGCGCGGTGAATATGGCGCCCCGGTTCATCGCTCGGGCAGACGGCGCCTATGAATACGATGAGGATGGCAAGAAGTATATCGACTATGTCTGCTCCTGGGGTCCCATGATCCTGGGGCATAACCACCCGGTGATTCGTGAGGCGGTGGAGAAGGCTGTGAAGGACGGCCTCAGCTTCGGCGCCCCTACCCGCCGGGAGGTGGAGATCGCGGAGCTGATGGTGGATCTGGTGCCCAATATCCAGGAGGTCCGCATGGTGAACTCCGGCACGGAGGCGGTGATGTCCGCTATCCGTCTGGCCCGGGGCGTCACGGGACGGGACAAGATCCTCAAGTTCCACGGCTGCTACCACGGCCACAGCGACTGCCTGCTGGTGAGCGCCGGTTCCTCTGCCCTGGCGGGGGGCCATCCCAGCAGCGCCGGCGTGCCGGTGGACATCGTGAAGCACACCCTCACCGCCCAGTACAACGACCTGGGCGGGGTAGAGGCCCTGTTTGCTGAGTACCCGAACCAGATTGCCTGCGTCATCGTGGAGCCGGTGGCAGCCAATATGGGAGTGGTGACCCCGAAGGAGGGCTTCCTCCAGGGGCTGCGGAAGCTGTGCGACCAGTACGGTGCCCTGCTGATCTTCGACGAGGTCATTACCGGGTTCCGCCTGTGCCTGGGCGGCGCCCAGGCCTATTACGGCGTGAAGGCCGACCTCACCACCTTCGGCAAGATCATCGGCGGCGGTATGCCGGTGGGCGCCTACTGCGGCAGCCGGGAGGTGATGGAGCAGGTGGCCCCCTGCGGCCCGGTGTACCAGGCCGGGACCCTCAGCGGCAACCCGGTGGCCATGGCTGCCGGCCTTGCCCAGCTGACGTATCTGCGGGACCACCCGGAGGTCTATACCGACATTGGAGAGAAGGGCAAGTGGCTGGCGGAGGCCATGCGCGCCGCGGCCAAGCGCCACAATGTGCCCGTGACGGTGAATCAGGTGGAGTCCCTGCTCTCGCCCTTCTTCACCGCCCAGGCGGTAGAGGACCTGCCCGGAGCCCAGACCAGCGACCTGAGCCGCTATGCCGCCTACTTCGCCGGCATGCTCCAGCGGGGTGTGGCTCTGGCGCCTGCTCAGTTCGAGGCCATGTTCGTCAGCGCCGCCCACACCAGGGAGCAGCTGGAGGCGACCGCCCAGGCAGCGGACGAGGTGTTTGCCAGCCTGTAAGGGGAGCGGACGGCCCTTCCGCGCTGCGATAAATCATAAGAAAAAACACGCCGGACCTTCTTTTCGAGGTCCGGCGTGTTTTTGCGGCTGGCTTTTCTGGTTCCCCGGAATTTGTGACGGGCCGGAGCCTCTGGGGCAGACCTGCGGCCCCGTAGGCCGGGCAACTCCCGGCGGCAGGTTTCCGTCCCCGACTCAGGGGCATATCGTTTACAGTTGGTTTACAGAATATTCGCAGCGGCTTCACAGCATGTTCAAATTCCTGGTGTATTCTACCATCATCAGGAGGTGATATATAGGGATAAGACAATGAAGGCTTCGACCACACCAAACGACCACACCATACACAGGCGTTGCAGAAAGGGGGACGGCCTATCGAAGAGCGAGACGGACAGAACGACATACAAATACCTTTTTCACAAATGATAGAAGCGATACAACACAACGACAAACAGAAGAACTGTGGTGCAAGACCACTTCATATAGATCGGCCGGGTCCCGTTTCGCGGGACCCGGCCTTGTTGCTTTGCTGATGCGCTCTTATGAGATGTGAATGGGGACGCCGTTGACCGTCACCTGATCCTCGGCCCGAACCAGGATGTATCGGGCGCCGTCAATGACCCGGGTCTCTACCAGGTCGCTGCGGTCGGGACTCAGCCGAATGGTCACATCCGCTGTGGCGATCTCCAGCTGCTTGGTGTCCACCACATTCCGGGGATGGAGCCCGGCATCGGCACCAAAGGATGCCGCGTAGCCCGATGCAAAGGCATCCACCTGCTCCTCTGTGGCGCCGCAGTCCGCCAGTACCCGGCCCACCGCCTCCTTCGACAGTACCAGCGGCTGGGGATCGCGGCTGGCCTTATGTTCCTCCAGAATGTCCCGCAGCTCTCCGTGGACAGCCTGGACCACCTGGTAACTGCTCTCGTCGCCCAAAGCATCCCCCAGGATGGTTTGAAAGCTCTCCTTCTGCGCCGCTGCCGGCATGGGCGGCTGGGTGTGGAAGAGTGTCTCGACCAAGGCGTCCTGGCCCTCCTTCACGTCCTTCGTGTAGTAGAGGGCGCCATACAGATTGGTGCTGCGGTCGTCGAAGGCAGGGAAGAGAAAGCCGCAGACCGGCGGGCTGACCACCCAGTCTGTCCGCAGATCGTGGAAGACATTCTCCTGCATGTCGTAGCCAAGAGCGGGCTTGGTGGGCTTGATGGGGCAGATGCTGCAGAGGAAATAGGTGTAGACCTCAGAGGAGGCGTCGGCCTGGATCTCGTCATCCTTGCCGCGATAGGGAATATCGTAAGCATCACAGGCCAGGAGGATCAGATAGCTGCCCTCCATGACGAGGGAGGAGATGATTGCCTGGAAGAGGGCATGGACAGCATCCGGGTCCTTGAGCGCCGAGTCCCGCAGGGCCATAAGCAGCTTGTGCTCCGCTCCAGACACCACCTGCTGGGTGGTAAACGAGAGATCCAGCAGGTTTTTGCCCAGCGTTCCCGATAGGGTTCTCTTCAGAATGGTAAGAAACTTCTCATTTTCCTCCTGGCTCAGCAGCGCCAGGGATTGGTTGAATTCAGACAGGATCTCCCGCTTTTCATTGACATAACATCCACGGACATAGGTGATATTGCTGCGGTCCGCGCGAAAACGGCGGCGGATCTCAGAGATTTCTTTTTCGTTCATGGTTTCCTCGCTGTATCAGAGATTTGCACGCTCAGTATACCACAAGCATAGAAAAAAGGGAAGGGGATCAGGGTACCAAGGCCACGGGCACGGAATAAGATAGACTGTATCAGAAGGAAAGGAGGACCACCGGAGATTTCCGGTGAATCAATATGCCTGTCAACCCATATGAGCCCATGATCCCGCTGCCGGATGAGGGCGCGGGGCTTCCTATCGACGACGCAGGGAACGCCATGACCGGCGGTACGCCAGTTATCCCGCTGCCGGATGAGGGCGCGGGACTCCCCATTGATGACGAGGGGAATGCCATCCTGCCGCCCAGCACACCAAGCATCCCAAGCATACCCAGCACGCCCACCATCCCAAGTACCCCCAGTACGCCTATCCCCAGTACACCAAGTTACCCCAACTGGTTCCAGGCGGCCCGGGTACGTTTCCTACACGCCGCCTACGGCTATCCGACCTTCCGTATCCGCATCAACAGCATACGGATGGCAAACTGGCTCACATACGCATCCATTTCTACTTATGGCCGCGCCCCGGCCGGCTATCAGACGGTGACAGTCAGCGGCATGGACGGATATATCTATCTGCAGAAGACCATCCCGATCCAATATGGAACCGCCAGCACCATTGCTGTCATCAACCGGGCAGGCGGCCTGGATCTGCTGCAGATTCAAGATAGCTGCTGTTCACCCGGCGACGGATCTTCCAATTTCCGAGTCGGCAATCTGGCCTATAACAGCCCCCCGATGGATGTGCTGCTGGGGGATGGACGTGTAGTATATTCTGATGTCCGTTTCAAGGAGACCACAAGCTTCAAGCGGATTCGCCCGGGAGAGTACCAGTTCTTCTTTGCCGAAACAGACCTGACCCCAATGCCGGCCTGGATGGATATAGAGACACTGGACAGCGCTTTCCTGGGGGAGCAGCATCCAGCAGAGACTGTGGCGTCTGTCTATATCAATGTGCTACGCAATAATACCTATACAGTATACCTGCTTCGTTCCGGGGCAGAGCAAAACGCAATCCAGACCATGGTAGTGATCGACTGAATCGGATCCAATGCCGCCGGGGCGAATCAAATTGCCCCGGCGGTTTTGCGTATAGGGACAGTCTCTCAAGACATAGAGATGGACAGAGGTGATGGATGTGTTAACCACAGCATTGCTGCTGCTGCGCAGCAGCTTGTTTCTTTCTCTGCATCTGACGGGAAATATTGGATCGTTTCCCAAGCCCCTCAGCGCGGAGGAGGAGCGGATGTACCTGGAACGGTATGCTCAGGGGGATATGGAGGCCAGAAATATCCTCATTGAGCGGAATCTTCGACTAGTAGCCCACATTATCAAAAAGTACTATACGCAGACTGCAGATCAGGAGGATCTCATCTCCATCGGCACGATTGGACTGATCAAGGGCATCTCCAGCTATAATCCCGAGAAGGGGGCACGGCTTGCTACCTATGCTGCCCGATGTATTGAAAATGAGATCCTGATGCATTTCCGTTCTCAGAAAAAGCTGCAGGGAGAGGTGTCTCTCTCTGACACATTGGAAACCGATAAAGATGGCAACAGCCTGTTCCTTTTGGATGTTGTAGGTGTAGAAGACACAATGATGGAAGAACTGGACACAAAAGATACTTATGCAAGGCTGCGTAAGCTGGTGAAAGAGTGTCTTACTGAACGAGAAATGGACATTATCCAACAGCGGTATGGCCTCAATGGGCACCGGCCGCGTACACAGCGGGAACTGGCTGCAGAATATGGCATCAGCCGGTCGTATGTATCCCGCCGCCGCTAATGTAAACGAAGCCCGGAAAGCCTTGTGGGACAAGACTTCCGGGCTTCAAGTGCAACTGGGAGTAGCGCCGCGGTTATTGTAAACCGTAAGAATATTTAGGAAGATAAGCGGCTATTCATAAACTTCTTTAGGGTGCATTATAGTGAGGGGTTATTTAAATCTTAAATGGGGCATTTTCATCTAATAATTCTGCGTTGTATTTTTCGATTGCAGCTCTATATAACGATATGGTGTGATATGCCAGCCCTTTATCCTCTGGATATTGCTTTCTGTTCTGTACATAACCATTTGCATATTAGCAAGGAATATATTTTTTGCGACATATTTTTTGTTGACATTATGTTTGATGTGACATATTATAAGTTCGGAGGGATGTAGCATGAGCGATTTTCAAAAATTACTGGATCAGGCGCTTGAGAAAGTAAATTTGACGCCTGTTGACGACACTCCTGAGGTTGAAGAATATAATATCGACGCCGAAGTGCGCGACTTGGTAATCTCTACCCGCAGCGCGGCCAATCTGACGCAGAAACAGTTGGCGCAGCGTTCGGGTGTATCCCAGTCGAACATCAGCAAAATTGAAAATGGGAACTATCAGCCCAGTTTGTCCACATTAAAGCGAATCGCGGGCGCGTTGGGAAAACGGCTGGTGGTCAGTTTTGAGGATCCGGAGGTGTAACTGTGGCGATCCATATTGAAAATTTGAAGATCGAACAATTCCGCGGGATTCGGCAGTTATCTGTTCCACACCTGAACCATATCAATCTGATTGTCGGCGACAACAACTGCGGCAAGACCAGTTTTTTGGAAGCCCTTCTTCTGCTGCGCGATCCCGGAGATTTTACCAACACCTTGCGCATTGCGCGTATGCGGGACAGCCTGGCCATGTACGGCGGAATTTCTGCTTATGAAAATCTGCTTACCCTGTTTCCACACAGCAGCAATGAGGAGGAAACCGCCCGTACGCTTTCCCTACAGGCTCGCTGCAGAGGAGAGGACATCCTCTATTTGCTGGAGGGCAACGTGAAAACCATTATGTTGGATGCGGAGGAGCAAAACCGGATTCCCCGCTATTCGATACGGAATTTCCGTAAGTTCAAGGATTCCATTCCCTCAGAATGTCAGGCGTTTCAGGGAAACTTGCTGGTTCGCACAGGCAACAACCAGGAGAAAACTGAGATAAGATTCCATGAATATTCCACCGTATCTGGGCTGGGCATTACCAACCGCCATCTTCTGAACATGGTCTATCTGGCGCCGTTCGACCATCTGCGGGGCGGGAATTTTTCCCGTATCTTAACAAATGATCCCTATAAGGAACTCTGTGTACAGATCTTACAACTTTTTGACCCCGGCATTACAGACTTGCTGATGCTGAAAAACGAAAATACCAACCGCCCCATCGAATGTGTCAAGCACAAAGAGTTGGGGATAATGCCTCTGTCCAGTTACGGCGACGGCATCAAGAAGGTTTTGTCTATCGCCAGCGGGATCGCACGAGCTGTGGATGGTGTACTGCTGATCGATGAGGTGGAGACAGCCATCCATTCCCGCTACTTTGAAGATATTTTCCGTTTCATTGCCTCCGCATGCCGCAAATTCGGAGTGCAGGTCTTTATCACCTCTCACAGCATCGAAGCGATTGACGGGTTCCTATCCATTGTGGATTATGAGAAGACGACCGGACAGGAGGACCCTATCAGCGTTGTGACGCTCAAAAAAGATTGGAGTTCTTCCCTCAGCTATGCCCGGGTCCTGTCCGGCTGCCACGTTCACCAAAACCGGGAGCAATTTGGCTTCGAGGTGCGCCTATGAACAAATTGATTCTGTGTGAAGGCAAGACCGATGCCATTTTGCTCAGCTATTATTTGGGATGCGTTCGGCAATGGACTCCCTGCAAGCGGGGGCCCAAAAACTTCCAAATCTCTGTGGATGAAAAATCTGGTGAATCGGCTTACTGGTATCAGCGGGGAGAGGATCGCCTGCTGATTTGCGGTGTGGGCGGGAAGGATAAGTTCGGCGGATTTTTTGCAGATAAGATACGGGCGGCGATCCTTGACGCCCAAGTGTTTTCCAAAGTCGCTCTGGTCACCGACCGGGATGATCGGCAAGAGGAGGATATTACGGCAGAAGTGTGTCGGATTTTTGCTCCGGCCATCACACAGGCCAAGCAAAATCACTGGGTCGAGAATGCTTATCAGGATGGTTTCGGTCAAGAGCAGACGCTGTCGTTTTTGCTGTTGATTATCCCGACCAACCAGCAGGGCGCTTTGGAGTCGCTGTTGCTGGAGGCGATTTCGGAAGACCCATATGACCGTGAGATCGTTACGCGCAGTACAGCGTTTGTGGAAGAAATCGGACCTTATGCGGAACGCTATATTGGACAAGCCCGTTTGAAACTGAAAGCCCGTCTGGGGGTCACCTGGGCAATCCAATCACCGGAGAAGGAGTTCCATTTTATTGATGAACAGATCCGGGCCGTTCGATGGGAACGCTCAGATGTTCTGGCAAAATGTTTTTCGCAGTTGGTTTTCATTTAACAGTGACAAAGAGGGACACTGCAGATGCTGTTCTGCAGTGTCCCTTACCACATTTTTAGATTTTGCCGGCCTTCCAATAGGAGGAGGCTTGTCCACCCGGATAGACTATGATTGAAATGAAAACAGCATACCAATGTGAATAACCTCACCTGTTCAGCTTTCCACTACAATGCAATTTACAAAGCCGCTGACAGCGGTGCAGGCATCTAAAGCAATGATGCCTGTGCCGTAAAAGGGGCGGAAATTGGCATCTGGGCCGAATTGAGAACCGGCATGGTCGATTGTAGAATGACCAAAAGAGGTGTGCCAATGGCCACAGATGATGGTTTTGTCATCCTCATAGGCATATCGAAAGGCAGCCATGCCGTTGATCCAGCGGGCCTTTTCCCAAAGATCCGCAGAGGCATTGCGCCAGTCACAAATACTACTATAGCCATTGCGCTCCTGAATGCAGGGGATCCAGCCGTGGACAAATATGTGGTGCTCTGTTTCAAAATAGTCCAGCATGGCAGGAATGATTTTTTGATAGAACACGGTATTCCGGGCAGCTTCAGCGAAGTCATCGTGCAAAGTAGGGGCGAGGTGAGGATCGAAACTGGTGAGTTGAAGAGCGGTATCGTAAGTGCCATTGTCGACATGGTGGCGATATGGCAGACCTGTGTCAATCGTGACAAGTTCTTCAAACAGATCTTCGTGGTTGCCGCGAATCAGGATGACCTTATCTTGATCCAATAGTTCAGAGAGAAAAGCCTGCAGTTTCAGCGCTTCCTTACCGCGGTCAAACAGGTCTCCCAGAATGACCAGTTTGTGCGGTGCAGAGTCGGCGAAGAAGCCGGCCTTGGTTAAAGCAGTGATCAGCGGCGTATAAAATCCGTGGATGTCAGCGGTCACATAATAACGCATCAACGAGCCTCCTTTACGACTGAAACGTAGGCAAGTCAATTTGCGGGCGAAATCGCTCCCTTGCCATATGTTGTATGCGAATTGGGTATGGTGATACCTCTGTGCTCGGGTGGCCCTGCTCCGTTACCATCCGGATGGATCCAGCCTTGAACGCATCATCGCACCGCGGCGGTGCCACTCCTTTTTTACGTTTTATCTCTATGTTCTTTGTCCCCTTTCCTCTCCATTATAACGAATGTTTTTCTGTTCATCAATTCGGGAAAGGGGACATTTTACTTTTTTCATACACGACAGGTTCTGTCGTGGGAAGATCCTTGCCACTCCTTTACAATTTTAGACGGGGCATGTTCCCGCAATAATAAAAGGAGGAAGCAATCATGAAACAGAAAAAAAGAATCTGCGCAAACGAGTGGGCGGTAAATACCCTAATAATGCGGACTATTTGACGATTATCACACTTTTCCGGTTGACTATTTGATGGAAGATGATATGCTGATACTATCAAACGGTCCAGGAGTGGTGTGGCAATGAAGCGATATGCAATCAGCCGCCTGCAAGAGTGGAAGGAGGATCCGAACCGCCTGCCTATGATCATCCGCGGTGCGCGGCAGGTTGGAAAGACCTGGCTCATGCAGGAGTTTGGCCGAACCGCATTTGAGCGGTGTGCCTATATCAATTTTGACCGCAACGAGCGGATGCATAATCTATTCTCCGGCGATTTTGATGTGGATCGGATTCTGCGGGGCCTCGCCATCGAGAGCGGGGTGGAGATTGATCCGGAGAACACACTGATTATTCTGGACGAGATCCAAGAGGTGCCGGCTGCGCTGCAGAGCCTGAAATATTTCTGTGAGGACAACCGGCACAGTTATTATATTCTGGCTGCGGAGTCGCTGCTGGGAATAGCCATGCACGAAGGCACATCGTTCCCTGTAGGAAAGGTGGACAGCATGGATCTGTACCCGCTTTCCTTTACCGAATTCCTGTCCGCTACAGGCGATGACCAACTGCTCGAACTCCTGGAGCAGGGGGACTTCGGAATGGTCACCGCGTTCCGGGACAAATACATTGACTTGCTCAGAACGTACTACTTTGTGGGCGGGATGCCAGCGGCTGTAAATGCTTACCTGCCCAAGCAGAGTCTTACTGCCGTACGCCGTGTGCAGAAGCGTCTGATCTCAGACTACGAGCAGGACTTTTTCAAACATGACCCAATGGCCGTCATTCCCCGTATCCGTATGGTGTGGGATGGCATCCCCTCTCAGCTGGCCAAGGAGAATAAGAAATTCATTTACAGCGTCTTACGGGACGGTGCGCGGACCAAGGACTTTGAGCTTGCCATTCAGTGGCTGATCGACTGCGGATTGTGCTGCAAGGTTGGCCGTGTGACCAAAGGGGCCGTTCCCCTGAAGGCGTATCAGGACATCCCGGCCTTCAAGTTGTATCTGGTGGATGTGGGTCTGCTGGCGGCTATGACGGATTTGGACGCCAAGACACTGCTGAAGGGCAATGCCATCTTCACGGAGTTCAAAGGTGCGTTCACGGAGCAGTATGTCTGCCAGCAACTCATTTCCGACTTGGGTGCCACGCTCTATTACTGGTCGGCGGAACATTCATCCGGGGAGGTGGACTTTGTCCTCCAGCACAGCGGGAATGTGATCCCGCTGGAGGTTAAGGCGGAGGAGAATCTGCAGGCCAAGAGCCTGAAATTCTTTGTCTCCAACAATGAACTGTCTTTCGGTGTCCGCACCTCTATGTCCAACTACCGCAAGCAGGATAAACTTATCAATCTGCCTCTCTATGCGCTCTCCCAGTTTTGGGAGGTTTGCGACGCATTTCACTGAAATAGTCCGCTCTCGCTTGATCTGAATTTATCTCATTCTGGGAATGCCTGAGAGGTGATGCGCACGATGGAAAATGAAAATATACTGCGTGTCTAAGGGGCACTCCAGGAAAAGGGGTATCATGCAGTCAGCCAGATTGTCGGCTAGCAGTATATCGGACAGGACCGCCTGAAGTTGAAAACTCGCCTGGGTGTTACCTGGGCCATCCAGTCGCCTGGGAAAGAGTTCCGCTTCATGGATGAGCAGATTTGTTCTGTGCAATAGGAACGTTCAGAGATTCTCGCAAAATGCTTTTCTCAACTGGTTTTAATCTAACAGTGACAAAATAGGGACGCTGCGGGTTGCTATTCTGCAGCGTCCCTTGTCGGCTTCCGTTCTATAATCTCGTAGTGTAGCAGGACCCAAATAGGAAAGGGTATGTTTTCGCTTCATTTGAATGATTCAACATCGTGATCACGCCCGCTGCAAATGCTGCTGATTACTTCATATACCATCCGTGATGTCAGACTGTTCCCCACGATGAAGCCCCTCGATTGAGGACCCCTTGCGGTGCAAGGAATTTCGGGTTTTATTTGAACCTTGCAGGGTGGTTTTACACCAGTTGGATTCGACAATGACACGTTTTTACACCTGTTATTACACCAGTTTATAAAGAGTCTCCTAAAAGGAATTGCGCCTGCAGCGATTGAGCTACAGGCGCAATTTTTTTGTGTTTTATGCATCTTTATACAAGATAGTGCCGGGAAATGATATGAGTTGAAGTTGAAGTCAATTCCAGACGCTAAACCTGCCATTCATATCTGGCGATCACTCAAATCTTCTTTCCAAAGGTTTTCTTTCGAGCGATTCAAATAATCTTCTTGTTCAGCAGCAGTTGCAGGGAGGATCATGGCCTTTCCGCAATCCGGGCAGGTCTCCTCTGAAGCTTTAAGGAACAGGTAGTGGCAATTATCACACGCATACAGCATTTCAATCAAGCCTCGCTTTCGTGTTTACCAGTGTAGCACGGAGCGGGGCTTTTTTCAATCTATGAAGGAGGTCGGTGAAATGAAGTGCCTGCTCAAATATCAATGGGTGAAGCTCCCGCGCAATCAGCTCCCGCCCGGCAAAGGCATCATGGGTGCTTGGGCGCGCATGGCCTCACGTGCAGCGTTCCGAAATGGGCAGGCCCATTACTGCGGTTATATCAACAAGGTAAACGTCGGGGGCTGGGCGGGCGGTATCGTCGGCCTGAAAAGTATTCTGGCAGTCAAACGCCGGCAACAGGCCCTGGATCTAATAGACAAGCTTTCAGAGCTTGGCTACATTTCCTACACGCTGGATGCAAAAACGAAGAAACTGACCTATCAAGTCACGGACTGGGTCGTAAGATGCTCTGGAGAGCCCTGTATGGGCCGTGAGGCGGTTTATGCGACGGAGGGGTATGGATTCCTTTGCCTGCCCAGAAATGCCACACAAAGGCTTACAGAGCGTAATTATCAATTTGCTGAGGCAGACGCATGGCTAGATCTCTGGTGCCACACAGTTTGGCAGGAGCCGAGCAATGCGTTTTCCTACTCAGCGCCAGCTGTCCAGTTTGGGCAGTACGACGCGGTTTTGACATTGGAATCCCTTGGCAGGCGCTGGGGATGGGAAAAGACGAAAGTTTGGCGCTTTTTCAGAAAACATGCGGATGCCTTCCCGCTGTATAAGCTGCCTGGTGCTTTCGGCTGCCTCATCTTCAACGCAGCCTATCCGACTGGA
>CAJFQQ010000005.1 GCA_904419145.1 uncultured Oscillospiraceae bacterium | reverse complement strand
GAACTCCTTGATGGCCACTTTCGCGTTCAGCTGCGTGTCCAGGGCCAGGTAGGTGATGCCGAAGCCGCCCTGCCCCAGCACCCGCCCCACGATATACCGGCCGTTCAGAACCGTCCCGGCCCGTAGGGCCACCGGGTACTTCTTCTCATTTTCCGCCAGGTCGAACCCGCAGTGGGGGCAGGGACCTTCAGCACTGCTCCTCTCCTGGAAACAGTTGTAACACATTTGGCCCTTCTGGGTAATGCTCTGCACGCTATTCACTCCCTGTACAAAATTCAATTTATTCTTATCATACCGATTTTTCGCCGCCAGAACAATATGCGCCGAGCATAGGGCTGACAGGGGCGTGCCGCCTCGGCCGCCCCATGCTTTCATAGCACCGCCAGCACCAGCCGCCACACATGGAACGGGGAAAAAGCTGCATAGCCGCGTCGTACAAGCTCGCACCAGATAACCGCGTAGGCCGGCAAATTATAGCTTGCATTTTTATAGATTATGTTGTATATTTTGCTTATTACGTTAGCTCACTGTTGTGTGGCAAGTGAAAGGATTATGACCATGAAAAAAAGATGGCTCCCATTGTTAGTGGCTCTTGCAATGTTGCTGGGTTTGTTGTCCGGCTGCGCCTCCAATTCCGGGGATGCGGACGGCGGAAACTCCGAAAGCGGCGGTACCTCTTCCAGTACCGATGATGTGCTCTATCACGTTTTCCATTCCATCCCCTACACTACCCTGGATCCCAGTATTGAATACTCCAATGGGATTCTGGTCCTGCAAAATGTTTACGAAACACTGACCCACTATAACGCCGAGACAGGCGAAGTAGATCCTATGCTGGCTACTGAGTGGAGCAGCAATGAAGACGGCACAGTTTGGACGTTCAAGCTGCGTGAAGATGTCACCTTCCACGACGGTACGCCTATGACCAGCGCTGAGGTAAAGGGCTCCCTTGAGCGCACCATCGGGCTTGGTCAGGGGGCGGCTTATAACTGGGATGCTGTAGAAAGCATTGAAACCAATGGCGATTATGAAATTGTCATTACCTGCTCCTCACCTGCCCCCATCGATCTGATTGCCTCGGCCGGTTACGCTTCATATATTATGAGTGCTGCCTCTCAGGAGCAGGATGCGGAGTGGTTTAATGCCGGGAACGATGGCGGCACAGGCCCCTACCGGATTACCCAGGCTACCGGGGACACCGTGGTACTCCAAGCATATGACGCCTATTATGGCGGATGGAGTGATGACCAATACAAAAACGTTCTGATCCAGCAAGTCAGCGAATCCAGTGCTCGGCGGCAAATGCTGGAGACGGGCGAGGCACACCTGTCTGAGAGCTTCTCCAATACCGATTTGGAAGCGCTGTCCGGTAATGAGAGTCTGTACACCTATCAGGCAGACACATGGAATAACTGTATTGTGTTCCTAAACTCCCAAAAGTCCCCCTGTGACAATGTAGACTTCCGCAAAGCGCTGCAGTACTCTTTCCCCTATGCTGAAACCATTGACAGTGTGATGGCCGGAAACGCTGTGCAGTCTTACGGTTTGGTTCCTAGCGGGATGTGGGCCCACGACAGCACTCTGTTCCAGTACAACACCGATATGGACAAGGCCCGGGAATACCTTGAGGCATCCGGCGTCGACACAGATGGGCTGACCCTTACCGTTACCTATTCCAGCAGCTACCCGGAATATTCCAGTGCCCTGCAGCTCTGGCAGGCCAACCTGCTTGATCTGGGGATCAATCTGGAGCTGCGGGCCATGGAGTGGGATGCGCAGTGGGCAGAGGCCCAGGCGACCAACCCTGAGGACCGCCAGGATATCCTGATTATGCGCTGGTGGCCCGACTACGCATCCCCCTCTAGTTGGTTCGATTCCCTGGTTCACAGCGAGGACAGCGTTACCTTCAATCTAGCCTATATTGATAGTCCTGAATTGGATCAGCTGATTGAAGATGCCGGACTCAATGTATCCACCAACCGCGCTGAAGCGGAACGCCTTTATATTGAAGCCCAGCAGATCTTGATTGATGAAGCTTATATGATCAACATTTTTGATGATACCCATACTTATGTGGTGAATAACAGTATCACCGGGGTGTATGAAAATCCGGCCTATTCTACGGTAGTGTCCTACTATAACGTTAGAAAGAACGGCTGACGCAGCAAAGACAAAGGCGGTGCCTTCTGCAGGCACTGCTTTTGTCGCTTTCACCAGGAACATAAAATACATATCTTCCGTAGTCCAAATTACCTCCAGAGAGGGAATGCTGATGAAAAAATATATTTTCAAGCGCCTTTTGAGCAGCCTATTGGTGTTATTAGGCGTTGTTACCATAACGTTTTTTATTTCCCGTGTCATTCCATCCAACCCGGCAACAAAGTGGGCCGGTACCCGGGCAACCGAGGAGCAATTGGCGGCTGCCCGCGAGGAATTGGGTTTGGACGACCCGCTTCCCGTCCAATATATCAATTATCTGAAGGATTTGCTCCATGGAGATTTGGGAATCAATTATTCCACTCGGCAACCCGTTTCCTTGGAGCTGGCCACTTATGTCCCGGCAACAGTTGAATTGGTGCTGCTGGCGTTTGTGCTGGCCATTATCATCGGTATTCCGCTGGGGATCTACTCAGCCAAAAAGAAAAACCGTCTTTTGGATCACAGTGTGCGGTTTTTTTCGATTGGCGCAGTTTCCCTGCCCTCCTTCTGGGTTGCATTGTTCCTGCAGCTGGTGTTTTATAAGGCATTGAATCTCCTGCCGATTGGCGGGCAGCTGAGTGCCATGGCAACAATTTTCAATGAGAAGCCACACGTCACCGGCCTCCTGCTGCTGGATTGTCTGCTCACAGGCGAGTTCTCTCTCTTTTTGGATGCGCTGCAGCACATTATCCTGCCCTGTATCACGGTTTCTCTCTATCCAATCGGCCTGGTAGCCCGCATGACGCGCAGTGCGCTGTTGGAGATCTTAGGGGAGGACTACATTACGGCCGGGCGCAGCTATGGGCTGACAGAGTTCAAAATGCTTTGGAAGTACGCGCTGAAAAACAGCCTTGGCGCAACTGCTACAGATGTAGCCCTATCTATGGGGTATACTTTGACCAATACATTCCTGGTGGAGTCTATTTTCTCCTGGCCCGGCATTGGCAGCTACATCTCCACTGCCGTGACTACTTTGAATTTTCCGGCGATTATGGGCGTTACGATTTTCGGCGCATGCTGCTACATCCTGCTGAATCTGTTGGCTGATCTGATTATCGCGCTTGATCCCCGTGTCCGGCTGTAGAAGGAGGAGCAACTATGCGTCATTTCATGGAGAATCTGCGTCCTAAATGGAAAAGTTTTAAGGAAAGCATGTACCTGCTGGCAAAAAACAAGCTGTCCCTTGCCGCGTTTATCATCATGCTCCTGTTGATCTTTGCCGCTATTCTTGCACCTGTGATTGCCCCATATCCGGAGGATGTTAATAGCACACACATCGAAGATATGCTTTTGCCGCCGAGCGGGGAACACCTGATGGGAACCGATGAATTGGGCCGTGATGTGTTCAGCCGTGTCCTCTTCGGTACTCGCGTTTCGATTTCCACAGCGCTGATCGCGGTTGGCATTGCGCTCATTATTGGGGTGCCCCTGGGCGCAATCGCCGGCACGTCCGGCGGCTGGATTGATAATCTCATTATGCGTATTACGGATATTTTCCTTTCGTTCCCCTCGATGCTCCTTGCGATTGCCCTGGTTGCCCTGTTGGGCCCGGGCCTCCGCAACGCTATTATCGCCATTGTAATCTCCTGGTGGCCATGGTATACCCGGCTGGTCCGCGGACAGGCCATCAGCATCAAAGAGCGAAAATTCGTCCAGGCTGCTGAGACAATTGGCACCAGCAAAAGCAAGATTATCTTCAAGCATATCATTCCAAACTGTATTAGCCCGGTGATCGTACAGGCCTCCATGGACATCGGAGGCGTTATTATGACCGTGGCAAGCTTGTCTTTCCTGGGATTAGGCGCCCAAAACCCCACGCCGGAATGGGGATTGATGATCTCTATCGGCCGGCAGTATTTCCCCGACAAGTGGTGGTACTGCATTTTCCCTGGCTTAGCAATTTTCCTCACAGTCCTGTGCTTCAATCTCCTGGGTGATGCTATCCGCGAGATCTTGGATCCCAAGACTCGGAAACACTGAGGAGGCGATAAAATGGCGTATTTTGAAATCAATGACCTTGTCGTCAAGCACAAAAGTTTTGATGGCATCAAAACCGTATTGGACATAGACCATATCGAGATCAACAAGGGCGAGACGTTTGGCATCGTCGGTGAGTCCGGCCAGGGAAAGACGGTCTTGGCCTTATCCATCCTGCAGCTTCTGCAGACACCGCCCGGCATCATTGAAAAGGGTGAAATTCTTCTGGATGGGGAAAATCTTCTGAAAAAGAGCACCCATCAAATGCAGCGGTCCATTCGAGGCAAGAAAGTCGCAATGATCTTCCAGGACCCGATGAGCTGCCTCAACCCTGTTTTCACAGTCGGCACAACAATGGTTGATGTACTCCGCCAGCACCATAAGGGGATGCGCAAAAAGGACGCCCAGGCAGAGGCCGTGCGTTTACTCAGCGAGGTAAAATTAGCGGATGCGGAGAGTATTATGGCAAAATACCCCCATCAGCTTTCCGGCGGGCAGCGGCAGCGCGTGATTATTGCCCTCGCCCTTTGCTGTGGCGCGGAGTTCATGATTGCAGACGAGCCTACCCGCAATCTGGATGTGACCATCCAGGCCAGCGTGCTGAAACTTCTGAAGGAGCTGCAGCACAGCCATAAGATTACGGTACTCTTTATTGCCAACAATATGTCCCTTGTCTCTGCATTTTGTGATCGTGTCGCCATCCTCCATGATGCAAGGATCGTCGAGCAGGGGGATATTCGCCAAATTGTTCAGAATCCCCAGTCGGATTATACAAAAATGCTCATCCAGGCGGTAAAATCGCGCCCAGCTGTTCCGCTTCAAGATGCTGAACGCCCTGTACTTTTGAAAGTGGAGCATCTGAAAAAATACTTTGACATCAATGACGAGATCAAGCATCAGAAGCATCTGACCTTGAAGGCCGTAGACGATGTATCCTTTGAACTGCGCCGGGGGGAGGTTCTCGGGATTGTAGGAGAGTCCGGATGCGGCAAATCCACCCTGGTCAATACCATACTGAATCTCTTTGAGCCCACAGCAGGGAAGGTATATTTTGAAGGCGTGGATGTGTTCGAGCGCAGCCGGAAAGAGGGCAATGCGTTTAAGAAAAACGTTCAGATTGTCTTTCAGGACCCCTACTGGTCCCTGAATCCGCGCTGGCTGATTAAAGATATTGTCGCTGAACCTCTGGATGTATATGAAAACCTCTCTGAAACCGCCCGCGTGGAGCGGGTAAAGGAACTGCTGGAGATGGTAGGAATTCCAGAGAGCGCCTGCTATCAGTATCCCCACGAATTTTCGGGCGGACAGCGGCAGCGGATTGCCATTGCCCGTTCGCTGGCTTCTAATCCCAAGCTTGTGGTGCTGGATGAGCCGACCAGCTCCATTGATGTATTCAGCCAAGCCCAGATCCTCCAATTGATCCAGGATTTGCGCCGTCAGTTCAACCTGACAAATATACTGATCAGTCACGATCTGGGGGTGGTTCATGAGCTGTCTAACCAGATTGCCGTGATGTACCTCGGTCATATCGTGGAGTTCGGCCCGGCAGAGGAGGTCTTTACCCACCCCTGCCATCCCTATACCCAGGCACTATTTGACTCGATTCCCAGTCTTGATAATGTGGGTATTGATAGTCTCAAGACATTGGAGGGACAGATCCCCAGCCCCATCAATCCTCCCAGCGGCTGTCCTTTTCACACCCGCTGTGCGAAGGCCTGTGAAGCGTGCGCGCAATGGGCCCCCGCCCCCATACAAATCGCTCCAGGGCATACCGTCAGTTGCCTGCTCTTTGAGCGCGGTGGGACAAAGGAGGTAGTATTATGAAAGAAAAGGTCGGATTGATTGCCTTGGGCAGCCGGGACGATTTTGACAAATGGGATGATGTCGTCTCCCTTCTGGCCCCCGAAATCGAGGTGGAAACCGCCGGTGTGTTAGATGGGCTGACTGAGGAGGAAATCGCAGAGCAGTTCGCTTTCATGCCCGGTGAGAATTATTTGGTTACGGGGATGCCATGGGGATCTGAAGTACATATCAGCGAGGCAAAAGCAAACGCTGTTGTATACCGATTAGCCTGTGAACTGTTTGACCGGGGAAACCGGACCGTTCTGGTTTTGTGCACCGGTGATTTTGACCGCCCTGCAGTCAAAGGACACCTGTTTTTGCTGCCGGAAGATCTAATGTTCGGAATTCTCCAGGGGCTGCGGCAGAAAAAATTGGGATTTATCGTTCCAGAACCGGGACAGATCCCCAGTTCTTTGCGGCAGTACCAGGCCCTGAATCCCGTGATTCATGCGGCTTCTCCATACGGCCCCATGGAAGAGCTGGCTCGTGCAGCAGATGCCTTTCGGGATGAGGATGTGGAAATTGTTGTAACGGACTGCATGGGATTTACTGCCCCCATGGGACGTATGGTAGCAGAACACAGCGGCAAGCAGGTGCTGGTGCCGAGGCTGGTTATTCCGAAATTGCTGAAGGCTCTTCTGCTGCAGCAGTAAAAGGAGGGAATTATGCGCACTTTAAGGAAAGAGGAGCTTTACAATATTGTATATGGTGCTGCAATCTACGGCACTGGCGGCGGCGGAAGCCTGACAGCCGGGTTAGCCCTGATTGACGATGCACTGCGCCAGGGCAAGACCTTTTCCCTGGTGGATTTTGATGAACTGGACAAGGACGACATGATTGCCACGCCATACAGCTGCGGGGCCATTAGTCCTGTCAGCAATGCGGAGAAAGAAAAATACGCCCGCTTGCCCGACTTTGAAAGGGAACACTATAATATGGCCCTGGAGCAGATGGAGCGTTATATCGGGAAACCAATCAAGGCCTGTATCAGCACAGAACTGGGCGGCGGCAACACAGCAAAGGCCATGTATGTGGCTGCAACCACCGGCAAATACATTATGGATGCAGATCCTGCCGGGCGCAGTGTGCCGGCACTCCAGCACTCCACCTATTGCATTTATCATATCCCTATGTGCCCCATCAGCGTCATGAACCAATTTGGAGAAGGGGCTATATTTACCCATGTATTTGATGATGCCCGTGCCGAGGAGCTGGTACGTGCTCTGGCTATGGTCAGCCAGAACCATATTGCAGTCGTTGACCATGTGAATACTGCAGCGGCATTGAGGGACGCTGTTATCCGCGGCGCTATTTCCCAGGCGGAACGGGTCGGCGGAGTCTACCGCAGCGCCAAGGCGGAAGGCCGGGACTACGCAGAGGAGACTGCCCAAGCCGGCGGCGGCCGATTGGTCTTCCGAGGGGTGGTGCAGTCCAATGAGTGGGGAACCGAGGGCGGTTATACGGTCGGAAATCGCATCATCTGCGGAACAGGGCCCTATGCCGGCAGGAGCCTGCGGATCTGGTATCAAAATGAAAACATTGTTGCCTGGCTGGATGACAAGATTTGGATTACTGTTCCGGATTTAATCTGCCTGTTTGATGACAACGATCAGCTTCCTCTGCTGAACCCGTACGGGGATGCCGGCACTCCTGTCAGTGTCATTTGTCTGCCGGCTCCCTCCGCTTGGACTTCTGACAGGGGGCTGGAACTGTTTGGCCCCAGATTTTTCGGTTTTGATGTGGACTATCAGCCATTCCTGTCATAAAGGGCGCTGAGATGGAACAGGAGATCTATACACTGATCCGCCAAAGGGCAACCTGCCGGAGTTTCCGAAGCGACCCCATTTCAGATGAGGTAATAGGGCGGCTCCTGGATGCCGGGTGCAAAAGTCCGTCCAGCTGTGGATTCCAGTCGATCAGTATTATCAAAGTGACCGATGAGGGAAAGCGGAAGAGGTTGGCTGAGCTCAGCCGCCATCAGCACTTCATTGCTGTGGCGCCGGTCAGCTTGGTGTTTTGCGTGGACTACCACCGTATGCTTCAGATATTGCGCCGGGAACCTGCCCCATTTCGCGGCCCACAACAATTCCATAGTCTTTGGATGGGGATTGTGGATGCAGCGATCTGCGCGCAGACCATTGTACTGGCAGCCGAATTCGAGGGGCTTGGCAGCTGTTATAATGGCAATGTGCTGAACACAATAGATCAGCTTAGTCAGTTATTAGAACTCCCGGAGTATGTATGTCCGGCCATAATGTTAACACTTGGCTGGCCTAAGGTCCGGCACAAGCAGCCTCCAAAATATCCAGCCTCCCTGTTGGTCCATGAGAACCAGTACCAGGTGCGCGGTGACGACGCGGTATACTCTGCCTACCGAAAACAAAACCGCTACCAAAAACTTCCGCCCAAGCCGGAATGGGTGGCGGCATGCTGTGAAGCGGGCCGTGCCATCCATGGCGAGGCGTATGCCCAGCGCATCCGGGAAGATATTGAGAAAAAGGCATTCCTGGGCTCCTATCAATACTGGCTGGGATGTTATTATGCAGACGAGCCAGGCTATTTGGATTTCTCTGGATATCAAAATTACATGCGGCAACAAGGATTTACATGGCTGGAAGGAAAGGAGACGGATATATGAGGACGCTCACGCGGGAGAATTTGATCGACATTTTGTATGGCTGTGCCATTTTGGGCACTGGTGGCGGCGGCAGTTTAGAAGACGGGATCCGCCTTATTGACGAGGCACTTGCCCAGGGCAAGCGTTTTCGCCTGGCAACATTTGCTGATTTGGCCGATACTGACATCATCGGCACTCCCTATGGCTGCGGCGCCATCAGTCCGCTGACAGAAGAGGAACGGCAGAAATATGCCCGCCTTCCGGAGGCATCAGAAAATTTTTATGTCCTCTGCATGAAGCAGCTGGAGCAGTATCTCGGCCAGGAGCTGAAGGCGGTCGTTAGCACAGAACTGGGCGGCCATAATACCGCTACCGCCCTGTATTGCGGCGCCATGGGCGACAAGCTTATCCTGGATGCCGATCCCGCCGGGCGCAGCGTACCCGGACTGCAGCACTCCACATACTATCTTCGCGGCATCCCCATGTGCCCCATGAGCGTTATGAACCGTTTTGGGGAGGGCGCTGTATTCACCCACGTTTTTGATGATGAGCGCGGGGAGGATATGGTGCGCGCCTTGGCAGTGGTCAGCCAGAATATCATTGCTGTGATGGATCACGTGAACACCGCCCAGGTTTTGAAAGACGCCGTTATACACGGTGCAATTACCCAGGCGGAGACCATTGGGCACGCATTTTTGACTGCAAAACGGGAGGGCGGCGATTTTGTTAACGCCGTAACTTCAGCAGGCAAGGGGAAATTTATGTTCCGGGGAGTTGTCACCAAGAGCGCTTATGAGACGCGCGGCGGTTATACCTTTGGGAATACAGAGATCCTTGGAACTGGGGATTTTGAGGGCCACACACTGAAAATCTGGTATCAGAACGAAAACATTATCTCTTGGTTGGATGATCGGTTTTACGTGACTGTACCCGACTTAATCTGTGTATTTGATTTGGACGAAAAAATGCCCCAGCTGAACCCTTATGCCCGGGAAGGTGAGCATGTAGCGGTAACCGCGCTGCCTGCTCCAGATGCTTGGAAGAGCAAGCGCGGCTTAGAGGTATTCGGCCCGCGTTCCTTTGGATACGAGGTGGATTATACCCCATTTTGTTAAGCAGGCCGGGAATCCTTTTAGGGCGGCGGTTATTTCCGCAATATGGGACCAGTCAGCAACATATCATCAGATATGCTTGGGAGCGGCGGGAGTGTGTTCATCACTCCCGCCCTTTATCGTTTCCAGGCGCCAAGGCCGTTGGTAACGCTGCATTCAGTGGTAAGGCACAAACGATCATATCTCAAACAGCAGATCTCACTGATCCCTCCACCTGAATGGCCCAAAAATCCAACATACAGAGCAGGAGGCAGCGTAACAACATCTTGCAATAGTAAAAAGGACATGGTCTGCAAACTCTGGCAGAATGGTGCCACCACACCATTCGAAAAGAGAAAACAAACCATGTCCGAACCAATTGTTCTTATATGAGGAACGATATTACGGGGCAATTGGGAGAAAGCGTACACGGCGTCGCAGAGGGAACTACCTCGCGCCGATTTTCAAGCGAACCATTGGGCCCGCCATCCCTCCATTTTACCGCATTCGATGCGGATATTTTGTTACTCTGCCTTCTCAATTGCTGAGATAATCGGGGAAGCGTCCTCATTTCCCAGCTCCCCAGTGTAAGTAACTTTCACATAATCCCCCTCTGAAAAGTTATCTAGCGATATTCCGTCCCCCAGCTCCATAACCTGATACGCTCCATCATCCGTTAACAATACCAGGAAATCTCCTGTCCGGTTGATTGTTCCGCTGATTACCTGTGTTTCACTGGACTCAGTACTATTTCCAGAATGGGTCTCTGCCGATTCTTTGTTGGATTGGCTGCATGCAGTCAGCAGGATTCCCAGCATCAGTACAATAGCGCCCAATACGATAAACTGTTTTTGTCTCATTATACATTCTCCTTTATTTCACTACTATAGATGTTGCTGCACATATTCAGGGACATCCTGATGGGCAGCCTGATAGAAAGAGGCGATTCGGTTCCAGTCCAGTTCCTCATCGGTATTCTGGATGAACCCATACAGGCCGGTGAGAAGAACATCCTGCTCGGCAGGGCTCGCGCCGGGGAGATGCTCCTCCACAAAGTCCAGGATCGGATCAGCGGAAAAAGACGAAATCAGCAGTTGATAATATTCATTCAAAAACTGATCGCTCTCATACTGCTCCATTGACTCGAAGCAGGCCGGGACCTCATTGCCCGTTCTTTTTTCCACGATCAAATCCCCGGAAACGGCCGCCGCAGCTGCTTCTCTGGTATGATACTGCGCCAGCTCCACAAAAAACTTACCGCTGTCATCCTGTAAAATGCGGCTATCCCAGCCGGCATACTGTTCGGCAATCTCCCGGATCTCCTGCCCCGCATAGGAAAGCGTACGCAGAGAATAGATGGTATCCATCTGAATGTCCGTGGGCAGAAGGCGGATTACCAAACTGCCTGGGTTACTGTACTCCTCCATCTGGACATCAGCATCATTTTCCAGCTCCAGCTGAAGAGCGACAGCCTCCGATGTGCTGATGGGCAGCTCATAGACAGATTTAATGTACTGACTGGTGTCTTGGGCACGGGTAATTTCCGAGAGGACCGCAATGCTGGCAGTTCCCGGGAGTGTAATGGTAATCGTCTTGGGATAAGAGGAAAACTCAGCCTTATAGAGCGCTGCGGTCGACTGTCCAAAGTCCAGGCGCATCTGCTCGATGTCCCCGTCACGCTCCATTGTTACCGCGGCCTCGCCGCCGTTGGACACAACGCCGCCTTCCACCACAGGCTGGTTCCTTCCAAAAATCTGAACCAGCTGTCCGAGGAGGGGGACATCTTCTATTGCGGCAGCGAAAGCTGGAGAGAGGTTGATGCAACCAATCAAAAGGCCCACAGCCAGCAGGAATGAGCATGTCGACCGTCTGACTATCCGCATGACCCGTCGGCGGTGCACTACAACGCTTTTCCCTTGAGCAATCCCCCGCTGAACCACTTCATCCAGATTACTGGGAATATCAACGGGGATATGAGGATTCGGCTTCATGGGATTGCATCCTTTCTTTCAGAAATTTAAGTCCGCGATAGTAAATGGATTTTATGCTGGCCTCTGGTTTTCTTAGGATCTGCGCGATTTCAGCAAAAGTCATATTTTCGTAGAACTTTAAAATAATGACGGTGCGGGTTTTCCCATTCAGCTGTTTTAATGCCTCCTGGATGGCCAGGGTATTGTTCCAATGCTCCTCATCATTCGTGCTGGAGAGATCCGCTTCCTCTAAGCCAATTGAGACGGCCCGCGAAGCGTGCCGCAGGAAGGAGCACGCGGTATTGGCCAAAATGCGGTAAAACCAGGGATAAAATTTCTCTGGATCCCGCAGTCTTTTTTTCCCGATATAAGCCTTGCAAACGGCCTCTTGAACGATGTCCTTCGCATCCTCTTGGTTTTGGACATATCCATAGGCAATACGGTAAAAGGAATTTTCTCTTGCTTGTATCAATTCCAGGAAGTCTGAATCCGTCAATTCTCTTTTTTTGACTTGCAGCTGCATATACTTGGAGACCTCCTTCTGTACAGTATGACTTCACTCTTTCCAAAATAGTTTCAACTTTTTTTATGGCAAATATAATCCTTCCGAGCAGGCCTGGCAACTGTCTGGAAGCGGGATAAATACCGCATGCTTCCTGCCCGCAGCTGATCCAGACTTTGCAAATCTTTTCCGCCCCCAAAGTGCTCTCTACGGAGGCATATTATGGAATAGGGCGAACCAAACTGATGCACAGGGAATAGAATGGAGCGACAAGTATAACAGTAAGCAGAGAGGGAGAAAAAGCATGTCTCAATATCACCGCGGCTGCCCTTGTGGGCAGAATCCTGCTCCAAACCACCTATGGACAGGTTGCCCCGGTACACTAAGGGGCCCTATGGGAATACAGGGCCCCACCGGGCCAACCGGCCCCCAAGGCCCTGCGGGGCCACCAGGCATCCAAGGCCCCGCCGGGGCAACCGGCCCCCAAGGTATTCCCGGGGCTTCGGGAGCTGCCGGGACGACTGGGCCGCAGGGGCTTCCGGGGCCGACCGGGCCAACCGGGCCTACCGGGCCTACCGGCCCAGCCGGCCCACAGGGCGAATCCGGGGTGACTGGCCCGCGAGGGCGCAACGGGACAATTGGTTCCATAGGTCCCACCGGGCCAACCGGCCCTCAGGGAGAGACCGGTCCGCAGGGGCCGACCGGTCCCACCGGCCCACAAGGCCCCGAAGCTGCCGTTCCCGACGATATTTTTGCGTCTTTTATTGGCTCCTCAGAACTTTTTACCAATGGGGCCCTCCTGTTCCTGTTTCCAGCCATTGATGATCCGACCGGCAATATTACCGAAACAGATCTGATGCATGTCCAGCTGGCCCCTGGATATTATCTGGTGTCTTACAGCGTATCTGCGATTTTCAACGCCCCCAGTTATTTACAGGTAACCCCATATTATAACGGGCAATCACACATTGAAACCGGGATCTATTTTGCTACCAGCGCCAACGGCTCTTCCGCCTGCGGATCCGCCCATTTTGTCCTGTATGCCCCATCGGCAACGCTATTTACGCTGACCTATTCCGGCCCGATTGATGCTCGCGAGGGGACTGTGACGCTCACCTTTCTAAAACTGCGCCGTCCTTTGTGACAGATCACAATTGTGTGCTTCCTTGCGCTGGCTGCCAAAGTACTGCGGCGGATCTTTTCCAGGAAGCGGGCAGAAAGGAGCCCGGCTCACCGCAATTGTAGATACGGCATGATGAAGGATATAAACTATCCCACCCTTGGGAGACAAAGGTAAGTAACAGTTTTGTGGGTATTCTCGCCGGAGCTGAGAATACCCATCATTCTTATCATACAGCCCCTTCTAGAATATCTGCCGAACACTGAAATGAGGCGGCTGTTCAAAAAATCTTCTTCAAACTACAGCAGTTTTTGCCGCTCTCAGCCAGCCGCGAGAGCGCACAGCACCTTCATCCTTTTGCTGGTCCTTTTTTGTCTTCGAAGCAAGGCCCCCAAAGGCCTGCTCTCTTCTGCTCCATAAAATTTGGAGCTCTCCTTCAGAGCCCTCTCTGCATTCTGCGGAGTTTTTGCAAGAAGGCGAGGGGCAGGCGCAGAATCTCATATGCACTCTGCCAAGTCTCAAATTTTATATGAATCCTCCCATGCCTCAGAAAAACACAGAAGAATTCCCGCCCAGGCAAGCGGCCGTTAACGGTAAATGCCTGGGCGGGAACTTTTTTTGACTGGGGGATCCAGGATTGGTGTAAATGGGGGCGCATTGCATGTTATCTGCCATGCTCCAGAGCTTACCGAACATGACAATAAAATGCCCCCCTGCCGTCTTTCTACACAGGCGCCGCTTACTCTCTGCGCCGGACTTTTTCCTGATATCCGATTCCCCAATCCTCCATGGCCTTAATAATCGGCCGCATGGAGTCTCCCAGCTCACTCAGGGAGTATTCTACCCGGAGCGGGACCTCCGGATACACCGTCCGGGTGACGATGCCGTCCTCCTCCAGGGAGCGCAGGCTGTCGGTGAGGACCTTCTGGCTGATCCCCTCCAAATTCTTTTTCAGCTCGTTAAACCGCCAGGGCCTAGCCAACAGGTTGCGAAGGATCAACAACTTCCACTTGCTCCCGATCAGCTGTACGGTGGTGGCAACGGGACAGGCCGGCAGTTCCTCTTTTGTCAGCATACGATCCCCTCCTTGCAATGTTATCCGTGCTGTACCTTATTATATAGTCTGCTTTCCTGTCCGGTCAAGAGGTTACCAAAAGGTGACCCAGTAATAAAAAAGTGCGTACTTGTGAGCGTAAATTGAGCCCGCTATACTAAAGTCAAGGATCAGGAAACACCTGATTTCCCCCAAAAATATAAGGAGGAACGTATTATGGCACTGAAAAATCTGTTTGGTTGGAGCAGCAAGGACGAGGCCAAGGCGCCTTCTGCCTGTGGGAGCGCCTGTGGCGCCGGCGACAGCGCTGGAAAACCCTCGGCCTGCGGAGCTGCCGATCCCAAGCCCACTGCTTGCGGCAGCGCCTGCGGTGCTGGCGACAAGAAGTAAGCGCCCGCGCCCCCGCGGGGCAGCCTGCGGGGGCGCACTTCCCGAGGGACGGAGCCGGACTGCGTGTCTTGGGAAATGCGCCCCCCTCTCAAAGAACAAACGATTAGGAGGAAACTTGAGATGGAATACTTCGCTTTTCAATGGCATATCACCGATGAGTGTGACCAGCGGTGCAAGCACTGCTACATTTTCTCCGAAGACACCTGTAAAAAACCGGATGCCATGGCCTGGCCACAGATGCAGGACACCTTCTACAACTGTCTGGACTTCTGTGAGGTCTACCACCGCCTGCCCTATTTCTACATTACCGGCGGCGACCCCATCCTGCATCCCAGCTTCTGGGACCTGTTGGGACTGATGAAGGAGCGCAGCATTCCCTTCACCATCCTGGGCAATCCCTTCCACCTGGACGACGAAGTGTGCAGGCGGCTGAAGGAGTACGGCTGTGAGAAGTACCAGCTGTCCCTGGACGGTCTGCGCCGGACCCACGACTGGTTCCGCAAGCCCGGCAGCTTCGACTGTACCCTGGAGAAAATCGCCTGCATCAAGCGGGCGGGTATCCGGGCGGTGATCATGGCCACGGTCTCCGGCACCAACATCAACGAGATTCCGGCGCTCATCGACACCGTGGTAACCCACAAAGCGGACGTGTTCGCCTTTTCCCGCTACTGCCCCACCAGCGAGGAGAAGGACGTGGGCATCGAGCCGCTGCGCTACCGGAAACTCCTGGCCGACTGCGACAGGAAGTTCAAGGAATACGAAGCCGCCGGCTGCGAAACCTATTTCAACAAGAAGGATCACCTGTGGACGTTGTACGAATATGAAACGGGCGAGTTCCACATCCCGGAAAATGCGGTAAAGGGCATGATCTACGGCGGATGCAACTGCGGCAACTGCCACTTGACCATCCTGCCCACCGGCGACGTATACGCCTGCCGCCGGGTTCTCAACAGCAAGGTAGGAAACGTGTTCAGCGACCGGTTGGCGGACCTGTGGGTGTGTCAGGTGGAGCAGTACCGGGACTACGCCAGGTTTGAGAAGTGCGCCAAGTGCGAGCTGCTGCCCTGGTGCCGGGGCTGCCCGGCGGTGGCCAGCGGGCGGGACGGCAACTTCTACGCCGCCGATCCCCAGTGCTGGAAGGAGGTGTCCGCATGATTCCCAAAACCATGAAAGCCGTCGTGCTCACCGGCCTCACCCCGGCGGAGGAAGTCCGGCTGACCGACGCCCCCGTGCCGGAGATGCGTCCCGGCTGGGTACTGGTAAAGGTCAAAGCCTTCGGCCTGAACCACTCTGAGCAGATCCTGCGGCTGGGCGAGATCCGGGCGGACTACATCCACAAGCCCATCATCCCCGGCATCGAGTGCGTGGGGGAGGTGGCGGCCCCGTCGGACAGCCCTCTGGAGGCCGGACAGAAGGTTGTTGCCCTCATGGGCGGCATGGGCCGCAGCTTCCACGGCAGCTACGCGGAGTATGCTTTGCTCCCCGCCCACCACGTGTTTCCCATCTCATCAAACCTGCCGTGGCGGGAGCTGGCCGCTGTCCCGGAGACCTGGTTCACCGCCTGGGGTTCCCTCTTTGAGGGCCTGCGCCTGGAGCCTAGGGATACCCTGCTGATTCGGGGCGGCACCTGCGCCCTGGGCTATGCGGCCCTCCAGATCGCCAAGGCGCTGGGCTGCCGTGTCATCGCCACTACTCACCGGGAGGGCAAGCTCCCCCTGCTGGCAGGGGCGGACGAGGCCCTGCTGGATACGGGGACGCTGGCGGGCCGGGTGTCCGGGGTGACCAAAGCCCTGGAACTGGTGGGGCCCAGAACCCTCCGGGACACCCTGGGCTGTATGGAGAGGGGCGGGGTGGTGTGCAGCACCGGGATTTTGGGCGGAGTGTCCGCCCTGGACGGGTTTGACCCCATCAAGGACATTCCCAACGGGGTGTATCTCACCGGTTTTTTCAGCAACGATCCCACCCAGCCAGTACTGGATGCCATATTTACCTTCATTCGGGATCACTGTCTTTCTCCCCAGGTGGGCGCCGCCTTTGACCTGGCCCATATCGCCGACGTCTGCGGGGCCCAGGACAGCGGATCCGTGAACGGAAAGATTGTTGTAACTATTTGAGCAGCCCGGGCCCTATGGCGCCAGCCGCCGGCAGCAGGATAGAGAGGAGAATACATCATGTTACGTCACAAAGCCAAAACAATTGAAAGCACACCGGCGCAAGCCCTTTTCCAGCTGCATCAGGCGATTGAACAATCGGATGCGGTTCTTATTGGCGCCGGTGCCGGCTTATCAGCTTCGGCTGGTTTTTCCTACAAGGGCGAGCGGTTTGAGCGGTACTTCAAGGACTTTGCATCAAAATACGGCTTCCATGATATGTATGTTGGAGGATTTTTCCCCTATCCCACCGCCGAAGAATACTGGGCTTACTGGAGCAGGTATATTATGGTCAACCGCTATATGGACGCCCCCAAACCTGTCTATCAGGCCCTGCTTTCTTTGGTCCAGAAGAAGGATTACTTTGTTTTGACCACCAATGTGGATCACTGCTTCCAAAAGGCAGGGTTCGATAAAAGCCGGCTCTTCTACACCCAGGGGGATTACGGACTGTTCCAATGTTCTGCGCCTTGCTGTCAAAAGACATGGGACAATGAAGAAGTGATTCGGCGTATGGCAGAAGAACAGAAGGATATGCGTGTCCCCACCAGCCTGATCCCCCTCTGTCCCAGATGCGGAAAACCTATGACAATGAACCTGCGCTCTGATGACACCTTTGTTCAGGACGACGGCTGGTATCAGGCCGCCGGGCAGTACAGGCGCTTTCTGCTGCAGCATCAGAAAGGCCGTATCCTGTATCTGGAACTGGGCGTTGGCTACAACACCCCCGGTATTATCAAATACCCCTTCTGGAAAATGGCACTCCAAAATCCCGAGGCGGTCTATGCTTGTGTCAATCGCGGTCAGGCCTTTGTACCGGGAGAATTCCGGCAGAATGCCCTTTGCCTTGACGACGATATTGGATCCGTACTGAACAACCTTATGCGCATGCGGGGCATTTGAGGAAAAGACTGCCAACAGGACAGATGCAGCCTTCCTTCACGGCACTGGCAATCCGCTTCTTTCCCATCGTTCCATTCAACGAGGAGGCCGCCATATCCTAAACGGGTATGGCGGCCTCCTCTCTCCTTACTATCCAGCTTCCGCTATAGGCCAGCGGCTCTGCAAAACAAGAAGTCTCTGTATATGCATACAAATTTTCTCACTTTTCCCTGCTCTGCAGGATGCCAACCTGCTCCAATACATCCGGCACATGGTGAACCGGAACAATTTTCAGCGCTTGCTTTACCTCTTCGGCAACATCCGCCAGATCATCCAGATTTTCTTCCGGAATGAATACTTCCTTGACGCCGGCCCTCTGCGCGGCCATCAGTTTTTCCGGCAGCCCTCCAATGGGCATGACTACTCCACGCAGAGAGACCTCCCCCGTCATAGCATATTCCGGACTAACTGCAATGCCGCTGACCAGAGAGGCCAGGGCGGTTGTCAAGGTAATCCCCGCCGACGGCCCATCCTTCGGCACCGCACCCGCAGGCACATGGATATGCAGGTCGTTCTTTTCAAATAACTCCGCCTTCTCCGGGAACATGGACTTCACCAAACTAATGGCGATTTGCACCGACTCCTTCATTACATCGCCCAGCTGGCCCGTAATGACGGTTTTCCCTGTGCCCTTTGTCAGCAGCGCCTCAATAAATAAAATTTCGCCTCCGGCCTGCGTCCAGGCAAGTCCAGTCACAATCCCAGGGGCCTTGGCCTCCAGAATATGGTCGTGGCGAATGGGTGCCGTCTCCAGCAGACTGCGCAGCATTCGGGGCTCTACCGCAACACTCCGGGTTTCTCCACTGACAATTTTCACTGCTGCGGCCCTGCAGAGTGTGTCCAACCGATTTTTCAGGCCCCTGACCCCCGCCTCCATGGTGTAGTCTGCGATAACCGCTCGGAGGGCATCGTCGCTGACAATCAGATTCTCGCTCGTGATTCCGGCCTTCTGCATCGCTCTGGGAAGCAGGTGCTTTTGGGCAATCTGGAACTTCTCCAGGGCAGAATATCCTGGGAAGGAGATCACCTCCATGCGGTTCAGCAGCGGCTCTGGTATGGTGTCCGTCGTGTTGGCGGTGCAGACAAACAGCACATCTGACAAATCATAGGGCACATTCATGTAGTGATCCGTGAAGCTGGCATTCTGTTCCGGATCCAGCACCTCCAGCAGCGCGCTGGAAGGATCCCCCCCATAATCCCGAACCAGCTTGTCCACCTCATCCAAAACAACCACCGGGTTGGATGCCCCGCTACGTTTGATGCCATCCATAATCCGGCCGGGCATAGCGCCGATATAAGTCCTGCGATGACCACGGATCTCCGCCTCATCCCGTACGCCCCCCAAGCTGACACGGACATATTTCCGCTTCAACGCCTTGGCAATGCTCTGTCCAATACTGGTTTTTCCTGTGCCCGGCGCACCCACAAAAAGGAGAATGGATCCAGACTGCTTTTTGTTCAGCGCCATGACAGCGATCTGCTGCAAAATGCGCTCTTTGGTTTTCTTCAGCCCAAAGTGCTCCTCGTCCAGCACCTTGCGCGCATCATCCAAATCAATCTGGGCAGCCGCCTCCTTTTTCCAGGACAGGCTGGTCACAAAATCCAGATAATCATAGAGCATGCCGTACTCATGTCCCTCCTGCCCCTCCTGCTTCATGCGGTTAAGCACCTTTTCCGCCTCCGCCCGGGCAGTGTCATTCATGCCAGATTCCTGGATCTTTTGTTCAAATTTCTGGATGTCCGTTACATTTTCGGGGTGGAGTTTGTCCAGCTCTTTCTGCAGGAAACTCATCTGGCGTCGGATTGCCTGTTCCCGATAGAGCTGCTCACTGGACTGCTGCTGGGCTGTCTGCGCTTCACCGTTCACCTTATACAGCTCCACAGACTCATAGAACGCTTTTTCCATCAGCTCTGTCCGTTTCGCCACCGAGTCCTCCGCCAGAATGGCATATTTCTCCTCGTTGGTGATCTGCAGAACGGACGATGTAAAAGTAATCAACTCGTTCATGTTCCGCCAGCGCATCACATGCTCCCGCACGCCCATAAGCCACTGGGTGCCCTCCAAAGTCGCCAGCATGTCCTCGCGCATCTTCCGGAATCTTCGATTCTGTTCCTCCATGTCCAGGTCATTGATCTCCGGCCTGGTGCGCATTTCCACATGGAATGCATTCCCATCCCGTTGGATCGCATCCAGGTTTACCCGGCTGGTAGTCCGCAGCAGGGCCCACTCCCCCTCGATGCTTTCAACCGTTCCCCTGGTGGCAATGGGGTAGACATCTTCTGCCGTAATTTCATCTTCCTTTTTCTGGCTTTTTACCATCAGAAAAAGCACTTTGTCGCCGACATTCACGGGCTGATCGGATCTGCCGCGCAGATAGTCCAACTGGAAATAGCAGGAAACATCCGGCAAAGACAGCGCATTGTAATAAGAAATCGTAATCAACTGGGGTCACCTCATTTGGAAATTCTCTATTTTGTGTTCTGCTCCGGGTCTGGGCACAGGTTCAATTTTTCCAGCGCAGCTCGGCATTCCACCGGAACATCGCTGCAGAGGAGGTTTCGGACAGCATCCTCCGTACCCGCCCGGCAAGCCGTTTCATAGTACCAGCACTTGTACTGCAGCAGGCAAAGTGTCTCCTCCAACGCCGCAATCTGCTGCTCCACAGCCTCCTTGCGTCTCCGGAACAGGGCTAATCTCTGCTCCAGAGACGCATCTCCCTGTTGGGCCAGCACAATGAACGCTTTGATCTCCTTAATGGAAAGCCCCGATTTTTTCAGGCACTCAATAACCATAAGGGAACCATAATCCCGTTCGGTAAACATGCGGATTCCCCCCCGGGATCGCTCTACGAAGGGCAGCAGCCCCTCCTGGTCATAGTACCGGAGCGTGGAGGCGGCAATGCCCAAGAGCCTGGCCATCTCGCCCACTGTGTACAGCACCTCTCATCCCTCCTTACTTAAGGCGCCGAGATTAAAGTAACTTTAATCTCTTATACTTTATAGAACTAATTATACTTACTATAACAAAAAAGTCAATAGGGATCTGTCAATGTCATTCCCCGCCTTACTCCCCATTGCTGCTTTGGAATGATGCCCTATCCCTCCACACGCAAGCCTTCTCGCCTAAAATAAAAGCGGGGTTCGCTGATCAGAACAGCGAACTCCGCTTCCTGTGGGCTTACATGCCTTTCAAAAACGTCTCTACCTCATCCAGTCGGGCTATTCCTTGGTCATAGCCGTCCTGCCACAGAGCCTTTATCTTGTCTATGTCCCGCTCGGTACGGTGAAAACCAACCGTACTCTTTGGCGCGAACAGCAACACTTTCCCCTCTCTCTCCAATTGGAAAAGCTGCCCCCTTACTCTGTTATAGGTATCCGCCCGATGGCGCATAGCCTCACAAAACCCCGGGTATTTGTGGTATGCCAAATCAATCAAATGCTGAAGCTTCTCCGGGCGGCGCACATAGCCTCTCTCCCGGGTGAGTACGATGATCAGGCGGTCGCACCCCTTTGCAAAGGCGCGCTCAAACGGAATCGCATCCGAGGCGCCTCCGTCCATATATGGCCTGCCCTGTATCGTATAAACCGGGAACAGAAACGGCAGTGCACAGGTGGCTTGCAGCAGCTTCAGGCGGTCATCGCCCCGCTCCACCGGAAAATATTCCGGCCTCCCGGTGTCCATATTGGTCACCACAGCTTCCACTTCCCCTGGATAGGCGGCAAACGTATCATAGTCAAAGGGTACCAACTGCTTTGGAATCGTCTCAAAGACAAAATCCAGGCCAAAGTAAGCATGGTTCCCCCGTCGAAGGAGATTTTCCCACCCCATGTAGCGTTTGTCGTTGATATAGCGAACCATGATGTCCAAATTCCTGCGGCTCTGCTTGGATACATAGCTGACGCCGTAGGCGATTCCAGCTGATACACCGATCACATAATCCGTCATCAACCCTCTGGTAAGCAGCGCGTCGCAGACACCGGTAGAAAATATGGTGCGAATTGCGCCCCCCTCCAACACAATTCCTGTTTTCATTGATTGCTTCCCTTCCCATAGTATTTTTATGGACGCTTTCCTACCGCCCTGTGCTACTGGGTGTCTTCATCGCAGGGCTGTTCCCTGCTTCGTTCTGTCTCCAGTGCCTCAATTCGGTTGTATCCCTCTTTAATGATCCGCTCCAAGTGCTCCGCCAGCACTGCGTCACGGCCCTTTTCGCTTCGGTACACACCGGACCGGCTGTGGTATGCGCTTAGCTCGCTCTTGAGATTTTCGGCACAGTTGCGATAGGATGTCTTTTTATCCGCAAACTTGAACAACGCCAATGTGCTGGATACCACTGTGGCAACAGCTGTAATGGCGGAAACGGCTTCCAGGCACAAATTGATGCTGACAAAAAAGGTAGCGGCGGCTGGCAGGACGATCCCCAAAAAGGAGAGGACGCCCCAGCCAGATTTGTAAAACGCAGCTTTATTGATGTAATACTCCAGGCTCCCCTTAGCCCTCTGCTTCAGGGCATCATCTGCAATCCCTTCGTACAGATAGGAATAGGCATGAATCTCTTTGCGCCCGGTGAAATCAAACATACGCTGTCACCCCCTTTATCAGTCCAATATACCATATCACAGCGCGTCCGTCGAGAAAAAAGATGCGCTGTCCAGGCAGGAGTTGACAGTGGCTTAAAAATCTGCTATCCTTTTGTTAGCTTATACTAACTAATTGGGAGGTATGGGAAATGATACGATATATCATAGCCGTGGACGGAATGCAGTGTGGAATGTGCGAGGCACATGTCAATGAGGCCATCCGGAGAGCTTTTCCGGTAAAAAAGGTGGCATCTTCCCACAGCAAAAAGCAAACCGTTCTACTGGCGCAATCCCCAATTGACGAGGATACATTAAAGCAAACCATCCGCCAGGCGGGGTATACCGCCCTTTCTGTTCGCAGTGAGCCCTATGAGAAGCGGGGACTTTTTTCGGCCTGGAAGAAATAAGCGCGGCCTGTTTGCGTAAATCATGCGGGTTTGCTTGATATCACCTGTTGCCCTTGCAAAACCAGCATGAGTTTGGTATGCTGGCAATATGGCATGGACGTTCCCGCGGGGCCTCCTGCTTTTAAGAGGGGGAATCTCACCTCCTGCCGCATGTGCTCAGCCATATTCTACAGCTCGGTGCGCCCTGCCCCGAGCTGTTTTTGTGCCAAATATGGAGACGGCGGATCCTGCAAACAGCATCTCTCCCCTCCGCAATTCCCACGCTGCATATGTCATACTTCCGCCTCTTCCGGCATAAAAATGCATCTTCTTTTATCATGGGAAAATGGGGGCCCTGCCGCCTCTATACACAGGGCCGCCGTATGGCATTGTCACGGGAAGAGGATACAGCCGCTTTATCTCGCTTTATAGCAACAGATCTCCCCATGCAGCACAAGAGCCGGATCCCGCACAAAATGTGCGGGGGCCGGCTGTATCGATGCATTTATTACATTCTCTCAAACGGCTCCATCAACTCGCTTCCCGCGAAAAAATCGCGGAAATGCTCCAACGGGATATGATCCTGGTTGAACAATTGGACAAACTGCTCAATCTGCAGATTCTCCGGATGGAACGATACCGACTCCAGCCAACGCCCCGTAACCGGATCCACCGCCACAATGCCTTCCTTTCCATCATACCTGTCTCGCCAGACTTGGTATCTTACCAGCCTCCTTTCCATAAAGTACGCCAGAGCAAAGACCAAATCCCGTGGCAGCGGTTTTTCACACCGTTCCATTTGCTTCCCAAATATCTCCGCCAGGACTGCCTGATCCCCGTGATCCCATATCTCGGCAGCTGCCCGGGAAAGCGCCTTGGAGACAGCGGTCTTTCCCTTCCCCGTCTGGATGTGAACCTGACGCCCAATATCGCCTATAGAAAGTTTTTCCGGCAATGCCCCATAAGCTACATCTATAGCCTGTGACAAAACCACATAGCATTCCTTAAAATCTGTGCCTATAATCCATCGTATCATCTCTTCTGCCCGAGTCATTTCAATCCTCCTTTTAAGTTACGATGTTACCGCCAAATTACAAAAATAGATAGACACGGGCTGGACAAAGCGCTCTTGCTCAGACTTAGCTCTGGTGTGCAGGCACTGGAAACGGATTCCTTTGAATATATGATGCCACAACATCTAGGAACTGGGATACAGATGGCGGCGTTACAACCGGATAGCCTGCCATCTCACATAGTAGCGCGCGGTTTTTCCGCCATGCGCACAAAATAACGGTCCTGATATTACGTTCCACATTTGCCGCCTTGCAGTGGATCTGTTCTGCCACTACCTCATAGATATCCGCCATAATATGACGTAGGCGGGCTTCGTCCTCTATTACCAGCGCAATTGCAAAGACAGTCTGGGGATATCCACGGTAATTGCGAGTAATCCCAAAAGGACGCAGCGTATTGCGGATAATTGTGTCCATAATAACCTCCCCCTTTGCATAAACGATCAGATAGCTTTGCAGTGCAAGGGAGCAAGAATTCAAAAATTAACCGTCCTCTGCAAAATCAATACATAGAACTCAACTTTGGCGAAGGCATCTTTGCCTTTTCCTTGGCAGCATCCGGCTTTTGTCCTTACTCCTATTTCCATCATATTCCATTTTTTTGCTTTTGTCTCCTGTTTGACATATACAGACAAAATTTGACTCGTTTTGACAGGAAAATGTATAGCATCAAAAGCCACTTATTCTGCAGCCCCGACACACAGCCTTCAATCCCTATATGACGCGGAAGTTCCTGTCCGCCGTCTCGATTTTTCCGACAGCATCACTGTCCGCCCAACGGATATGGCGGAGTCCACGCCCTGGTTCCGCTCCTTCCAAACGCACAGCGTGTGCGTTTCAATCAAATCGGTGTAAACCTTTTACAAAGGAGAAGCCGTCGATTTCCGGCGAAATCGACGGCTTCTCCTTTGTAAAAGCGCTCCATTCTGCAATTGTCGGATCCTGGGATGCGACCCGGACCCGTTTACCCTTTTGTCAGGTGTTCACAGCCTCTGTCCCTGACGTCCAGGAAATCATCAAGCTATGACGCTCTCCCCAATTGCCCGGATGGCTGGACCGACGCCACCTGTTCTGCTATATGGAGCATGATGTCTTTATCCAGAATACTCTGCAGGCGGAAATAGAGCCCCGTATCCGGGTCTTGCCAGGCCAGGGTGTTCATCCCCTGCTCCCCTGGGATTACAGCGGTGGTAATCGTGACACCTGTATCCCCGGTATCAGGATCCTCTTCCTTGTCATCACTGCTGTGGAGTTCCTCCGCCTCCCAGAATTGGCCCTCCATATCCCTGATATCCGCGGCGCTGCTCTCCCAGTCCGGGAGGGAGAGTTCACTGCCCGAAGCCATCCAAGAGAGGGCCACCCCATCCCGGACCCAGTACTCCTGCTGGGTATCCGCAATGACATAGCGCTCCATCCGGGAATAGCCCTGGGGAAGCCAGCCCAGCGAATATGTTCCAACTGTTGCGGTACAGGGCTCCACACTCTCCGCCGCATCTATCAGCAGATCCCGCGTCACGTTTTTCCCAGATAGATAAAAGAGGATTCCTTCCGGATTTTCCCAGACCAGCAAATGGAAATTCCCATCCTGATAGTAATCTGCGCTGCGGCCCTGTACTGTCACAGTCTGACAGTTTTCAATGGCCTCTGTGCTGTTCATCTGCCTGCCGAACCCTGCAGTGGACGGATAAGCGCACTGCATGGTAACTGTCCCCTCCGGCCCGCTGTACTGCCAGGAAGTGGTGTAATTGCGGACATCGTGGCTCATCTCATCGAGGCCCCATCCATCCGCTTGCCAGGTGGGGCGGTAGGTCAGGGGCGTGGTATATATGTGGCCCTCCTCCTCGCAGAAATAGGTGACAGTCCTTCCATCAACCTCCTTTTGCCACCGTTTTCCCGCTGTGGCTGCGGTTTCCGGCCATTGGCCGATATACGCCGTCTTAGTGGCGGCGTCATAGCCCACCTCCACCCCCAGCAGTTGGCTGATGGTCCGCAGGGGCAGGTAGTTGGTCCCGCCGCCGGCGGCATCGGTGTAGAGGATGGAGGAGGGGATCTGCTGTCCGTTGGAGGCCGTGACAGTGCTCCCGGCGGTGATTTCTGTCTCCCCGTCCACCGCCACGCTGCAGACGTTGAACGAGATCTGCCCTGAGGCAGCCAGGACAGAAGTGCCCAGCGTCAGGAGCAGCAGGGTGGTGAGACAGCCGGACAGAAACGCGCTTCTTCTGGTTTTCATCGTTTTTCTCATCCTTTCTGTTTTTTTGGAACGGAGAAGCCCTCCCCGTTCGCTTCTGCCTTAGAAACGAACGGGGAGGGCGCTGCGTCTCACAATTTTCAAAAAATTTTGAAAATCTTTGCCTCAGCCACCGGCGGTCCCCTCTGAAAACAAGATATTATGGGACGGAGGCGACGGATTGGCTGGAACTTCCCGAAGGCTCCGGGCCATGTCCAGCAGGTTCTCGCGGCTCAGGATACCCTGCAGCAGAAAGGTAGTATCGCTATCCGGGCCTGTCCACAGCAGGGTGCTGCTGGAGGCCTCCCCCGGACCTGTACCGACAGTGATGGTAAAGCCGTTTACCGTGATGGTGGAACCATCCAGTTCCATCTCCTCCCCGTTTATAATGACGGTGGCGGGCTCACCTTGGAACGATTCCGCTGCTGCCCAGTATTGGGCAGTCACACCGTTCCCCAAGGGGATTTCCTCCGGCTCGCCCTCCGGCGTAGCGAAGGAGCATACGGGGTCGGTGATATACTGCCAGGTCAACAGCACCTGGTCGGCATCGTTGATCCATTCCTCTGTGCAGGCTCCAATCAGTTCATAGCGGTTGAGAGGTTCGTAGTCCTCTGAGGCCCAGTCCAGCACATAGGCCGTGCCAGATCCCTCGTAATAGGAGACGCTCTCCGCAACCTTCAGAAAGTCCTCCTCTGCCAAGCCTCCTGTGTTCCGCAGCAGGAACAGGAAACCCGCTTCATTCTCCCACAGCAGTACCCGGTAAGCCTCAGATTCATAGTAGTCCGCGTCGGCCCCTTGTACCTGGATCGTGCTGCGTACCACATCCGCATCTTCAACATCGTAAACATTGGTGGCCATCTGGGAATCGCCGGGCGGCGCACAGGCAAAAGTCAGCCCACCCTGGCTAGACGGCTCCTCGTAGATCTGGCCGTTGGAGGTCAATTCCCGCAGTTCCCAGCCCTCCGGCAGCCAGGTGATACGCCAGTTGGAGGGCAGGGCATCAGTCTGTGCGGACTGGTCCGAGGTGTAGGTCATGTAATTCCCGCTGATCTCCCGCAGCCAGTTCAGCACCGCCGCCCGAACCGTGGGACTCACCGCCATCAGCGTTCCCAGCGCCACGGCGGAGATCAGGACAATGCAGGCTGCCATCCGCAGCGCCCGGACCCACACCGGGCGCAGTTTCCGTTTCACAAAGCCAAATGGATCCGCCAGCAGGTTCCTCCGCCAGCGGAGATAGGGCGGCGAGAAATCCGGCTCCTCCGCCTCCTCCCAGACGGTACGGTATTCCAGCCAGTTGGCGTCCAGCAGGGCATCGCGCAGCAGCGCGTCAAAGCGGTTCTCAGTCATAGCAGTATCCCTCCTGTTCCATAGCGGCCAGGAGCAGTTTCCGCCCCCGCTGGATTCGGGTGGAAACAGTGGACTCCTTGAGCCCCAGCCGCCGGGCGATGGCCTGGTTGGTCTCCTCCTCCACAAATTTCAGTTCCAAAATGCGCCGGTATCCCTCTGGCATAGAACAAATCAGTTCTACCAGCCGATGGATACTCCCCGAGGTTGTGCTCCGGCGCAGGCGCGTCCCAGTCCTCCGGCATGGAGGCAGTCCACCGCTCCTTTTTCAAGGAATCCAAAGCGGCGTTTTTGGCAGCCACAGCCAGATATTTGGCCGCCGCCTCCCACTCCAGGCCATTGACCCGGTCCCAGTTGCGCAGCACCTGGAGCCAGGCCTGCTGGGCGGCATCCTCTGCCTGGACGGGATTTCCCAAAATTTTCAGTGCCACGGCGTAGAGCCGCTTCTCATGGGCCTCGTAGAGCAGGGCAAACCGCTCCCGGTCCGCCTCGCTGCCCAGCATGGCCAGATACATTGTCAGCAATCTGATCCCTCCTCTGCCGCTGTTCCTATGATTAAAACGACGCAGCAGCTACCGGCATCTCACTTTATAAAAAACTTTTGCATTTGCATATTTTTGCCCTATCATAGCTGCAGAAAAAAGGGGACAAAAATCAGCGGGCAAGATGATTGTATCATCTTGCCCGCCAGCTTTTCAAATCAATCTCTCCATCTCGGTGCCGCAGTGGGTATCAGACAGCCGCATATCCGGCTTGGAACGCCTCCGTATTTTTGGCCTCGAATTTCTCTTTTCCCTTTTTTCGGAACATGTCGTTCATACCGGCCAGCCCAGTCTCGTACTCAAAATCGCCCAGAAGTTTCACGATGGCGCCCATCATAACAATATTCGCTCCCCTGGGATTATTCAGTTTATCAGCAATCTGGTTACAGTTTACCGGAACCAATCGGACTCCCTCGCGAACTGCAGCATCCTCTGTCATCATGTCTGCATTGTATAGAACAATCCCGCCGGTACGCACAATGCCGCTGAACTTTTTGAAGGACGGCGTGTTCATCGCCAGCAGCAGATCCGGCTTTTGCTGACCCGGATTATAAACAGGGCCGTCTCCATAATGGACGGTACAGTTGGCAGTGCCCCCGCGCATAGCCGCGCCATAAGAGGGCATCCAGGTAGCATTTTTCCCCGAGTAGAGGGCAATCTGAGACAGGATCAGGCCGGCGGTGAGAACACCCTGGCCGCCAAAGCCAGCGAATAATACCTCACGCATGCTCATTCTCCTCTCTTTTTGAATTCACCCAGCTGATAATAGGGGACGACATTCTCCATCAGGTGCTGGTGAGCCTTCAGGGGATCCATATTCCAGTTGGTTGGGCAGGTACTCAATACCTCCACCATGGAGTAGCCCTCATGGTTGAGCTGGGCTTGGAATGCGTTTTTGATGTATCCCTTCAGACGGTTAATCTCTTTGGGCGTGCTGACGGCCCCTCTGGCAACATATGCCGGATGGAAGCTGTGGGCGATCATCTCCGGGACCTTGATAGGTGCGCCAGTCAGCGCAATATCCCGACCGTGGGGAGATGTGGCGGTTACCTGTCCCTCCATTGTGGTCCAGCTCATCTGCCCGCCGGTCATTCCGAAGTTGTTATTATTGACCACGAAAACGCAAATGTTTTCATTGCGATATGCAGCGTTCAGCGTCTCGGCAATCCCAATGTTGTAGGCATCCCCATCACCCTGATATGTAAAAACAAATTTTTCCGGCTCCGCCCGGCGGATGCCTGTAGCCACGGCGCCAGCGCGGCCGTGGGGACACTGAACCAAGTCGCAGTTGATTCCGGACTTGAGGTGGCAGCTGCAGCCCACACCAATCGCGGCAATCGTGTTCTTCTCCTGGCCAAACTCCTCAAGGCATTCGCAGATCAGCCGCAGCAGAACGCCGTGCCCGCAGCCAGCGCAAAACATTGCATAATTGCACAGGGAGGGGACATGTCTCTCAATCGCCATTAGAACACCTCCTTGATTTTGCCGGCGCGGATCTTTTCGAAGTCGGCTTTTACCACGTCATCTTTGGGAACCCCGCATGCATAGGGCAGCGCATAGACAGGCAGATGCCCCAAGCCGCACTTCTTGGCATACAGGGCAACATCCTCCACCATCTGCCCCTCGCCGTTGGTCTCCACCGTAATCAATCCCTTCAGCTGAGGATTCTTCTCCCGCAGCACCTCAAACGCCTTTTCCGGGAACGGCCAGGCGGTGATGGGGCGCAGCAGCCCAACTTTTTCTCCCGCAGCGCGCATTTCCCGCACCAAGCCGTTCATTACCCGGCCGCACATGCCAAAGGCCACAAAGATATATTCGGCATCCTCTGCCCCATAGGTTTCCCACCGCTGTTCATGATCCCGCATGGCACGGACCTTCCTGATGTATTCTTCGGATTCTCCAGGAATATTCCGACCCAAAAAGTCTGCACGCTTTACCTTATAAGTGCCATCCAGACCCCAGTCACACTTTTTAATTTCGCGGAACGGCGGCATTTCGCAGGGCTCCATCATCTGTCCCAAGCCGCTGTCCGTCATAACCACCACGATACAGCGGTACTTTTCCGCAATATCGAAGGCCTCATACATCAAATCCACAGTCTCCTGCACCGTGGAGGGGCAGAGCACGATGTTGCGGTAATCCCCGTTGCCGCCGCCCCTGGTCTCCCGCAAATAATCCGTCTGAGCGCCGTCCAGAGATCCCAGGCCGTTGCCCCAGCGCACCACATTGAGAATCACACAGGGGAAATTCATCTGGGCCATATAGGAAATTCCTTCCTGCTTCAGCGAGATGCCCGGGCCGGAGGAGGCGGTCAGCACCCGGCGGCCGCATGCGGAAACGCCCAGCACCATATTGATAGCGGCCAGCTCGCTCTCCGCCTGGATAAACGTGCGCCCCAGCGCCGGCAGCCGGTCAGACAGATACTCCATGACCTCCGTAGAGGGGGTAATCGGATAACCGGCATAGACCTCGATGCCGGCCCGCACGGCAGCCTCGGCAACCGCGATGTTGCCTTTGATCATATCACCCATGGATCTTCCCTCCTTCCCCATCCGTAATCGTGAACACACCGTCGGGACAGACCGTATAGCAGGTGCCGCATCCGATGCAGACATCCTCCAGAACCTGCACATGCTTGTAGCCATGGGAATTGATTTCGTCTGTCATCTCCAGCGCTTTCTTCGGACAGTAGGCGATGCACAGACCGCAGCTCTTGCACCGCTCCGGATCTACATATGCCTTGCTCAATGCCAATCACACTCCTTTTTCAATTTCCGCAGGCCAGCAGTGCCCACGCAATGGCCGTTACCTTTCCTTTGATAGAGGCCGCCCGAGAGGACATCACCACAGGGCGGCTGGCGCCGATCACAATGCCGGCAGTTTGTCCTCCGCCAAAATAACCGATGGATTTCCCCAGGCAATTTCCCGTTTCAATATTGGGTACCAGGAATAGATCCACATCCCCGCTGACGCGGCTCTCAATACCTTTTGCCGACGCAGCGTCCGGCCGCATGGCGACATCAAAAGCGATGGGGCCCTCGTAAACGGCCTCGGGCAACTCGCCCCGCCCGGCCATAGCACACAGCTCCGCCGCATCCACTGTGGAGGGCATACTGGGAGAAACCTTCTCATTGGCGGAGAGGATTGCTACCTTGGGTCTGGCAATCCCCAGATTGTGAAGAACGCCTACCGCGTTTTTCAGGATCATAACCTTCTCTTCCAGGGTAGGGGCTACAATCATGCCGCCATCTGTCAGGAAAAACAGCTTTTTCTGCCCAGGGACATCATAGCAGGTCAGGACGCTGAGCTTATCGCCGGTCCGGAGCCCAACCTCTTTGTCAAGGACTGCCCGCAGGAAATCGCTGGTATTCATCTTTCCCTTCACCAATACATCCGCAGCGCCGTTATGAACCTGCGCCGCAGCGGTGCGGCCTACCTGGGCCGTATCTTTCTCATGGATCAAGGTAACCGCCGACAGCTCCAACCCCTGATCGTGCGCCTGGGCTTCGATTTCTGTCTGATCCCCCACCAGAACCACGCGGCAAAGGTCCTCCTTCACCAGCTCCGCCGCCATATGCAGGATTTTGGGATCAGCTGCGCCGGCAATGCAGACCGTCCGTTTTGCCGGGAGCTGTTTTGCCGCAGCAATCATGGCGTCAAAATTCTGATACATGGCGATGCTCACGCCTCCTTTTGAAATATGTGAACCTCTTCGCTGCCCTCCAGCACACGGGTAACTCCCCGAGCCAGCGCCACCATCTCGATAGCACCCGGCACAACATTTACCGGCGCAATATAGGCGATGCGTTCCTGAATGGGACGAACCAGCTCCTCACAGTAGGCTCCGCCGCCAGTGAGAATAATCTGATCAACCTTTCCTCCAACTACTGCCGACAGCGCTGCTATGTCCTTTGCAATCTGGTACCCCATGGCCGACAGCACAAATGCCGCATGATCATCTCCATTTCGGATGCGGCTGCTCACCTCTCTCAAATCGCTGGTCCCCAAGTGGTCAATCAGGCCGCCAGCGCCCTTGATGCGCCGCATCATGGCCGCCTTGTCATATTTTCCTGAAAAGCACAGGTCAATCAGCGCCTTTCCATTGAGCCGTCCTGCCCGCTCGGGGGACATGGGCCCCTCGTCGTCACATACCAGATCGACAATGCGCCCGTGGTCATGGACGTTGATACTGATGCCGCCGCCCAAATGGGCCACAATAAAGTTCATGTCCTCATAGCGGCATCCCATCTTGGCAGCCTGCTCCCGGGCAACCGCCCGTGTGTTGAGCACATGGGAGAAGGGCCGGCGCTTCACATCGTGGAGACCGGTAACCCGGGCAACATCCGTCACCTCGTTGACGCAGACCGCATCATAGATATAGGCGCTGCACCCCATCTCCTGGGCAACATCATATCCAAGAATTGCCGACAGGTTGGAGGGATGTGTTGTAATGGGGTGATGGCATGCCTCCAGCAAATTCTCCTCCACCAGATAGGCACCGCCCTTGGCATAGCCGAAGGTACCGCCCCGGGCAGCCACCGCTGAAATGCCCGCCAAGTCTACCCCGTCGGCGGCCAGAGCATCAGCGATGGCCTTTTTGCGGTAGGGCAACTGATCGTCCAGCCCCTGAAAACATTTCAGCTCCTGTACAGGGTGGTCGATTGTCCGGGAATAGAGTTCCTCCTCCCCCTCAAACAGGGCGATCTTCGTGGAGGTGGATCCGGTATTGATGACAAAAATGCGGTAGGCCATGAGTACCACCTCTTCTCAACTCAAATCTCTCCGCGGCACTTTTGCACAAACCGCGTCAGGCGCTCCATGCCCTCCTGGCACTGCTCCAGGGATGTGGCGTAGGAAATCCGTACATGATTGCGGGCATGAGGGCCAAATTCACTGCCCGGTACACAAGCTACGCCATACTCATCCAGAAAACGGTTGCAGAATTCGTCGCCATCCATTCCCAAGCAGCTGACATTCGGGAAGACATAGAACGCTGCCTGGGGCTTGTTACAGGGAATCTGCAGCCGAACAAAGGTGTCGTAAATCAGGACACGCCTCTTGTCGAATTCTGTAAGCATGTGGGAAATCTCGTCTGACTGTCCCTGAAGCGCCGCCAATGCGGCATCCTGGGCAAAACTGGTGGCACAGAGGACAATTTTCTGGTGGCTGCGGATCAGAATTCGCATCAGGTTCTTGCAGGCGGCGATATAACCGATGCGGAAGCCGCACATGGAGTAACTTTTGGAGAAAGACTGGATGGTCACCGTCCGCTCCCACATGCCCGGCAGACTGGCAATGGACACGTGAATATTACCGTCATACAGCACCCGCTCATAGGCCTCGTCGGCAATCACGACCAAATCGTGTTTCACACAGATTTCCGCCAGCCGCTCCAGGCTCTCCCGATCCATCATGGTACCTGTGGGGTTGCTTGGCGAGGTAAGCATCAACAGAGTGCTGCGAGGCGTGATGCTCCGCTCCAACGCCTCCAGATCGAAGCTCCAGTTGGTGTCCTCCCGCAGAGGGACATATACCGGCACGGCGTTTGCAATTTTTACCATGCTGTCATAGGGGGAGTAACCCGGGTCGGACAAAATCACCTCGTCCCCGGCATCCACCAAGGCCAGGATCGCCGCTGCCATCGCCTCTTCACCGCCCACAGTCACCATGATTTCTCCATCCGGGTCGGCGTGAATGTTGTTTTCCCGCTCCAACTTTTCGGCAATGGCTTTGCGCAGGGCCATGGTGCCATAGTTGGAAGTATATCGCGTATTCCCCTTCTGCAGGGAGGCGCAGGCGGCATCCCGAATATACTGGGGTGTCACAAAGTCCGGCTGCCCAATCTCAAAGTGTACAATGGACTGACCCGCCGCCTCCATCTGGGTTGCTTTTTCCAATACACGGCGGATGCCAGTAAAGGTGATGGCTTTCATTTTTTTCGGTTCAAAGTCTCGCATATAGACCCTCCTTTTGGTAGTGATGGATCAAGTCAAACAGAAGCCTTCTTCTTTTTCCAATAAGGCGTCCCGTCCTTGTGCCAGGTTCCAAAGCCCGTTATTGCACAAATAATGGTGAAAATAGGAACGGTATAGCAGAGGAATGCGTATGGAATATAGGCAGCAGTAACACCCAGCACACCCATGGTATAGGCGCAGGCTGTGCTCCACGGCACCAGAGGCGCGGCCACGGTGGTGGTGTCCGCCATGGCTCGGGACAGGACCTTTCGGTGCAAATCCATGTCGTCATAGGCCTCCTGGAAGGTAGGGCCGGCCATTACCAGACCCAGGACCTGGTTACCGGAGATGAGGAGAATGAAGTAGCTGTAGATCATAGTAACAAACACCAGGGCGGAGCGCCGCTTGATCAGGCGCATCAGGCCCTTCTCCACGAACACCGTCAGCACGCCGCTGGCCTGGAGCGCGCCGCCCATGAGGCTGGCGATGATGACCAGGGCCACGGTGGCCATCATGGAGCTGATGCCGCCGCGGGTGAGGATGGTGTCCACCATGGCCACGCCGGTGTCGGAGACATAGCCGGAGAAGCCGGCGGTCATGACCTCGATGAAGCCCACATCCTGGAGGATCATGGCGAAGGCCAGGCTGAACACCGCCACGCCGGACAGGCCCAGAATGGCCGGCACCTTTAGCGCGGATACCACCAGCATCAGTATGGCGGGGATAATCGCCACGATGCTGATGTTGAAGTGGGCATCCAGGGTGGTGAGCATGAGGTCGATATTGGTGGTGTCCATGTCGCCGGACCCGTACTGCAGGCCCAGGACGACGTAGAGCACCAGGGTCAGCAGCGTGGCCGGCACGGTGGTGTACATCATGGAGCCGATGTGCTCATACAGGGTGGCGCCGCTCATGGCCGAGGCCATATTGGTATTATCGGACATAGGAGAAAGTTTGTCGCCAAAGTAGGCTCCAGAAATTACGGCACCCACCACCATGGGAACCGGCACACCCATACCCATGGCCACGCCTGTCAGGGCCAGGCCCATGGTGGCGATGGAGCCGAAGCTGGTGCCGGTAAAGACGGACATGATCGAACAGAGGACAAACGTCAGCGGCAGGATCAGCCTGGGGGTGCAGAGCTTGAGCCCATAGTACATCAGGGAGGGAACCGTTCCGCCGATGATCCACGCGCCGATCATGATGCCCACGATAATCAGAATCAGAATCGCCACCATGCTGTTGTCAATGACTTTCAACATGGATTTCTGGATTTCCTCCCAGGGGATGCCAAGCAGGAGGCCCACTACCATGGCCACCACCGCGCCGCAGAACAGCGACATCTGGGAGCCGATGCCAATACGGATGCCGATGACCACCACGGCGATGACCAGAACCAGTGACAGACCCGAAACCAGGACCGAGGGGGTGCGCTTTGTACGTTGCTTCATACCATGACTCCTTTCTCTTCTCAAAATTGCTTTTCCCGGATCTATAAAATATATATAAAATGCATCAAATTTTAGAATAAAATTACATTAAAATAGTAGCATAGAATCTCGCAAAAATCCATATGGCATTTATAATAATATTCTAACTTAGAATTTATTAATAACCACAAGGCAAAAAATATCGCCAGGTGAAATCACCTGGCGATGGGTTCTGTCTTGTACTTTCAGATCTGGAGTTGTTGTCGTGCGGCTGCTGTATCCTGACTGCGGATTTCCCTCAAATAGTTATATAATGTCGCCTGAGAAATAGACAGCAGTCGGCAGACATTAGGGACCGCATCCTTCACCGCGAAAACACCCTTCAGCTCCAGCTGCCGCAGCACCTCCAACTTGCTCTCGCGGGTATCAATAGAAGTCGGCTTCATCTTTTCGATGGCATTGACAATAACTTGCTGGGTCATCTTTTGGATATAATTGATATCGCTTTCATCCGGTTTCGGAGAGTCGGACAGCGGCCGCAGCGAGATCATAGAGCTGAGCAGATCTCGAGCCGCCTGCAGCTTGGCGGTATCCTGGTTGATACAGATAAGCGCCCGGGGAACCTGCTGCTTGTCGCGGATCAAGAAATGAGAGGAGCGCAGCTGTTTCCCCTTGGATGACCTGGTACCGTAGCCGATAACGTGCCCATCTGGATCTGCCAAGCGGATGATGACGTCATAGACCGACGGATTGAGCTTATAACCCGGCGCCCGCTCGGTAATATGGCCGTTTGCAATATATACCAACTCCTGTTTATCCAGATCGTACAGGGCAATCTCCGTATCCTCTCCCAGCAGTTTGGACAGGCCGGACACAATTCCCTCCAGGATCAACAGCAATTCCTCCTGCTCCATAACAGTTCTCCTTCATCCATGATAGTTGTTTATTGACAGCATACCATAGAATTCGAAATTTGTACAGGCAACCCCTCAAAAATCTCCGCGAGGTGCCACCCGCCATCGGGCTCCGCTACTGCTTGAACCGTTTCCGATTGACAAGCGCCACCAGAACTGCGCCAGCCAGGGACAACAGGAAAAACAGCATCAGGAGGAAAGAAAACTGTCCGCTGGAGCTGCTTTGCGGGGCAAATCCCATGATCGTACCGTTAATTTGTGTAAATACAGCACTACCCATAAAGGCGCAGCAATTACTGACGCCGGTTACGATGCCAGTACTCTCCTTCCCAGCAAACAGTCGAATACAGCTGAAGCCCACCGTGAATCCGCCGGCACCCATGGCCCCCAGCAGCAAGCACAGCACCGCCAGGGCAGGCGCGGGAATAGCGGGTCTAAGAAGAGCGAAGCAGACCCAAAGCGCCGCAAACGCTGCGGTGCTAAATACTACCGTCCGAACATTTCCGATCTTATCAGCCACACGTCCAAGAATGACCGAGCCAACAATACAGCCGACCGAGATGAGCATGAGGTAGAGGCTGGCTGCAGAGGTGTCCAATTCCAGCGACTGCGTAAAATATCGGGTCCCCCAGAGGCTTTGGAAGGATAGCCGCGTTCCGCCTGTGATAAAGAACCACACCGCGATGCTGAGGCTGCCTGCAGAGAGCGCCGCCTTCCAACTGCTTTTCTTCCGAACGCCGCCCCTTTCATGGGCCTCCGGATCCAGCACCAGGAACCACGCCGCTATTGCCAGCGCCACAGAGACAGCGCCGATGATCAAAAAAGCAAACCGCCAGCTGAACTGATCGGCTAAAAATTTCAAAGGAGCCGACGCGCAGACAGAGCCCAGCTGTCCCATAGCGACTATAATCCCCGTCATCGTCCCATATCGTCTGTCGCCGAACTGCTTGCGGATGACCGCCAAAGAGGGTACATAGACCAGTGCAGTAGCAAGCCCTGTCAGAACACGAGCCAGAACAAGGCTTGTAAATCCGCTGGCATAGGCAAACCACAAGGTCGCCCCCGCCGCCAGGACACAGGAGCCAGCAATAAGCCGCTTCGCCGGTACGCGGTCTGCTATGAATCCGCAGGGAATCTGCATAAGTGCATAGGAATAGAAAATGGCGGAACCAAGGGTTGCCAATTGCTGTGACGTTAGATCATAATCCACTGCGATGACATCCCCGATGACACTCAGGGAAAGCCGATGGAAGTTGCTGAAAAAGTAGGCCATGCCCAGCACAACGACCATCAGGACAGGGCGAAGCCCAGTAGATCTTGTAGTCGGCGATTGCTCTGTCATTTGATCCTCTCCTTTCTCATCTGGTAGTGTAGCACATCTTCTTTGAATTGTATAGAATTTTATTATAAAATTATTCTAATTTTTTGCAACGGCGATGTACAAATTTTATTATCCGAACCTGCAATATAATATGTGCAACAAAATTGTATGTCTCCCGACAGGCCTTCGGCGTCCACCATAGCGAGAAAGTTCCGCCGCCCCATGGACAGCTGACTGGAATACAAACGATGCCAAAAAGGGCACCGCGGATGCGGCAGAGCGCTCACAATAAGACGGCCGAGAAAAGAGGATGCCGACCTGCTATTCTGCAAGCCGGCATCCTCTAATTCCATTATTGCGCCCTTATTTTTATGCCAGGTCGCCGGCTGCTTTCACCTTCACCCGGCAGGTGTTGCCCGGGTAGTACTGCAGCGGCACATCTTCCACATCAATGATCTCCACGCTCTCCCGGACAGCACCGGCGTTCACAGCCAGCTCCACCGCCTCGGCTTTCACCTGTGCCAGTGCCTGCTCCCGGGGGATCTCATTGTAGTCCATCAGCTTCTCGCAGGTGCCGGAGACTTTGGAAATTGCGGAGCCGATGGCGTTGGCCACGCCGCCCTCCGCGGGCTTGGTTACGCGCCGCGCGCCGGCAAGCTTCTCGGGCAGGATGATGGAGCCGCCCCCCACCAGGATCACATCCACATCATCGGCGGATACCTTCATGGCGTCCAGGGCGTCCTCCGCCAGAGTGGTGATGGCCTCCATGGCCCTTCGGGCGAATCCCTCCTCCAGGTGCATGACCTTTTCTCGGTCTCCCAGATCCGCCATGCCCAGCCGGACGGCGATATCCGTGGCGGTACAGACGCTGCCGCCAAAGCACAGCGCCTCCTCGGTGATCCGGTAGCCCACCGAATCCGGGCCCACTGTCACGGTCCCGTCCGGCCGCTGGCGCACGATGGAACCGCCGCCCAGGCCAATGGACACCACATCCGGCATCCGGAAATTGGTGCGTACCCCGCCGATGGTCACCGCCACGCCGGACTCCCGGGGAAACCCGTGCTGGATTACGCCCAGATCCGTAGTGGTGCCGCCCACGTCGATGACAATCGCATCCCGCAGTTGGCTCAGATAACTGGCGCCCCGGATGGAGTTGGTGGGACCGCAGGCAATGGTGAGGATCGGGTAACGCCGGGCGTAGTCCATGGTCATCAGCGTACCGTCGTTCTGAGAGAGATAGATCTGGGCATTGGTGACGCCCAGGTCCGCCAAAGAGCGGGCAAACCCCTCGGTAAAGGACTGAGACACCTGGTAGAGCGCGGCGTTGAGAATGGTGGCGTTCTCCCGCTCGATCAGTCCCATGGAGCCGATCTCGCTGGAGATGGACACGTGGACGTCCGCCCCCATGACCTCCCGGCACAGCTTCGCCGCCAGGCGCTCGTGGTCATCACGGACCGTGGAGAACACGCAGGAGATGGCGACAGAGCGCACGCCTTTGGCCTGCAGGCCCGCAAAAAAGGCCCGGGCTGCCCCCTCGTCAAAGGGGGCGAGTTCCTTCCCGTCGTATTCAAACCCGCCGCCGATGACGGCGGTATCCACAGCAATGGCCCGGAGATCCTCCGCCCAGTCCACCATGGGCGGGATCCCCACTGTGGCGGGAGCGCCGATGCGCAGCACGCCGATGGGCGCCAGATGCTTGCGCTCCACAATGGCGTTGGTGCACTGGGTCGTCCCCAGCATGGCCTGCCCGATTTCCTTCCGGTCCACGCCGGACTCCTCCAGCACAGAGCGGACCGCATCCAGGATGCCTTCATAGGCGTCGGGGGTGGTATGGCGCTTCACACTGGCCACCACATTGAAGTTTTCGTCAATCAGGACGGCGTCTGTGTTGGTGCCGCCCACATCAATTCCCAGCTTATACATCAGCCGCGACCTCCCTTGCACCGCTCCTCCAGCGGGATATAGTCGGTGTCCACCCCGAAATACCGGGGCCCCACCAGGGCCAGCCCCTCCGGCGTGCGCCACAGGGGGAAGCACTCCAGGCCCACCACCAGAACCCGCTTGCCGTATTTTAATGCGTCTGTGGGGACGGGTGTGAAGGTCTCCGTATCCACCAGGCAGATGAGGTCAGGGGTGGTGCACAGGATCTCCCCGTCCACCGTGGCGGTGAGGTTCTCGTTCTGGAATTCCACATAGGCCTGGCGGCCCTTATATTCATAGATGCCCTCCAGCACCACCTTGCCGAAGTTGAAGCCGGCCCGGACCTCCCGCAGCACGTCGCCGATCTTGCCCCGGAAGAGCTTGTGGCCGCCGGTGACGCGGAAGAACTCCTCCTCCGGGGTACCGTCGGTGACCTCCTTCATGGTCCGAATAGCGGCGCCCAGCTTCTGGCTGCGGGTGACGATGCCATGGACGCCGTACTGCTTCATGAAGGCGCCCTCCATGGGGTAGAGAGAGACGGAGACCGAACCGCCGCAGGACATGGTCACCGCCCGGGCCAGCTCCTCCGTCCACTTGTTGGTAATGGTCTTGAAGATGCAGGAGTTGCCCTTCTCATCCACCAGCGCCATGGGCGTGGCGGAGCCGCCGCCGATGGTGAAGGTGACCATCTGGAGCTCCGGGAAGGCACGGCCCATACCGTCCACATCCACCAGCGGCAGGCCCAGGCGGGCCGCCGCCGCGATGGGCAGCATGGAGTTCACCCCGCCGGCCTCCATAGGCATAAAGGCGTAAATGGGCTTGCCGAAGAAACTGGATACCGTATCATACAGCGTCTTGTACTCGCTGCCGCCCACCGCCTTCTCACACAGGACCGTGGGGGCGCCCATCATGGCGATGGGGACGATCAGGGCATCGTCCGGGACCTCCTCCGGATCCAGCAATTTTACAGGGCCGCACTCCTTTACCGCCCCGATGGCCACCAGCTTTCCAATGTAGGGATCACCTCCCCCACCGGCGCCCAGCAATGCCGCGCCCAGGGCGATATCTTCAATCTCAGGAATACCAATGGTACGCAAGTCTGTTCTCTCCTTTCTATATTCAAGGTCTGCTGCGCATGAGCCTTTCCAAGATTACGTAGAGGACCAGGGAGACCACAATGCCGTTCACCGGCCCCACGAAAAACGGGATATTCAGCCAGGGGGCGGCAGCCACTAAGGCCGGGAAGCTGGCGAATGTGCCGCCAGTGATACAGGCCAGGACGGCCCCTACAAGGAAGGCAATCACACCCGGGGCGGAAAAGCCATCCCGTCTCTGGAATCTTTCCACACTGCCGCGGCCCACCACCCAGTAGCCGGCGATGATGACCCCTGCCAGGGGCGGGATCAGCGCGGACATGAGGGACAAGAATCCCTGGAAGGCGTTGAGCAGGCCGAAGGCGGCCAGGAGGGTGCCGATCCCGCCGGCGATCCCGGTGGTAACTGTAAACTTGCTCTCATCAAAGCCCAGCAGGTTGCTCAGGGCCAGGCCGCCGGAGTAGGCGTTGGTGACATTGGTGGTCCAAGTGGCCAGCACCAGCGCGATAAGCCCAAACAAAGGGACCCCCAGGCTGGCCAGGATCGCGGAGATATCATACTGCCCAGTGACAATACTCATCAGTGCGCCGGTGAGCAGCATAAAGAGCCCCGCCGGAATGACGCCTACAATGGAGGACTTGACCACGTCCCCGCGACTCTTGGCGTAGCGGCAGTAGTCGGCGGAGATCACGCCGCCCAGGGCAAAGGAGGCCACCACCATGGAGATCCCGAACACCATGCCGGAGGACACCTCCGGGGCGTAGGCGGCGATGGCTGCAGCGCCGTCGTTGCGGACGATGCCAGCAATGAGGCCATAGAGGCAGACAATAACCAGCAGGGGCACCGCCAGGTAGTTGAGCCACTTGAGGCCCTTGAACCCGGCGCAGGCCGTGATGAGCATGATCACACCCCACACGATGGAGGAGACGACGACCATCGTGCTGCTGGCCCCTTCCATCCCCATCATATCCGCTACCATGGAGGCGAAGGCCTGTCCGCAGGTGGCGGACTGGATGCCAAACCAGCCTACACAGGCGATGGCCAGCAGGGTACTGATGATATATCGGGCGCCCTTCCGGCCCAAGGCGCCCTCCGCCAGCACAGAAACCGGCAGACCCGTATCGCAGGCGGCCATACCGATAAAGATCATATAGGCGCAGATCAGGCCATAGCCGATCAGAATTGCTGCAATAATCTGCGCAATGGAAAGTCCGCCGCCGGAGAGCACGCCGCCCACCATCAGGCAGGGCACGCAGATCATACCGCCCGCCCACACCATGGCAATGGAGAGCCAGCTCTGCCGCTGCTCGGGACGGATTTCAAACCCGGATTGATTGTTCATTCTGAAACATCCCTCCTTAAAATCAAGAAACCAGAGGGACACAGGGCCCTCGGTTCACAGATATTCTAGCATCTGCCGGCGGAAAAGTAATTGGCCGCCAGGCAGAAAAACAGCGGCCATCCATTGTCTTTTTGGACAATGGATGGCCGCTGTTCTATCGTAATAGAGGGGCTGAATGGAAAAAATCCAGAAAAAGGACATCCTATCTGACTGTCCGGGTTGTCCGGCGAGACAATCTCAATCTCCCAGCATCCGCCCAACAGCACATGCCGTATATAGGGAAAAAATCTCCGGCAGCTTCCCCGCCGGGTATCCCAGGCGGCCATTGATCTGCTGCAGGCGGTATTTGACGGTGTTTTTGTGGAGATACAGCAGTTGCGCTGTCTGCGTCACACTGCACGCGGCATCCAGCAGATAAACAGCCAGTGTCCGCGCCAATTCCGTGCCCTCCCGGTGGGCCCGCAAGGTGTCCAGCGGCGCCAGGGTCTGGCGCACCGCCCCCTCCCCCTGTCCAATGGTCTCCCTGCAGGTGTGGGCAAACTCCATCTCCTGAAGCGTGTAGCGCCGCCGGCCGGGCCAGATCCGCAGGGCGTCATCATGGGACCCCCGGATCGTCAGATAGGCCCGGCGCACATCAGCGGTGGTGGGCAGGTCCTGGCAGGTGATGAGGACAGCGTCCAGCCCGGCCGACTCCAATTGCCTGCTGAGTGCCTCCGCTATCCCCAAGGGCCCTGCGGCTTCCTCTGTCCAATCCATAAAGATGACCAGATCCCCCTCATAGTAGTCCGCCACCAAGGTGTTGCAGACATGGGACAGAGCATCCTCCACCAGCGGGAGCGCCTCTCTTTGAAATCGCTCTTTCTGATTCGGCACACCATGGAGCAGCCACATGCTGTGGATAGAGGCCACATCCACCGAGAAAATGTCCGCCAGACGCCGCATCTTCAAGGGCTCATCCCGCAGGATAGCCCGCACCAATTCCCCCATGACTTCCCGGTCATGGCCGCGGCCCCACAGGTTCACCGACAGCCGGACGGCTTCAGCTGCCTGCCGCACGGTCTCCGGCCGAAGAGGGTCCCCTTCTTTCAGCAGAAACAATTCCATATTGGCCGCTGCCAGATCCGACAGCGGGCAGCGGTACAGCAGGAAACGCCCATGCTCCAGCTCCATTGGAGAGCCGTCGGGTTCCGGCAGGACGGAGAGAGCGGGCAGCACCTTATCCGGCTCCAATTCCAGGGTACGAGGCCAGTTGGCCGCGCTGAGCACATGACGGTTGCTGTCTGCCAAGGCCGCGGAGGTGCGGATGCGGTCGCTGAGCATCCGGAGAACCACATCCATTGTCCTCTGGTACTCCGGCAGCAAAGAGATCTGTTGCAGGATATCTCCCACCAGCCCTGCAGCTGAGTTCTGATCTCGAAAAATCGCCTCCATCACTTCGCAGATCACCTCAGAGTACCGCTGGTTCATCTGATGTTCCGGCATAACAATAAGAGGGAAGTCCAGCTCATCCGCCAAGTCCAGGAGCGCCTGATCGACTTTCGGCATAAAGACGCCCACATAAAAGAGGATCAGCCCGACCTCTCCCACTGCGGCCAGCCGCCGCACATTGACGCACTGTGCCTCCACATCCCGCGGGATATTCATAAAGCCGGTAATCACGATTTCGCTGCCATAGAACTCTACGTTCTGAAACAGCTCATCCTGAATCGGGTTCGGGTCCGCATATTCCAGGACCGAGATGGATAACACCGGTTTTTTCAGCCCTCCCTTTCCTGCCGCTACCCGTGCATTGCGCAAGCTTGGCAGCTTCAGCAGATCCGCTACCGTCACACTCATGTATTTTCCCCCTCCCGCTCCTGTTGCCCCGTGTCTTGACGGATGCCGGTTATGATTCCCTATCATAACATAAAATGTCAATACAGCAAAGCGCAGCTCCCGTTGATGGGAAGGGGAGGAAAAGATCCCTCCAGGATCTATAGAGCCACTCAAAATTCGGGCTTCTCTACGGCAAAGCCGGCCAGCCGCCTATGGAGAAAATGAGGGGAAAATATATGAACCTTTTGGTTCATGCTCCGTAACAGATTGGAACTTCTGCATTCTGAAGCAACGTTCTACAATAGATCCAAACGGAAAGGGGGGCGGCTATGGTATCGCTACAGAAGCTTTTTCCCATTCTACTGGCATTCATGCTGCAGCTGGTGCTTTCCGGCTGCCATATGCCCGTCTATACCACTTCAGAGCCGGCATTGACGGAGCCCACGCAGATGCAGGAGGACCCTCTCAAACCTTCAGCTGCTCGTCCGGCGGAGCCGGAAGCCTATGAGGTCACACCGGGGACGGAGATCTACCGGGATTTTCTCCTAGACAACATTCTCCACGCAGAGGAGGGGGATATCCACTTCCATCTCTATATCCCAGACAGCTATGACGGCAGCGAACCTTATGCGCTTTATCTGACCCTGCCCGGCTACGAGGGGCTGTACTTCCAGGGGGTGGGGCAAAACCTATACAGCGAGGACTTTGCATTTGAGGCACTGAACTATAACGATAAAATGATCGTGGCCGCCCCGCAATTGAACGACTGGGGGGAGACCTCGGCAGAACAGACCATTGCCCTGACGGAATATCTGTTAGGGCACTACAACATTGACCGGGGTCAAGTATATGCCAGCGGCTATTCCGGCGGCGGGGAAACTATGTCCCAGGTAATGGGGCTGCGTCCCGACCTGTTTACCGCCTACCTCCACTGTTCTTCCCGATGGGATGGGGCCTATGAGCCGCTGGTGGAGGCCAGAGTTCCGGTATATCTGGTCATCGGGGAGGGCGACGAGTATTATGGCTCAGAACCCACTTCAGAGACTTACGATCAGCTCCACAGCCGCTACACCGAAGCCGGCCTGTCGGAAAACGAAATCGACCAGCTTTTGGTCCTGGACATCAAAGCCCCCTCCTATTTCCTGGAGCGCGGAATGACCAGCCAGCACGGCGGCGGGAATCTGTTCGCCGACGGTCCGGCCATCATGGGCTGGTTGTTCCAGAAGCGGGCGCAGATATAAGAATGGATGTCAGGAGAATCACGATGCCTCGAAAACAGCTGCTTCGAATTACGGTGGATATAGCGATGGCCGCCCTGCTGCCTCTCCTGATGACCTATTCCCTTCTGGGGGAGGCTGTCCACGAGTGGCTGGGTGCCGTTATGCTGCTCCTGCTGATCGTCCACCACATCTGGAATGCGGAATGGTACCGCCGGTTATTTCAGGGACGGCACATGCGCTACCGTGGTGCGCAAAGCCTTCTGACGGGTCTGCTGATAACCGGCGTGCTGGGTTCTATGGTCAGCGGAGCTCTCCTCTCTCAGTATGTGTTTGATATCCCCACCCCGCAGCAAATTCGAGATCTGGCCCGGCTCATCCACCTGACCTGCGCCTACTGGAGCCTTACCCTCGCGTCCATACACCTGGGCCTTCACTGGGGCATGATAATGGGTGCAGCTCGAACGCTGCGAAAAGCGCCGCTGTCCCCTCCGGCAGCCCGGGCATTCCGCAGGGGAGGCGCCTTGATTGCGGCCTATGGCGTATGGGCCTTTTTTCAAAATGATTTTCCTGACTATCTGCTGCTACGCACCCACTTTGTCTTTTGGAGCGATGCCCAGGCCCTGGGATCCGTTTTGATTGACTACCTGGCCGTCATGGGAGCGCTGACCTTCCTCGGCTATTATGCCGGGAAAGCGCTGCGCTCCACAGGCCGCCACAGTGCCGGAAACACCGCCGCACACAGGTAGCCGTGCTTCTGGTCTTATATTTTTTCTTGCCTTTTGGGGAGAAACCCAGTAAAATGTGGTTCATAAAAACCAGCAGGTTCTCCAGAAAGGCGGTGTCCCACCATGTATAATCCTCAATTGGAAACCTTTCTCCGGGTGGCGGACGCGGGGAGCTTTAACAAGGCGGCGGAGGAGTTATTTATCACACCGCCTGCCGTCATCAAGCAGATCACCTCACTGGAGTCCAGCCTAGACCTGCAGCTCTTTATCCGCAGCCCCCGGGGCTTGAAGCTCACCGAGGCGGGCAAATCCCTGTACCGGGACGCCCAGTACGTTATCCAATGCTGTATCAGTTATAACACAAACGTACATACTGCATAACTTTTCGAGACTTCTGCGGAAGTCTCGATTTTTTTATAATAGAAGCACAAACAGAAGCGTCCCAACAGGGACGGGATCAGAGGTGTGCTATGAACAACTTTCTCTTTGAAAACGGGACCAAGTTCCTCCGGTGAAGCAGGGATGATCCTGTCCCCTACATCCGGTCCCGTTCTGGCACTGCTTGCCGTCACAGGGCTCAGCTATTCTGAGTATTTCATCTGGGGCGCGCTGCCCTTCGCCCTGGTGTTTATCATCTCTATCTTCTTTGCGACGCTCTATGTCAATAAAAAGTATGGTCCTGCAGAGATGTACGACAAGAGCAAGTATATCTACACAAAATATAGCACACAAGTGCAAGAAATCATTGCATTCATCCGCGTCTGTTTATCCAGGTATGAATTAAATTTCAATGAAAGCAAACTGCAGATCAATGAGAGCCCTTTTTTATACGGCAAGCTCTGGGTAGAACAGATCAAGCAGTATATCCATCTTCAGCCCGATGTGTTCCTTTCAAAACTGATTATGGAATACAACACATATCGAGATATTGCCATCATTAAATATGGGCTTTCCGTTATTGCGCAATGTCGTTATACCGCAGCCAACTGGCCTGCCATGCAATCGCGCTTAATCAATCTTTGGGTACGATTTCCCGCATTATCCAATCGGATTCTTCCTATTTTCTGGAAAAACAAAAAACTGCTCAAAACCAGGTTATTGAAAGCATCTATTTATAGTGTCATGGACGAGTCATTGCTTTTGAACCGGGAACAGGAATTGGTTTGGGCCGTCTGGTTTGTCAAGGTATTCAGCATACCCATCTCTCAGGATTATATGATGCGGGTTTTACAGTCTTCAAATGAGTTGGCGATCATTATTATGCTCGACATGATTGACTCCGCAGGCGCAAAAAACAAGCCAAAGATGTTGCAGCAGCGTCGAGCGCTTCGGGATGAATTAATTGCGGAAGATGTTGATGACAGAGGCGAATCCAACACCTTAATGTGGTCATCCCATTGGCTGCTGGCATATGAAGCGACCCGCATGAAATGGCTCAACCTTCCCGGGGAGGATCCATTTGAATTCGCAAGGAAAAACACTTTTTTTCGGGAGCTTCTCACAAAAAAGGTTAAGTTCTACAACCCACAGTTCACCTACAAAGAACCATCTCCATACACGAAAAACTATGAGTACGCTACCCGGACGGAGCTTTATACCTCTCTCGATAAACTAAAAAAACTGATTGCCGAGCGGCTCAAGCGGGAAGGCATGGGGAGCGAAACCAAATTCACCAAAGAAGAGGAACTCCTTTACGAAGAATTCATTGATATTCTGGAAGAGAATGAATTTATCTACTAATCCACACGAAATGCCTCTGGCGCAATAATTTGCAATCCAGAAAAAATCCAATGGAACACCCCACCTGATTGCCGATACAGACAAATCTATCGTACATTTTTCAATTCAGGAGAAACGGTTTGGAACTTCATCACGGAAAGGGTTGACAAACGAAAATGGATACACCACAGCGACACGACGATGGCTGGGTCGCCAGCACCTATTTCTGGTAAACAAACCAAATCATATGCAAGCTTCATAAACGGATCGGCCAAACGGTCCAAGACGTCTGCTGCACTGTATCAAAAGGCGCCCTGGAACGGGATTTTACCGGGCTGCCGATTTCCTCAAATGGTAAAACCGGCGCCAAATTGCTACACCAACCGGCTGAGACAGAACTGGCTTTTCCCGATGCTTTTGGCCTGATAGAGGGCACGGTCCGCCTCGGCGTAGAGTTCTTCGTAGGTCGCGCCGAGGCGGCTTATCCTGCAACCGCCAAAACTGCACCCGACCTCAAGAGGGACTCCATGCCATGTGATTTCAGCGGCCGTCCGAACCAAGCGCCGCACAGACTCCCGCAGGAATTCTTCATCTGTTGCATCTATCAGCAGGCCGAACTCGTCTCCGCCGATTCGGCCAATTCCCACCGCATTCGGAAAGGCGTCTGCAATTTGGATCGATATTTCCTTCAGCACATAGTCGCCACAGGGATGCCCATACCCGTCGTTGATGCCCTTAAAATTATCCAGGTCCGCAATGAGCAGTGTCGTCCCCTTTAATTGCGGATGGGTCTCGACACAGCGCTGGAAGGCGGACTTATTCAGCAGGCCGGTCAACGAATCCCGCTGTGCCAGAGCGCGCAAGTTCTCGTTCATCTGGTGGATCTTCTGTTGTTGGGCCAGGATGGTGGCGTGGTAGTGGCTGTTGGTCAGAGAAACCGCCAGCGCCACAATGGTTGTGCAGGTGAGGTTGACCTTATCGCCATCGGTAACGATCCCGCCGGCCAAAAGCATGAATATGAGATAGGCGCTCCCGTGCATGAGGCATGCCAATTTTGCCGGCATGAGGATGAATACCGATATGCCCAGCACCGCCGTCAAATAGAGGCCGATTTCCGCATCTGGATTTCGAATCAGGTCGTAGGCGTTGATACAGACGTGCCACAGCAGGAAAAACAGCACGGAAGCATATTGAATGAATTGATTGACAGCCCGGCGCTGGCTGCGAAAGGCATCTCCAAACAACAGGCAGGCCGCAGCAGCAAGGAATAAGGAGAGGTACAGGGCGAAATAGATTCGGTTATTCAGCGTTCCAAGCCCTGAGTTTGACCAAAACAGGACACGCCCCATGTTGAATAGTTCCATGCCGAAAATCATGATGCAGATGACTCGCAGGGAAATCCGGTTCCGGCTGAGCGCGGTATCCCAGAACTCCGGCAACACCTCAGGAGGCACTATGAAAAAAGCCTTGATTTTCGCATACATAAAGCGGAACTCCTTCCTGGCACCTTTCCGAACTTGCCATGGGAAAAGGTGCACGTTCTAATCAATAATGAGACAAAATTTGTATTTCGTCCTATTGCTGTCCCGAATAAGAATCTGGTTCCAGAGCGATCCCGACGATCAGGATCATTACGATACTTCGGCAAAGCAAAATCCCCTCAGGCCGCTGTTTCATCAGAATACGTTTCCTTACTGGGCCCCAGAGCCGGGACAAGGATCCCACCGTCCCAGGCAGCCCTTGCTGTTTACTGAGATTTATATTATACTGTAACATGTCCACCCATGGACAAGTCAACACCTGTGAGGCAGTCGAAATGAAAGATCTGTTTACAGTCCACCAAGTCAGCCGGTGCTGCGGCCTCTCCCGGGCCACCATCCTTCGCCTGGAGCGCAAGGGGCTGCTCCGTCCCGCGTTCATCGACGCGCAGAGCGGCTATCGCTACTACGACAATCACAACGTCAGCCGGATCATGCAGATTCAGTTGTTCCTGAAGATGGGGATGCCATACGATGACATTCAACTGTATTACCGCATGGGCGGTGCCTCCCAGGAACTGCTGGAGCAGGCGGAAGCGCGGCTTTCCATCATGAAGCGGGTCTGCGAGGAGATCCGGCTGCGGGTTGAAAACCGGGAGCACCTCAGTTTTGAATTCGTCACTCTTCCCCAGTATGTCTGCTTTACCGGGGAATTCCAGGGAACCACCGTGGAAAACCGCTACTGGGCGATGTACAATCTCTATCATCAGGCTGTGGAACGGGGCTACCGTCTGCTGGCAACCGAGCCGCTGTTTGTCATCAACCGGCGGGACGATTTTATCCGAGGGGCATTCACAGAAGACGTGGTAAACTTCACTTGCTGCATCCCTCTGGAGCCGGACACCGCGCCGGAGGACGCTGTGGTCTATCCCGCCTGCCGGGCCTTTTCCTGCCTGTACCGTGGAAATTATGACCGCTGCGCGGAAGTCTTCAATGCCTTTGGGGCAAAAATCAGGGAACTGGGCCTCCGCCCCGCCGGGTATGTGCGGAGCCTCGCTCTGGTCGCCCCTTACACCGGTCAGGACATCTCTGCCGACAACTATTTAACCCGTCTGGCGGTGCCGGTGGAGGAATAATGGAAGGATGACGGTGAGGCACTGGCGACACTGCTATTGGTACTGCAAAGTCCGTTATCAAGAAACCTGCGTCTATCATAAAATCCTGTTTTGCTTCGACCGGGAGAGGCGCTCCCAGGAGCGGGCAGACGAGGCCCCTCTTGTCCGTCATCCCCCTTCCCGCCGGATTCAAGGCACTCCAGACGCATCCAGGGGAACATCTTTACCGATGCTCCCATTTTGCTTTCTCATTCAGGCTCTATGCACTTTTTCTCTGCTGCCAGAGTGGTGGATTTTCACCGCCGAAGGCAGAAGTATTCCAGCATATCCTTTCCCTGCGCAGAGATGCGCAAAAAAGTTGTGTATCCTTCCTGCATATGGTATAATTATAATGGTATAGAAATAGGACATAATTATTTTTTTGTATACAAAGGCTTTGTCTGCAGAATGGCGGAAGCGCTCATCGTCTTACCGCAGCACCCTAAAGTTCGGAGGAAGTGAGGAATGCCTGTATGGTAGATCAATACGATACACTATCATCCGAAGCGCGCATTCAGGACCCCGGCTTCTTGGATGATTTGCAGCGGCGCGCGTCCATAGACGCCCTCTCTGGACTTCTGAACCGGGCAGCGATGGAGTATTCCATCAAGGAGCGTCTGAAAGCGATGGCCCCGGAGGACACCTGTGCGCTATTTATCATTGATCTGGACAATTTCAAGCAGGTCAATGACACGCTGGGGCATCGGGCGGGAGATCAGGCTATCCGGCAAGCAGGCCGGATCCTCTCAGGTCTCTTCCACGCGAGCGATGTTGTCGGGCGCCTGGGCGGCGATGAATTTGCGGCGTTTCTCTGCGGGCAGATCTCTGAGGAATTGGTTCGCACGAAGGCCGCCGCTATCTGTGAGAATCTGCACCTGGCTCTTGGTGACCGTGAAATCGTCAATGTCACGGCCAGTGTGGGCATCCATCTTGCGGGACCTGGGCAGGAGTTTGACGGCCTGTACCAGTCTGCGGATCTGGCACTCTATAAGGCAAAAAAAGCCGGCCGGCATCAGTACTGTCTGAAAAATCGAGGAAAGTATCAGGAAACCCGGGATGTGCGTCCCATCAACTCTATCACGCTCAGCGGTTTGTTGGAAAATATTGACAGCGGCGTTGTCCTTCTGGAAATGGGGGAGATGCCGCGGGTGATCTACGTCAGCCCCAGTTTCTGCCGGATCATCGGGAGCGCTCCGGAGTCCTATCCACTGCCCAGGCCGCTCTCCGATCTGATCCATCCGGATGACTATATCTCCCTCCTTAAGGCGCTGCAGGAGGGATTGCAGCAGGGCGCTGTGGTGGAGCACACCCACCGCGTCTGTGCCGGCGATGGGCGGCGCTGGCTTTGGTGGCATACCCGCGCCGCGCAGATCGACTATGACGGCGATGTTCCCGTAATGCTGGTCACCACAAACGATGTTTCCCAATTCAAGGAGACCCAGCGGCGTCAAGAGGAGCAGATCCGCCGGCTTCAGACCGCTTTCGACCAGACTTCCAAGCGGCTCTGGGAAGTAGATCTTTCCAACCGAACCTTCCGTGGATATACACAAGATGGAAAAGCCTATACGCTCGGCGACGGCTTGCGTCGTTTCCCAGACGATCTGGTTTCAAGCGGCTGGATCCATCCGGATTCTGTAGCCCGTTTCCGGACCTTCGCGCAAGAACTTCTGGATGGACGTCTCCAGGGGTTCGGCAACTTTGCCGTCCGCAGCAGGAATAGCGGCTGCTACAACTGGGTTTCTATCTCATACCGCATGCTGTTCGACGATGTAGGCCGGGCAGTGCGGGCCGTGGGCGTGCTGGACGACTTGTCTAAAAGCATGATAGGCGCGGGCGACTGGCCTCCTGACCACCACCAGCTGCCTGAGATCCTGTTGTCCGATCTCATGATGCAGATGCGTGCCGATCTGGAGTTGGACAAGGTGGAGTTTCTCTGGATCGAGGGCTCCGATCTCAGCGGACAGGTACAAGATACCCGCTGCTCTGAGATTTTGCGGCTGGAGAAGGAAAAGATTTTCTGCAAAGGCGATCAAGGAAATTTTGTCGCCAATTTCGACCGGGACAGGTTACTGCAGATGTGTCAGCAGGGGAGGCACTGGCTGTGCGCGGAATACCGGCGGGCCGATCGCAGCGGCAGTATCCGCTGGGTGCGGCATGTCCTTTACCTGACAGAGGAACCCATCTCTCGACACATCTATCTCTTTGTCTATTTGATCTGGCTGGATCCGGCCCGTCACTTCGAGCATGTGATCCGCGGCGGTGCCAAGCGAGACAGTGTCAGTCGAATGTACGTCCGCGACACGATCCAATGGATGGCGGAAGCACTCTTCTCCGGACGCAAGAGCGGGAACCTTGCGGTGGCGGTTCTGCAATTCAGCGGGTTGGAAAAGTTTCCATCCAATGCGGAAACAAATCAGATGCGATACGCCCTCTCCGTGGGGCTGTCACTGGTTTTGGGCGGCAGCTGCCTGCTGGGACAATACAGCCCGCAGCAGTTCATCATCGTATTCCCTGATGTGATCGAAAAAGAAGGGCTACGCCGCCGCATAGAGGAGGCCCTGGCCGCATTGCGCCGGATGTTTGCCCCTGAGCCCGTCTACAATGCACTGCGCCTGATTGCCGGTATCTCTGTAATGCCGGCGGCAGCCGCCCGTTACCATGCCATGCTGGACCAAGCGCTTCAGGTATGTGCGCACTGGTGGAACGCGGCAACAGATACGGTGGCCTTTGCACAGGAGCAGGAGGACTGGGGCTGGATACGCCTGCAGGCCGAGGAAAGCGATGAAGAGGTCTCCATCCACGACTCGGAAATGAGACGCCCCCTGTCGGAACAGGAAAAGGACGTTGCCCTGGACTGTGTATCTGGCATGCTCACCGCCAAAACCTTGAACGCCTCACTGATGGGCGTACTGCAGACCATCGGCGCGTATTACTGCGCGGACCGTGTCTACACCCTGATGCTGGTGGAAAACCGCCATGCGGTCATTATGACCTTCGAGTGGACGCGCGGCAGCAAGCGCAGCATCCAGCAGGTCGTCTCCGGCATGCAGCTGGAACGCTTTCCCCTGTTGCTCCGCTGCATGGCAGAACGGACTCCTGTCTTTCTTACCCGGCAGGTTCCGGACAAGGCAGATGCGAGCGATGCGGCGCAGCTGCCCTGGCATTTCACCGTTTTTCCACTGATCCGTGAACCGCAGCAGCCGATTGAGGGGTTCCTTTGTGTTGAAAACGCCCGGAAACACCCGGCAGACGCGGCGCTGTTCGGCACCCTGATCCCCTTCATGCTGCAACAGCGGGAGCGGTTCAGCGGCGAAGATCGCAGCCCATCGTCCGCCACAGAGCGGCTCATGGGGCTGCCGGATTTGCGGGTTTATCTGGAGGCGCTCTGCACCCTTACATCACGGCATTACAGTTCCATGGGCGTTGCTTGTCTGGATATCCCCGGTCTTTCCTCTCGCAGCGGCCGCGACGGTTTTGAATCAGGGAGCCGGATGCTCTGGTATGTAGTCCATACGCTGGAAGAGATCTTCGGTCCGGCACTGTTGTTCCGAACGCGAGAGGCAGAGTTTGTTGTCTTTTATCCCAACACTACCCGCGAGGTATTCCTGGCCTGCTGCGGCCGCCTGCGGTCGATCCTCCAGCGCCGCTATCCCAAGCAGGTGCGGATTGGCCGCGCCTGGGCAGACGGTGAGTTTGCCGGCAGACGCCTTGTAAAAAAGGCTCAGGCCGCCATGCATTTGGGAACTGTCCTGACGGAAGAAGATGGGCTTCCGGCATCCGGACTGGAGGACGGCTCCGCAGCGCGAGGTGCGATGCACGATGGGCGGTTCACAGTCTACTATCAGCCAAAGATCGACCTGCGCACAGGCACGCTTTCTGGAGCCGAGGCGCTGGTGCGCGGGATCAGCGAGGATGGCGCAGTCATTGCGCCGTCGCAGTTCATCGAATATCTGGAGGAAACTGGCGCCATCCGGGAACTGGACCTCTTCGTCCTGGAACAGAGCCTTGCCCAGGCGGAGCAGTGGCGCGCCGCCGGAATGGGAATTATCCCTATGGCCGTGAATCTCTCCCGGGCCACGCTGGTGCATCCCTCCACTCTGGCCTCCGTCCTGGCCATTCAAAGCCGTTTTCCAGATATTCCGGCACAGGCATTGGAGCTGGAAATCACAGAGCGGGGCGGTGGGATTGAAACCTCCGAATTTCGGGCCATTGTAGATCAGTTCCACGCCTGCGGCCTGCGGCTGAGCCTGGATGATTTCGGTTCCCAGTATGCAAATCTTTCGCTTTTCACCAATGTGAAGTTTGACACCATCAAAATGGACCGCAGCCTGATCGCGAATGTGGTTAACAACCCCATCACTCAAACGCTGGTCCAGGATATTGTCCAGATCTGCCATACCCATCATAAAAGCTGTGTGGCGGAGGGTGTGGAGACCCAGATGCAGTTGGAAGTGCTGCTCAAAATGGGCTGTCTCTACGCCCAGGGATCCTATTATGACCTGCCGCTCCCAGCGCAGGTATTTGAGGAAAAATACCTCCGAGGGAGGGTGCCTGCGGGGAACCAAGGAGAGCATAAGGAGGAATGAATATGAGCACTGGCAAGGAAATACTGTCAAGCACAAATGTGGAGCAGTCCCCCCTAGTCATCGGTATCGGCGCCTCCGCAGGTGGTCTGGAAGCGTTGCAGCAATTTTTCAGCTGTATGCCGCCCAACAGCGGACTGAGTTTTGTCGTGGTACAGCATCTCTCCCCGGACTACAAAAGTCTGATGGCCGATATCCTGAGCAAGCATACCGAGATGCAGGTCTATCAAGCGGAGAACGACATGGCCGTCGAGGCGGATACCGTCTATCTGATTCCGCCGAAAAAGTTTATGACCATCAAAGGCGGAAAACTGATTTTGACCGACTACGCGCCGGTTACTCTGAATCATCCCATCGACATCTTTTTCGCCTCCCTGGCGGAGGAGAAGAGAGAGCACTCCATCGTGGTGGTGCTCTCCGGCACCGGCACCGACGGCACCAACGGTGTGAAATTTGTAAAGGAATATGGCGGCCTCGTCATCGCCCAGGCCCCGGAAAGCGCCAAATTCGACGGGATGCCCAGGAGCGTCATCAGCACAGGCCTGGCGGATTTCGCCCTCTCCCCGGAGGAGATCGCCGAGGAGATCCTGAATTTCTCCAATACCCCCGCCCTGCTGCGCCCTCTCCGGAGCGACGCCCCCCTGTCTGAGGAGGAATCCCCCTTCTCTGAGGAGGAGACACTCTCCCATATCTATACCATCCTGAAAAACGCCAGCGGTATCGACTTTACTTACTATAAGCGTTCCACCATCCTGCGGCGCATTGAGCGGCGGATGCTGGTCACCCACTCGGCCACCCTGACAGAATTTGCCCATCTCCTCGGCGACAGCGCCGAAGAGGTACAGACCCTGGTCAAGGAGATCCTGATTGGTGTGACCAACTTCTTCCGGGAGCCGGCCTTTTTTGAAAAGCTCAAATACAACGCCATCTACAAGATTGTAGAGCGGGCCAAGGAAGAGGAGCCCATTCGCGTCTGGTCCGCCGGGTGCTCCACAGGAGAAGAGGCTTATTCCATCGCTATCCTGTTCCGGGAGGTAATGGAGGAGTTGAATGTCAAGCGGGATGTAAAAATTTTTGCCACAGATGTGGACAGCCGGGCCATTGAGCAGGCCGGAAAGGGCGTCTTTTCAGAGAACATCATCGACGATGTCACCCCCACCCGCCTGGCCAAATATTTCCTGAAGGTGGGCGACCAGTACCAGATCTCCAAGGAGATCCGGCGGATGATCGTCTTTGCTACCCATAATATGTTCTCAGATCCCCCCTTCGGCAAACTGGACCTGATCTGCTGCCGGAATGTGATGATCTATTTCCAGCCGGTGATGCGGCGGGGGCTGTTTGCCATCTTCCACCAGGCGCTGAAAAACGGCGGGTTCCTGTTTTTGGGCAAGAGTGAAACAGCAGGGGAGTATGTGAACCTCTTCAAACCCGTGTGCAGTGCGGAGAAGATTTATGTCCACAAAGCCGAGGGCAAGGTGGAGGATTTGGCGCCCCCTACCTTCAACATTCCCAACATCCAGAACATCTCTCTAAAGAGCATCCGGGCCGGCATGAGCCAGGGTGAGGAAACTGCGGTGGAAAATCGCTATGTCCGGTTCCTGGAGCGCCATCTGCCAGCCACTGTGGTCCTCAGCGCAGACAACACGGCCCTCCATTTCTTCGGCAACTACAGTGACTATCTGGCCCTGGCCCCGGGCAGGGCCTCCCTGAATTTTTTCCACATGCTCAGCGAGGATCTGTCTCTGGTGTCGGCCACTGCCATCAGCCGCTGCCGGAGTGAACACACCGCTATTACCTACACCGACATCACTGTGGACTGCCCCTCCGGGCGGAAAGTGATCAGCCTGACGGTGGAGCCCATTCCCAACGACCCCAATGAGGACGACGGGCTGGTGGCGGTCATCTTCCAGGAGCACACTGTCCCCGCTGTGGAGGGCGAAGTGGAAAAATTCAATTTGGACGCTACAGCGGCCCGGCGTATCACTGATCTGGAGCGGGAGTTCCAGGAATCTCAGAATGACCTGCGGGCCACCATCCAGCGGCTGGAAACGGTGAATGGGGAACTGCAGGCCGCCAACGAGGAACTGCTCACAGCCAACGAGGAGCTGCAGAGTTCCACGGAGGAACTGCAATCGGTAAACGAGGAGTTATATACCGTCAACACGGAACACCAGTTGAAGTTGGATGAACTGACCATGATGACCGACGACCTGTCCAACTTTCTCTCCTCCACCATGATCGGAATTCTCTTTGTGGACAGCAACCTGAATATCCGCAAGTTCACCGAGTATGTGGGCCGGGAGTTCCAGTTGATGGAACACGACATTGGGCGCCCGATCCAGATCTTTGCCCACAACTTCCCGGACGAGGAGATCGAGCAGGACTGCCGGGCTGTTTTGAAGGATCTGACCTCCATCGACCGGGAGATCACCGCCATGAACGGCCGGTTCTATACCCTGCGGATCGCACCCTACCGTACCACGGAAAATTCCATCCGCGGCCTTGTGATCACCATTATCGACAGTTTGGGGACTGCCACTCGGAAGGATGCGCATGAAACTTCATGCGCTGCAGGCGCACCCCGATAACGGGCAAAAGAAAACGGCGCATGAAGTTTCGCGCATGTGGGCCGTCCCGGCCCACGCGCTTTGATTTCATGGCCGTGCCGCTGAATGCGGCACATGGCCAATTTTGCTATGCTTTTGCATGGCAAAAATAGAACTCCAGAGTGAAAGGGGGATGTTTGGTGGAGGATTTATCTGTACAGCACCATTTTATGAAGCGATATGTGCTTGCCACACTGATTGCGATTGAACTTTTGATGTCTTTTTCTTTCCTCGGATACTTTCACGTCGAACCAATCTCCCTCACGATTGCCTATCTGCCGGTGCTTCTGGCGGGGGCATTGCTGGGTCCATGGGAGGCAACCGCTGTCGGTACCGTCTTTGGCCTGGCCAGCATGTGGAAGGCATCCGCCGGCTATGTTATGCCCTCCGATCAGCTCTTCTCCCCTCTGTTCAGCGGCAATCCTCTGGGCAGCCTTGTGCTCAGCGTGGGCAGCCGCGCACTTTTCGGCCTGTTTTCCGGCCTGTTGTACGCCGGGGCCAAGCGGATCCGTCTCTGCGGCGTATGGGTAGGGCTGGTGTCCTTTTTGGGCCGCCCGATCCATTCCCTTCTGGTCTACAGTACAATGGCCCTGTTTTTCCCCGAGGCTGGATATGGTCCAGGTATTGTCTTTACTGAGTTTCTCAGCCAAAGTACTGTATTGTCAAATCTCGGCACGGCTGCCGTCGTGCTGCTGATTTGGGGCGCGTCCCGAACACAAACCTGGCATAGGATCCAGCAGCGGATAGAGCTATCGTTTTCCATTCACACGAGGGAGCGCTGCCGCCGTCTGACTATTGTTGTCATGGCAGGGTTCACCTTGGCTGCCGCCTTCGCAGTGACGGTGTACTTTGTCCACCGGATTGACTATGTGCTGTCTGGACGGGGCATTGATCTCAGCGAAACAAGTTACGCTGACATCATGCATCTCCAAGTGCAATTCCTATTCGGCATCATGTCCCTGATGATGCTGATGCTCCTGTTCCTGATCCTGAATCGACATTACAACTCCTATGCAGCATATGAGGGCAAAATAGATTTCCTGACCAGCGCCATGACCCGCAGGGCCTTCTTTTCCGCCTGCAGCAGGGCGCTGAAGTCTGTCCGAAATCAAACGCCCCCGCTGGGTTACTTTATCATGGTGGATCTGGATCGGTTCAAAGAGATCAACGACCAATATGGCCACCCAGAGGGGGACCGCGCCCTCAAGGGTGTTACGCACTGCCTGAAAGAAACCATGGGAGAGCAGTGTATCATTGGGCGTATGGGCGGCGATGAATTTGCTGCTCTGCTGTGTGAGGATATCCCTGCCGATGAACTGGAGGCCTCCCTGAAACTTTTCCAGGCCCGTATACATAGGATTCGTTGGGGAGAGCATCACTTAACCTGCAGCGTCGGCGTGTTCCCCGTCAAAGCGGGCCTCTCACCGGAGGAGCTGTATCAGGAAGCGGATCGCCTGCTGTATGCCGCAAAGGAGCAGGGCCGCGACCGATATGTTATCGGACAGTGATGGCTGTAAAACGTAAAGCAGGCCGTTGAAGGCAGGACAGATAAAGCGCCATGACCTTATCCCGTGATGGGGTGGTCATGGCGCTTTGTTGTGCCCGAAGAATATCAACTTTTCGCTCGGATCAGCCGCTCCAGCGTCTGCTGCAGGGCAGGCATATCAATAGGCTTTGAGATATGTGCATTCATTCCCGCCGCTGTGGTGGCAGACACATCCTCTGAGAAGGCGTTGGCGGTGACAGCGACAATGGGCACTGTTGCAGCGTCCGGCCTGTCCATGGCGCGGATCTGCCTGGCCGCCTCGCAGCCGTCCATCACCGGCATCTGCATATCCATAAGGATCGCATCAAATGCGGACGGCCCGGCCTCCCGGACTACCTCCACGGCTTCGGCGCCGTTCCACGCCTGCGTCACCACGGCCCCCAGTGCACGCAGCATTTCTGCGGCAATTTCCATATTGATTTCGTTGTCCTCCACCAGCAAAATCCGCAGGCCGTCCATAGAAAACGGCTCCGCCCTCTCCGGGGTCTCCGCCGTCTGGACCATCTCCTGCCCAGCGGCCAGCGGCAGAATGACGGTGAAGGTGCTGCCGGCCCCCGGCGTACTCTCCACCTGGATCTCGCCGCCCATCTGGGACACCAGATTCTTTGTAATGGACATCCCCAGCCCCGTGCCGGAGGCCTGTCGGTCGCTGAAACGCATCTCACGGGCATATGGCTCATAGATCCGTTCCAAAAACTCCGGGGACATACCGATTCCCGTATCAGAGATCACAAATTTGTAGTGAGCATATTCTCCGCTGTCCATCTGCTGGACGGACAGGGAGATCGTCCCGTGTTCCGGTGTGAATTTGAAGGCATTGGAGAGCAGGTTGTTGAGCACCTGCTGGATCCGGAAGGCATCCCCCAGCAGGGACGTGCGCTCCGCCTGAAACTCCTCCCGCAGGGTCTTCTTCTCCCGCTCCGCCTGCATACGGAATGTGCCGAGGCACTCCTCCACGCACACCTTCAAGTCAAACTGCCGGTGCTCCAGCTGCACTTGGCCGTGTTCCAGCCGGGCCATCTCCAAAATGTCATTGATCAGGCCCAGGAGGTACCGACCGGAGCCATCAATCTTGTCCAGATATCCCGCTGTTTTCTCCGGATCCTCCAGATGCCGCCGGGCCAGTTCACTGGACCCGAGGATCGCGTTGAGGGGGGTACGCATATCGTGGGACATGCTGCGGAAGAATGCCTGCTTGGCATCCTCGTTCTGCCGGGCCATCTGCAAAGATTCCTCCAGCAATCGGCGCTCCCGCATCTGCCGCTGTTTCTCCTCCTCCACCTCCCGGAAACAGAGAACGACCTCCTCCGGCGCCAGCGTTTCGTCAAAGAGAACCCGTACGCTGACCCAGCGATCCTCCGATCCAAACCGGCGCAGAAACTCCCCGCCGAAATCCCGGACCCGCTGTTGGACCAGCTCCCGGATGTTTTTGCAGGAGAAGCTTTCCGTGAAGTCACGAAAGGCATCCGCCTCGATGACCTCCCCGGCAGTGCGAAGCAGATCCGTATAGGGCCCCGTGGACGGGATCCGTTGGCGGACATAGTCCGACCCTTTGATCATCTCATAGGTCTCCCGCTCATAATCCACCCGGTACAGGGCGTAGTAGGTATTTCCCAGCACCTGCGCGGTTTCATTGGCCCGCCGGGCGCGGGACTCCAGGCGGTATTCACGCAATGCCAGCGCCGTCATAACCAGGAAAGAAATGCCGAACATAAGGATCAGCGGCCACAAGACGCTCTGCAGCCCCCCCAGGATCTTGCTGTACGGCACGGTAATGATGGAATACCAGCCGTTATCCATCCGGGTGTAATAGACGCCTCGGCGCTGACCGTTCAGATCCCGGATGATCGAGTCTCTCCCAAGGCCTCCGGTCTCGATTCTTTCTACCAGACCAGTCAGATAGTTCTGCATCTCCTCCTGGCCCAGGTCCAGTCCAGTCTTCTGATAGATGATCGTCCCGGTGCTGTCACAGAGGAAGAAAGAGTCCTCTTCTGTGAGATCTGCCGTGTCGAATCGCAGATGCTCCGGGAGAATGTCGAACGCCATCACGGTTTCCCCGTCGCGGCAGCTCTGTGCGGCTGTAATCACCGGCCGGTCATAGATTGCATCTGTATAGACCGATGTGAACACGACCGCCCCTTTCGCCGCGACAGCCTGTTGGTACCAGGGCGCAGTGGCATAATCATATCCCACATCTCCCTCCCAGGGATTAGCCGCCAGGATCGTCCCATCCAGCACCACATAGGGGTCAACTACGCCGGTACCCAGCACAGAGTCTACCCGTTCAAAATAGGTGTCCAGGAACGCAGCAATGCTCTCCTCTTCTTCCCCATCCTCCAAGCGGCTTTCCAGGGCCGCTGTGCCGAAGGAGAGGAGCGTCGCATACACATTCAGATTGCCCCGCTCCTCCGCAGCACAGCTCCGGGAAAGGGCCGTCGCAGCCTCGTACGCATTGCGCAGCATGGTGCTGCGGACGATCCAACTCCCTGCCAGGGCCAGCACACCCAGGGCCGCAAACGCGCATAAGGGGAGCTTCATATTTTGAAAGACGAGCCGCCATCCGCGGCCTCGCCCTTTACGCCCTGCCATCTTCTGCGCTCCCCCGGATCGCCGCTGCCACCCGCTCATAGGCCGGTGCGATCTGCGCCATCAAAGCGCGCCCCGCCATCAGGTCTCCGCCGCGCAGGACCTCCACCTGTGCGGCAAACAGTTGGAACAACTCCGTCATGGATAAGTTCCCGCACATCCCCTTTAAGGTGTGGGCCGCACGCACCGCCTGCTCCATATCCCCGCGCTCCAGTGCGGCGCACAGTGCGGGGTATTGTGGATCGTCCAGGAACCTTCCCAGGAGCCTCTCCAGAAGGGCTTCATTGCCCATGACCCGCTCCAGCGCCTGGGCGACGTCGATCCCCCCGGACTCCAGCCGGCTGCTCCGCTCCAAAGTCATACTGATCCCGCCTCCTTCTGATACAATCCGGATAACTTCTCCTCAACCTCAAAAAAGCACCGCAGCAGCTCCGGGTTAAAGGTGCCGCATTCCCCGTCTCGAATCATCTCCAGCACCCGCTCTCGGGGGAAGGCATCCTTATAAACCCGCTTACAGCTGAGGGCGTCATAGACATCCGCCAGGGAAACCACCTGCGCCCAGAGGGAAATTTCGTCCCCCTTCAGACCGTCCGGATAGCCCCGTCCGTCCCACCGCTCATGGTGGTGACGGGCGATATCCACGGCATAGCGGTACGCCCGGTGCCGGCGCAGCTGCGGGATACGGTCCAGCAGGGCGCCCCCCTGGACCGTGTGGGTTTTCATGATCTCAAATTCTTCCGCCGTCAAACGACCTGGCTTGTTGAGAATGGCGTCAGGCACCGCAATCTTCCCCACATCATGGAGGATGGAGGCCAGAGCGATCTCCTCGATCGCCTCAGATTCCAAGTCCCTTCCCAGTGCAGTTTCGGACAGCAGGCATTTTGTGATGTCGTGAATACGGCGCACATGGTCGCCGGATTCCTCGCTGCGAAACTCAATGGCAGTGGCCAGGGCTTCCACCATCCCCTGGTTCAGTGCAATGATCTCCTCCGCCTGGCGGAGCAGGCGCTCCCTCTGGCTCTCCACGGTACGGCTCAGCTGCCGGCGGGCCTGGAACAGTTCAATGACCGACTGCACCCGCCGCTGCACTACATAAGGCACAACCGGCTTGCTGATGACGTCCATGACACCCAGGCTATAGGCCTCCCGGAGCACCCTGTCGCCGGTTTCCGCCGTGATCAGGAATACCGGGAGGCGGCGCAGCAAATCCTCCCGGTGTAAACGCCGCAGGACCTCCAGCCCATCCATCACCGGCATGACCACATCCAGCAGTACCGCACACAGGCGCTCTGGCTCTGCAAAGATTTTTTCCAGACCCTCCGCCCCGTTTTCTGCCTCCTCAATGGTATAGTCCGCCTCAAAAATTTCCTCCAAAATCGCGCGGTTGATGGCGTCGTCGTCTACGATCAGCAAAACACCCCGTCTCTCATTCGACATGGCAGTTCTCCTCGCGTATATTATCCCGGTCCTTCAGGGACCGCTTTCCCTGTAAAATCCGCTTCCGAGCCTCCAACTCCGGGAGGGGGACAGCAAAGCGGAACCCCTGGAATGCGTCGCAATGCAGTTTTTGCAGTATGGCGATCTGCTCCTCCTGCTCCACGCCCTCTGCCAAAATCGTCAGTCCCATCCGGTGCCCGGCTTGTACCAGCGCGTTGAGGATGGCCTCCCCCTTTTCCGTCTGCATATTGTCCACCAGCTCCTTGTCCAGTTTCAAACCATCCATGGGGCAGTTCTGCAGGTCGTGGAAAGAGGAGAACCCCACGCCGAAGTCATCAAAGATCACCCGCATCCCATTCGCCCTGACCGCCTGGATGTTGCAGTAAAACTGCTCCGTCTCGGAGCTGCTCATCTGCTGGCTCTCCGTCACCTCCAGAATCAGGAGTTTTCGTGGGAAGGTATATTGCTGGATCACCTGGGCGCACCGCTGGGCGAAGTCCGGGGCGCTGACGGTTCTGCGGGCAAAATTGCAGGAGAGGAAGAAGTCCTGTACCTTGTGCCCGGCTAGTTCCTCCAGGAACGCGCAGGCCTTCTCCATCCCATAGAAATCCAGGGCCTTGATCTGCCCTGTCTCCTCCAGCAGCGGGATATAGCGGGTTGGATTCAACAGGCCGAATTTGGGGTGGTACCAGCGGGACAGCGCCTCTCCGCCCACGATCTGGAAGGTGAAAGCATCCACAAAAAACTGAATGGAAAGCTGGAACTCCTTCCGCTCCAGCGCGTGAAAGAAATCCTCCAGCAGGCTCCACCGCTCCTGGCAGAACCGGCATTGATCCGTTCCACATAGCCGGCTGGCTTGATCCTCCCGGCAGGCCGCCCGGGCGCACTGCCTGACATGGAACAGCGTATCGTCAAAGTCGCGGGACGCCGCGGCAAGCGGATAGACCCCCGCCGCCACATCCTGGGGGCGCAGGCCCACGGCAGACGTGGTCCGGATCTGCTGTACCACGCCGTCTGTCCACTGTGCTGTCTTCCCGGGCTCTGCCGTGCGCTTCAAAATCAGCAGGTCTTCCCCGCAATTGGCCAGGATTTCCCCAGCCTCCGATTCCTTACGCAGGATCTGCGCCCCATGAAAAAACAACTCTCTGGCCCGCTCATAGCCCCAAAGCCGCCCGATGTGATCCAGGTCCAGATGGATACAGACCAGGCTGTAGCCGCTGCGGATTGGGCTTGCGGCGGCATTGGCATATGCCTCCTTCAAAGTATCCAGGGAATCCAGGCCGCCCTCCGAGCGGTTCTGCACCGCTGTCCTCTTCCTTTTCCGCAGCCGGAGCAAGGCAAGGATGAGCGCAATCAGAAGGACAAGGAAAGCCGCTCCCGCGCCCCACAGCAGGCCGGGATGCATCTGCTGCTGCGGCGCTTCCTCACCCACGGACTGCAGGATCGCTCCTGTCCACTCCTCCTGGGAAACCCGGGCCGCATACTCCCGCAGATCCTCCTGAAACTGGCTGGGGGACACCTGCGTCAGGAACAGGGCGTAGGCTTCCTCCTCGTCATCGGTTTCGCTGTCAAAGAGGAGCACCGGCTCCCTATCCGTATGGTCGTACCAGTCTCCGGCCTCACTGCCTGAGATCAGATCCACCTGCTGATTTTTTGCCAGTTCTACCCTGCGGTCCTCCTCCCCGGGCTGAAAATAGCGCAGGTCATATCCATACTCCTGTGCGAACGTATCCAGGAATTCCGGGATCGCCCCCTGGTAGGTTTGGCTCTCCGCGTCATAGTATTCGATCGGATAGAGGTCCGGATTCCCGGCCGCATAGATGATTTTTCCGTCCGTCTGCACCCCTTGCTCCTCTCTTCTCACTGAAACAGCGTCAGATTCCCCTCGGGAGCCGCCGCAGCCAATTTCTCTGCCTGCTCCTCCATCGTTTCCGCCTGCTCCTCCATACACGCCAGCGCCGCTTGAATCGTCTGCCGCAAGGTTTCAATTTGCTTCCGATAGCCGGCCAGTTCCTCCAGATCCCGTTCCAGCGCCTGTCGGATCGTTTCCCGGGCGGTCTCCTCCTGCGCACGGCTCTCCGCCTTTAGGGCCTCGGCGCTGGAGCGCGCGTCCAGGATCGCCTGGGAAATCTGATCCTGCTGGGCCCGCAGTCGGGACAGTTCCTCCTTCAGCGCGCGGTTCTCCTGTTCCAATTCCTGAATATGCGATCTGTCCTGCTGGCTCCTCTGCTCCATCCGTGCATCCTTTTCTGCCATTTTCTGCGTGAATTGTTCCTCCTGCTGGGCGATGTACTGGAACACCGCGTCTTTTCGATAGCCCCACAGGCCCTTTTTCAGTTCCTCCAGCCGCATAGAATCGTTTCCTCCATCTTTTTATTTGATTTGAATTTTCTGACGCTCGATATGTCCCCAGGTATCTTTTTTCTTCCGGTATCCAATCAGGGCGGTCATCCGTACCCATGCCAAGACAAACCGCAGGCAGGACACCTCCACCACGCACAGCCCCACCGCTTTGAGTACATCTGTGGGGTACAGTTTCAGGTCAATGGTGTGAATGCGGGCAAAAAACGCTGTCAGGGACAGGAGCGCTGTATAGACCACATAGATCCCAAAAAAGAGGACCATGAACGGCACATTGATCAAATCCACCGCAAACGCCAGCAATGTGGTCAGTACGCCAAAGATTTCAATATAGGGGGAGAACAGTTCATAGAGCAGGAAATAGAAATAGGAGATGAAACTGACCGCCCCATATTTGGGGTTGGCCAGGATATTCTTATATTTCGTCATGCTCTGGAACAGGCCGATGTGCCACCGGCGCCGCTGCCTGCACAGGTCCCGCAGACGCTCCGGCACCTGGGTCCAGCACACCGCATCCGTGACATAGCGGATGCGGTAGCGCCGTCCGTTCTCACGGCAGTACACATGGAGTTTCACCACCAGTTCCATATCCTCGCCCATGGTGGTGTGGTCGTAGCCTCCGGCGGCAATAACCACACTTTTCAGGAACAGGCCGAACGCCCCTGAAATGATGATGTTCCCGTTGAACCGGTCAAAGAGGATGCGGGAGGCCAGGAAAGAGCGGTCATACTCCATGACCTGCATACAGGCCAGCAGATTCCGGGGCATCCGGTAGCGGACCACCCGGCCGTTCTCGATCTCCGCCCCGTTGCAGGGGCGGACCGTGCCGCCCACTGCCACCACGCTGGAATCCTCCAGCACCGGGCGCACGATCTTCTCCAGGGAGTTGTACTGGAGGACCGAATCCGCATCCAGGCAGAGGAAGTAGGGGTAGTTGGAAACATTGATCCCCATATTCAGTGCATCCGCCTTGCCGCCGTTTTTCTTCCGCACCAGTGTGATAGGCACCTTATAGGCCCGTGTCTCGTAAATTTCCTCCTCCGGCTGGCAGGGGATGCGGCGCTGGATCGGCCGTTCAATCTTCCACATGTGAAAGGCGTCCCGCAGCACCTGGGTGGTGTTGTCTGAGGACCCGTCATCCACTACGACAATCTCATAGAGTTTATAGTCCAGTGCCAGCAGGGAGCGGACGGTGGCCTCGATGGTCACCTCCTCGTTGTGGGCGGGAACCAGAACGGAAACCGGCACATAGTAGTCGTTGGCCAGTTCATTTTTCAGCCGGTTGCGCCGTTTGGCGGCATAGAGGTCGGAGGAGCCCACGGTGACCGAGAGGAACAGGAAACTGGAATAGAGAACCATGTACAAGATAAAAAAGGACTCCACACAGAGAAGAAATATCTGAATAAAGTCTCTCATACGCTCACCGGCTCCTTCTCTCTCTGTGTGTTCGCTTCTTCCGCCGCAGCAAGCGCCGCCTCTTCCTCCAGCTGCTTCGCTTTCAGCCGGTAGGTCAGCATCTCCCGGGCATACCGGTCGCCGCCGCCGAGCACCTGGAGCATGTCCTCGTAGGAAAGTCCATGGGCCTCCAGGCTGGATGCGGCATTGCTGCGGATATACCAGTTGCTGCTGTTCATGGCCTGCAGCAGGGCATCCACCACATCCTGCCCATCGTACCGCGCCAGGGAGGAGGCACTGATGGCGGAGAACTCCCAATGGGTGGGGTCCCTGTCCTGAAGAAAGTCCAGCAGGAGCGGGCGGGCCAACGGATCGGGGTAGCGGCCAAAGTAGCGGATGGCCGACAGCCGCAGCTCCTTATTGCGGCATTCATCCCGCAGGATCTCCAGCATGCGTCTGCCGTAGTTCCCGCTCTGAAATCGTATGTAGTCCAGTACCGCCCGCTGGATGGGGATGGAGAACCCCTCCAGCCGCGCCCAAAGGGTTTCAATCAGATCCCCGGGAGCGCCTGTGTAGGTGAGCAGCGCCTCTGTGATCACCTTTTCATGTAACTGGCTCGCCTCTTCGCTGCCCAGTTCCTGCAGTGCCTTCACAATAATGGAGGGGCTGCCGAAGCTGCAAAGGGCCTTCCATGCGTTGATCTTACAGTACAGGCTGTCCCTTTTCAAATAGGAGAGGACCACCTGCTGGATCTGATCCAATTCCATATGGCGGCGCAGTTTGTGCCGGGCCAGGAAATAGCAGAAATATGCCGCCTGGGTATTTTCCCGTTTCCAGTAGACGGTGGCCAGATATAAAAACACCGGCTGCATCTGTTTCAGATAGCTCTGATAGACCTCGGACTGGTCGTCCAGCTCGTCCAGGAGTCCGTCAAAGGCCAGAAGGTAGTTGATCCGGGAGAGATGGCGGCGCATCCAGGCCAGGTGACTGGCCTGGACCGTCTGGGCCGGCCCAGACGGCTTTTCCTGAAGCCACTCCAGCTGTTCTGTCACCCGGCGGCGGATGACCTCTGTCTTGGCATCCATCCGCCGGTCATCCGACCGCAGGTGCAGCCCGTAGAGCACATTGAATACCAGCATACTCAGGCATACGACACCATAGCCATACAACAGCACCTCCGCGCCCACTGCGTTACCTCCTCTCTGCGGACACTGGCTCAACTGTCCAGATCCGCCCAGTATTCCTGCAGAATATAATAGGATTCCTTCAGCCGCTCGTGGTAAGTAACCGTCTTGCCCCAGCCCTCCAGAGCAAAGGCGGCCATGGGGATACGGTACTCCGTATCGTCCCCTGTGGCCATGCCCACATACATCTCGTCGATGTGCAGACCCTCAATGCCATAGCATTCGTAATAATCGTCGTGGATCATCATCTCCGAGGGGTTGAAGAAATTCAGCAGCTGCCAGGGAATGCGGATCTCCACGCCGCTGTCGGTAAAACAGAAGTCAGCCAGAGAGTCAAAATCCTCCGAATTCGGATTGGCATTTCCATAGCGGAGCTTGCCGGTTTCGTATTTTTCACCGGTTGGGACATCGTCTTCGGTTGTTGGCAGAGTGCCTGTCAGAGTCAGCGGCATATAGATGTTGCAAAAAACAGGGCTTGAGGACTGCGGCCGGTTGTCGGGATAATAGGGGTTGTGCGCGTAGTAGACTTCACCATAAGTGGAGTTCAGCGCCTCGTACCGCTCCTGTACCACCACTCGGCTGTTTTCCCTCCCGTCAATACAGATGATAAAGTCACTTTCCCGCTCAAATGTCAAATCGTAATTCTGACAGTAGGTGCTGCCGATTTTGGGGTTGGTGTCGATGGGGATATAGAGGGTGTCTGTGTCCGAATCAAAGCCTTCCACATAAAAGTACAGGAACTTTTCGTCGTATTTCATGGACAGGCTGCCTTCCCCGTCAGAGATCACCACATCTCCTTCCGTCCACTCCGCAGCGTCTCCATCCACATAACAGACGCTTTTTTCAGCGCCGGGGTCGAAGGTGAGCAGGCCGAAAAACTGCTCATTGGTCTGATAGTCGCTCCAGTAGGGCCTGTTATCCACGTCGATCATGTGCATGGTGTTCCATGTCCTTTTGAACCATTCGTCCTGCCAAGAGAAGATGCAGCTGCCGGCACTTCCGGCGGCCATGATATCCTCATAGCACTGAATGAGGGCCTGCCCCTGTTCCTGCTCGGTCATGTGGCCCTGATTGCGGCCTGTGTTGACATCTTTCTGGGCCATTCCCCGTCCGGTGGTGGAGCCGTATTCTGAGATGACCACGGGGATGTTGTGGAAATCATTGATTGCTTTCAGGTAGGCGTAATATGTGTTATAGGTACCGTCGGCGTCATAGTAGTCCATGGGGGTGAGGTAATCGTGGATATCAGCGCCGGACAGAAGAGAGAGCCGATACTGCGTGTTGCGGTAGCGGCCGATGCCGAACACCTCGATCAGATCCTCTTCCGTATAGGTGGCGGCCTCCCGCTCCGTTTCCAGATAATCCGGGAAATAGGAGTAAATATGATAAGAGGCAAAGTGGCCGGAGAGGAATGCCTCCGTCGGCTGAATGTGCTCCACATTGATGACGGCGACCTTGTCCCGGTGCGCCGTTGTTACAACGGAGTAGACAAACGGATCTGTGGTCGGCCAGTTGGAGAAGGCCACCAGCCGCTGCTGCTTATACCGGACAGTTTCATATTCGATGACCGCATCCCCAATCTGCGCCAAGGCCGCCTCAAAGGGGGTGGCGTCCTCAGTTGTGGATAAATAGGTCCCTTCATAGCGGGTTTGCTCCTCGTGGGTCAGGTTGGTATAGGTGACCAGGCTGGGCTCCCACTCGACGCCCAAGATATACCCCAGCACCCACTGGGACACATCGTGGCGATAGAAGCCGGAGCCGTCACCATCCCGGCCCAGCAGGAATTTGTTCCCGTGGAGGATGTCAATGACCGTTTTGCTGTCCTGAATGATCTCCGGAATCAGCCCTTCATCGTACATATCCTGGTGGGAGTTGTGAGAATAGTCATCCACCCATACCCCGTGGAGCAGCCAGAGCGGCTCGTCCCCCTGCGCCTCCCGCTGTGTGTTGTATGTATAGAAGGCATTGTAAAAGTCATCGTGGAGGATGGTGTAGACCCGGATGGTGTTGGCGCCAAGCTCCTGGATATAGCCGAACCAGCGGAGATACGCCTCCTTGTCGATGGCAAAGTCCGTGGCCCACTCGCCGGGAATGCCTACGCCCAGATCCACGCCCCGGATCTCAAAGGGAACAGATACTCCGTCACGCTCCATGTAAATCGTATCCTCGTCCGTGGTCATAAAGGTGGATACAGGGGCGTCAGGCCGCAGGTCAATATAAAAGCCCAGTGCAAAATAAGCGAACCAGAGGGAAAAGCCGATCACCACAAGAGCGCTGACACAGATGACAAACTTTTTCAAATGACAGCCTCCTTGCCCTCAGTGATTATATGCATGATTGCGGGACGGATGTGCTCTGGCCTGCAGCGCCTGGATATTCTCATCCAGCCACTCGCCGCGCTCGTGGAGCCAGCGCCGTACTTGATCCACAGCCTCTTCCTGGCTGTATACGTTTCTCTCCTCTGGGGTCAGCGGCTCCCATTCCTCAATGGATTCACGCCATCGCTCAGTATTGCGATCAATCGCCGGGCCCAGCCACTCCAGTGTTTCGTCGATATAGCGGTTAAGATATTCATCGCTGAGTACTGTGCGTCTCAGTTCCCAGTACCGCTCAATCACGCGCTCTGCAAATTCCTCATCCCGGAACAGCATATCGTACCAGACCCGGTCTGAGAGGGCAAAGTTCTCCGTTGTGATCTCGTCATCCGGGAAATTATCCATGGCGTTATTAAAATCCCAGACGCACAGCTTGTACTTCTCGCCAAGTTCCTTGTATAGATAGGTGGAATACCGGCCCGAGTCAACATTGCGTGTAAATTCATTGATGATAAAATAGTCCACGAAATTATCTACATCAATGTAATTCCAGTATCCGTACTCTTCCGTGTCATAGTCATAGGAATACAGGGCTTTCTCAAAAGCGGAATACTCCAATTCGATTTCCCTCGCCAGTTCCTCGGTCAGCCGGTTTTTGCCCGGATAGCGGATGGACTCATCGTCGCGCACAAAAATCATCCGCTCCATGTAGGTATAGATGTCCCGCGTGGAGCCGACTTCCTCCTCAACGGTCCGATCCAGCCGGAGGAGGTAGCCGGTTATACTGGAATCCTTGACAGTGGACCGAAGGTTCAGCCGGCAGTCATCCCCGGCGGTAATGCTCTCTACCATCAGGTAAAGGCCCCGGTAGTCGCCATCTACGATCAGCTCGCAGTAGCGCACGTTAGGCGCATACTCCATGATCTCCCCGGCAAGGTTGTAACAGAGGTAGTTGCGGATCAGGGACTTGTCCAGATACGGCCCGTTCAGCACCCACTCGTTATGCGCCCCCATCCCCATAACGGAGATGGGATTGTCCTCCCCATCTTCATCAATGAACTTGAGCAGATAAGGGCTTTTCTCAAAATGCCGGGAGGCATGGCCGCGAATTCGGAATTGGCTGGCTGTTGTAAAATCCGGTGTATCAGAGGGATGATTATTTTGATCCTCATTGTCGATCACAGTTACCTGGACATTGATGAAATCCGTACCATCCTCAGCGGTGGTGTAGAGTTCCTCGCCGTAATAGTCTTCTTCGCCATTCGGCACCCCGGGAATCTCCTGCCCGCCGGTGTCAATGATGACCAGCGGCAGGTGTGTGCATAACTGCGTCCCGTCGCAGTCACAGCCCGCGTCCGGGCCACGGGCAGACAGATGCTGATGGACGCGGCTGGGGCCTTCCCCCGCCTCCAGGGCAGATGCCGCCAGCGCGCAGACGAGGATCAGCGCCGCCATAGCGCCGCCCATCAGTTTGTATTTCACGCTCTCCATCCCCCCTTACTTAATTGCCCGAACCATCAGCCGCTGATCTCATCATTCTGCATGACGATATTAAAATACTCGATCCCGCCGATCTCATAGACGGCGTCCGTGATGCTCTTGCCCGCAGCCTTTTCACCTGCCGGTCTGCGCAGATACTTCCCATTGAGTTCATAGATGTACTCGACGCTCTCATCTGTGGTATTTTTTGCCCGCAGGATGGCCTTGCGGTTATAATACTGGAAGATCAGAGACTCCACTTTGGACTCATTCGCCCGGGCGGTACGCAGAATCAGCAAGGCCCGGTTGTCATTGCGGATCCGCCCGAAGAGGAGCAGCACGACAAAGATGACCACGCTGCCCGCCGCAGCCACCAAGTAATCGCCGGAGCCGCAGCAGATACCAACCACGATAGCCCAGAAGATATACACTGTGTCCCGGGAGTCCTTGATAGCGGTGCGGAAACGGACGATGGACAGGGCGCCCACCATGCCCAGGGACAGTGCGATGTTGTTTCCAATGACGATCATAACGGTGGTGGTGATGACCGTCAGCGCCACCAGGGAGACGTTGAATTTGGCGCTGTAGATACTGCCGCTGTGGCTGAGGCGGTAGGACAGGAACAGGAATGCCGCGAGAACCGCCGACACAACCAGGCGGAGCAGAATCGTCTCAGCAGACAGCTCGCCGCCGCTGCTCTCCAGCAGTTGAAACAGGTACTCTCTCATGGTTTGATTTTCTCCTTCTCCTCTATTTAACCCTGCAGACTCAGGGACACACTGCGGGCCAGGCAATACTTGCTGACCGACAGCTCCGAACGCTCTACCATGTCCAGCAGATCCTTGAGATAACTGAGCAGGAAACCGTTGTATTTGACCTCCAGGACCATCTGAAATGGGTCCATGACTGCGTACATGGGCAAGTGTTCAGAAAATACATCGAAACTGGACTCCGTGGCGATAATCCGGCTGTCCAGGGTGATGCGGATGTGGTTTTCCCGGGCCACAAACGCCTGACGGCGATATTCCACCACCGCCTTGGGCCGGTAGCAGCGGCAGTGCATCAGGCCGTAGCACTCCGCGGCGAAGGGGTCCTCATAGGCCAGGAGCGGCCGGTAATCCCCCTGACAGAGCCGTATCGCCTCCCCACGGTGCAGGCGCAGAGAGCGCTTGCGCTGATAGGGGCCCTCCTTCTGCTTCATCTCCAGCATGGCGAAGTCCGACTGGGGGCTGTATGTGCGCAGCCGGATCTTTCTCCGCAGCTCCAGGCCGTTCACCTTATCGGCAAAATCCTGATCATCCGGCGTATCAAAATAGAGGGAGCGGATCACATAGCCCTGGGCACCGTTGTGGGCGTCGGCGTGCATCACGGCCCCCAGCCGGCTGTACAAGCTCACGCCGTCTGCGATGTTAATGGCGTATTTTTTCTCCTGCCGGGAAACTTCATTCATTCCGCATAGACCTCCATGGCATGGTAATGCGCACAGTCTGCGCTATTCCGGGGAAAAGAAAAAGGCCTATTGGATCGCCGCAGAAAGGAATCTGCAGCCTTCAATAGACCGGTTGCGCTACTCGCTCCGTGGTATAAAAGCGCCCAAATATTCATACCACATCATCGCATTCTTATGAAGCATGCCTATCTGGGCACACTTTTTCAAAACAAGCGTCATAAAGACATAATTTATATTATAATGTGTTCTTTTGATTGTCAAGTGCTTTTTCTTCCAACCGGCAGATACGCAAGGGAAGTCCCTGGACTTTGGACACACAGGGTTCTAGTTCCAGGTAGTTGCTGTGCCCAAAATACCATGAGGAGACAAGCAGCCGAAATCCGGGATGACGCGCTCTTTGCCGGTCGGTCCACACCGCCCGCAGTTGCCGTAGCGGTCATCGCCCCTGTTCCTGAGGGGCTCCAAGGCAGCGCACTTCTGACCCCATATGGGCAAATCCTGTGCAACCCGCCCCGGCTTCCACAAAGGCCCGGCTGGATTTTTACGGGCCGAAATTCTTTCCGGCAGGTTCTTGCAATTCTTATCGGGACTCATTAAAATAAAGCCAGGAGCACCATTGCGGGCAGGCTGCAGGGGAGTCGAACATCTCACGGCCCTGCATGAACGACAAGGGCGCTCCCGATCGCGGCATATTTTGCGACAGCGGGGCAGGACTTTCACCATTTCTTTTGCAGCGCTCAGGAGACAACACATTGGAGGGCGGCTGCACACATAAGCTCAACACCTTCTTTGATGGATCCGGCAAGCCGCCCGGGCGGAGCGCAGTCCTCTCACGCCTGGTATACATTGGCACTCAAAAATGAAGGAGGAGAATATAGAATGAAGAAGAAACTGATGGCCCTCATCTCTGCACTCGTTTTGTGCGTTGGGCTCATGGTGCCGGTCTCCGCTGCGGACCAGACCTTCACCGATGTGCCAGCCACACATTGGGCGCATGATGCTGTAGATTATGTGGTCAATCTGGGCCTGTTCAACGGCACCAGTGCCACGACGTTTTCTCCGAATACTCCCATGACCCGCGCCATGCTGATTCAGGCATTGTTCCGCTATGCCGGGTCCCCTCAGCTGCCTGATACATGGGTGTTTCCATTCGAGGATGTCCCGGATGGTGCATATTATTGGGACGCGGCTTTCTGGGGACGCCACAGAAATATTCTGGCAGACCCGTATGTGGAAAATTGCGACACGTTGAATCCGAATGAAGCGGTCAGCCGTGCAGAATTTGCCGAGATGCTCTGGAAATTTGCCCGGGAAGAATTTGGTTTCGAAGCAGTTAACTCAGATACAATAGAGAGTGGTCCTTTTACCGACATGGACGAAGGGGACCCCGGCGTCAGTTTTAATACACGGCGAAGTATGCTCGGATGGGCATATCCAAATGGTATTATAACCGGCACCAGCGCAACCACCATGTCCCCGGACGCTCTTGTAACCCGCGCCCAAGTTGCTACCATGCTCATGCGCTATGACCAGACGTTCCACAACGGAGGCGGTGTGCCTGACGATCCCTCTGATGAAACCGCCACGCAGCCGGAAATACTTGACGGCTATACACTCCGTCTTTCTGCAATAAACTCTGTACTGGAGGTTGGCGAGACGGTAGTTGCAGATGCCAATACCACCCCATACAGTGCGCGAGAGGAATTGCGTTTTACGTTTTCTTCTTCTGACACATATGTTGCCACAGTTGAAACATATTCCGGGACATCCTTTAGCTGTGTAATCACTGCCATGCATCCCGGAACTGCAACAATTACAGCCACAGACTCCAACGGAGTGGCGGCATCCATCACGGTAACTGTTACAGACAGCACCGCCGGCCAGGCTGGCGAAGCGCCCACCGCTGAGGGAGATTTTGTCAGTGAAGTGATCCGCCTCGTCAATGAGGAGCGGGCGAAGGAGGGGCTTTCCGCTCTCAAAACCAACGATACCATCAGCGAAGCGGCCCAGGTGCGGGCGAGCGAACTCTCTACGCTCTTTGACCACACCCGGCCGGATGGAACCACCTGCTTTACCGCCCTGGATGACGCCGGGATCCGGTACAGTACCGCAGGAGAGAATATCGCGGCGGGGTACTCCACCCCAGAGCAGGTGGTCAGTGGCTGGATGAACTCGGCGGGCCACCGCGCCAATATTCTGAACGCAGACTTTACCACCATCGGCGTTGGCTATGACAGTACAGGCAGGTATTGGGTGCAGCTGTTTATCGGCTGAGCGATCGCAACGCAATCGGCGGGTATCTTTCAACAATGCAGCTCCAAAGCAGAAAGCAGGAACCAACCAGGTTCCTGCTTTTTTCCGGCTTCCATCATAGCCGGCAACGCCCGGCAGACCGTCCTTATCATGGATACTCGGTCTGTTTTCTTCCCCTGGGGTAGGCTGGAACCGGAGCGGGCACATCTGTATCGGAGCCGCCAAAAAGGCTTTCCGGGCCCCGCATTGGCGGGGCCCGGAAAAAGTCTATTTATCAGGGATTGCCAAGATCTCAGCCGTCCATTAGATAGAGAAACCGCTGGAGGATGGCAGCAACCTGGGCACGGGTAGCGTATCCCCTGGGCGTCAGGGCGCCGGTGGTGTCGGCGGTAACAAGGCCATAGGCAGTGGCCCAGGCCATAGCCTCCTGGGCATAGGCACTGATAGAAGCCGCATCCGTGTAGCGGCCCAGATCCACGCTGGCGGCGACGCCAAGACCCTTATACTGTGCGTAACGGTACAGCACCACGGCCATTTCCTCCCGGGTGATATCCCGGCCAGGGGCAAAGGCAGCGTCCGCATAGCCGGTGACAATGCCGTTGCCGTCCGCCCAGGCCACTGCGCTGGAGTAGTACATCCCCTCCGGGACATCCGTGTAACTGCCGCCGCCCCAGACATTGGGCTCATTCTCCAGCCGGTAGAGCACCGTCACCAGCATCCCCCGGTTCATGGAGCGTTCCGGTTCAAAAGTGACCGCGCTGGTACCGCCGAACAATTCCCGGCTGGTGACAAAGTCGATCGCCTTCGCGCCCCAGTGGGAACCCGGCACGTCATAGAAGGTCTTGCCGTTGTCCACGATCTTCACCGTATCCCCGTCGGAGAGGGAAACGGCCACGCCGTTCTCCGTTGCGAGGCTGGTCTTGACGATCTCCTCCGTACCGTCGGCGTGAACCAGCAGGGCCACGGTGGACACGGCGGCGTTCTCCACGGGGATCTCCACCGGGACGCTGGCGCCTCTGGGCAGATCCACGGTAACCGTGGGGGCACCATCCCTGTCTCTCTCCGCGCGTACCGCCGGCATGGGCAGAGCCACGGCCTCGCCTCCGGCGTTATTCACCGCGCTGGCGGAAAGGACAGCCTCCACCGTTACCCGGCCATCCGGATCCTCGGTGGTAACAGAGGCGGTTCCGTCGGCGTTGTCCACCGCAGTCTCCATGGAGCCGTCCGGGCTTTCCACCACCCTGGTCTGATTGCCGTCGGCATCGGTACTGGTGGTGGTTACGGTGCCGTCCCGCTTCGTCTCCACCACCTCCCGGGAGCCGTCTGGATACCGGGTGGTCTCCGTCACGGTGCCGGTGGTCTTGTTGGTGGTGGTCGTGGTGGTGGAGCCGTCGGGGTTGCGCTCCGTGGAGGTCGTGGTATTGCTGGAACTGCTGGAACTGCCGGAACTGCTGGTGCTACGCCGGGTCACCGTCACGGTGCAGGTGTCGGTGGCGGTCCCTGCTTTCACGATAAAGGTGTAGGTCGCGTCTGCGTTGGGCAGGGTGGCCGTCCAGGCGGTGCCGCTGCCGCTGACGGCGATGCTGCTGTCACTGCAGGTCACGCTGACCGCCGCGTCCGTCGGGACGTTGGTTACGGTGAAGGTCACGGTGCCGCCGCCGGTGAGGGAGGTAGGGCTGGGGGTGATGGTGAGCACAGGGGCGGTGTAGGTGGCAACCTCGCTGTACAGGCTGTTTTTCACCGCCACGGCCTTGACTGTGGTTCCCTGCGTGACAGAAATTGGGGGTTCGCTTGTATATGGCTTACTCGCAACAGTAGGAGTGGTTCCGTTGGTGGTGTAGTAGATCGTCGCGTCATCTTCGGCAGTGATGGTGACCTGACCGCCGGATACCGCAATGCTGGGAGTGTTGGGCGCGGTCAACGTACTGGTCATCTCGGTCATATTTCCTGCTGTAATAGGGGCACTGGGATTCTCCTTGAGCGCGTCCAGAGCCTCCTCAGACAAGCCCAGCGTTTCGAAAAAGTCATCGGGTGCTATCTGTTCCGACTCATTGGACGCATAGGAAACCGCCATGAGAAAAAGTGTCTCTGGTTCATTGGATTCTCTCCCCTCCTCCGGGGTAGTTTCCACCGCAGTTGGAGAAAAATAAGATGCGCACCTCTGCAGAAAGACTGCTGCCTGGAGATTGGAGGCGGCGGCATAGGGGCCGAACATATTGACCCCGCCGGTTGTGTCAGGGTTATATCCCCTGACAATCCCTCGGGCGGTAAAAAACTGAATAGCCTCTTTCTCATAGTCTGAGCAGGAGCCGATATCAGCGTAGTTGATGGTCGTTGAACTTAAAGTTTCCAGGGGGCTGTTCTTATACTTCTCATAAGCCTCCATTAGCATCTCCAGCCGGGTGACGCCGTTGGAAGCGGCCTCCTGCACATCGTCGTCCTTGCAGCCCTGTATCAGGGTGTCCATCTGATTGACCTGTATGCTGGTATAGGTAGGAAAGTCTGGCTGGGAATTAGTGCCTGTACCCTTGATTGCCCCGATAGAGACTAGCGCCAGGACCGCAGGGGCAAACCACTCATTGGAATTAAACTTATATGGGATGCTGTCGTCCGAAAGCGCTGTTTCATAAGTCGGGCTGCCCATGGCCCGCCAGAGGACCACAGCCGCCTCCGCGAAGGTCACCTCACCGTCGGGATCAAATGTTGTAGAGGTCTTACCGCTGATGATTTTATTGGCAACCAAGACGTTGATGGCCGTCCGCTGAGTATCAGTGCAGGGGTCCTGTTCAGTACTTCCCTCTTCGACAGGACCAATATCTGCAAAGCCGCTGCTGGAAGCGTTCGCGTTCGGATAAAAAGCATTATAGATCATCTCCGCCAACTGGGCGCGGGTGACATTATCTTCGGAGGATAGCAAAGTACCATCGCTTAATTTTTCCTCCTCAGCAGACTCCTCCGCCCATGCCGCCGTGGGCAGCAGCCCCACCGCCAGGACCAAAGCCAGCAGACTCGCCAGCCATCTTCTCCTCCGCTCCATCACGTTTCCCTCCTGTGGTTTTCATAATTTGCTCATAATCAAGTATTATATTTAGATATTATAAAGCGTAGTATTGTTTTCGTCAAGCCACGAATTGGTTACACTAGGGGCGAGAGGTGATAAAGGGGCCCATGCGTGAAAAAAAAGAGATCAATTGGGAGGTGGGCCGCCGGGTACGGCAGGCCCGGGAGGCCGCCGGCCTGACCCAGGAGCGGTTTGCCGAGCTCATCGGCGTCTCGCCCCAGAACGTCTCCTGTGTGGAGCGGGGGCTGGCCGGCGTTTCGCTGACAGTGCTGCGGAGGATGTGCGAGATCCTCCATGTGTCCAGCGACGCGCTGCTTCTGGGCAAGCCTGCGGGCAACGATGTGGAGGCCCTTACCCGGCGCCTGGAGCAGCTCCCCCCGGAGCAATTCCGGGTGGTGCGGGATGTCATCAACAGCGTACTGGAGCTGACCGTCCTGCCTGAAGAAAAAAAGGGACCGGAATCGTGATCATCGTATCACGGTTCCGGTCCCTTTTGGTGTGCAGGGCTGCACACTCGCACTCTATCGGTTATATCGTCCTCAGTTCAAAGGCATGGCCCGGGCAGTCGGCCTCCACCGCCGCCCCCTGCTCCTGGGGCACCACCACATAGCCCAGGGCCGGCAGGTCAGAGAGTGGGGAAAAGTCTGTGACGGCCAGCCCCTCCAACTGCAGGTAGTTCAGCCGGGGCAGACCCGACAGAGGCGTCAGATCGGTGACGGCGTGATAGCCTACAGACAGGGTAATGAGCCGGTTAAGGGATTCAATTCCCGTCAGGCGCTCCAGGCCCCCCTTGTGGAGGTTCAGCACTTCCAGCCCGGTCAGACCAGCCAGGGCAGTGAGATCGGCAGCATAGTAGTCCCCGATGGTAAGGGTTTTCAGCTGGGATAGGGCGGCGGCCGCCGCTGCAGCGTCCTCCCCCGGGTCCCACAGCAGCAGTTCCTCCAGGGCCGTCTGCCGGGAGAGGGGACTCCAGTCCCCGTCTCTGGGCACTGTGAGGCCCAGGCCCAGCCTTCGCGGCGTCAGCGCATCTAAAAAGCCCAGGCTGTCCACAGCCGCGACACCTGTGCTGGCACTGCCCTCTACCACCAGGGTCTCCAGCCGGGTGAGGGAGGCCAAGGCGCTGTAGTCCGTGGCGGGGCTGCCGCCCAGGTACAGCGCTTCCAGCTCCGTCAGGGAGGCCAGCGGCGAGAAGTCGGCAATTTCGTTTTCACAAAGGGCCAATGTAGTCAGGGGCAGCCCCTCGAGAGCCGAGATATCCCGGATCTCCTGGCGGCAGAGATACAATTCCTCCAGCCGGGGCATGTGGGCCAGGAGGGCGAGATCCCCGTCGGCGATGTCCCCATAGGGCAGTTCACTCTGGTACTGGTTGTCGATATAGCAGCCGATCCGGTAGTCGAAGTCCTGCTCCGGCCCGAAGGTATTCCCGCCCACCGCCGCCAGGCGGGTGATGGCGGCCAGCTCGTCATAGGTGACTGTCCCCGCCGGTTTCCCCAGGGCCTGCCGGACGGCGGCCTCCATAGAGGCGGAGGAAAATTCCACTGTCTCTGAGGCAGGCCGCGCCTCTGTTTCGCCGGGAGGTGACTCCGGCGGCGTGTCCGCCGGACGCAGGGACCATGCCCCCGCCAGGAAAAGCAGGAGTACCGCCGTCAGCGCCAGCACGGCTCTCTTTCGCCGGGGCCGCTTCCCGGCCAAAGCCGCGGAGAAGGCGGCGGCGTCCTGGAACCGGGCCTCCGGGGCAAAGGCCACCGCCTTTTCCAGCGTTTTTCGCAGACGGGGAGAAATCTCTGCCTCTTGCAGCGCCTCCCGGTCATAGCGCCCGGTGAGGGCCCAGATCAGCGTCATACCCAGGGCGTACAGGTCTGTACGCCGGTCCGTCTGGGCGTAGCCGTACTGCTCCGGCGCGGCAGTGGATCGGGTACCCATATGGCGGGTATCTGTGTCCTGGCCGCCCTTATACTGCCGGGCGATGCCGAAGTCAATGAGCCCGACCTCCCCGTCGGGCAGGAGGACGATGTTCTCCGGCTTGATGTCCCGGTGGATCACCGGGGGTTCCTGGCTGTGGAGGATCTCCAGCAGGGCACAGAGCTTTTGCCCCAGCGAAACACACAGCGCCTCCGGGCAGCTGTCCTCCCGCTCCCGCCGTTGGGCCAGGGTCTCCCCCGGCAGATAGGCGCGTAAAAGGCAGTCCAGTTCTCCCGCCCGAAACTGGCTGACTGGCTCCGGCACTGCGTTGGGCAATAGGGGCCACAGTCGTTTCAGGATCTGAAACGACTCCGCCAGATCCTCCGTCCCCGCCGGCACGGCCTTCAGCACAAAGGCGGCGCCGTCAGAGCGCCGGGCCAGCCGCCAGACCCCTCCGCGCTCTCTTCGGGACAGGCAGGACTCCACCTCATAGGTTTCCAAAAACGACGGCGGCAGGGTAATCTCCTCCGGCAGCGGGTCAAATCCCGACAAGAAGTTTTCCCTGTCCGTCACAGGAGAGCCCCCTCCCCCAGGCTCTCCAGCAGTTCGTCCGTTTCCTCCGCTGTCAGTCCGTGGGTCAGGGCGTAGAGCACCGCCGCATCCCGGCGGTTGCGGGCATACAGCGGCTGGCGGCCGGCGATCTTCAGCAGGCGCTGCGCCTCATCCTCCCCCAGTTTCAGTAGCAGCGCCAGACGCAGGAGAAGTTCCCTGGAGGGATGCCGTGTGCCGTTGAACAGCTGGTAGCCGTAGCTGCGATCCAGGTTGCAGGCCACGACTACGTCCTGTACGGTCAGGCCGTGGCGGTGCAGCAGGCTGTTGAGGTAGATGGGGAGGGACGGCAGGGTATAGTCGCCCCCCACCAGCACCTGGGGTGTCGGGCTCTCCCGGATCTGGTGTTCCAGTTCCTGCGTGGATTTCACTGCAAATCCCCCCAATCAGGTGATGTGTTGGCCCTATTATCACAAATCCGCTACTAAAAGTCAACCGGCGTGACTTGACCTGTTGCAGTCTGCTTCCGCGCCTGCACGGCGGATGAGGGCAAACGAGCTGCAGGGAAGGCGGCAGCGCAGCAAAGGGTGCGTTGCAAAATCCAGCTCCTCTCAAGAGCAATTTTCTGGCCAGCCAACAGCCCAGATAAATTGTGGATTCCTGCCATTTCTTGACAAAAATGCAATGGCGGGCCATAATATAAGTGTAAATTAGAAAGGGAAGAACAGCTCATACAGAACGGGAGGTGACACGGTATGGCTCGATATCCATTCAAGCCGGAGGCACAGCATGACAGGATGGGAACTGCAATTTTGAATGATGCATACCACCGCCAATGGGGTGGTGCAGACCAGCAGCGGTCACGCAGAACCGCTAAACTTATTCCGATAAACGGAGCCGTCCCAATGCGGCTGAAACTCCGGGCGCCTGTCCATGAGCGGCAGTCTCCTCAAATTGCTGACAGCATGAAGCAGGCGGACTTGCTGGTACTCAATCTGGAGCAATGTGACCAGGAGGCCGGCCGGCGTCTCCTCGATTTCATGTCCGGTGCGGCGTACGCTGACGGTTATAACATCACCCAAATCTCCTCCCTGGCGTATCTCATCACACCGCCGTATGTTCAAGTTTGTGCGTCAATGGCCGCGATGTTGCAGGGCCGTTACTATTCCAGCAATAAAGGAGATGCGATTCGATGAAAATGATGGTTTTGTACCATTCCAAAACAGGGAACACCAAGAAGATGGCAGAAGTGATCGTCCAAGGGATGGAGCGGATCCCCGGTGTCCAGGCCAAAGCCTGCTCCATCGAGGCGGTGGACGAGGCATGGGCCAAGGAGAGCAAATGTATTGTCCTGGGGAGTCCCATCTATATGGCCAGTGTCAGCGCGGCGGTAAAATCCTGGCTGGAGGGCCCGTGCAAGCGCTGTGAACTTGCCGGAAAAGTGGGCGGCGCCTTTGCTACAGCAAACTATATCCACGGCGGCGGGGATCTTGGCATCCGCCTGATCCTCGACCACATGATGGTTTACGGCATGCTGACCTACTCCGGCGGGGGCGCATACGGCAATCCGGTGATCCACCTGGGGCCGGTGGCCATAGGCGGCCATCTGGAGGAGAGCGAGGAGACATTCCTGCTGTACGGGGAGCGGATGGCAAAGAAAACCGTGGAACTGTTCGGCCAATGCGATTAAAACTGCAAGCGATATGGGAAGTGCCGCAGCAAAATGCTGCGGCACTTTTTATGTTGGGACGCGATGAAACGGGAACAGGCATAAAGTCAGTTTCCCACGCAAGCATGTTTTCTCAGTCCACTAACGCATCGGGCACATGATCTACAGCGGACTCGTTGATGACATCATTCCTGCCCGGATGGATATTGGCGGACTGCAGTTCTGTCAGTCCCTCCAGAGCGCCGATATCCAGCGGCCCAGATGGTTCACCGCCCAGATAAATATAAAATTCACGGAGTTTTGACAGGCCAGCCATTGGTGCCAGGGTTGTCAGCGTCGTCTCCCGCAGGTCTAGTTCCAGCTCCTCCAGCGACGTCAATGTTTCAATTCCAGAAAGCGTCTCCAGTCCGCTCAGCGTTATAACCATCCGCCGCAGTTTGGTGGACCCGGACAGGGCAGACAAATCCTGTGCCAGGACCTTCGTATTGTCCCCGCTGTCCTTCCGAAGGACCAGTTCCTCCAGGTCTGTCATACCGGAAAAGATCGCTAGGCTGTCTCCATAGTAGGTATTCGTCAGCAAATTCAATCGCCTTAAGTGGACAGCATTTTCCAAAGGAGACAAATCCACATCCCGGACAGTGATATCCAATTCCTCCAGTTGTGTCATATTGCGGACGAATTCCAGGCTGTCAATGCTGTTTGTCCCACTGTGCTTGATCCCCATCATTATCAAGGTGCGTAATTGTGTCATGCCGGACAGTGGCGAAAAGTCCGTGTAATTCGGCATGGACGGGATCATAAGTTGCTGTAAATTGACCAGGCTGGACAAAGGAGACAGGTCAACAATATTGCTGCTGCTCTGATTGCCATCATCCAGCATCAGATAAACCAGATTTGTTAGGTCAGACAAGGGAGACAGGTCAGAAATGTCGGGGTTAGAAATGTACAATTTCTGTAATCCCTTTAAGTTTGACAGGGGCGACAAATCTACTGCGCCGGTATTGCGGATTTGCAGCGTTTGCAGCGTGGTCAAATCGGATAGCGGAGATAAGTCCGTAATATCCGGGTTATTACTGAGATTCAAGGACTTCAAGTGGGTCATCTGGCTGAGCGCAGCCAAGTCGGCATTGGTCAAGCCAGCGCCTTCAAAGTCCAGTTCTTCAACTGCCGTGCTGTACTCCTGTCCGGCGATGGTAACCTTGGGGGCCAGGGCCTCTGTGATGGGATTTCCGCCACTGGCTGGTGTGGTGCCGCCACCCCCACCGCCGATGGCAATGCCGATCCCCAACACGACCACCACTGCCGCGGCGATGCCTGCAATCAGGGCGGGTCTGACCTTTTTCTTCTCGGGGGAGGTGGCGGACTGCGCGGGAGTGTTTCCCGGCACCTCCACCACCTGCCGGCTCTCGATAGCCTCCAGGAATTCCGCGGCACTCTGGAACCGGTCCTCCGGCTGCACCGCCAGGCCCTTCAAAATCGCCTTGTCCAGATATTCCGGGATCTCGATGCCGCACTGGGATACCGGCACCAGCGTATCATTGTCCAGCCGCTCCAGAGATTCCGGCGGCAGAAATCCCGTCAGGGCCGCATAGAAACACGCCGCACAGGAGTACACATCGGTAAACGGGCCCTGGCGGCTGCGCCGGATGTACTGCTCCTTCGGCGCGTAG
>CAJFQQ010000004.1 GCA_904419145.1 uncultured Oscillospiraceae bacterium | reverse complement strand
AACCCAAACAAGCGAAAAACGCTTCCGGGCCGGGGCTGGCAGACACCTGCCGCCCCTGGTCAGGAAGCGTTTTTGACCCCATATTTGACCACAGTCAGGGCCGGAACACGTGGAAACAGCGGATTTAAGAGCGCCAAAAAATATTCAATACCGAGCGGAAAGCGCCGGAAAGCACTACAAATCACCACAAAAAATTTGGTTCAAGCGTTTGGGAGCAAGATGCCGGGAGTTCGAGTCTCCCCACTCGGACCAACGTCGAAGCAAAGTCCGCTTTGCTCCGACGTTCTTTTTTCTTTCGGCAGGAAAGAACGTCATCCGTCCGCTCCCTTGCTCCTCCGCACCAAACCGAACCCGCTCCGCTGGGCTTCAGTTTGGTGACCTGAACTTGAGAGCTTGAAGTCCTATCGTTATACCCTGACCAAGAAAAAGGACATCCTCAGGGATGTCCTTTTTCTTTTTAGGTTTCATTGCGCAAGGGGGACAACTCTGTCGGTTAGCGGGACACAATTTTCTTGACAAAACAGGTTTTGCGAACTATAGTAAAAATATGACAATGGATGAAGAAATATATTGTGTCTGCTTAGACTAATTTCACAAAACGGACAGGCGGATTTCAAAGAAGCCGCAAATGTGATTGGAAAGAATCATAAAAGAATCGCCCTATATATCAAACCAGAAAGGAACGACGCCATGACAACTCAGGAGAAGTATAATGAGAGACTGCAGCTGATCCAAGATACGATTGCGCTGAAGCCAACAAAGCGTGTAGTGAATGCTGTCCGAGTCAACTATTGGCCGTATCTGGAATATGGGATGACACTGGCTGACGCCATGCGGGACTACGAGCGGGGCAATGCATGCTTCTATCGCTACCATCAAGAGTTTGATCCCGATGTAGCCAGCATGTGTTCCTCCAACTTCCCTAGCAAAGTCTACGAAATTGCAGGGTTGAAAACGGTTCGCTGGCCTGGCGATCCCAAGGGACTGGATGTGAATGCCCCCTATCAGTTTGTTGAGTATGAGACCATGATGGAGGATGAATACGACGAGTTCCACGACGCGCCTGCCCAATTTGCGATTGGAAAATTTATGCCGCGGACGGCAGACATTTTTGCGCCGCTGACTAATTTGAATTGGCAGGTGATGTGCACCCGGATCACCGGACATATTGAGGCTTTCACGACCCCGGCTATGCTGGAGATGTATAAAAAGCTGGAGCAGTGTGCCGAGGCGATTGCTGACTATCGCAGGCATAACGCCGAGGCAGTGAAAACCATCACAGAGATGGGATATCCTTTTATTAGTGGAACCGGGAGTGCCACTGCGTTTGACATGCTGGCAGACTCCCTGCGCTGTACCATGGGGTTCTTTGCCGATCTGCTGATTCAGCCGGAGAATGTGCGCAAGACGCTGGATCGTTTCGTGGAGTATCATATCCAGGGGTCTCTGGCCCAGTGTAAAGCGACAGGCTGCAAATATGCCTGGGTCATGCTCCATAAGGCGTTTGACAATTTCATCAGCGACGAGACTTACCGGGATTTCTATTGGCCGTATCTGCGCAAATGGATTCTGGCCATGATCGAAAATGGGCTGACCCCTGTTGTCTTTACAGAGGGGCCTTATACAACTCGCCTGAAATATTTGGCGGATGTACCTGTGGGTAAGGTGATCTATCATTTTGAGGAGGTAGATTTTAAGGCGGCCAAACGGGAGCTGGGAGGCATTGCCTGCATGATGGGCGGATTCCCCAATCAGTCCCTGATGTTTGATAAGCCGGAGCAGGTTCGGGATAAGGCCAAGGAGATTCTGGATATTATGGCACCTGGCGGCGGCTATATGTTTGGTATGAGTGCCAGTATTGACCACGCCCCCCGGGCTAACATGGAAGCACTGTTTGAGACCGTCCGGGAGTATGGCAAGGCCTGAGCCATTCAAAGAAGAGGGATGCGCTGCGCAGCAGGAATCCGACAAAGAAAGAAGCCGGGACAGGCGAAATTTCGCCTGTCCCGGCTTCTTTACAGCTGTCGCGTATCATGCAGCAGCATCCCAAAATAGGTTACCGTGTTGGGGCGTCCGACATAGGGCAGATGGGCCAGGGCGGCCAGCTTTCCCACGTGGATGCCGTAGCCCTCGATGGAGGGAAAGAGCCGCTGGGGCATCCGGCAGGGCGCGTCAGGATACGTGCAGACCGGGCAGCGGATACACCCTTCGTTGGAGAGCAGGAGAAAACGGGGGTACCGTGCGTGGATCGGCTCGTACAGGCGGTCGCAGAGCTGTTGAAAGGCCCGGTGGCCGGCGCGCATCCCCTCGTAGTCAAAGGAGTCCTCCAGAGGATAGCTGGTGCAAAAGACCACGGCGGCGGGAAAGCGCAGGCACTGGGCCCGGCACTCCGCCAAGGTTCCCACCGCTGGGGGACAGGCCCAGGATTTGCCGTAGTGCCGGCAGGTGTTCCCCTCGCAGATCCTTCGGATTTCCGGTTCAAAGGGAATATCCTGCGGGTCGATCGTGCTGTAATGCTGTACACCGGCGGCGGTCATCCAATCCAGATGCATGTGAGATCCCTCCTTGTTGATCGCTGCGGTTACGGATTACACTGGCCGCAGGGCTCGTAGCCCTGGGCGATCAGATCCTCCCGGCTGCCGGTATAGGTCTCTTTATTGCTCTCGCTCATGGAGGCCACGCCGCTGCAGTCGGGATAGTGAAACTTGTGGGAACTTGTATTGAGAATATAGGTAGTTTCTCCGTTTGATGTATTTCCGGTGGAAGTTGCGGAGTCATCAGCGTCGTATTCCGGCGCATCGCCGTCCTCCCAGCTGTCGCCGGTGGCGTAGTCAATAGTGATGCCGGGCTGGACGTTATAGACATACACATTGAAGCAGATGCCTTCGCCTTCGTCCTCTACGGACAGCGCCTCCATCTGAACGCCCCGGGCCACCAGCTCACTGCCCTCAAAAATAGGGGTTACCCGGTAGAGAACATGGTTTCCTGTCTCCTGGATATAGTCCGCTACCATGTTTTCAAAGGGAAGCATCCCCTCCACGTTCATGTACCGGGTGCCGGTGATGAGATTTTCTTCATTGGCGTTCTCGCCGGTCAGCTGGTACCCGATCAGGTGGCAGCGGTTATAGAGATATTGGCCGTCGTACTCCTTGTTGATCCACCCGGAGGGGGTGACGCTGCTGATGCTCTCCCGGTCCTCCGTAGGCATCAGGTCCGCGCCGATATTGGCAAAAGCCGTGCCACAGCGGCCCAGCAGGTCCAGCGGGCTGTAGGACTCGAAAGAGTCGGTGCTCATATCCTCCTGGGAGAAGTCGGGCTGGTTGTCGTTGAGAACCACATAGGGGCTGTCGCTGTAGGCGGGAAGATCCTCCAGCGTGGCGTAGACGGTCTGGGATTGGAAGGAAGGCGTACAGCCCACCAGGACGATACAGCACAGCAGCAGGGCGGGAAACAGTATGCGCAGATGGGACCTCATGGGATATAGACCTCCTTAGTAAGCATGGGGTGGGAGAATCCGGGAAAATCCTCCCGGGCAGCAAGGGACCAGGGCGGCGCATCCAGCGCAAGGTCCAAATAAGTGTCCGCTGGGTAGTCCCGGTTCCAGCGGTAGAGAATTACTTGCTCGATCCGATCCAGCCAGGGAAGTAAGGGGAGACCCTCCACAAAGCAGACCTCACCGATCCCGGCCTTGGTGAGGAAATCCTCGTCCACGGAGAGACGTACCTCCAGCGGCAGTTCCGTTTGAAACTGCCGGAGGGAGTAGGCGTTCATCCACAGCCGCCGGCCATGGAGCTCCGACAGAATACGGGAGCGGAGCAGCCGGTCCTGGCTCTGCCGGCGGCGATTGAAGAAGGTCCCATTCCGATTGTCCACACATTGGATGATGATCATAGGGGCTCCTTTTTTCGAGAAAGCAGGACGCCCCCGTCCGCAGGACAGGGGCGCACAATGAATGGTTGGAAGATACTGCCTGCTTTACTCTACCGGGCAGACATTGGCAGCACGGAGCTTGCCGTTACGCTCGTCGGGCTCCACCTCATAGGTTACCTTCTGACCCTCGCTCAGTGTGCGGAAGCCGGTGGTCTGGATGGCAGAAAAATGGACGAACACATCACCGCTGCCGTCATCGTTAGAGATAAAGCCATATCCCTTGTCATTGTTGAACCATTTGACAGTACCTTGCATGGTATTTGCCTCCTTAAAATTAGAAAATCGTATTCCTCTGCAACAAAAAAGCTGCCGGGCATGTAAATCGAAATGGGAAATTGATTTACAGCCTTGCAGCGATCAATTCGTACATTTAGAACACATTATAAACAGTATAGCGGCTTGGTGAAAAAATGTCAAGCATAATTCCTGAGAACATGGGATATTCATCATGTTGCAATACAGGGGAGAGGGGCCAACTCGCTGCTGCGGCAGGACTGGATCGCGAAGACGTTCGATGCGGCGGACTGCTCGACTCAAGGCGCCGTTCAGAAAAGACAGGCCGAAAGCCGTGATAAAGAATCTCCGAGGGCGCCTGTAAAAGGGGGCCCTCGGAGCTGATAGGGGGTTAGGAGTGCTGCGGGCGCAGCAGCTGTGCCATATCCTCGGGAAGCCCAGCCTGCATGGTGAGATCCTCCCCTGTGATAGGATGGCACAGGGAAATCAGACAGGCGTGGAGGGCAGGCCGGGGAATGAGGCTGGGATCTTCCACGCCGTAGAGCCAGTCTCCGGCCAGGGGGTGGCCCAAAGCGGCCATGTGGACACGGAGCTGGTGGGTGCGGCCGGTCCGGGGAACAAGCTGCACCAGTGCCAAATTGCGGACGACGGAGAGCGTCTTATAGTCGGTCACTGCGTCTGCGCCGTCGGTGCGGACACAGCGCTTGATCGGGGAGCCCTCCGCCCGGCCGATGGGTAGGCTCACCGTTCCCGCCGGCGGATCCGGTATGCCCACGGTAATGCCCCGGTATTCCCGGTAAAACGCTTTTGTATGCAGCATTTGGCGCAGTGCATTATGGATAAAACGGTTTTTTGCCACCACCATCAGCCCTGTGGTGCCCCGGTCCAGGCGGTTCACCGGGTGGAATACCAGCTCCGGCCCCAGATAGTGGGCCAAGCCGCCAGCCAAAGTGGGCTCCTCAGGGGCAAAGGAGGAGGCATGAACGGCTAAAGGGGCCGGCTTGTGAATGATTATCAAAAATTCATCCTCATATCGGATGTCTAGCTCCATAGGAATAGGGTGGATGGGGGTCGCCGGTGCATCGTCCCGCAGATCTACAGCCAGCTGATCCCCGGCAGCAACGATAGCATTGGTGAAGGCGGGGACGCCGTTGAGCAGGATGCCGCCCTCGCGGCGCTTCAAATGGTTCAGAAGGGCAGTGGACATGCCCAGATCATAGTGAAGCAGGGAGCGAATGGTGCGCCCGGACTGCCCGGATGTAACAGTAATGGTCATAGGCGATGGATACCATCTGGAAACGGCTGGTCTATGCTGCCGCTCCCATTATTGGAGGAATCATATGGCGGAAGAGTTGATTCTGCTGGGGAATCGGGATGGGAAGCATCCGCCTGTCCCGTCGGATTGGACGGTATGGACGGCGTTTCACCGGAGGATGGGGATTGCGCAGCACCGCTGTCGGCTCCTCCGGCAGGATCATCGGCATTTGATGTACTGTCGGAGGAGGGAGATGTGGGTTGTGGGACCGTCTGGCCCTCCGGGAGAAGGACAGGTTTGCCAAATTTGAAATAGCTGTAGCCATAGACACCGTTGGGCAGCACCTGATCTCCGTAGTGGAGGGTGATGAGCTCTGTAATCGTCACCAACTGATAGCCCTGGTCGATGAGCCAGGGGATCAGGGTTTTCGCCGCCTCGATGGTGGAAGCGTGCACGTCGTGCATGAGGATCACCTGGCCGTCCAGGTTACCTGCCCCCTGTACAGAGGCAATGACCTTTTCCGCGTTCCGGGAGCGCCAGTCCTCTGTATCAATGGACCAGGTGATGATGCTCCGGCCGGTGGTGGTTTTGACTGCGCTGTTCATGGAGCCGTAAGGGGGGCGCAGCAGGGTGGGGGCGTGACCGAGTACTTCTATAAAAGCATTGTCTGCCTTTTGGAGATCCGCGGCAATCTCATCAGCGCTCAATTTGCTGAGATTAGCGTGCCGGTAAGAGTGGTTGCCGATCTCACACCCCATGGCCTCGGCCCTCCGTACGGCGTCCGGATCCTTCCACAGGTTCTGCGCCACTTGAAAGAAGGTGGCAACTGCATCGTTTTCCTCCAGGATATCCAGCAGCTGATCGGTGAGTGTGGCGTGGGGGCCATCGTCAAAGGTCAAGGCCACCATGGGCTTCTCAGGGTCGATGACACGTGTGGGTGCAGCCTCATTTTCTTCAGTTTCCTGGACAGGAGCCGTGTCCTCTGGAGAGGAAACCTGTCCATTTGAAGGGTCTGGGGGGGGGGCGGGTACATCAGATGTCTGCGGGACTATGGCGGCATCCGCCGGGATCTCCGGGGCAGCATTCACTTGGGGTTCAGGGAGCTGAGAGCCCGCAGCTTCGGTATCGACAGGGGGCGTGCCGCTGATAGCAAGGGCATCCTCGCCGCAGGCGGGGACGGAAAAGAGCAGGAGCATGCTCAAAAGCACAGCAAAGAAATGTTTCATACCAAACCTCGTTTTCTTTCTTGTTTTTTCGACTTCATTATGGAGGAGTCTGTCGAAAAAAGTAAGGCGAAAGCGGTAACAAAAGAGCTACAAATCGGTGACAGTTTCCATATGCTCCGGTTTGCGCTCAGCAAACCACAGATTCCACTGGAACTGATAGCTGCGGTAGCAGTCTTGCCCGGCGCAACACAGTTCCAGATGTTGGATCTGCGGGTGATTGTAAAGGAAATCTACCGCGATTCTAAGGACGGCATAGGCGCCGGACAATGGCGGCCAGCTGCTCTGAGACCACTGGAAAACGGTCAGCGTGACGGCTGTATCCCCGCGGGTAACAGCCTCCCGCAGCTGCTCCAGGTAAAGCGATGCCAGGGAAGAAGTGGTTTCCGGACAGGTCGGCGGCAGGGAAAGCCCTTCATGGCAAGTAATATGGACATCCGGCAGCATAGCAATGTATCCCCCTCTATCCAGGCAGCCGCCTGGCAAGGAACTGCCAGCGCCGCCCTGGTTTGACAAAATTCTCTTATTTCATTGTATCAATCGGTATTGGGGAAAGCAACTGGGAAAAAGCGGAATCCGTCCCATCGGAAATTTGGCCGCTTCCCTTGCAAATTGCGGCACGTATTGATACAATAATAATGATTTGGCCTGGATGCAGCGACGTATCCGGTTGAAAATACGTAGACGGAGGACAGTCCGTTGATCGATATATTTGACATCCTTGGCCCCGTGATGGTGGGACCGTCCAGCAGCCATACGGCGGGCGCGGTGCGGATCGGCAATATGGCCCGGACCCTTTTGGGAGAACAGCCTGTACGGGCCCGCATTATGCTCCACGGCTCCTTTGCGGACACCGGCGTTGGACACGGTACCGATAAAGCGCTGGTGGCGGGGCTGCTGGGGGAGAAGCCGGACGACTACGATATTCCTAACAGTTTTCAGACTGCGGCGAACCAAGGGCTGCGCTTTACCTTTGAGGAGATCCGCCTGCGGGATGCCCATCCCAACAGCGTGGTGCTGGAGCTGGAGGGAGAGAGCGGGCAGCATCTGAAAATGCAGGCATGTTCTATCGGCGGCGGGCAGATTGAGGTGCGGGAGTTGGATGGCGTTCCGGTGAATTTTAATGGCAGTTCCAATACCTTGATTATTCACAATCGGGACAACAAAGGCTACATTGCTGATGTCACCACCACGCTCTCCCGGGCGGGCATCAATATCGCCAACATGAACCTCTGCCGGGACCGGCGGGGCGGCAACGCCATTATGGTAATTGAGACAGATGAAAAAGTCCCCCCGGTGGTACTGCAGTTTCTCAAGGAATATACGGGAATCAGCCATATCACGTACTATGAAAAGGAGGGCGAATAAATGGATTTGGATTCCATGCAGAAAATTGTGGAACAGGCGCGGGCCCTCCGGAAGCCGATCTGGCAGGTGGTGCTGGAATATGATGTAGAGAACCGCATGACAACGCCGGAAGCTTCTATAGAGCGGATGCGGGCTACTTGGCGGGCTATGGTGGATGCGGCAGATGCCTACTCCGGCGAGCGGCGCAGCTTGAGCGGGCTGGTGGGGGGTGACGGGGCACGCATGCGGGACTACTATCTTCACCACACCAGCATCGGCGGGGAATTTACGGCCGAAGTTATCGCACAGGCTTTGGCTATGGGAGAGAATAACGCCTGTATGAACCGCATTGTGGCAGCGCCAACTGCCGGTGCCTGTGGGGTGATGCCTGCGGTGCTGATTCCCCTGTGGCGCAAGGAGGGGATTCCAGAGGAAAAGATGGTGGAGGCATTGTATGTGGCCAGCGCTATCGGCGCGGTGATTGCAGCCAAAGCCAGTATCTCCGGCGCTGCCGGGGGCTGTCAGGCGGAGATCGGTTCCGCCAGTGCAATGGCCGCCGGTGCACTGGCCTATCTTCATGGAGCGATGCCGGAACAGATTTGTCATGCGGTGGCAATGGCACTCAAAAACTTGATGGGCTTGGTGTGTGACCCTGTAGCAGGCTTGGTGGAAGTGCCCTGCGTCAAGCGCAATGTAATCGGAGCGATGAATGCCATTGCTGCTGCCGATATGGCGCTGGCGGGGATCCAGAGCCGCATCCCGGTGGATGAGGTGATCGAGGCTATGGGAGATGTGGGGCGGCGCCTGCCAGAGGAATTCCGGGAGACGGCAATGGGCGGCCTGGCCGTGACCCCGACAGGTCAGGCTGTAAAGGATAGGATGTCTGGAAACAAAAGAAAGCATCGGGTTCTCACCATAAAGGACAGCCGCTGGAAGATGACACGTACAGGAGAGAATGGCGGGCAGACTTCGTGAACGCCGCTGCAAACGCAAGATACATAACAACAGGGGGAAAGGCGGGCTTGCCTTTCCCCCTGTTGCAGCAGTGTGCTATTCGGCTTTACAACAGAAATGTAAACAAACAGTCTATGGCCATCAGGACAGCCAAAGCTCCGCTGATGAGTAAGAGAGTACGGCGGGGCATGCGGTTTGCCAGCTTTTCAAACAGAGGCTGAAGGATATAGAGAAACACCATGCCGCCAATGCCAAATCGGATGCTGGGATTCAGGGCGATGCGCCCCTGGAAATTGAAGGCGTAGTGGCGGTAATCCCACTGCCAGCTGCCGTGGGTCAGCTCCATGATATAGCTGCCCAGCAGCTCCAAAGCTGTGGTCAGCACAACGATGCCTAGGAATACAAGTATTGGAGTGATGGAGACCCGGCCAATGCGGATGGGGGTTTGCTTCAGCCGGCCGAGGGCGAAGATCATAATAAGCGCCCCAACCCCATAAATTACACAGTAAGGGCCGAAAAGTACACCTCGGTTGGAAAAGCCCCATCGGTAGACAATGACCTCTAAAAAAACTTCATACAGCCATCCAATTACAGAATAAAAAACGAAGAAGAGAAAATACCGGGCCAAGGTCCCTTTGACGTCTGCTTTCATAGGAGAGAACCCCTTTCGCAAATTTTGACGGTCCTGGACATTGTACGACAGGAGAAGAAGCTTTGCAAGCCCAATTTTTCGCGGTATTCGGGAAAAAGCCCCGGCAGCAGGTGCGCCGGGGCTTTTCTTGTTTTATGCAGAAAGAAAATATGGTAAATGTATGAAACCGGATGTCAACGGTCTTCCCGGAAGTAGGAAAGCCCCAGAGAGGCAGGAGGCTGCTTTTCTTTGTTGTTGCGCATGCTGGAGAAGATCAGCACGATGACTGTCACCACATAGGGAAGAATTTTGTAGAGTTGGGTAGGAATAAAGGGGAGGGCGAGCCGCAGATACAAAATCATCAGCGCGCCAAATAACACAGAGCCCCAGATGGCGTTCAGCGGCCGCCACAGGCAGAAGATCACCAATGCCACAGCCAGCCAGCCCACGCCGGAAAGGCCTTCGTGGTTCCAAACGCAGCCGGCAATAGTGGTGATATAAACCATGCCGCCGATGGAGGAGATACCGCCGCCAATGATAGTGGCTAGATACTTGTAGCGGGTGACGTTGATGCCGGCGGCATCAGCGGTGGCAGGGGATTCACCCACTGAACGCAGATGCAGCCCTGAGCGGCTGCGCCCCAGGTAGAGGAACAATACCACAGCCAGCAGAATACCTAGATAGAAAAAGATGCTGTTGCCGAACAGGATATTCCCGATATAAGGGATATCCCGGAGCGCCTGGGGAAAGGGGGAATTAATGAAAAATCCTTTCAGTGTGTTGCTGATGGTGATGTAGCCGCCCTCACGGATGCGCATGTACTCCCCGATAAACTGACCAATTCCGGTGCCGAAAATCGACAGCGCCAGGCCGGTCACATTCTGATTGGCCCGGAGCGTAATGGTGAGGAAACTGAAGATTAGTGAGGCGATGGCTCCGGCAATGAAGGCACAGACCATCCCTATGATTACCGCCAGGATGCCGTTGGGCGTAGTGACGGCCTTTTCATAGTAGAACACGCCGCCCAGACCGATGGCACCGCCCATGAACATGATGCCTTCCACACCAAGGTTCAGGTTTCCGGATTTCTCCGTCAGGATTTCTCCCAGCGTTCCGAAGAGCAAGGGGGTGCCATAGGTAATGGCAGCTATGATAAGGGCTATAAATGCAGTCATGATCTCGCCGCCTCCTTCTGTTCTGCGGGGGCGTGCTTGTGTTTGCTGCCCCGGAATATCAGTTGATAGTTGATAAAGAACTCGCAGCCCAGCATGCAGAACAGCAGCGTGCCGGTAATGATATCGGAGATGGAGGCCGGGATATCCATTCGGGTGTGCAGGGTATCCGCGCCCTTGGATAAAATAGCCAGCATCCCGGAAATGGCGATCATAGCAAAGGGGTTAAGCTGGGACAGCCATGCCACCGTGATAGCGGTGAAGCCTACGCCGGCGGCTACCCCATCGTGCAGGGTATTGTCAGCTCCTGAGACAATAATAAAGCCCACCAGACCACTGATCGCGCCAGAGAGGAACATAGTGCGCATGATAACCCACCCCACATTCATGCCGGCATACCGGGCGGTGTTGATACTGTCGCCTATGACCGCAATCTCGTAGCCTTGCTTGGTGTAGCGCATATAAATGAACATAAAGACTACAAGAATCAGCACGATGATCCAGCCGCAGTGGACGCCAAACACACGGGGGAGGCAGGCATCCTGATCGAACTCCGGAATGATCTGGGAGCCGGGCCGCCCTTCCCAGGGGCCGCCCTGGAGCCAGCGAACCACGCCAATGATGATGTAATTCATCATTAATGTGAACAGAGTTTCGTTGGTGTTCCATTTGGCCTTAAAGAACGCAGGGATCAGAGCCCACAGCCCGCCGGCCAGAGCGCCGGTCACACCCATGATGACCAGCAGGAGCGCGCTGGGGACCTTGCCGGCCCAATAGAGCGCAAAGTAGGAGGCGGCGATGGCACCGGCTGTGATCTGGCCCTCAGCGCCGATGTTCCAGAAACGCATTTTGAAACAGGGAGCGATGGCCAGTGCAGTACCCAGCAGAGGGATCGCAATGCGCACGGTTTGACGGAGCATGGTTTTGCTGCCAAGAGAACCATCCAGGATCGTACCGTAGGCGGCCAGTGGGTTCTTCCCAATAGCAGCAATCAGTATGCTGCCCAGAATCAGCGCCAACAAGATGGAGCCGATTCGGATACACCACGCCTTCCAGGGGTTCATGGCCTCTCGCTTCGCAAGGCGTACGAAGGGGGTCTTTGTCGACTGATTCATTTATGCCTCCTCCTTCCCGCCGATATGGGTCATTAATAGGCCGATCTCTTCCTTGCTGGCTGTGCGGGCATCTACTATGCCGCTGACTTTCCCGCCGCACAGCACAAGAATCCGATCACACAGCTCTAACAGGACATCCAGATCCTCACCCACGAAAAGGACCGCAGTACCTCTCATTTTCTGCTCGGTCATCAGATTATAAATGGTGTACGAGGTGTTGATATCCAGGCCGCGGACCGCATAGGCCGTCATCAGGACAGAGGGGGAACTGGCGATTTCCCGCCCCACCAGAACCTTCTGTACATTGCCGCCGGAGAGCCTCCGGACGGGGAATTCTGTGCTGGGCGTTACGACCTCCAGATCCTTCCAGACTTGTAAAGCGAGTGCATTGGGGTCCTTGCGGTTGACAAAAATGCCTTTTCCTTTCCGCCAGGAGCGCAGCATCATATTTCCGGTCATTCCCATGGATCCCACCAGGCCCATGCCAAGCCGGTCTTCTGGTACAAAGGCCATAGCTACACCGGCTTTTTTGATCTGCATGGGGGTTTTGCCGACCAGATTGGAAGGGGCTTTGCCTTCTGGGGAATAAAGAATGGAACCGCTGGATATTGGATAGAGACCGGCGATGGCCTCCAGCAGCTCCTTCTGTCCGGATCCTGCAATGCCTGCGATGCCAAGAATTTCGCCGCCCAAGGCAGTGAAAGAGACATTGTCCAGCTTTTTCACGCCTTCAGCGTCAAAACAAGTGACACCCTGCAGCTCGAGGCGCTGTTCCGGATGTTCATATCGGGGACGGTCAATATTTAATGTCACCGCCCGCCCTACCATCATATCGGTTAGGGCCTGGGGGGAGGTATCGCTGGTCGGAACAGTCCCGATATACTCTCCCTTGCGCAGTACAGTCACCCGGTCAGATAGATCCATCACCTCATGGAGTTTATGCGTGATGATGACAATAGCCTTTCCGTCGGCCTTCATGTTGCGCAGGATGGCAAAGAGCTTGTCTGTCTCCTGGGGGGTCAGAACGGCGGTAGGCTCATCCAGAATCAGAATGTCTGCGCCCCGGTAGAGGACCTTGATGATTTCCACAGTCTGCTTCTGGGAGACGGACATGTCGTAAATCTTCTGTGTGGGGTCAATGTCAAAGCCATATTTTTCGCAGATGGCCCGCACCTTTTCGTTGGCGGCCTTGATATTCAGCTTGCCGCCCTCGTGGAGCCCCAGAACAATATTTTCCGCGGCGGTAAACACGTCCACCAGCTTATAGTGCTGGTGGATCATGCCGATGCGGTTGTCATAGGCATCCTTCGGAGAACGGATGGACGCTGGTTTTCCATTGACGAAAATCTCCCCCTCGTCAGGGAAGTAGATCCCAGCCAGCATATTCATTAGGGTGGTTTTGCCGCTGCCGTTTTCCCCCAACAGGGCGAGAATCTCGCCGTGGTTGAGAGAAAAGTCAATGTGGTCGTTGGCGGTAACACTGCCAAAGCGCTTGGTAATGTTCCGCATTTCGATGGCACAAACAGTTTCCAAGGCTGTCATCCTTTCTGATTAAGACTCGCAGGGCGGCATCCGGAAACCGGCGGCGGGGCCACTGCGGGGGTTTTGAGAAAAGGGGCTGCCGAAGCAGCCCCTTTTCTCTGGGGAAATCTGATTCCGAATACTTAGCCGTAAGCCTCGTTGACCCAGGTAATACCGTCAATCTGCAGGGTGAAATAGGGGGCAGATTGGAAGAGGGACTCATGGAAAGCGCCATCGAATACGGCCTCTTCGGAGTCGGCCACAAAGTCGCCATCAGTGTCAATGGCCAGGCAGGAGGTAACCTCTTCGCCGCCCACGGTGAAGGTGGAGGTATCAAACACCTGCAGCTCGCCATTGCGGATGGCGTCCTCCACCTCGGCCAAGCGCTCAGCAGTACCGGGAGCGGCAATATCCTCGTTCAGCGGCGTCATGACCACTGCGTCCTCGTTCATGCCCTGGCACCAATCCGGCTCCAGGGTGCCGCCGTTGACAATGGTCTCAATCGCATAAGTAAAGTACACGGACCAGTCAATGCGGGTACCAATTAAGGAGGCGTCGGGGGCCACGGAGATCATGTCGTTGTTATAGCCGGTGTGGTATACGCCGTTGGTCTGGGCGGTGGTGGCGGGGGTGGTGTTATCGGAGTGCTGGGAGATCATAACGCAGCCACGGTCAATCAGGGCCTGAGCGGCATTGGCCTCCTCGGTAGCGTCGGACCAGGAGGCAACGAAGTTGACATCCATGGTGACGCTGGGGCATTCGCTCTTGGCGCCCAGGTAGTAGGCGGTGAAGCCGGAGATCACTTCGGCAAAGGAGAACGCGCCTACATAGCCGATTTTGGCTTCATCAGCGGTAATCTCGCCGTTATCAATCAGCTCCTGGAGCTTCATGCCGGCCACCACGCCGGCCAGATAACGGCCCTCGTAGATGTTGGCAAAGGCATTGTGGGTGTTCTCCAGCTCGTCCACAGCGGAGGCCTGGTTGGTGCAGGCGATGAAAGTGATCTCGGGATAATCCGGAGCCACCCGCAGCATGTAGGGCTCAAAGCCGTAGGAGTTGTTGATGATGATCTGGCAGCCGGCCTCGGCCAGTTCGATGTTGGCATCCTCGCAGGAACTGTCCTCGGTGACGTTGTAGATGAAGCTCCAGTCCACCGTGATGCCCTTTTCTGCCAGGGCTTCATTGGTAGCCTCTACACCACGCATGAAGTTATAGGTGTAGCCTTGGTCGTTTTCATCACCGATGCAGACCATGCCGACCTTGATGGTGGTGCCCGTATTTTCCCCGGAACTATCATCCGTGGTGCCCTGGTTATTCGTGGTAGTGTCCTGGGTATTGCCGCTGGTATCACCGCAGGCCACCATGGCGAAGATCATAGCCAGGGACAGCAAGAGCGCAAGAAACTTCTTCATGTATACATCCTCCTTTTGAATATCCCGCTGGGATCTGCAATGTGAATAAAAAATCCAGACATTTGCCGTATTCGCCAAGGGACTAGCTGATTATCGGCTTCCGGGTCTTACTAGCAATGCGGATCCCAGAATGGGTAAAGTAGGCAGTATGCCTATACCGCCACTTTCATTGTACAGGAAGTGGTTGGATATTTCAACCTAAAACTTGCCGTCGGGAGAAAAAACTTTTTGGAGGACTTGTAACATCGGGCAATCGTTCCGGCGCTTGGAGGCCATCGCCAGACAGCAGTTTGCAGCGGGAAAGCGGCGATTTGCGTCCTGTATGGGGGAGATTGTGAAATAGCAACAGCAGGCAGACCGCTGTCGGTCTGCCTGCTGTGAACAAAATATGCAAAAAGAGGACGGTGAGGGCTGTTTTATTGCTGGATTCGGGTGCCGGTTTTTCCGGCAATACCGTCCCGGGCCTTCTCCAGCAGGGTGATGAGGGCCGTGCGGCCGGGCTTGGATTCGGCAAACTTCACAGCCGCTTCCACCTTGGGGAGCATGGAGCCGGGGGCGAACTGCCCCTCAGCGGCGTAGCGCCGGGCCTCATCGGGGGTCATGGCATCCAGCCACTGCTCGTTTTCCTTGCGGAAATTGATGGCGACCTTTTCCACGGCAGTGAGGATGATCAGCATGTCCGCATTGAGCTGCTCGGCCAGGAGTTCGGAGCAGAAGTCTTTATCAATGACAGCGGCCGCGCCCTTTAGATGGTTCTTCTCCGTGCGGTAGACAGGAATTCCGCCGCCGCCGCAGCAGATAATGAGGTGCCCGTCCTCAGTCAGGGCACGAATGGCGCCGGCTTCGATGATATGCTTTGGCTTGGGGGAGGCCACATAGCGGCGCCAACCGCGGCCGGCATCCTCCTTGACCAGATACCCGGTCTTGGAGGAAAATTCCTTGGCCTCCTCTTCGGACATGAATTTGCCGATGGGCTTGCTGGGATTTTCGAAGGCTGGGTCGCTGGGGTCCACCTCCACTTGGGTGACGATGGTACACACAGGGATGGTGCGAATTCCCCGGTCCAGCAGCTCCTCCCGGAAAGCGTTCTGCAGGTCATAGCCGATATAGGCCTGACTCATGGCGCCGCAGACAGAGAGGGGGGTGAAGCCCTGGCTGGGATCCTCTTTCTGGAGGGCAGCCATGGCGTTGTTGATGATGCCTACTTGCGGTCCATTGCCGTGGGCGACCACCACCTGGTTGCCGTCTTCAATGAGATCCACGATCGCCTTGGCGGTGATCTTCACAGCCTGGGCCTGCTCCGGCAGGGTGTTGCCAAGGGCATTGCCGCCCAGGGCAATAACGATACGCTTACCCATAATGGATCTTCTCCTTCTTTATGATGCTTGATACTGTGATGAAAATGAGGAAATACACAGAATAGACGCAGTGGGATACAGCGGCGGGAACAGCCAAGGGGCGGAGGGGGATGGAAAAGGAGCCGCGGGGGCTCCTTTTCCACCACAGATCCGTTGTAAGAAACTTAGAACGCCTTGCGCTTGTCGCCACGGGCCTCCAGATCCTTCAGGGCGTTGACGGGATCCTTCACCTTGCTCAGGAAGATCATGGCGGCGATGATATAGGGCTTGAAGGATGCCTCCTTGTACAGGGGCACGATATAGCGGTCAAAGACGCTGTTGTCCACCTCGCCCTCCTTGCAGGAGAGGCCGGTGATGTCGGCGGGCAGGCAGTGCATGTAGAGAGCCTTGCCGTCCTTGGTGCGCTTCATCATCTCCTCGGTGCAGGCCCAGTCCTTGTGCTCGGCATTTTGGGCCAGGAGCCGCTGCTCCAGCGCGTCAATGCCGGCCTTGTCGCCCTCGCGGTAGAGGCGGGTGCGCTCCTCCATGGCCTTGAAGGGGGCCCAGGACTTGGGATAGACGATATCGGCATCCTGGAAGGCCTCCTCCATGGAGTTGACCTTCTTGAAGGAGCCGCCGGACTTCTTGGCGTTCTCCTCAGCGATCTTTTCCACTTCCGGCATAATCTCATACCCCTCGGGATGGGCCAGTACCACATCCATGCCGAAGCGGGTGAACAGGCCGATGATGCCCTGGGGCACGCTGAGAGGCTTGCCGTAGGAGGGGCTGTAGGCCCAGGTCATGGCGATCTTCTTGCCCTTCAGATTCTCCACGCCGCCGAAGTAGTGGATCACATGGAGCATGTCGGCCATGGACTGGGTGGGGTGGTCCACGTCGCACTGGAGGTTTACCAGAGTGGGGCGCTGCTCCAGAATGCCGTCGCTGTAGCCCTCGTCCAGGGCGTCCATGAAGGTCTTCTGGTATTTGTGGCCCTCCTCGATGAACATGTCGTCACGGATGCCGATGACGTCGGCCATGAAGGAGACCATGTTGGCGGTCTCACGGACGGTCTCGCCGTGGGCAATCTGGCTCTTCTTCTCGTCCAGATCCTGGACCTCCAGGCCCAGCAGGTTGCAGGCGGAGGCGAAGGAGAAGCGGGTGCGGGTGGAGTTGTCGCGGAAGATGGAGATGCCGAGACCGGAGTCAAACACCTTGGTGGAGATGTTGCGCTCCCGCAGATCCCGCAGGGCGTCGGCCACGGTAAAGACGGCGTCGATCTCGTCGTCGGTCTTGTCCCAGGTCCAGTAGAAGTCGCTCTTGTACATATTGTTGATCTTCAGGGTCTCCAGATGCTGGGCCAGCTTTGTCGCTTTGCTCATTGTCTATCCTCTCCTTTTTTTCAAATATTATTATGTTGTTATGTCGTGATGGATGTCCTGGCTGCGGAAGTACTGCTCCAGAACCTGGCAGGCCTCCTGGCGCAGCACGCCGGCAGTGACTTCGGGATGGTGGGCGGAGTTGGCAAATACGATGTCGCTGCAGGTACAGCCCTCGCGGCCCAGGATTGCCTCCAGATCCCGGTTGCCCGCCCCGTAGACCAGGCGGCCCAGCCGGACCCAGACCATAGCACCGCTGCACATAAAGCAGGGCTCACAGCTGGAGTAGAGGGTATATTCCCGCAGGTCCGTTATACCGGTCTCCTCACAGAAGGTCCGCAGAAGCCCGGCCTCCGCATGGAAGGTGGGATCGTGCCGGGTGTAGATCTGATTCTCGTTGGAAAAGACGATCCTGTCGTCCTTCACCAGCACAGCGCCAAAGGGTTCGTTCCCGTGGGCGACAGCCAGCCGGGACAGCCGGATCGCCTCGCCCATGAATTGCTCGTCTCTTGTCATTGAATGTCGTTGTCCGTGAGGCCCTGACGGAACTCGGTGACGTCAGCGGTCTTGTTCTCCTCCTTGTAGAGGCCGGGAACCGCGGCATACAGGGCGGCGCAGGTCACCAGATCCTGCTTCCAGGTGATCTCATTGGGGGCGTGGGCCTGGCTCTCAGCGCCGGGACCAAAGCCAACGCAGGGGATGCCGTAGCGGCCCTGGATGGAGACGCAGTTGGTGGAGAAGGTCCACTTGTCGGTGAGGGGACGGCCGGTGCGCAGGTGCATGGCGTCATACTTGGGATCGGCGTCGGCATGGCCGATGCGCTCCTCGCCCCACAGGGCGTGGTGGGCGTCCACCAGGGCCTGCACATGGGCGGCGCTCTCCTTGTTGATCCAGGTGGGGAAGAAGCACTCGGTCTCATAGACCTCGCCGGTCCAGGCGGGACGGTCGTACATATACATGCTGACCTTCACATCGTCACCGTACTTCTTCACGCTGGGCAGATCCCGGATCTCCTGCAGGCAGGAATCCCAGGTCTCGCCGGCGGTCATGCGCCGGTCAATGGAAATGGCACAGGAGTCAGCCACGGCGCAGCGGCTGGGGGAAGTGTAGAAGATCTGGGAGGTGGTGCAGGTGCCGCGGCCCAGGAAGCGGGCATCCTCATAGTGCTCGGGGTTATACTTGGGATTGAGCATTTTCACCAGGCCCTTGATCTCGGTAGCGTCGGCGTCGTCATTCTCATTCAGGGCCCGGACCTCCTGGAGGATATCGGCCATCTTATAGATGGCGTTGTCGCCCCGCTCCGGAGCGCTGCCGTGGCAGGAGACACCCTTCACGTCCACACGGATCTCCATGCGGCCCCGGTGACCGCGGTAAATGCCGCCGTCGGTGGGCTCGGTGGAGATCACAAACTCGATTTTGCTGCGGGCGTCCTCGGGGCCGTTGAAGTACTTGTTGACGATGTACTGCCAGCACATGCCGTCACAGTCCTCCTCCTGCACGGAGCCCACCACCATGATCTTGTAGCCCTTGGGGATCAAATCCAGATCCTTCATGATCTTGGCGCCGTAAGCGGCGGCGGCCATGCCGCCCTCCTGGTCGGAGCCGCCCCGGCCGTAAATGATATCGTCTGTTTCGTAGCCCTCGTAGGGGTCAGCTTCCCAGTTGTCCCGGTTGCCGATGCCCACGGTGTCGATGTGGGAGTCGATGGCGATGATCTTGTCGCCTTCGCCCATCCAGCCGATGACATTGCCCAGGCCGTCGATTTCCACTTTGTCATAACCCAGCTTTTCCAATTCTGCCTTGATGCACATGACCACATCCTTCTCCTCGCAGCTCTCGCTGGGATGAGAGATCATGGCCCGCAGGAACTTGCTCATATCGGCTTCATATTTCTTTGCTGCGCTTTTGATTGCTTCAAAATTCATTGTCAATACCCTCCATCATCAAATAATATTTCTGAAAGATTGCGGGGATTGTTCTTTGCTCTTACTTACTATCATAGCATAGAATGTGCAGTTGTCAAACAAAATTTTTGCAAAACTAAAAAAAATTGTAAATAGCCATTGATTTATTCAAAAAGTATGGTATGATGGAATTGCATTTGAAAAAGATTGGTCAGGTTGACCAGAAAAACAAGTTTAGGAGGCGATGCGCGGTTGAAAGCGAGCAAACTGGAGATGCTGAAACAGATTGCCAGGGGGCTGGCGGCTCAGTTTGGCCCCAACTGCGAGATTGTCGTCCACGATCTGGCGGCATCGAAGGTGGAGCACTCTATCGTTCATATTGAGAATGGTCACGTGACCGGGCGCAAAGTCGGGGATGGGCCCAGCAAGATCGTCATGGAGCAGATGATGAGCGGCAACGATGATCCGCAGGATCAGCTGGCCTATCTGACCAGGACACCGGATGGGAAGATCCTCAAGTCGTCTACCATTTATATCCACGACTCCAACGGAAAGGTGACGGGGATCCTCTCCATTAACTTTGATATTTCCGCTCTTCTGATGGTAGAGAATGCTATCAGCGGCATCACGGCCACCCACACTCCGGACAGGGACGAGCAGCAGAGGATCACGGTCATCAATGTCAACGACATGCTGGAGGACCTCATTGAGCAGAGCGTGGCCCTGGTGGGAAAGCCGGTGGCGCTGATGAACAAGGAGGACAAGGTGAAAGCCATCCAGTTCCTCAGCAGTCACGGGGCGTTCCTGATCACCAAGTCCGGGGACAAGGTGGCAAAATATTTTGGGATTTCCAAATATACATTATATTCTTATATTGACGCCAAAACTGAAACGAAACAGGAGGAAAAGAGCCATGGGCAGCAAGATTGACCTGACGATCCACAAGGAAACACTGGCTAAGAACATTGCCAAGGCCAGGGAAAACAATGTCATTATCCCTACCATCGCCCAGATGCAGCATCCCGAGACCATCCCTGAGAAGCTCCAGGCAAAGCTCAAGGACGTGGGCCTTTGGGATGTCAATCCCCTGAACCTGTTCCGCATCACCTGGAAGAACGAAGCAAAGGAGTTCGGCGGCGGCTTCCAGGCTGTACCCAACTATGTGGAGATCCCCTCCAGCCTCTCCGGCGTGCCCTGCCGTATCATCGCCATGGCCGGAAAATGGTTCCCCACCGGCTGTCACAAGGTGGGCGCCTCCTTCGGGTGCCTGGCGCCCCGCCTGGTGACCGGACAGTTTGACGCCACCTGGCACAAGGCCGTGTGGCCCTCCACCGGCAACTACTGCCGGGGCGGCGCCTTCAACTCCAAGCTCCTGGCCTGCGAGAGCGTGGCCATCCTGCCCGCGGAGATGAGCAAGGAGCGCTTTGACTGGCTTAAATCCATCGCCGGCGAGGTCATCGCCACCCCCGGCTGCGAGAGCAATGTGAAGGAGATCTTCGACAAGACCTGGGAGCTGCGGCAGGATCCCCAGTACATGATCTTCAACCAGTTTGAGGAGATGGGCAACCCCCTGTGGCACTATAACGTCACCGGCACGGCCCTGGCGGATCTGTTTGAGGCCGTCAAGCGCCCCGGCGACCGCTTCGCCGCCGCCGCCTTCACCAGCGGCAGCGCGGGCACCATGAGCGCCGGGGACCTGCTGAAAGAGCGATACCCCCAGCTGAAACTGGCGGTGGGCGAGGCGCTCCAGTGCCCCACCATCCTGGACAACGGCTTCGGCGGCCATCGGATCGAGGGCATCGGCGACAAGCACATCCCCTGGATTCACAACGTGAAGAACACCGATATGGCTATCGCCATCGACGACGAGGACTCCCAGCGCCTGCTGCGGCTGTTCAACACCCCGGAGGGTCAGGCGTATCTGAAGAATGAGCTGGGCCTGGACGATGAACTGATTGAGAAGCTCACGTGGCTGGGCATCAGCGGCATTGCCAATATCCTCTGCTGCATCAAGATGGCCAAGTATTATGAGCTCACGGAGCACGATGTGGTGGGCACGGTCCTCACCGACAGCGCCGCCATGTACCAGAGCCGCATCACCGAGCTTAACGACATGCACGGTCCCTACAACGCCCACGAGGCATCTCTGGACCACAATCTCCACATCCTGGGCCTCAAGACAGACAATGTGATGGAGATGCGCTACACCGACCGCAAGCGGGTCCATAACCTGAAGTACTACACCTGGGTGGAGCAGCAGGGCCGGACGGTGGAGGACCTGAACGACCTGTGGTACGACACCGAGGGCACTTGGGACGCGGTCCATGCCCAGGCCAAGGAGCTGGATGAACTCATCAATGAGTTCAATGAGGCCACCGGGCTTCTGAAAGCGCTGTAACGGCCTCCCACTGGAGGGACTGCTTTTTCCGGCAGCCTTGCCGGATAGAAGAGGGTGCCCACACTCCGTGGGGTAACTTTTTGCTTGTGCAAAAAGTCACCAAAAACACACTTAGGGGCTCTGCCCCTAAGGACCCCAGTTTTTAGAACTGGGTCGTGGAGAGGGCTATTTTACAGACAGTATTGGTAGATGGATTACCTACGGACCCCGGAGGTTTCGCAGCTGCGCCTGCCGGCCTGTGAAACGGTGAGCCTCTGGGACAAGATGACAGTTGCTTCTCTTTTCCTCTTGCTGTTTATGGCCCGGCGGAAATTTGGAGGAAAGCCCTGCCGCCCGCCGCACCAGGCGCGGTAAAGGGGAGCAGCGGTTCAAATGACTGCCCAGGCAGGGCCTAAGGCCCGGGAAGAGGCGCAGAGGCAAGGCGGTGCCCACGCGCCGGTAAGAGGCGGAGGCACCCTGCTGTACATCAATGGGGTACTTAGGGGCCTCAGCCCCTAAGCGGCGTTTTGGTCACTTTTTCGCCGTGGAAAAAGTGACTCGCGCCCGGGGGCGCGAAACGTCCCCGTCCCTCGGTATGGCGAAAAGAAAAGGGGGAGGGTGGAACCGTACCCTGCTGCCCGAGGAAACACGCAACAACGCCGCAGGGCGGGGCATCCGCCCCGCCCTGCCTGCTTTATGATGGCTCGCCCGCCTCGATGTAGGCCTCCTCGGCCTCCTGCTGGCTTTGGATCAAAATGGCTCTGGCCCGTCCGAAGTCTTGGCAGTCCAGGGCTTCCAGGGCGTCGGTGATGCCGTTGAACAGAATCGTATAATAACTGGGGAAGTTCTCGCTTTCCATGTTTTCACCTCCGTAGGGATATTATATTGCGCTGCAAAAAGCAATGCAATACGCAATATTAAAATGTACCGCATTACGCAATACGATTTGTCATATATTAGATATGACGAGGTGCGTTATGCGGAAGTTCAAAATTCCAAAGCCAGAATCTACAACAAATAAGACGATCCGCTTTCCCAATAGTGTGATTGATGCGGTGGAGGAAGCGATTCGTGGAACAGAGTGCAATTTTTCCGCCTTTGTAATTGAGGCAACCCGTGTAGCCTTAGAAAATCTCGCAGAGGAGGAAGAAGAGCAAAAAGAGGAGTAACGCTATGAAACACGTCCTGTACGGCAAGTGCGTCAAGTGCGGCAAGACCTATGCCGCCACCCCCGACCTCACCACCTGCGAGTGCGGGGGGATCCTGGACATCACCTACGACTACGACTATATCAAATCCACCTTCACCAAGGACACCCTGGCAGCGCGGCACAGCAACTCCATGTGGCGCTACCGGGAACTGCTGCCCGTGGAGCCGGATACGCCGGACACCCCGCTGCGGGTGGGCTGGAGCCCTCTCTATGAGGCGGAGAACCTGGCCCGGCAGCTGGGGATCGGGAAGCTCTATGTGAAGGACGACGGGCTCAACCCCACCGCCTCCCTGAAGGACCGGGCCAGCGCCATGGCCGTAGCCAAGGCCCGGGAGGCCGGGGCCAAGGTCATCGCCTGCTCCAGCACCGGCAACGCCGCCAGCTCCCTGGCGGGCAACGCCGCGGCCGCGGGCCTCAAGACCTACATCTTTGTCCCCAGCCGGGCCCCCAAGGGAAAGGTGGCCCAGCTGATGACCTTCGGCGCCACGGTAATCTCCGTCCAGGGCAGCTACGAGGACACCTTCGAGCTCAGCAAACAGGCCATTGACCGGTGGGGCTGGTACAACCGCAACGCCGCCATCAACCCCTATCTCTCCGAGGGGAAAAAGACCGTGGCCCTGGAGATCATGGAGCAGCTGAACTGGCAGGTGCCGGACTATATCGCCATCAGCGTGGGGGACGGCTGCACCATCGCCGGGCTGTGGAAGGGCCTGAAGGACCTGTACGCCATCGGCTTTATCGACCGCCTGCCCCGGCTCATCTCCGCCCAGGCGGAGGGGTGCTGCCCGCTGAACCGCGCCATTGAGACCGGGGAGCCCTGGCACCCCATGGAGGAGAACACCCTGGCGGACTCCATCGCCGTGGGCGTGCCCCGGAACGCGGACAAGGCCCTTATGGCCATCCGGGAGTCGGACGGCCTCACAGTGAACGTCAGCGACAAGGAGATCATGGCGGCCCAGAAGCTGCTGGGCCGCACCTGCGGCGTGTTTGGCGAGCCCGCCGGTGTCACCGGCACGGCGGGGGTGAAAAAGCTCTGTGAGCAGGGGAAACTGGAGAAGGACGCCACGGTGGTCAGCGTGGTCACCGGCAACGGCCTGAAGGATGTGGCCAACGCCATCCAGGCCTGCGGCGAGCCCATCTCCATCCCCAGCGACATGGAGCTGCTGCTGAAGGCCTTTGCCGAGCACGGCATCGTGGTAGAGGAATAGAGCGCGACGAAACAGGGCGGGCTGCCAACGGCAGCCCGCCCTGTCTGCTATCCCAGATACTCCAGCCCCTCATCCCGGCACCACTGTCTGAGCGCATCCACCAGCCCCTCCGCCTCCGGTGACAAGGTGTGCCCCCAGCGGCGCAGAAGGTACATGGTCCGCCCCTCCGGCGGCTGCTCCAGAGGGAGCGATTTGACCGGCAGGCTGCGCACGGCGTGGTGGGCTGCCGACTGGGGCATCACCGCCCACAGCCCCTTCCGCCCCAGAAACTGCTGCATGACCTGCATGTCGTCGGTATACAGCACCGGGGAGGAGGTGAGCCCGAACCAGAAGTAGTGCCACTGCATAAACCCCAGGTGCCAGTTCACCAGCAGCTCCTTGTCCGGCGGCAGCTGGGAGGGGTGCACCGGGCCGGTGAGGGAGCTGTCCCGGTCGCAGATCAGGGAGTAGGGCTCGGTGAAAATGTGGGTGGCCTCCACGTAGCGGGAGTAGCGGGTGCTGGGCACCAGACCGATCTCCGCCTGACCGCTCTCCACCTGGGTATAGGCCTCCATGGTGTGGTAGGTGCACAGGGAGATGTGGGAGAGCTCCCCCATTCGCCGGAGGACCTGGGGCATGATATAGGTGTTGACGCTGGAAATCGCCACAAAGTCCAGCCGCTGCTGGGCGCTGAAGGAGGCGGTTTCCCGCCACAGCAGCCGCCATTTTTCCGCCAGGGGGATGAAGCGCTCCCCGGCCTCGGTGAGCTCGATCCGGCGCTGCCCCCGGCCCCGGCGGAACAGCTGGGTCCCCAGCTCCTCCTCCAGCACCCGCAGGCGGTTGCTCAGGGTGGACTGGGTCAGGAACAGGGACTCCGCCGCCCCGGTGACGGAACCCTGCTCCACAATGGCCAAAAAGGCATCGATCTCCTGCTGTGTCATGGGAAGGACCTCCAAAATATTTAAGATATGGTTATTTTATAACAAAAAAATCGTTTTGACAAATATCATTTTTCTGCTATGATAGGGCGCAGAAGGAGATGATTGGTATGCACCGCAGCCGTCGGGCCTGGCTGGTCTGCGCGGGGGCGACCCTGCTGCTGTTCACGTCCACGGGCCTGCTGAGCAACGCGTTTTCTGTATTCCAACCTTATATCATTCAGCGCGGCGCCATGACAGAGAGCCAGGGTTCTCTGCTCATTACCATCCGGTACCTGACGATGCTGCTCAGCACCATGGCAGTTACAGGATACTACCGCCGCTTTCCCCTGCGCTGGGGGATGGTTCTGGGGCTGGTGCCCGGCCTGTTGTCCCTTGTGCTCTACAGCGCCGCGGAAAGTTTCCTTCTCTGCTGCGTAGCCAGCGCGCTGTCAGGCGTCACCTGCGGCCTGTGCGGCATGGTACCGGCCACGATGCTGCTGGACCGGTGGTTTGTCAGCCACCGGGGACTGGCGGTGGGGATCTGCGCAGCGGGGACCGGGTTTGCAGCCGTGGTGGCCTCCCCGGTGATGCAGTGGCTCATCAACCACTTCGGACTGTCCGGCGCCATGCTCTGGGAGGCGGTGTTTTTCCTGGCCGCAGGCGCGGCGGTGTTCCTGCTGGTGCGGGAGCGGCCGGAGGATCTGGGCCTGCAGCCCTATCACGCGGCACAGAGGACGACCCGCCGAGAGCCCACGTCGGCGCCAGTTTCCGGCGGCGGACGGACCATGGGGTTGTTGCTTCCGGCGGCCTTCCTGCTGGCGGCCAGCGCGGGTCCCGCTTACAGCCACATCACAGTCTATCTGACCGATGAGCAGTTCAGCCCGGATACGGTGGCCTGGCTGGTCTCCGCCATGGGCCTTCTGATGACGGCGGGCAAGTGCCTGATCGGTGAGGTAACAGACTTGATGGGGGGACGGCGTGCCTGTCTGCTGTTCGGCATGTTTGTGGTGCTGGGGCAGGGGCTGGAGTGTTTCATCCCCACCCGCAGCAGCGCAGTGGTGTGCCTGTCCCTGCTGTTCGCAGGACTGGGACTGGCCTTGAGCACAGTGGGCTTCTCCATCTGGTGCAGGGACCTGTGCCGCGGCGACAACGCGCTTTTATGCAAAATCCAGTCAGCCCACATGGTGGGCGCACTGTTATTCAGCCCCCTCCCCGGCATCATTGCTGATGGGACGGGGAGCTATCAGCCGGCGTACCTGCTGTTCGCCCTGCTGACCATTCTGGCTGTGGGCCTGATGGCCCGAGCCTATGCGACACCTGCTCCTAACAGACAACACATCTGAACCAATAGAGGAAGCCCCGGCAGCAGCTGCCGGGGCTTCCTCTATATCGCTCACAGGTCTGGCGGCGCACCGGCCGGGCACAGCTGGGACAGAATGCCCTGAAAGCCGCGGCAGGCGGACAGAAGCTGCTCGATCTCGATATATTCATCCGCCACGTGGGCCAGGCTCTCCAGGGAGGGGCCGAAGCCCACCGTGGGGATGCCCGCCACGCCGCAGAAACCGCTGCCGTTGGTACAGAAGGAGAAGTGGGACAGCGGCGCGTCGATGCCGGCCTGACGCAGACCGCGGCGGGCTTTCTGCACCAGCTCGTCCTCCTCGTCCATGAGCCAGGCGGGGAAAAACCGCTTGGCGGCAATGGTGTCCCCGGTCCAGCAGGTCTCCTGCCCCTGGGCCAGGTAGGTTCGCGCCCGCAGCGCCGGGATGCGCTCCTGGACGCGGCGGATGGCCGCCTGGATGGGGGCCAGCACGGATTCCTCTGTCTCACCCGCTAGGGTGCGCCGGTCAAAGGTGGCCCGACACAGGCCGGGGACCACCGAGGCGCCGGGGTAGGGGGCGGAGATGATATCCGTCAGCTCCAGGATGCCCCGCCCCAGAACAGGGTGGACGGGCGGCTCGATGCCTCGGATCTCCTCAATCAGGGCGGCCATGTGGTAGACGGCGTTGACGCCCTTCTCCGGGTTGGAGGAGTGGCAGGACTGTCCCTCGGTCTCCACCACCACCTCCGCCCGGCCCCGCTGGCCGATTTTCAGCGTGGTGGAGGTGGCCTCGCCCACGATCACCATATCCGGCCGGACGGCCTGGGCGATCTCCTGGGCGGCGATCCCCTCGAAGCACTCCTCGTGGACGGTGCAGGAGACATAGATATTGCCGGCGAAGTCACGCCCTGTGTCCTCCGCGAACCGGGCGGCGGCGGTCACCATGGCGGCGACGCTGCCCTTCATGTCCGAGGCGCCCCGGCCATAGATCTTACCGTCCGCGATCTCCGCGCCAAAGGGGTCGTGGGTCCAGCGGCCGGGATCGTCCACGGGCACCGTGTCGATATGGCCGTCCAGGAGAACGGTCCTGCCGGGGCGTTTCCCGGTGATGCGGCCCAGGACGCTGCCGTAGCGGTCCACAGTCACCGCGTCAAAACCGCAGGAGGCCATCACGGACTCCAGATACTTCGCCACGGCCTCCTCCTGGCCGGAGGTGCTGGGGCGGCGGATCAGCTCCCGGCAGAGCTGGATGAGCTGCTGGTCTCGGTCCATAGGGCGCCTCCTTACAGGCAGGACCTGCCCCGGGGGAGGAAGCGGCCGTTATTCCCAGCCAGAACGGTTCCGCGGTCCACCGCGAGACTGCCCCGGAGGTACACCTGGGCGATGCTGCCTCTGGTCTCGAAGCCCTCATAGGGGTTGTAGTCCACATTCTGGAGTTGACCGGCGGCGGTGATAACGGAATCGGCATGGGGGTCATAGACGACAATGTCCGCATCGCTGCCCGGGGCGATGACGCCCTTCCGGGGCCAGCAGCCATAGAGCTTCGCCACATTCTCGCTGAGGACGCGGCACATATCCGCTTCAGTGATGCGCCCGGTTGCCACACCGGCGGAGTAGAGCAGTACCCCGCGGGTCTCCACACCAGGGAGTCCGCCGGGAATCTTGGTAAAGTCATATTGCCCTACCCGCTTCTGGGCGGTGGTAAAAGAGCAGTGGTCGGTGCAGACGGTTTGGATTTCTCCATCGCCCAAGGCGAGCCAAAGTGCCTCCTGATCGGCTACAGATCGAAGGGGTGGAGCGCAGATATATTTTGCGGCCTGGGTAAAGTCCGGATCGTCGTATACGCTGTCCTCCAGTAGGAGATACTGGGGACAGGTTTCCACATAGACGGTTTGGCCACGGTTCCGGGCTGCCCGGACCTCCTCCAGGGCCTCCTTGGTGGAGAGATGGACGATGATGACCGGGGTGTCCACCTGTTCCGCCAGGCGCAGTAGGTGGCTGACAGCTTCTGCTTCCAGACCATTGGGCCGTGTGCGGGGGTGAGAGGAGGGACCCATTTCACCTGCAGATTTCTTCTCAGCAATGAGCGCGTCGATAATGCCGCTGTTTTCACAGTGGACACCGACAATCCCCCCCACATCCTTGAGGCGTTTCAGGGCGAAATACATGTCCTTTTCCCCAATCATCATGGCAGGGTAGGTCATATACATCTTAAAGGAAGGGATTCCCCCGTCCACCATTTCCTTGATTTCTGCGGAGATCCCTTCGTTCCAATCGTCGATGGTCATGTGGAAGGCATAGTCGCAGGCCGTTTTGCCGTCGGCTTTCCGGTGCCAGCGCTGCAATCCTGTATGGAGGGCCTCACCCTTGTCGGGGGCTGCGAAGTCAATGACTGTGGTGGTGCCGCCACGGAGGGCCGCACGGCTCCCGGTGGTAAAGTCGTCGGCGGTGATCGTGCCGGCTACTTCCAAGTCAAAATGGGTATGCGCGTCGATGAAACCTGGAAAAAGCAGCTTATCGGTGCAGTCCACTGTTTCCGCACCATCTGCCGCAAGATTGGGGCCGACGGCAGCAATGGTTTCCCCCTCCAGAAGTACATCCGCGGCGATAACGCCGCTGCCGGATACCACCCGGCCGCCTTTCAGCAGAGTTTTCATCACAAGTGCCTCCTTTATCATTCGATTGGGTTTCCCGGCGGGCGCCGGCCACCGGGAGAATACGGTGCTTCGTTACAGCCATTGTACCATGGGACGACGATAAAATCCAGGGTGGCGGATGGATTTCTATCGGCCGAAAAACTGGGAAATTTCAGAGGAACGCAGCAGCGCCCACAGGGGAGAGAAAAGTTGGAAGAAATTCTAAAATCCTGGTTGCCAAACGCTCCGCTAGCTGGTACAATCCTCTTATATGCCCGCCATGGTAGGGATGGGCTGTGGAGCAGATGGAGAAAGGAAGATCCATGGAAAAGATCGCAGTGATTACGGATTCCTGTGCTGATATTCCGCCAGCATTGGCTCGGGAATACGGTATTTTTGTGTTGCCGTTGATTATTCGTGCTGGCGGACGGGAATACCGGGATGGCGTGGACATTACGGCAGAGGACGTCTATAAAATCTTGAAAAAGGAGATCCCAAAGACAAGCCTGCCCAGCGGTGATGATGCGATGACACTTTTGCGGTGGCTGCGGATGTCCGGGTATACCCATGCTATTGCCATTATGCTCTCAGGCGGGCTTTCCGGGACGGCCAACATGCTGCGTATTATGGCCCAGCAGGTGCCGGAATTGGAGATGCTGGTGTGTGACTCCCTCAGCGGAAGTATTGGTTCAGGGATTACCGCCATTGAGGTGGCCGAGGATGTTCGCCGGGGGAAATCTTTCCGGGAGATTGCCGCCCGGATCCCGTCCCTTCTGGCCAACACCCATGTTTTCTTCTCTGTAGATACGCTGGAGTACCTGCAGAAGGGGGGGAGGATCGGCCGGATTACGGCGCTGGCTGGCACGGCCCTCCAGATCAAGCCCATTCTCGGCTTCCTGCCGGACGGACAGCTGGGCAGTGTGGAAAAGGTGCGGGGCCGGAAAATGGTTCAGTCCCACCTGTGCCAGCAGGTGGCAAAATATGTGAAGCCCGGCTGCCGCTATAATCTTCTGGTAGGAGATGGCGGAGATCCGGAAGGCGGGGCACAGCTGCAGCAGAAACTGGGGGAGCTTTTCCCGGATTATGAGAGATACATTTATATCAAGATTGACGCAACCCTCAGCTGTTATATTGGACCGGGGGTTCTGGGTGCTGGTATCCAGATTTTAGAGGACTAAAGTGAACGATCAACAGGGGACAGGATCTAATCCTGCCCCCTGTTGATTTTGCCCGGTGTGGCTCGGCCGTTTTACAGCCGTAAGCCTTTGATATCTTTGATGCGGGAGAGAATCATGTTGCAGCTGCAGCTGAGGATTCCGGGCAGTGGGTCGATCACCTCCCGGATCAGCCGTTCCATCTCCTCTCCGGAGGCCGCCACCGCGTGGACGTGGAGCCTGCTGTTCCCCGTGACACGATAGATCTGGGTGATAGTCTCCTGTTCCTGCAGCAGTTCCACCACCTGATGAAAAGTCTCCGGGGCGGTCTCGATCTCGAAATAGCAGGACACGGCGCCGCTGATCCGCTGGGGATTGATGATGGTGGTATATTCCTCGATGATTCCCCGCCGCTCCAGCGACTGGACCCGCTGTTTCACAGCCACGCGGGAGATCCCGACCTGCTGCCCGATCTCGGAGTAGGACATGCGGGCATTTTGGATCAGCAGCTCCACGATCCTTCGATCCAGCGCATCCAGTCCCTCCAAAAACATAGCGGACACCTCCTTTCCTGTCTTTATTATACTGACTTTTGGACAAAATGCAATCAGAGGATTGACAGTCTGATAGCATACGAATATAATACTTTCGAAACGTAAGATAAAAATTTCGATTCGAAAGGTGAAGGATATGAAGGGAGATTTGACCCGGGGATCTGTGATGCGGACGATGCTCTGCTTTGCGGTGCCCATGATTCTGGGAAACCTGCTCCAGCAGTGCTACAACGTGGCAGATACGCTGATTGTTGGACAGTTTTTGGGGGCGGATCCACTGGCGGCGGTGGGATCCTCCTACACACTGATGACCTTTCTGACATCCATTTTGCTGGGGCTGTGCATGGGCAGCGGTGCAGTATTTTCGATCCGGTTCGGACAGAATGATCTGGAAGGCATGAAGGAGGGAATGTGTGCCTCCTTTGTGTTGATTGCCATTTTAACGGTGCTTCTGACAGGGGTATCCTTCCTCGGCTTAGAATGGATCCTCCGCTTCCAGCAGGTTCCGCCAGAGGTTATTGGGTATATGCGGGACTATCTGCTGGTGATCTTCTGCGGCATTCCAGCCACATTTCTCTATAATTATTTTGCTTCCCTGCTGCGCTCGGTCGGGAATTCTGTGGTACCGTTAGGATTCCTGGCGGTGTCGGCGATTCTGAATATTGGCCTGGATCTGTGGTTTGTGGTGGGGCTGCAGCGGGGCGTGGCCGGCGCGGCAGAGGCTACCGTGATTTCCCAGTATGTATCCGGCATTGGTATTGCAATCTATACTTGGTTTGGGTTTCCGCAATTGCGTGTTGCACGTTCCCATTTCCATATCCGTTGGGCCTGTATTAAAGAGATTACCAGCTTTTCGGCCCTGACCTGTGTGCAGCAGTCGGTGATGAATCTGGGGATACTGATGGTACAGGGGCTGGTGAACAGTTTTGGGCCGACGGTGATGGCTGCATTTGCTGCGGCAGTCAAAATTGACTCTTTTGCTTATATGCCGGTGCAGGATTTCGGAAATGCTTTCTCCATCTTCATCGCCCAGAACTACGGCGCCCGGCAGGACAAGCGCATCCGTGAGGGGCTGCGGGGGGCGGTGATCGCAGCGCTGATTTTCTGTGTGGTGATTTCTGCCGGCGTGTGGCTGCTGGCCCGGCCGCTGATGCTTATTTTTATCAGCGCGGAGGAGACGGCGATCATTGCCGAGGGGATTCGCTATCTCCACATCGAGGGGGCCTTCTACTGCGGCATTGGCTGCCTGTTCCTGCTGTACGGCCTCTATCGGGCGCTCGGCAGGCCTGGCATGTCTGTGGTGCTGACGGTGATTTCCCTGGGAACACGGGTGGCCCTGGCCTATCTTCTCTCGGCAGTACCGGCGCTGGGGGTTGTGGGGATCTGGTGGTCGGTGCCCATTGGCTGGTTCCTGGCGGATCTGGCAGGGCTGCTGTACTATCGGGTGAGGCGCAGGGCCCTGTTTTCCTGGATGGGCGCCCCGATAACACAGAAAGCAGCGATTGATCCATGAAGGGGAGGAAAGGAGCCATGTCCCGGGTTCGGGACATGGCTCCTTCTGCTGTGTGTGAGGAGTCGGGGGGTGGAAAACTGTTGACAGATTGTGGGCATATGTCTATAATATGGCTTGGATCTTGACATATCCGCCGGTGCGGGATTTTGTGCCGATATGATAGGAAATCAGGAATAAGGAGGGGTTATGTGCTAACTCTCGATCAAGTATATTGGAAAACGCCAGACGGTGAGGAGATTGTCAAAGGCGTCAGCCTGGAGATCGCTCCGGGAAGGCTGACCGTTGTGACAGGGCCCAATGGAGGCGGCAAGACCTCCATTGCCAAGCTGGTGGCGGGATTGGCGTCGCCCACGGGGGGACGGATCCTGCTGGACGGCGAGGAGATTACGGGCTTGGATATCACGGAGCGGGCCAAGCGGGGAATCGCCTATGCCTTCCAGCAGCCGGTCCGCTTTAAGGGCGTCACGGTCCGGGATCTGCTGGAGATCGCGGCCGGAGATGCCCTCAGCGAGGAGGACATGTGCAGCGTTTTGGGAAAGGTGGGCCTGTGCGCCCGGGACTACGTGGACCGACCGGTGGATGCCAGCCTCTCCGGCGGGGAGAGCAAGCGCATTGAGATCGCGACGGTTCTGGCCCGCAGGGACGCCCGGTTCCTGGTATTCGACGAGCCGGAGGCGGGGATCGACCTGTGGAGCTTTTCCAATCTCATTGATGTGTTCCGCAGTCTGAAGGAGGAGCGGCGCCGGGCGCTGTTTGTTATCTCCCACCAGGAGCGTATCCTGGAGATCGCCGACGAGATCGTGGTCATTGCCGACGGCCAGGTTCGCCTGTCCGGCAGCCGGGAGGAGATCCTGCCCCAGCTGCTGACCGGGGAGAAGCAGGGCCTGTGCCCCATCCATCAGGGCATGTAAGGAGGCGGAACGATGAACATCACAACAGAACAGCTGCTTAAAGCGGTAGCGGACTATCAGGGAAAATTCCAGGGGGCCTATAACATCCGGGAAAACGGCGAGTGCGCCGCCCGGCAGTCCACGCCTCACATCCATATTGAGAGCAAGCAGGACAAGCCGGGGCTGGATATCCACATCGACGCCGATGCCCAGCAGGAGACGGTGTATATCCCGGCCTGCGTCACCCACGGCAATGTGGACGACCTGGTGTATAATGACTTCTATGTAGCCGCCGGAGCGGATGTGACCATCATCGCCGGCTGCGGGGTTCACACTGACGGAGAGGGGGAGGCCCGGCACAACGGTATCCACCGTTTCTTCCTGGACAAGGGGGCCCGCGTCCTCTATAAGGAGAAGCACGTGGGCACCGGAAAGGGCATCGGCCTCAAGCGCATCGACCCGGTGACGGAGATTACCCTGGGGGAGGGTGCATCGCTGGAAATGGAGACCATCCAGCTGGGCGGCGTGGATACCACAGACCGCCGGACGGAGGCTACCTTGGGTCCCCGGGCCCGGCTCACCATCCACGAGAGCCTGATGACCGATGGTGTGGAGACTGCCCAGACGGATTTTGTGGTCTCTATGGACGGGGAAGATTCTGCGGTTGACCTGATCTCTCGGTCTGTGGCAAAAGGGGAATCCCGACAGGAATACCGCTCCCGGATCAAAGGTAACTGCCGCTGCACCGGCCACTCCGAGTGCGACGCCATCCTGGTGGACCGCGGCACGGTGAACGCCGCCCCGGAGCTGTATGCCGGGGATATCGACGCGGAGCTGATTCACGAGGCGGCCATCGGCAAGATCGCCGGGGAGCAGATCGTGAAGCTGCGTACGCTGGGGCTCACAGAGGAGCAGGCGGAGGAAAAGATTATTGAAGGCTTTTTGCGCGGCAAGTAAGTTCGCCCGTCCAAAAGCGGCATCGAACAGGCAGGAGCGCCCGGCTGGGTGCTCCTGCTTTTTGCAGGATTTCCTGCAATTTTTTTAAAAATGATGCAAAAATTGTAATGAACGACTGAATATTGTCGGTGAGGGGGAAAGAATTTGTTATGGATTTACAATTGATTTTGAGAGATACAGATTATATACTAAAAAAGACAAATTATATGATTTATGAATCATATTGATTGAATTATTGAATAATTTGTGATGAACGGGAGGAAGCGGCATGTTGAAGGACCCCTATTTGAAGGCAGTGTATCTGGATACGGTGGAGCGCAACAAGGATCAGGCGGAATTCCTGCAGGCGGTACTGGAGGTATTCACTTCCCTGGAGCCCTACGTAGCCCGTCACCCGGAATTCCAGCGGGCCGGCATCATGGAGCGGCTGGTGGAGCCGGAGCGTATGGTGACCTTCCGCGTCACTTGGGAGGACGACCAGGGCAAGGTTCATGTGAACCGGGGCTACCGGGCCCAGTTCAATTCCGCCATTGGCCCCTACAAGGGCGGCCTACGGTTCCACCCGTCAGTGAATGCCTCCATCATCAAGTTCCTGGGCTTTGAACAGATCTTTAAGAACAGTCTGACCGGACTGCCGCTGGGCGGCGGCAAGGGTGGCGCCAACTTTGACCCCAAAGGCCGCAGCGACGGGGAGGTCATGCGCTTCTGCCAGTCCTTTATGACCGAGCTCTATCGCCATATCGGCTCCAACTGCGACGTGCCCGCCGGGGATATCGGGGTAGGCGGCCGGGAGATCGGCTTCCTGTTTGGACAGTATAAGCGGCTGAGCAACCGCTTTACCGGTGTCCTCACCGGCAAGGATGTGCTCTTCGGCGGCAGCCTGGTCCGCACCGAGGCCACCGGCTACGGCCTGCTGTACTTCACCGAGGAGATGCTCAAGTGCCTGCGCCATGAGTCGGTGTTCGGTAAGAATATCGTGATTTCCGGTTCCGGCAATGTAGCGACCTACGCCGTGGAAAAGGCCACCCATCTGGGGGGCAAGGTTATCGCCATGTCTGACTCCAAGGGATATGTGGTGGATGAGGACGGCATCAAGCTGGATGTGGTCAAACAGATCAAAGAGGTGGAGCGGGGGCGTATCAGCGAGTATGCCAAACGGGTTCCCGGCAGCCGCTATGTGGAGGGATGCCGGGGCATCTGGACCCTGCCTTGCCAGATTGCCCTGCCCTGCGCGACCCAGAATGAGCTGGATCTCAGCAGTGCGAAAACCTTGGTGGAGAACGGCGTGATTGCCGTGGCAGAGGGGGCCAACATGCCCTGTACCGCCGAGGCTACCACCTATTTCCAGGAGCATGGCGTCCTCTTTGGGCCAGCCAAGGCTGCCAATGCCGGCGGTGTGGCCACCAGCGGCCTGGAGATGAGCCAGAACTCCATGCGCTCCAGCTGGTCCTTCGATCAGGTGGATGAACGTCTGAAGGGAATCATGCTGAACATTTTCCATATGGCTGATGAAGCCGCCAAGGAGTGCGACCGTCCCGGCGATCTGGTAACGGGAGCCAATGTGGCTGGCTTTGCCAAGGTAGCTAACGCCATGCTCTCCGAGGGCCTGTATTGATTGCAGACCTGTGCGAGCTCTGATCCAAAGCCTTCCGGGCCGTCCCATTGGGACGGCCCGGCGGTTTTTTGCGTCCCAAGGAGGGCAGTGGCCTTCGAGATTTTACATGGATTTAACATTGTGCGGCTAGTATCCTGTCGAAAAAAGGCTAATATAGTAAAATGACCGGTATTTTCGGAAAAAAGCGATTGATTCCAGCGGGAGTTGCCAGTATAATAGACCTATATTGAGAAGAGAGGCACCTCCATACCCCAATATGTGGTGGAAGGAGATACAATCATGTCGGATAAAGTTTGGAAACAGGGATTTACCCAAAATCGAGAGCTCTCCTGGCTGCAGTTTAATGCCAGAGTATTGGAGGAGGCGGAGGACGAAACCGTCCCCCTGCTGGAGCGGTTGAAGTTCCTGGCGATCTTTACCAGTAACCTGGATGAGTTTTTTATGATCCGGGTGGGGAGCCTGGGGGATCTGGCGATGATGGAGAAGGAGCCGGTAGACAACAAATCCGGTCTCACCGCCAGCGAGCAGCTGCAGAAGATCTATGCGGCAGTGGCGCCCCTCTACAGCCGCAGGGACAGCGCCTACGCCGATGTAGAGCGCTGCCTGCAGCGGGAAGGGCTGAACCGCCTGTCGATCCGTGATCTGACAGCGGAGGAACAGAAATATATCAAGCACTACTTCAAAAATATGATTGAGCCGGTGCTGTCCCCTCAGATTGTGGATGCCCACCATCCCTTTCCCCATATTGAGGGGAAAATGCTTCATATCGGTGTGCTGCTTTCCCGGAAAAAGGGGGAAACCTTCGGGCTGCTTCCGGTGCCGTCCTCCCTGCCGTCCCTGATCTTCCTGCCCGGGGACCAGGGGCGCTATGTGTCGGTGGAGTCCGTGCTCTATGAATACGCCGATAACGTTTTCGGCATGTATGACGTGCTGGAGAAGGTAGTGTTTTGCGTCACCCGCAATGCGGATATCAACCCGGATGATGAACCCTTTGACGGGGAGATGGATTTCCGCAAGAAGATGGAAAAGCTGCTCAAGCAGCGCCGCCGTCTGGCGGTAGTGCGTCTGGAGCTGAACCAGCCCATCAGCAGCCATTTTACCGAGTATTTCCGGCACCGCTTCCAAGTGGAGGAGGAGCAGATTTTCCTCTCCCGGAGGGCGCCTTTGAAGATGGAGTATGCCTATAGTCTGGGCAGCCATCTGCCGGAGGAGCGGCAGAAGGCCCTGTCTGACCCGCCTTTCTCGCCCCAGCGTCCTTCCATGATCCCGGAGGGGCAGAGCTTAATGAAGGCGGCGCTGAAGAAGGATATCCTGCTGTCCTATCCATATGAGTCCATGGAACCGTTTTTACAGATGATCCGTGAGGCTGCACAGGACCCTGCGGTACTGTCCATCCGCATCACCATTTATCGGCTGGCCAGTAAGGCAAAACTGGTGGAGTACCTGTGTGCCGCTGCGGAAAATGGTAAAGATGTCACCGCACTGATCGAGCTGCGTGCCCGGTTTGATGAACAGAACAACATTGACTGGTCTGAACGGCTGGAGGAGGCCGGGTGCAAGGTGATTTATGGCTTTGAGGAGTATAAGGTTCACTCCAAGATCTGCCTGATCACCCGCCGGGAGCATGGGGAGACCCGTTATATCACCCAGGTGGGCACCGGGAACTACAATGAAAAGACTGCTGCTCAGTATACGGATGTCTCCCTGATTACCTGCAACACAGCAATTGGCACAGATGCGGCAGCATTTTTCAACAATATGGCGCTGGCGAACCTGGACGGGGAGTACAGCCGGCTCCTAGTAGCGCCCCACAGCTTCAAAAGCCGTATTCTGGAGCTGATGGATGAGCAGATCGCACTGGGAGAGGGAGGATATATCCTTCTGAAATTCAATTCTCTGACAGATATTGATATTATTGCAAAGCTGAGCGAGGCATCCTCTGCCGGGGTCCGGGTAGAAATGATTATTCGTGGAATCTGCTGCCTGCTGCCGGGAATTCCGGGCTTTACAGAAAATGTCACGGTGACCAGCGTGGTGGGACGGTTCCTGGAACACTCCCGCATTTATGTGTTTGGTCGGGGTGAAAAGGAGAAAATGTACATCTCCTCTGCGGATCTGATGACCCGCAATACAACCCGCCGGGTGGAGATCGCCTGCCCCATCGACAGTCCTGAGGTCCGAGCGCGGCTTCATGAGATCCTTTCCGCAATGCAGCGTGACACGGTAAAAGCGCGGATGCTCCACAGTGACGGAACCTATGGGAAAAAGCCTCAAGTAGAGAATCCCATCTGCGCACAGGAGATGCTGATGCGCTTGGCGTTGGAGCGGGCGCAGGCGGTGGCGGAGCAGCCGGCAGCGCCGGAATCCCTGCTGCAGCGTCTGTGGCGGCGTCTGCGGGGGAAGAACGACTGAGACGGAGGACGACACGAACAGGAAGAAACGAAAATTGTGATAGGAGGAGCGGTAATGAAAGTTGGCATGCTGACCAGCGGCGGCGACTGCCAGGGCCTGAACTCGGCTCTGCGGGGCGTTGCCAAAACACTGTACAATGAATTGGGAAACACGGTGACCATCTATGGCATCCGGGATGGCTATCGGGGGCTCATCGAGCGGGACTACCACGTCATGCGGCCCGAGGATTTCTCCGACATCCTCACCCGGGGCGGTACCATCCTGGGCACCTCCCGCCAGCCCTTCAAGCAGATGACCAAGGCGGCGGAGGATGACGAGGAGACCAAGCTGGAGAAAATGCTCAAGACCGTCAAGCAGGAGGGCTTTGACTGCCTGGTGATCCTGGGCGGCAACGGCACCCACAAGACCGCCAACCTCCTCAGCGAGCATGGGGTCAACGTGGTGACGCTGCCCAAAACCATCGACAACGACCTGTGGGGGACAGAGATGACCTTTGGCTTCCAGTCCGCCATCGACATTGCCACCTCTGTTATTGACTCCATCCACTCCACTGCCTTTTCCCACTCCCGGGTGTTTATTGTGGAGATCATGGGACACAAGGCCGGCTGGCTGACGCTGTATGCCGGTATTGCCTCTGGGGCAGATGTTATTGTTATTCCGGAAATCCCTTATTCTGCTGAAAAAATTGCCCAAGCAATCCAGAAACGGCAGGACAGCGGCAAGCAGTTCTCCATCCTGGCTGTGGCCGAGGGGGCCATCAGCAAGGAGGAGGCCAAGATGAGCAAGAAGGAGTTCAAGGCTGCCCGGGAGGCCATGACCCAGCCCTCCATCTCCTATCGCATCGCCGATGAGCTGAAAGAGCTAACAGGCCAGGAGATCCGTGTCACTATCCCGGGCCATTATCAGAGAGGCGGCATCCCATGTGCTGCGGACCGCCTGCTCACCAGCCGCCTGGGTGTGGCGGCGGCCCAGCTGATCCAGCAGAAGAAATTCGGCTACATGGTAGCTATCCAGAGCAACCAGATTGTGCCGGTTCCGTTGAAGGATGTGGCGGGCAAGCTGAAGACAGTTCCGCCGGATGGGGAGATCGTCCGGGCTGCCCGGGCGCTGGGCCTCAGCATGGGAGACTGATCGATCCCAAATGTTCAAAAGAAAACAGCCGGGGGGATCCCTAAAAAGGGATCCCCCCGGCTGTTTTTTAAGCCCTATGCAGCGGCCCGGTGCCCGGGGAAGCGTATCGGTCATTGTTCAAAGGGGATGGAGCCGCCGGCTAAGATGCAGCCCCGGTCGGCGTCTCACCCTGGCGGCGGGAAAACGTGTGGCAGATGGCACCGTGGGGACAGGCGCGGCGGCAGTCGCCGCAGCGGATGCAGTCGGGGCTGTTAGGCCGCTCATGGACAGGGATATTGAACTTGCAGGACCGCTGGCACTGGCCGCAGCCGGTACACTTGGTCTGATCCACCCGGAAACGGTATAAAGCGATAGGATTAAACAGCCCATAGATAGCGCCCAGCGGGCACAGATATCGGCAAAACGGACGATATACCCACAGAGATAGGATGATGAGAGCTGCAAGCAGAGCTGCCTTCCAAGTAAAGAGCCAGCCCAGAGCGGCTTGGAGGGGAGGGTTGGCGGCAATCAGGGGGATTCCGGCGAAAAGGGTACCTGAGGGACAGATTAGTTTGCAGAACCAGGGCTGTCCCTGGCCTACAATGTCCAGAACCGTAAGAGGCAGGACGATGACAAAGCCCACCAGGATGACATACTTCAGGTATTTCAGCCACCGGTCACCGGGCAGGAGCTTGCGTTTTTTGGGAAAGGGGATTTTGTACAGCAGGTCCTGCACCAAGCCGAAGGGACAGAGCCAGCCGCAGGCAAGGCGGCCCAGTACCGCGCCGAAAAAGATCAAGAACCCGGCTACATAGAAGGCAAAGTGATAATTTCGGCTGGCCAGGACGGACTGAAAGGAACCGATAGGACAGGAGCCTAGGGCACCGGGACAGGAGTAGCAGTTGAGCCCGGGGAGGCAGATGAATTTCAGACGTCCCTTGTAGATGTTGCCCTTCACAAAACCGGCGGCGTAACCGTTGGACAGGGCAGTGAAGCAGAGCTGGACCCAAGTTCGGGCATGGCGCTTCAGCCAGCGAAGATGCTTACCCAAGGCCGATGCACTCCATACAGATATTGATGGATTTGCGCAAAACCACCTCGGCTTCCCCACGCCACACGCCAATGGCCAGGAAAATAACGGCAATCACAATAGCTGCCAGGGCTGCCCGATTCTCCCGGAGAAATCTCATGCCGCGACCTCCGCCAGGGCGGCGTCAATGATCTCGACAAACTGCTCCCGCTCCATGGCGGTGACATAGGCGTAGCCCACCTGATTCCCCGCACTGTCCACAAAGAAAGTAGTGGGGACACCATAGATCTGGGAGAGCAGGCCAAGCAGATCTGCCGAAGGCAGCAAATGCTGATAGCTTGCCCCTGTCTCTTCTACGATCTCCTGGGCGGTCTCAACCTGGCTGTCGCTGATGGTCCCATCGCTGTTGAGAACATCGGATACCAGCCCCAAGATTTGGACGCCCTTGTCCTCATATTCTGATGCAAGTTCGCCGAGATCCGGCATCTCCTGGAGGCAGGGGGTGCAGTAGGTGGCCCAGACATTGACCATCGTCAGATCATAGTCCTCCAGAATGGACTGATCCACTGCGTTTCCCTCCAGATCTGTGGTGGAAAAGCTGCTGAGCAGACCGGCGGCTTCCTGCGCGCCGCTGTCGGATTGGCTGGTATCGCTGGCGTCAGAAGGGGATTGCGCGCTGCTGTTCTGGCTGCTGTCTCCTCCGGCACAGGCGGTGAGCACCAGTGCCAGCGCCAGGCATAGAGCAAGGGACCACTGCTTCATGGTGGAAGGTCCTCCTCGTGTTGTTTTCCATCATTTTTGACTGGTGAGATGATGGTACCAGAAGCGCGGGCACCTGTCAAGGCGCTTTATGCGCTGGAAACAAACGGTTAAAAAGGGTTACAATAAGTGACAACTTACTTGACAAAAAGAAGTTGTCAGTTTATAATGGGACCATCTTGATTGTCAGGAAGGGACTTGTATGGAAAAGATCACCGCTACCGCGCAGTATCTTCATATCGCCAGAGATCTGGCGGCGCGGATCGCCAAGGGCGAATTCCCGGAGGGCGGGAAGCTGTTTGGCCGGTCCATGCTGGCCTCGGAGTACAGCGTCTCACCAGAGACCATCCGGCGGGCACTGCGGCTGCTGGCGGACATGAAGGTGGTGGAGATCAAGGCGCAGAGCGGAGCGAAGGTGTTGTCAACGGACAACGCCAAGCGGTATATCGCCAACTTCGAGGAGAATAGCTCCCCACAGACCCTGCGGCAGCAGTTTTCAGACATTCTGGAGCAGTATGAGACCCTCCACCAGCAGATGGTCCGGTTTACCAAGGCGCTGCTGAAGAACCGGGCCCATGTGGTAGAGGGGGAGCCCCTGCCCAACTACGAGATCACCGTGCCCAAGGGCTCGCCGGTGATCGGCAAGAGCCTGGGGGAGCTAAAATACTGGCAGTGTACCGGCGGGACCATCGTGGCGATCCGGAGGGGGTCCAGCACGATCCTCTCTCCTGGTCCCTACGCGGAGCTCTATGATGGGGATGTGGTCATCTTTGTAGGAACGCCGGCGGCTGCAGAGGCATCGGCGCGGTTTGTTGCACCAGAGAAACAGAAGTCAGCCGGTGAGAGCGGCTTATGATATCTACGAATAAGGGAGGATACCCATGATCCAGTTTGAACACATTACCAAGAATTACGGGAATACCAAGATCCTCAAAGATTTGTCCTTTACCGTCCCGGATGGGCAGTTCCTGGTGCTCATCGGGCCCTCCGGCTGCGGCAAGACCACAACGCTGAAGCTCATCAACCGCCTCTCCGAGCCGGATGGGGGGCGTATCCTGATGGATGGAAAGGACATTTCCAAGATTAATCCTGTACAACTGCGCCGCCACATCGGCTATGTAATCCAGCAGATTGGATTGTTTCCCAACATGACGGTGGAGCAGAATATCTGCGTGGTACCAAAGCTGCTGAAGATGGACAAGAGCAAGTACAGCCAATTGGCCCGGGAGTACTTGGAAATGGTGGGACTGCCCTATGAGCAGTATGCCCATAAATACCCCAATGAGCTCTCCGGCGGGCAGCAACAGCGGATTGGCGTGCTGCGTGCTCTGGCAGCCTCGCCCCCGGTGGTGCTGATGGATGAGCCCTTCGGCGCCCTGGATCCCATGACCCGGGAGGTGCTCCAGGACGAGGTGAAAAAGCTTCAGAGGAAACTGAATAAAACCATTGTTTTCGTCACCCATGATATGGATGAGGCCCTGAAGCTGGCGGATGTGATCCTCTTTATGAACAAAGGGGAGATCGAGCAGATGGACTCCCCGGAGAAAATGCTGGAGCATCCGGCCTCGGACCTGGTCCGCAGCTTCCTGGGAAAGCGGACGCCGGTGGAGTCCGACCAGCTGCGGGTGGAGGACTGCATGATGACCAAGCCCTTCGTGGTATCTATGGACCAGGGGATCCTGGAGTGCGCGGAGAAAATGGCGCGCAGTGGGATTGATACGCTGCTGGTGGTCGATGAAAACGACAAGTACCTGGGTGTCCTGCCTATTAACAATATCCGTAAGTATGGCCGGACCGCCTCCGGCATCGTGCCCCTCCTCTCCACCGACTACCGCACTGTGCGGGTGGGGGAGTATGCCCGGGAGTCCATGGACTACCTGCTGGGCACGAATGCCAGCTTCGTGGTAGTCCTCAATGAGGATGACACCATCGCCGGCATCATCACCCGCAACCGCATGGCCCGGGTGGTGGCCGAGACGCTGTGGGGGGAGGAGAAATGAGCGCCTTTTTGGAATTTTTGCAGGCCAACAGCAACATGCTCCAGCAGGCCATCGTGACCCACCTGTTCTACGTGTTTGTCTCGGTGGCGATTGGCTTTGTGCTGGGGGTGCTGTTTGGGATCCTGCTGTCCCGATTGCCCTCCAAATATGCGACTGTGCTCCTGCCGGTGCTGTCGGTGTTCCAGACCATCCCCGGCGTGGTATTCATCGGACTGCTGTTCCTGCAGCTGGGCATGGTGCCGATCACGGTGATCATCGCCCTGTCCATCTATGCCACCTTCCCCATTTTGAAAAATACCTATACCGGGCTCTCCGGCGTGGAGGCCAAGTACATCGAGGCGGCCAAGGGCTGCGGTATGACCCGGCTGCAGACCCTGGTCAAGGTGGAGCTGCCGCTGGCGATGCCCAGCATCATCGGCGGGCTGCGCCTGTCCACGGTCTACACCGTCAGTTGGGCGGTGCTGGCCTCCATGATCGGCCTGGGCGGGCTGGGGAACTTCGTTTACCAGGGCGTTGAGTCCAACAATGACCTCCTCATCATCACCGGGGCCATCCCGGCGGCCATCATTGCGGTGGCCCTAGGTGCGCTGATCGACCTGCTGCAAAAGCGCGTGGTGCCCCGCGGGCTTCGGAAGGAGGCGGAGAAATGAGTTTTACCCTGATCTTTGAGCACCTGTACATCGTTTTGCTGGCGGCGCTGCTGTCGCTGGTTGTGGGGCTGCCCCTGGGCGTGATCAGCTATCTGTCCCCGGCGGTGCGCAGGCCCATCCTCTGGGTGGCGGATCTGCTGCAGACGGTTCCGTCCCTGGCGCTGCTGGGCATCATCATGGTGTTCCTGGGCGCCGGCAAGCCTACCGTTATCCTGGGAATCACCCTGTACTCCCTGCTGCCCATTGTGCGCAACACCTGCCTGGGGCTCCAGGAGGTGCCTGCGGGCCTGAAGGAGGCGGCCAGGGGCTGCGGCATGAGCCGCATGGGGCAGCTGTTCCAGGTGGAGCTGCCCAACGCCCTACCCATGATCTTCACCGGCATCCGCATCGCCGTGGTCAACGCCATCGGCACGGCGGTGTTTGCCGCCCTTGTGGGCGGCGGCGGCCTGGGCGATGCCATCTACCAGGGGATCCGCACCAGCAATATGACAGCGATCCTGCTGCCTACGCTGGCATTGATGGTCATTGCCCTGCTGTTTGACACCATTATGGCCCAGATGGAGCGGCTGCTGGAGCAGGGGAAGCAGAAGAAGGGCCGGAAGGCCGCCATGGGCGCCCTGGCCGCCGGGGTCTGCGTGGTGCTGCTGGCGGGCAGCTTCACCTTTGCCGGGGGAAGCAAGGGCCTGGTGATGTACGACGGGGAGTACTCCGAGACCAAGCTCCTGACCTACATGGCCAAGCTCCTGGTGGAGGAGCACACGGACCTGGAGGTGACCGTCCTGGACCAGATGACCGCGGTGAACCAGTTCAACGAGCTGACCGCCGCCAATCCCTCCTGCGACATGATGGTCAGCTACGACGGCACCGTGCTCACCACTTTCCTCCATTTGGATACAGTGGATATCCCCGAGGGGATGACGCTCTACGATTTTGTCAACCAGACCACCACGGAGGAATACGGCGTCTATCTGATGGATAAGCTGGGCATCGACAACACCTATGCCATTGCCGTCACCAACGCTACCGCCGAGCAGTACGGCCTGGAGACGGTCAGCGACCTGATCCCGGTGGCGGGGGAGCTGATTTTCGGCGCTGAGCACGGCTTCTTCACCCAGGAGGGCAGCATGAAATACACCCCCTTTGTGGAGTTCTACGGGCTTGATTTCAAGGCTGCCAACCCGGTGGACATCAACTTCAAGTATACCGCTATTGCCAACGACAACATCCAGGTTACCGAGGTGTATGCCACCGACGGCTTGAACCGCAAGGCGGATCTGAAGATCCTGGAGGATGACAAGAGCTTCTTCCCGGAGTACAACGGCGCCTATCTGGTTCGGGCGGACATGTTTGAGAAGTTCGCAGACGAGGCCCCGAACCTGAAAGAGGTTCTGAACATGCTGGGCGGCGTCTTTACCAATGAGATTATGACGGAGCTGACCTACTACGTGGATGTGGAGGGCCGTACCATCGAGGAGGTGGCTACGGAGTTCCTCCAGCAGCAGGGAATGATCTCCTGAGAAGAAATCCAAATCCCCCGGCAGGGTAAAGCCCTGCCGGGGGATTTGTCCTTGCAATCTGCCGCCGGTGGGGTACAATAGAGAGATACGGAGAGGAGAACGGCCATGGACAACACCTTTACGAAAATCTATGCGCTGGCCCGGCAGATCCCCTATGGGCGGGTGGCCACCTATGGACAGCTGGCGGCGCTAGCCGGGAACCCACGCCTGTCCCGGATCGTGGGCTGCGCCATGAGCGCCGCGCCGGGGGATGTGCCCTGCCACCGGGTGGTGAACCGGCTGGGAGGGCTCAGCGACGCCTTTCACCCCATGGGCCGGGAAACCCATCGGATGCTTCTGGAGATGGAGGGGGTGCCCTTCCTGGCGGACGGCCGGGTGGACCTGGGGGCCTGCCAGTGGGCGGGGCCGGGCGAGACGACACACAACCAGACAGAGGAGGTGCGGTGAAGTGGAGGCGGCGATCCAACGGTGTGAGTGCCACGGCCATATCTTTATGGACGGCCTGGACTATCGAAAAGCCCGGCAACTGCATCGAAACGGCCCGGATACAGCGGCTATCCGGGCCCATCTGGCGGCCTATGAGGCGCTGAGCATCACCTATTACCGGGATGGGGGGGACGCGCTTGGCGTATCCCTGCGGGCCAGGGAGCTGGCGGGAGAATACGGCATCCGGTTTGTGACGCCCGCCTTTGCCATCCACCGGGCAGGGCGGTACGGGGGTATTGTGGGCCGGAGCTATGCCACCTTGGGGGAGTACCGCGCCCTGGTGGCCCAGGCCAAGTGGCTGGGGGCGGACTTTATCAAGCTGATGTTCTCCGGAATTTTAGGCTTTTCACAGTATGGGGAGATATCCTGCCCATCCCTGCCGGCGGAGGAGATCCGGGAGCTGGTCCGCATCGCCCACGGCGAGGGCTTTGCCGTGATGGCCCATGTCAATGGTGCGGCGGCCATCCACGCCGCCCTGGAGGCGGGAACAGACAGCATTGAGCACGGCTACTACATGGACGCGTCCTGTATCGCACTGCTGGCTGAGACCGGGGCGGTCTGGGTGCCCACCATGGCGGCCATAGCGCCCTTTGCCCATCGGGCGGGCGCCTGTCCGGAGGTGGTGGAGCGGCTGCTGGCGGAGCAGATGGCGGCGCTTCGACAGGCGGCGGCAGCCGGGGCACGGATCGCCTCCGGATCGGATGCCGGTGCATTCGGCGTCCCCCACGGCAGAGGATGGATCACGGAATGGAACCTGCTGGAGTGTGCGCTGGGGCCGTCGGGACGAGAAGCGGCGGCGCAGGGCAATCAGACCATTCAGGAGCGCTTTCAGAGAACATAAAAAACGAGGCGCAGGCTGCTCCTGTGCCTCGTTTTTGCGTTCCCGGGAATTGGTCTGGGGCGCAGTCCCAAAGGAACTGCGCCCCAGCGAAAGACTTGTCGGCTCATTCACAGCGTTTGCCGTGACATCAAGTAGTCCTGACAGATGCCAGGGAAAACAGGTTAGTGGAGCCCCCGATGCCACAGGGGGCTGTGGAATGGTTTCGGTCTGTGTTTATCAAGTCATATTTGGTTTGATGGCATTATCATACACAATTTCTTTAGCGAAAACATAAAAAAATTGCGGCTAAACTGTGAACATATTGTAAATATATGACAGGGGGATGTTGAGAGGGGCGGGATGGCGGGTTTGCCACATTGCGGGGACGGGAAGAGTGTGGTACAATCAGCCTGAGATCAATTCCTTGGACATCAGGAGGATGGCTGCCCTATGGCGATTGCATGCATTGCACTGGATATGGACAGGACGACGCTGAACGGAGAGAGCAGGCTCTCGGAGGGAAACCGCAGGGCACTGGAGCGGGCCATCGGCCGGGGTATTCACATTGTCATCGCTAGCGGCCGCACCTTCACCTCCCTGCCGGCGGATGTGCTGGCGGTGCCCGGCATCGAATATGCCATCACCTCCAACGGCGCCGCGGTGTACCACATTCCCACGGGGCAGTGTCTCCACCGCTATCTGCTGACACCCCGCTCCGTGGAGCAGGTGGTCTCGCTGACGGCGGGGGAGGATGTGGCCTTGGAGGGTTTCATCGCGGGGCAGGCCTATGCCGACCAGGCCTATGTGGCGGACCCGGCCGCCTATGGAGCCGACCGGATGGCGGTGGACTATGTCCAAAGCACCCGGCGGCCGGAGGCGGACATCGCGGCCTTTCTCCGCGCCCATAGCCATGAGCTGGAGGGCATGGATGTGGTGGTCCGGGACGGGGAGACCAAGCGGCGGCTGTGGGATCGGATCCTCCGGGAGGTCCCGGATCTGTACGTCACCTCATCCATTGCAAGGCTACTGGAGCTGTCCCACCGGGACTCCGGCAAGCATGCGGGGCTGCGCTTCGTCATGGAGCGGCTGGGCCTGAGACGGGAGGAGGTGGCCGCCTTTGGCGACGGGGACAACGACAAGGAGATGCTCGCCTTTGCCGGCACCGGCATCGCCATGGGAAACGCCACCCCGGACTGCAAGGCGGCGGCGGACATTGTGACAAAGTGCAATACCGAGGACGGCGTGGCCTATGGCATGGAGCATTTCCTCCACATCTGAGGGACAGGCTGTGTAACCTGGTCACAGTCGGCGCCGAAGCTTTCTGATATACTCTTAGTACATAGATAGAGAGCAAAGGAGCACCGAATATGTCGATTTTTTCCATGTTTCACAGACCGGATATGAACGATGGGGTGGAGCAGGCCCGAAAGACGCCGGGCGCGCTGCTGCTGGATGTGCGCACACCGGAGGAGTATGCCGCCGGACATGTGCCCGGCAGCCGGAACATTCCTCTGGACCGTGTCGGCCAGGCGGAGCTGGACCGGGAGGCACCCCTGTTTGTCTATTGCCGCAGCGGGGCGCGGAGCGGCCAGGCCTGCTCCATCCTGCGGGAGAGAGGCTATGACGCCACCAACATTGGCGGGATTCTGCACTATGAGGGAACACTGGAACAAGGAGGACAACAGGTATGAAGGTAGTGATCGTAGGCGGTGTGGCGGGGGGCGCCACGGCCGCTGCCCGGCTGCGCCGGCTGGATGAGCAGGCGGAGATCGTCATATTGGAGCGCAGCGGCTTTGTCTCCTATGCCAACTGCGGCCTGCCCTACTACATCGGGGGCGTTATCGAGGACAAGCGGGCGCTGACGCTCCAGACCCCGGAGAGCTTCCGCCGCCGCTTCCGCATCGACGTGCGGGTGCGCCAGGAGGTCACCGCCATCCATCCGGCGGAAAAGGCCGTGACAGTCCGCCGCCTGGAGGACGGCACGGAGTACCGGGAGACCTATGACAAGCTGATTCTGTCCCCCGGGGCCAAGGCGATCCATCCGGAGGGGGAGGGCCTCGACGATCCGCGGGTGTTTACCCTGCGCACGGTGGAGGACACCTACCGCATCCGGGACTATGTGGCAGAGAAGAAGCCCCGGCGGGCCGTTGTGGTGGGCGGCGGATTCATCGGCCTGGAGATGGCGGAGAACCTGCTCCACGCCGGGGTGGAGACGACGCTTCTCCAGCGCAGCGCCCACGTGATGCCGCCTCTGGACGCTGATATGGCCAGCAGCGTCCACGCCTACCTCCGGGACAAGGGCGTGGATCTGCGGCTGAACACCACCTATACAGCCGTGCGGCCCTCGGAGGCGTGCCTTGCGGTGGAGCTGACCGACGGCACCAGCGTGGAGACGGATCTGCTGCTTCTGGCCATCGGCGTGACGCCGGACAGCCACCTGGCTGCCCAGGCCGGGCTGGAGCTGGGGGCCAAGGGCTCCATCGTGGTCAATGAGCGGATGGAGACCTCCCAGCCGGATATCTACGCCGTGGGCGACGCGGTGGAGGTGCGCCACTTTGTCACCGGAAAGCCCGCCCTCATCGCTCTGGCGGGACCGGCCAACAAGCAGGGGCGCATCGCCGCGGACAACATCTGCGGGGGAAACAGCGTGTTCCGTGGCTCCCAGGGCTCCTCGGTGCTGAAGCTCTTTGACATGACCATCGCCGCCACCGGCATCAACGAGAAGCAGGCAAAGGACGCGGGGATCGCCTATGAGAAGACCGTGACCTTCTCCGCCTCCCACGCCACCTATTACCCCGGTTCCACGGATATGACCATCAAGGTCCTCTATGAGAAGGACAGCGGCAGGGTGCTGGGCGCCCAGATCGTGGGCTTCGAGGGGGTGGACAAGCGCATCGACGTGCTGGCCACCGCCATCCGCGCCGGGATGACCGGCGGGGATCTGGCGGAGCTGGATCTGGCCTATGCCCCGCCCTACTCCTCCGCCAAGGACCCGGTGAATATGGCGGGCTTTGTGTGGGAGAATATCCACAGCGGACTGGTCAAGCAGTTCCACTGGGATGAGGTGGCGGCCCTGCCCCGGGACGGCAGCGTCACCCTGCTGGACACCCGGACGGAGAAGGAGTACGCCGGAGGACACATCCCCGGGGCCATCAACATCCCGCTGGACAGCCTGCGGGAGCGGCTCGGGGAGCTGGACAGGGCCAAGCCGGTGTATGTCAACTGCTACAGCGGCCTGCGCAGCTACCTTGCCTGCCGCATCCTGTCCGGAAACGGCTTTACCTGCTACAACCTGTCCGGCGGCTATCGGTTCTACGCCCTCAACAGCGCCGACGTGTCCTTTGACGCGGACCCGCGGCACCCGTGCGGCGTGAAGATCGGCTGAGAATCTTTGCATGAAAAGGGAAGGGGAGAGGCTATGAAGCGTCTGCTGCTCATTACCACCGGGGGGACCATCGCCTCCCGGGAGACGGAGCACGGCCTCTCCCCGGCCATGACGGCCCGGCAGCTGCGGGACAGCGTGCCGGAGGCGGAGGCATTTTGTCAGGTGGACACGCTGCCTCTGCTGAACATCGACAGCACCAACCTGCAGCCGGAGCACTGGCTGATGATGGTGGAGGCCATTGAGCGCCATTTCGCCCAATATGACGGGTTTGTCATCACCCACGGTACGGATACTATGGCGTACACAGCGGCGGCGCTGTCCTATCTGATCCAGTGCCCGGGGAAGCCCATCGTCCTCACCGGCTCTCAGAAGCCCATGTCCGACCCCATTACCGACGCGCGCAAGAACCTGCTGGACAGCTTCCGCTTTGCCTGTCAGGATGGGGTGGACGGCGTGTTTCTGGTGTTTTCCGGCCAGGCGATCCTGGGGACCCGGGCCAAAAAGACCCGCTCCAAGAGCTACGCCGCCTTTTCCAGCATCAACTACCCAGTGGCCGCCTTTATCGACGGCAAACGGGTGGTCCGCTACACCGACCTGGACCGCCAGACAGGGACACCGCGGTTTTATCACAGCCTGGTGCCCAAGGTGTTCCTGCTGAAGCTGGTGCCGGGGATGGAGCCGGATGTCCTCCAGTATGTGGGGGAGCGGTATGAGGCGGTGGTCATCGAGAGCTACGGCGTGGGCGGCCTGCCCTTTGTGGATCGGCGCAACTTTCTGGACCAGCTGGAGAGCCTGACGAGGAAGGGGAGGATCGTGGTGATCGCCACGCAGGTGACCCTGGAGGGCAGCGACCTGGCTGTCTATGAGGTGGGGGCCAAGGCGTTGGAGCGCTACCATCTGCTGCAGGCCTATGACATGACCGTGGAGGCGGTGGTGACGAAGCTGATGTGGCTGCTGGCGGAGAACCAGGACTTCGAGGCGGTCCGCCGGGGCTTCTACACCCCGGTGGCCCAGGATATCCTGGCCGAGCCGGGCGCGGATGCCTGAGAAGATCGAGAGGCGGGGCGGACAGTCCCGCCTCTTTTGCGGCCTCTGCGCGGCCCGGGGATGGACTTTTTGCCGCGGCCGGGCTATAATGATGGAGAAAACAGGCTGCGGCCGGCGTGGGAGGAACGCGATGGTGTGGACGACAGTATATCAATCTCCGATCGGTGGACTGACCCTGGCCGGGGACGGGGAGCACCTGACGGGGCTCTGGGTCGAGGGGCAGAAATACTTCATGGCGGGTCTGACGGAGCCGGCGGCCCGAAAAGATGACAGCCCGGTATTCGAGCAGGCCCGGCAGTGGCTGGATCGCTATTTTGCCGGGGAGCGGCCGGTGCCGGAGGAGCTGCCCCTGCGGCCCCATGGGACCGCATTTCAAAGGGCTGTGTGGGAATGCCTGTGCAAAATCCCCTGGGGCCAGGTTACCACCTACGGGGCGATTTCCCGGGAAATCGCCCGGCAGCTGGGCCGGGCGAGTCTGTCGGCCCAGGCGGTAGGGGGCGCGGTGGGGCACAACCCCATCTCTATCATCATCCCTTGCCACCGGGTGGTAGGGGCAGACGGCAGCCTCACCGGCTACGCCGGCGGCGTCGACCGGAAGCTGTGGCTTCTGCAGCGGGAGGGTGTGGATGCCTCCCGCCTCCGGCGGCCCAGACGGGGGAGCGCCCTGTAGAGGTATAGAGGGCTCTCTTCAAGAGGGGGCGCAGAGGGATTCTGAGAAGAACGCATGGCGGGCAAAATTTTGCCTGCCATGCGTTCTTCTCATAGATGGTACAAATTATTTCATAGAATAGAGCGGGGGAGGCTGACCAATATTGGCTTCTGTTGGGGGACGTACAAGCAGCGGGCCTCGAATTCCACAATTTTTATACGATTTATCTGTTGAAAAACTGGATATATTGCGCTATGATGAACCATGTCGTTTTAGACACGGGTCTATAAAGCGATAAAAACGTGGGAGCTTCATCTATTAAAAAGATGAATCCATCCATGAGTGATTTTCATGGATGGCAAAATATATGAAATTTCCAGTTTTTTACAGTTACATTACAACGTTTGGGGGAATACATCGTGAAAATCACAGACGTAAAGATCGAGAAGTTTTCCGCGCCGCTGTCCCAGCCCTTCCATGTGGCCTTTGGCGTCATTGAGGATGCCGACAGCTGGACGGTGAAGGTTACCACCGACGAGGGGATTTATGGCCTGGGCGCCGCAGCGCCCCTGGGATTTGTTACCGGCGAGACCATGGATACCTGCTACCTGGTGATGAAGGATTTTGCCAAGGCTTTTATCGGCTTTGACCCCATGGATATTGCCGGCGCCCACAAGCTGATGGACAGCATCATTTACAGCAACGGCGCCGCCAAGTGCGCCTTTGACCTGGCGCTTTACGATATTATCGGCAAGAAGAAGGAGCTGCCGGTGTGGCGGCTTCTGGGCGGTACCAACCCGGTGGTCCACAACGACATCACTGTCGGCATCGACACCCCGGAGAAGATGCGGGATGCGGCGGAGCGCTTTGTGTTCCAGAAGGGATTTGATATCCTGAAGATCAAGGTGGGCATCAACCTGGATGACGACATCCGGGCGCTGACCCTGATCCGTCAGGCGGTGGGCAAGAATGTCCGCCTCCGGGTGGACGCCAACCAGGGCTATACCGTGGATCAGGCCCTGCGTGCCCTGCAGGAGTTTGAAAAGCTGGGGATCGACGCGGTGGAGCAGTGCCTGCCCTGGTGGGACTTTGACGGAGCTGCCCAGCTGAAGCGGGAGAACAAGACCAGCGTCAAGCTGATGCTGGATGAGTCCATTCATACGATTTACGACGCCAAGCGGGCGGCTGAGCTGGGCTGTGCCGACTTCTACAATATCAAGCTGATGAAGTGCGGCGGCCTGTACTATGGCGCCCAGATCGCGGATATCGCCGAGCAGGCGGGCGTGGGCTGCATGGTGGGCTGCATGCAGGAGAACAAGATCAGCATTACCGCAGGCGTCAGCCTGGTGGCAGCCAAAAAGGCCATTGTGGAGGCCGACTGCGACAGCTTTATGTTCTACAAGGGCGATGACGACGGCATCCAGGGCGGCTTTACCCGGGAGGGCGGCATGTTCCATCTGCTGGACAAGCCGGGCCTTGGCATTGATATGGATATCTGATCGGCAGAAAATGGGGACCGCCTGCCGGCGGAGTCCGGCGGGCGGTCTATTTTTCATTGAACCAGAAAGGTTGCATACCCATGGAATTTCAAAAAGAGCAATTCCTCTCCGACGTGGCAGAGCAGCTGCGGGTGTGGGAGGTGCCCTCCGCCTCCGTCTGTGTGGTCCGGGGGGATGAGGTCCTCCTGGCCGACGGCGTGGGGCCGCGGGATGGAAAAAGTCAGCTGGCGGACGGGGAGACTTTGTACCAGATCGCCAGCTGCTCCAAGGCGTTCACCGCCACGGCGGCCGCTATCCTGGCTACAGAGGGCAGACTGGACCTGGACGCGCCGGTGGCGGAATATCTGCCGGCCTTCCGGATGCAGGAGCCCTATGCCTCCTCCCATCTGACGGCCCGGGATTTTCTCTCCCACCGCAGCGGACTGCCCCGCCACGAGTACGCCTGGTACGGCACCGGCTTTACCCGGCAGGAGCTGATGGAGAACCTCCGGTATCTGCCCCTCAGCGCCCCCATCCGCTATACCTTCCAGTACAGCAACTTCAACTATCTCATCGCGGGCTGTCTCATCGAGGCGGTCAGCGGCCTGCCCTTCGAGGAATTTTTGCGGCAGAGGATCTTCCTCCCCCTGGGGATGGAGCACACCGTGGCGTTCTCGGAGGACATGCTGCGCAGCAGCAACTATGCGCTGCCCTTTGACCGGGAGGAGCCCTATGCCGCGCATGGGATCCGCGAGATCCCCTTCTACCGCTCCCCGGCGGAGCGCCCCGGAGTGGGGGACCCCACCGCGGCGGCGGGATGCGTGATCTCCTGCGCCGGGGATATGGCCAAGTGGCTGCGCTTCCAGCTCGACCACGGCCGTGTCAACGGGCAGAGCCTGGTGCGGGAGGACCTGATGGATCTCCTGTATACCCCCCACATCCACATGGGAGACGACCCGGCCCACGCGCCGGAGCGCACCATGATGTCCTACGGCCTGGGCTGGATGGCCTGCAGCTACCGGGGACGCCGGATGGTGGAGCACGGCGGGAACATCAACGGCTTCTCCACCTATGCCGCCGTCCTGCCGGAGGAGCAGCTGGGCATTTTTGCCAGCGCCAATATGAATGTGACGCTGCTGGCGGAGGCCGTGGTCCGGGACGCCGCGGATCGGCTCCTGGGCCATGCGGACGGAAACTGGTATGAGCGGCTGCGCCGGCGCAACGCCCAGCAGTTCCAGGAGCTCAAGTCGTTCTATGCGTCGTTCGGCGGGGAGACCGTGCCGGGGACCAGGCCCTCCCATCCGCTGGCGGACTACGCCGGAGACTATGCGGCGCCGGGCTACCGGCGGTTCCGGATTACCTGTGAAAACGGGGCGCTGAAAGCCGATTTCAATACTTTTGTGGTGGGGCTGCGGCACCTCCATTACGACTCCTTTGCCACCCAGGGGGTGATCGGCGAGCTGCCCGCCGGGCTGGTGCTCACCTTCGGCACCGACGCAAAGGGGCGTGTGCGCACCCTGTCCGCCGTGCTGGGCAATGAGGCGGGGCTGGCGCCCATCGTATTTACCAAATAGAGCGCTGTCAGTGAGGAGTGTTGTAAAATGACACACGAGAAGTTTTTTGAGACCTTCCGGCAGCGGGCTGAGGACGGCCTGCGGCTGTGGGAGAGCCCGTCGGTGGCGGTGGGCGTCGTCAAGGACGGCAAGGTGGTGCTGTGCGAGGGCTACGGCCTGCGGGACACGGCGGGGAAGCTGCCGGCCACCGGGGAGACCCTGTATCAGATCGGCAGCTGCTCCAAGGCCTTCACCGCTGCGCTGGTGTCGATCCTGGTGGACCAGGGCAAGCTGGACTGGGACACACCCATCATCCGCTATGTGCCCAATATCCGCTTTTATGACGATTTTACCACCAAATCGGTGACCCTGCGGGATCTGCTGAGCCACCGGACCGGCATGCCCCGCCACGAGTATGCCTGGTACGGCACGGATTTTACCAAGGAGCAGCTGGTGGAGAACCTGCGCTTCCTGGAGCCCAACCAGCCCATCCGCACGGTTTTTCAGTACAACAACCAGTGCTATATTCTGGCCGGCTACATCGTGGAGCGGGTGACGGGCAAGACCTATGAGCAGTGCCTCCAGGAGTATCTGTTTGATCCTCTGGGCATGGGCCGCTCCTGCGCCTTCCTGGACGATATCGAGGAGGACGCCGACCACGCGACCCCCTATGACCGCACCGATACCAGCGACGCTCTCCACGGCATGCGCCCCATCCCCTTCTACCGGACGCCGGTGGAGGACAGGGCCAAGGGCATCGGCGCCGCCATGGGACCGGCCGGATCCATCGACTCCTGCGCGGCGGACATGCTCAAGTGGGTGCAGTTCCATCTGAACCATGGCGCCTGGGAGGGCAAGCAGCTCATCAGCGAAGATTCCATGCAGCAGATGCACCGGCCCAATATGATCCTGAATACCCCGCTGGACATGCCGATGCTGGAGACGGATTTCTGGAGCTACGGCATGGGCTGGTTCATAGAGTCCTTCCGGGGCCACAAGCTGATCCAGCATGGCGGCAATATCAATGGCTTCTCCGGCTTTACCAGCTTTATGCCGGACCTCAATCTGGGTGTGGTGGCCTACACCAATATGAACGGCAGCTACCTCCACTATGCGCTGGGCCGGGAGATCATCGACCACTATCTGGGCATCGAGGACGGCAACTGGGTGCAGCGCTACCACGACTTTGTGGCCGGGCGCAGCGCCAACGCCGCAAAACAGATCCTGGCAATGACGGGAGAGCAGGTGCCTGGAACCAGCCCCTCTCACCCCATGGCGGACTACACCGGCACGTTTTGCCGGGAGGGCTATACGCCGGCGGTCGTCACCGCGGAAAACGGCGCGCTGTATCTGGACTTTATCAACGTGAAGGTCAAAATGCGCCACTTCCACTACGACACCTTTGTCCTGGATGACATCCTGGGAGAACTGCCTGCGGGCGTTCCCGTCCACTTCCATACCGCCGAGGTGGGCGGCCGGATCGACGCGCTGGCCATGCCGCTGGTCCCCGAGCCGGGCGGCAAGCTGATCCGGTTCGAAAAGCAACGTTCTGATGAGGGGTGCTGAAGCATGTCCCGGTATATTGTAAAGCGTCTGCTGTATCTCATTCCCATGCTGTTCTGCGTGGTGCTGATGGTGTTTCTCATCATGTCCCTGACTCCCGGCGACCCGGCGACCAACGTGCTGCCGCTGACCACGCCCCAGGAGGTCAAGGACGCTTTCAACGAGAGCGTGGGCTACACGGGGAGCCTCTGGGATCGGTTCTGGAACTATCTCGGCGGGTTGTTCTCCGGCAATGTGGTGTCGTACTCCACGGGAGAAAACATCTTTGAGGAGCTGAAGACCCGGTTCCCGATGACGCTCTCCTTTGGAACCTGGGCCTTCTGCATCTCCGCGATCATCGGTGTGGCGCTGGGGATTTTGAGCGCCATCAAGCAGTACTCGTTCCTGGACACCACGGTGACCATCTTCGCGGTGCTCTTTGCATCCATCCCCTCCTTCTTTGTGGCGGTGCTGCTGATCCTGTACTTCTCGGTGCACCTGGGCGCATTGCCGTCCTTTGGCGTGGGAACGCTCAGACACTATATCCTTCCGGTCACCACACTGGTGCTGGCGAATATCCCCATGCTCAGCCGCATGACCCGCTCGGCCATGCTGGACGCCATGAGCCAGGACTACATCCGCACCGCCCGGGCCAAGGGCTGCAGTGAGAAGCGGGTGATCTGGAAGCATGCGCTGAAAAACGCCAGCCTTCCCATTATCACGCTGCTTCTCAGCGGCCTGGCAACGACCCTGGGCGGATCGGTGGTGGTGGAGCAGATTTTCACCATTCCGGGCGTGGGCATGTACCTGCTCAGCGCCGTCAATGAGAAAAATGTGCCGGTGGTGATGACCTGCGCGCTGCTGCTGTCGTTTATCTTCATGCTGGCCATGGTGCTGCTGGACATTTGCTACGCGCTGATTGACCCGAAGATTGGAGCACGGTATAAGAAATGAGAGATCAAAAGAAGTTCAAGAAGATGATACACCGCTCCCGGGACAGCCTGTTTTCCGATGTGGTCAAGCGGTATCTGCGCAACCCCGCCGCAGTGATCGGCGGTGTGATTCTGCTGGTGATCGTGTTTGTCTGCATCTTTGCAAACGTTCTGGTGCCCGAGGAGCTGGTGACGGCCTATGATGCCGGCGCCATGCTGAGCCCGCCCAGCGCCGAGCACTGGTTTGGAACGGACAACCTGGGCCGCGATCTGTTTGCCCGGGTGATCTATGGAGCACGGATCACAGTGGGGATCGGCGTGGGCGCCACGCTGGTTTCCCTGGTCATCGGCGCGGCCATTGCGTCCATCTGCGCCCTGTTCAAAAAGGCGGATCTGGTGATCATGCGCGTAATCGACGTGGTGACCTGTGTGCCGTCCATCCTCCTGGCGCTGGTGCTGCTGGCCATCATGGGCGGCAGCGTGCTGAACATGATGGTGACGCTGACCATCGTATCCGTACCGGGCTTTGTCCTGCGCATCCGGTCGGTTCTGCTGGGGGTGGTGGACCAGGACTACATCCACGCCGCCCGGGTCAGCGGGACGCGGCCGCTCAAGCTGGTGCTGCGGCACATCCTGCCCAACGCCATTGACCCCATCATCGTGGATGCCACCATGACCATCTCCAGTATGATGCTCTCCGCGGCTGGGCTGTCCTTCATCGGCGTAGGCGTAGCGCCGCCGGCGCCGGAGTGGGGCGCCATGCTCAACTACGCTCAGGATTATTTTAAGACGGCGCCCTATATGGCGCTGTTTCCCGGCGCGGCCATCGCACTGACGGCCCTGTCCATCAACCTGGTGGGAGACGGCCTGCGGGATGCGCTGGACCCCAAGACAGGCAAATAGGAGGCGCTTATGGAGCAACAAAAACCCCTGCTGGAGGTCATTGACCTGTCGGTGGACTTCCGCATGGACCGGCGGACGCTGCTGCACGCGGTGCGCCATGTATCCTTCCACGTCAATCCCGGGGAGACCCTGGGCATTGTGGGGGAGAGCGGCTGCGGCAAGAGCGTCACCTGTATGTCCATTTTGAAACTGAATCCTGAACGCCGCACCGTCTATCCCACGGGACAGATCCTCTTTGAGGGCCGGGACCTGATGCGCATGCCGCCAAAGCAGCTCAGCGCCATCCGGGGCAATGAGATCTCCATGGTGTTCCAGGAGCCCATGACGGCCATGAATCCGCTCTTTACCATCGGGGATCAGATGATGGAGGTCCTTCGCATCCATGACCACCGGATGGAACGGAGCAAGGCCTACAAAATGTGCCTGGAGGCTATTGCGCGGGTTAAAATCCCAAACCCGGAGCGGATTATGAAGTCCTATCCTTTTACCCTCAGCGGAGGGATGCGCCAGCGCATCATGATCGCCATGGCCATGGTGACAAAGCCCAAGTTACTGATCTGCGACGAGCCGACCACGGCTCTGGATGTGACGATCCAGGCCCAGGTCCTGGACCTGATGAACGAGCTGAAGCAGGAGGCGGGCACCGCCATTATTTTCATCACCCATGATCTGGGCGTCATCAGTGAAATGGCGGACCGGGTGCTCATCATGTACGGCGGCCGGGTCTGCGAGGCGGCGGCGGTGGACGAGCTGTTCACCCACCCCAGGCACCCCTATACCATGGGCCTGATCGACTCCCGCCCCAGTCCCGACTACCAGGGGGACCGGCTGCGGATGATCCCCGGCAGCGTGCCGACCCTCAAGGATATGCCGGAGGGATGCCCCTTCAACAACCGCTGCCAGTACGCCACCGGAGCCTGCGGCGAGACGTTCCCGGACTTTGCGTGTGCGTCGGAGGGCCATACGGTGGCCTGTCACCACTGGAAAACCACACCTGAAAATGGATGATGCAAGCCATGCAGAACGAAAAAGAATTCAAACAGAACCACTATTTTTTGGAGGCGGAGGAGCTGACGATGCACTTCCCCGCCAAGAGCGACGGGCTGGGACGGCCCGTCAGCTGGATCCACGCCGCCGACGCGGTGTCCTTCCGGGTGCCCAAGGGAAAGACCCTGGGCGTGGTGGGGGAGAGCGGCTGCGGCAAGTCCACAGTGGGCAAGATGCTGCTGAATATTTACCGCCCCACCAGCGGCAAGATCTACTATGAGGGCACGGAGCTGACCGGGCTCAGCGCCAAGGAGCGCCGGCCCTATGCCAAGCGGATGCAGCTGGTATGGCAGGACCCCTATTCCTCCCTGGACCCGCGGCTGCGGGCGGGGGACATCATCGCCGAGGGGATCGACAACTTCCATCTGGCCTCCAGCGCTGCCCAGCGCCGGGAGCGGGTGGAGCAGCTGATGACCATGTGCGGGCTCTTTCCGGAGCAGGCGGCCAACTATCCCCACCAGTTCTCCGGCGGCCAGCGCCAGCGCATCTGCATCGCCAGAGCCCTGGCGACGGACCCGGAGTTCATCGTCTGCGACGAGGCGGTGTCCGCGCTGGACGTGTCGATCCAGGCCCAGATCATCAACCTGCTGAAGGATCTGCAGGAGGAGCTGTCCCTGACATACCTGTTTATCTCCCACGACCTGAATATCGTCCACTTTATCAGCGATGAGATCATCGTGATGTACCTGGGCCAGATCGTGGAGCGGGGCACCATGGAAAAGGTGTACCAGAACCGGGCGCATCCCTATACCAAGGCCCTGTTTTCCGCAACGCCGGCTTTCACGCCGGCGGAGAAGCAGCGCAAGAACCGGATGATCCTGGAGGGCGATGTGCCCTCCCCGGTGGACCCGCCCCAAGGCTGCCGGTTCCGGGGACGCTGTCCCTACGCGAGCAAGCGCTGCGAGGAGGAGCCGGGGTGGCACGAGGTGGAGAGCGACCACTTTGTGCGGTGCCATCTCTTTGACTGAGCGGTCAACGGCACCTGCGGGTGCCTTGATGCGGCCGCCTGCTCGTTTTCCGGAGCGGCGGCAGAATATTCAACAAGAGGAAAGGTGAAACAGATGAAAAAGATGAAAGCGCTGGCCGCCATGCTGCTGGCCGTGGCGCTGACGGTGTCCTGCCTCAGCGCCTGCGGGTCCAACACGGCCGACAACAATTCCAATGCAGACGGCGGCACCACTGCCACCGGCCAGACCCGTCCCACCACCACCGGCCAGGCGGACAACTCCCTGACGGTGGCAATGGATGATCAGGTCTCCACGCTGGACCCGGAGCTGTTTACCCGGCAGAGCGAGGACTCGGTGATCGCCCAGATCTATGAGCCACTGTTCTATATGGATAACGACGGCACCGAAGTGAACCTTCTCATTGAGGCCTACACGGAGAATGAGGACGGCTCTGTGGACTTTGTCCTCAAGAGCGATGTGAAGTTCCACTCCGGCGATACGATGAAGGCTGAGGATGTGGAGTACACCCTCGCCCGCAGCGAAAACTCACCCATCTGCTCCCAGCTGTATGGGAACATCGTCATGACGATCACCGATGACACCCACTTCACCTGGGAGTTCCCCAATGCCGGCTTCCAGGATCTCAAGACCTATATCCAGCTCATGCGCATTGTTAACAAGTCCTTCTGCGAGGAGCTCATCAGCGATCCCAATGAGAGCCTGGAGATGAACGAGGACGGTACCGGACCCTACGCCTTCGTGGAGAAGACCAGCAACGGCGACGTGACGCTGGAGCGGTTTGCCGACTACCACGGGGAGGCGTCGATCGACACCATCCGCTTTATGTACCTGACCGGGAGCCAGGAGACCGCCTTTGAGGCCGGCGACCTGGACTATGCGGAGTACGGTGCCACCAACTTTGCCCTGATCCAGGAGTATACCAACGTCACGCCCCTGACCCAGGTGCTCAACAAGGTCAGCTTCCTGATCTGCAACTGCACCGACGGCAGCCCCACCAGCGACCTGCGGGTGCGCCAGGCCATCGCCTACTGCCTGAATAAGGACGACATCACCGCCATCGGCACCAATGGGGCCGGCACGCCCGCCTATAACATTGCCACGCCGCTGGTGCAGCACTACGCCGACGTCTGCGACCACTTTGCGCAGAACGTGGACACCGCCAACGCCCTGATGGCCGAGGCCGGGTACTCCGAGAGCAGCCCCCTGGAGCTGACGCTGATCGTCTCCGCTGCGGAGCCCAGCTGGGTCTCCGCCTGCGAGGTTATGAAGGAGGAGCTGGAGCAGTCCTACTTCACCGTCAACATCGAGCAGGTAGCGGACACCTCCCGCTTCTTCACCTATGACTTCGACCTGGGGATGCTCAGCATCACTCTGACGACCCAGTTCTCCTCCTTTGCCGCCATGTACCAGGAGGGTTCCGGGATCGACCTCTCCGGCATCAATGATCCGGAGATCACAGCCGCTTTCAGCGCCATGACGGACGAGGCCACCACCCAGAACGCCATGAAGGTGGCCACCGAGTCCCTGGCCTATATCCCGCTGTTCTACAACACGGCATTTTATGCCTTTGACAGCAACCTGAATGCGGGCGCATATTCCGCGGAGTTGACCAACTTCCTGTATCGGGAGTTCTCCTGGAAGTAAGCAGACGTACTTGGAAATAAAAAACGCCTCTCTGCCTTTTGGCGGAGAGGCGCTTTTTGCGGCAGATCCGTCCCGTTGCAAAACGGGACGGAGGGTGGTACAATGTGGCAAAACAGAACGCTCCCGGCGGGGGCGGTATCAGGAGGCAGAGCATGGAGCTGGATGTGACGGCGATGGGCGAGCTGCTCATCGACTTTGCTCCCAGGGGGGAGAATGAGATGGGATACCCGGTATTGGAGGCCAACCCCGGCGGCGCACCGGGGAATTTCCTGGCGGCTCTGGCGGCCTATGGCGCCCGTACCGCCATGCTGGGGAAGGTGGGGGACGACGCCTTTGGACACCTGCTGAGAGAGACCATGGCGAGGGCAGGTATTGAGACGACGGGCATCGTGATGGATCCCTCGGTGTTCACCACCCTGGCCTTTGTGACCCTCTCGCCGGAGGGGGACCGCTCCTTCAGCTTTGCAAGGAAGCCGGGGGCAGACACCTGCTTAACCTGGGAGGAGGTGGACCGCACCCTCATTGACGCCGCCCGGGTGTTCCACTTCGGCACCCTGAGCCTCACCGACGAGCCCAGCCGCACCGCCACCCGGCGGGCAGTGGCCTATGCCCGGGAGAGGGGAAAGCGGATCACCTTTGATCCCAACCTGCGCCTGCCCCTCTGGCATGAGGCGGAGACGGCCCGGGAGCAGATCTTGTGGGGCCTCTCTCAGGCGGATGTGGTGAAGATCAGCGAGGAAGAGGTGGACTTCCTCTGGGGCTGCAGTCCTCAGGCGGGGGCGGAGAGGCTGCTGACAACGTATGGCGTAGGCCTGGCCATGGTGACCCTGGGAGCGGAGGGCTGCTATCTCGCCAACCGGAATGGCGCAGTCCGCATCCCGTGCCCGCAGGTCCATCCGGTGGACACCACCGGAGCGGGGGATATCTTTGGCGGCAGCGCGGTCAGCCAGCTGCTGCGGTTGGGAAAGGAACCGGGCGACCTGGAGGAAGCGGAGCTGGAGCGGATCGGCGCCTTTGCTGCGGCGGCTGCCAGCTTCTCCACCCAGCGGCGGGGCGGCATCCCCTCCATTGTGCCGGAGGAGACAGTTCGGAGAGCGCTGGGCTGGGAAGCAGATGGGCAGTAGGCCGCCCGGTGTTCAGAGCTTGAAATTTTCCATTGTTTCACGGGGAAGATTGTGCTATACTGGAAACAGCCCACATCGTGGCTTTCATAAAAAAGGAGTGAGGATAATGATCCGTAGGGAAGTAACAGTCGGCCTCCAGGGAGGCTTGGTCTATGGGACTGCCACCGGGTTTATCCAGCAGACGACCGGGTTTCGCAGCCGCTTGTGGATTGGCCAGGGTGCCAGAGAGGTCAATGCCAAGAGCCTGCTGGGCATGCTCTCCCTAGGCATTCGAAACGGAGATACGGTAACGATTGCGGCGGACGGTCCGGATGAAGAGGAGGCCATTGCCGCACTGGAGAAGTACCTCACGCATTAAGGAAAGACCACGTACAGAATGAAAAAAGGGTGGACCGGAGCAAAATCCGGTCCACTCTTTTTGTCGGATCAGGGGGTCACAGAATGTCGATGTACTCCCCGGCCAGCGCCTTGTTCATGCTACGCACGGCGCAGAACTTGCCGCACATGGAGCAGCTGTCCTCGTGCTCCGGGGCGCGGCTGTCCCGGATGGCCCTGGCGGTCTCCGGGTCCAGGGAGCACGCCCACTGCTTCTCCCAGTCAAAGGTTCGACGGGCGTCGGCCATGGCGTCGTCCAGATCCCGGGCGTGGGGGATGTGCTTGGCGATATCGGCGGCGTGGGCGGCGATCTTGGAGGCGATGATGCCCTGCTTCACGTCGTCCACATTGGGCAGCGCCAGGTGCTCGGCGGGGGTGACGTAGCAGAGGAAGGCCGCGCCGGAGGCCGCGGCGATGGCGCCGCCGATGGCGGAGGTGATGTGGTCGTAGCCCGGCGCGATGTCGGTGACGATGGGGCCCAGCACGTAGAAAGGAGCCCCCATGCAGATGGTCTGCTGGAGCTTCATGTTGGCCTCGATCTGGTCCATGGGCATGTGGCCGGGGCCCTCTACCATGACCTGGACATCCTTCTCCCAGGCCCGCTTGGTGAGCTCGCCCAGGCGCACCAGCTCCTCGATCTGGCACACGTCGCTGCCGTCGGCCAGGCAGCCGGGGCGGCAGGCATCCCCCAGGGAGATGGTCACATCGTATTCCCGGCAGATCTCCAGGATCTCGTCGAAGTACTCGTAGAAGGGGTTCTCCTCCCCGGTCATGCTCATCCAGGCGAACACCAGAGAGCCGCCCCGGGAGACGATGTTCATTTTCCGCTTGTGCTTGCGGATCTGGTCGATGGTCTTGCGAGTGATGCCGCAGTGGAGGGTGACGAAATCCACCCCGTCCTCGGCGTGGAGCCGGATGACGTCAATAAAGTCCTTGGCGCTGAGGGTGGCCAGATCCCGCTGGTAGTGGATGACGCTGTCATAGACCGGCACGGTGCCGATCATGGCGGGGCACTCGCTGGTGAGCTTCCGGCGGAAGGGCTGGGTGTTGCCGTGGCTGGACAGGTCCATGATGGCCTCGGCCCCCATGTTCACAGCTGCCATGACCTTCTGCATCTCAATGTCGTAGTCCTTGCAGTCCCGGGATACGCCCAGGTTCACGTTGATCTTGGTGCGCAGCATGGAGCCCACGCCGTTGGGGCTGAGGCAGGTGTGGAGCCGGTTGGCGCAGATGGCTACCTGCCCCTTTGCCACCAGGTCCCGGATCTCCTCCGGTGTGCGGTACTCCTTCCGGGCCACGGCCTCCATCTCCGGGGTGATCATGCCGCGCTTGGCGGCGTCCATCTGGGTTGCATACGCTCTCATATTGGTAAAACTCCTTTCGTCAAGTGGATATTCCTTACAGATCGGGTCCGGCCGCAAAGCGGCTGTTCAGGTCAAAGGCGTGGAGCAGCGGCCCGCTGCCCTTGCCCAGATCCAGCTGGGCTGCCAGCGCCCCGGAAATATAGGCCTTGGCCCGGGAAACCGATGCCTCCAGATCAAAGCCCTTGGAAAGATTAGCGGCAATGGCGCTGGAGAGGGTACAGCCGGTGCCGTGGGTGTTGGGGTTGTCGATGCGCTCCCCCTCGATCCAGCGGCAGACGCCGCCGGCATACAGAAGGTCGTTGGCGTCGTTGAGGCTGTGCCCGCCCTTGAGCAGGACGGCGCAGCCATGGGCGTCACCGATTGTTTGGGCCGCGATCTCCATATCCGCTTGACTGTGAATGGGCATCCCGGCCAGGATCTCCCCCTCAGGGATGTTGGGAGTCACCAGGGCCGCCATGGGCAGCAGCCGCTCCGCCAGGGTGTCTACCGCGTCGGTGCGCATGAGGCGGGAGCCGCTGGTGGCCACCATCACCGGGTCCACCACGATGTTTTTGGCCCCGTAGTGCCGAAGGCGCTCTGCAATGACCTCAATGAGCGGCGCGGAGGACACCATCCCGATCTTCACGGCGTCGGGAAAAATGTCGGTAAACACCGCGTCCAGCTGTTCCTGTAGAAACGCCGGCGGAACCTCCAGCACGTCCGTGACCCCGGTGGTGTTCTGGGCCGTCAGCGCCGTGATGGCGCTCATGGCGTACACCCCGTTACAGGTCATGGCCTTGATGTCTGCCTGGATGCCGGCGCCTCCGCAGGAGTCCGATCCTGCGATGGATAATGCGGTTCTCATCTGTTTTCGCTCCTTTTTGATGAATTTGCATTAACTTTTCTATAGCGACAGAGAGTGGTGCCCCCGGTCTGCCGCTGGGATTCACTTGTTTGCTGCGAAGGTGAAAAAGTCCTCGCTGTGTTCGTAGCTGATAAGATAGTAGTCGGCCAGGGCCCTGAGGGCCTCCTGCTCCGGCTCATAGGGGTCGTAGACGGCTACCACCGGGAAGCCGTCGGCCTTGGCGGTCCGGACGGCGTGGAGGGTGTCCTCGAACACCGCAGTCTCCGCCTTTTCCGAGCCCAGGTGCGCCAGGGCGGCGCGGAAGATATCCGGCTCCCCCTTGCCGCCCAGCCCCAGGTCCGCGCAGGAGAAGATGGCGGTGAAGCAGTCCAGCATGCCGCAGCGCTCCAGCGCCTCCCGGGCCAGCGTCCCGTCATTGGCGGTGGCCACGCACAGGCGGAGGCCCATGGACTGCAGGCGCCGGAGAAATAGCTCCACACCCGGCTTGGGCCGGACCTCCTCCCGGTAGAAGCGGTCGATCATGGCGTTGACGCCCGCCACGATCTCCGGGACGGACAGGGGAACGCTGTAGTGCTCCCGGTAGTACCGGGCGGCCTGCTCCGTGCTAAAGGTTTTGAAGGTCTCCCCCAGCCGCTCCCGGGGCTCATAGCCGATGGAGCGGAGATACCGATCCCCCAGGGTGGCCCAGACGGCCATGGAGTCCAGGAGCGTACCGTCCAGGTCAAAGATCGCCCCCCGGATCACGGCGCGGTGATGGACTCCGCCAGGGTGCGGAGCCCCGCGGCGGCCTGCTGGATGTCGGATGCGCCGAAGATGGCGGACACCACGGCGATGCCGGCCATGCCGCAGCCTTTGAGGGATGGCGCGTTCTCCGCTGTGATGCCGCCGATGGCCACGGCGGGAATGGAGACGCTGCCGCAGATCTCCAGCAGTTGGTCGGACGTGATGCGGATGGCATTGCGCTTGGTGGGGGAGGGGAACACCGCCCCCACTCCCAGATAGTCCGCGCCGGCGGCCTGGGCCGCCTGGGCCTGGGCCACGGTCTTGGCGGTGGCGCCGATGATGAAATCCGGCCCGGTCTGGCGGCGGATCTCCGAAACGGGGGCGTCCTCGATCCCCACGTGGACGCCGTCAGCCCCGCTCTCCAGGGCCACATCCAGCCGGTCGTTGATGATGAGAGGGACGCCGTACTGCCGGCACAGGGCCAGCACGGCTTTGGCCTCCGCCACAAATTCCTCTTTGGACAGGTTTTTTTCCCGCAGCTGTACCAGAGTGACGCCGCCCCGGAGGGCGTCCTCGATCTGCTCAGACAGCGTCTGACGGCCCACCCAGGCCCGATCTGTCACCGCGTACAGCCGCAGCATTTCCCGATCAAATCTCATTGGCTCGCTCCTTCATGGTGGTGAAATAGGTCTCCGGATCCGCGCAGGTCATGGCGCCGCTCATGACGCAGGCCCCCGTTGCCCCGGCCTGCCGCACTTGTGCCACGTTCTCCGGCCCGATGCCGCCGATGGCGTACACCGGGATCAGTACGCTGGCGCAGACCTCCCGGAGGAAGTCCAGGCCCCGGCCCGGCGTCCCGGCTTTGCAGGCGGTGTCGAACACGTGGCCGGCGGTGATGTAGTTGCAGCCCAGCGCCTCCGCCTCCACCGCGTCCGCTACGTTGTGGCAGGAGGCCCCCAGGATGGGGAACGCCGCCCGCTCCGCCTCGGAGAGGCTCCGGAGGACCGGCAGGGGCAGGTGGACCGAGGCCCGTCCCAGGTCCCGGGCCACCTCCACAAAGCTGTGGAGGATGCAGGGGACGCCGTGGCGGGCGCAGACGGCCATCACCGACTGGGCCAGCTTCCGATACTCCAGGGGCGGCAGGTCCTTCTCCCGGAGGATGATCCCCGCGGGATGGGCTGCCGCAAGGCGCTCCATCTGCTCCAGGAAATCCCCCCGGCAGAGGCCGCGGTTGGTTACACACAGAAGTTCAAACATACAGGTAGTCGTTCAGCACCGGCTGGAGCCCCTCGCCGGAGATATCCGCATACATCTTCTCCAGGCTCCGGCTGTCGTCGATCTCAAACTGCTCGTCCCCCTGGGCCGCTCCGGTGTCCTTGCCGGTGTACTTGCTCTCGTGGTCGCCGATGCCTGTGGAGACGCCGGCGGAGACCTTGGTGGCGCAGATCTTTACGATGCCGTTGCGGAACTGCGCGCTCTCCCGGGAGGACACGGTGATTCCAACAAAGGGGAGGAAGATCCGGTAGGCGCAGAGGATCTGGCACAGCTGCTTCTCGTGGACGTCCAGAGGGTTGATCTTCTCGTTGTTGATGATGGGCCGCAGGCGGGGGCAGGACAGGGACATCTCCGCGTGGGGGTATTTACGCTGGAGGTAATAGACGTGGAGGGCGCTGGCGAGAGCGTCCCTGTGGAAGTCCGAGAGGCCCAGCAGGGCGGAGAAGGCTACCCCCCGCATGCCGCCCATGAGGGCCCGCTCCTGGGCGTCGAACCGATAGGGCCACACCCGCTTGTGCCCCATGAGGTGCAGCGTCTCATACTTGTCCGTGTCGTAGGTCTCCTGGAATACGGTGACGTAGTCCGCCCCGCACTGGTGGAGGTAGCGGTACTCGTCGGTGTTCACCGGGTAGATCTCCAGGCCCACCATGCGGAAATACTTCCGGGCCAGCTTGCAGGCCTCGCCGATGTACTCCACGCTGGACATGGACCGGCTCTCGCCGGTGAGAATTAAAATCTCCTCCATGCCGGAATGGGCGATGACCTGCATCTCGTGCTCGATCTGCTCCATGTTCAGCTTCATCCGCTGGATATGGTTGTAGCAGTTAAAGCCGCAGTAGACGCAGTAGTTTTCGCAGTAGTTGGCGATGTACAGCGGGGTGAAGAGGTAGACCGTGTTGCCGAAGTGGCGGCTGGTTTCCAGCCGGGCCCGCTGGGCCATCTGCTCCAGAAAGGGCTCCGCCGCCGGGGAGAGGAGGGCCTTGAAGTCCTCGATGGAGCAGCTCTCATGTTCCAGGGCCGCCTGCACGTCCCGGGCAGTGTATCGGGTGTAGTCGTAGGCGTTCACCTGGGACATGACCTTCTCACAGATGTCGGAGTGGACCTGCTCCATGCCGGGGAGGTATTCCATGTGGCTCTTGCGGCTGGATGGATCGTTCTCCAGCCGGTGCTTCTTCTCCAGGGCCGCCGGAGAGAGAAATTCAGAGTCCACAAAAAACTGGTTTTCCATGTCCGCGCCCCCTTAATCCCGCAAAAATCCGGTGAGGGGGTCCGAGGCGGAGGCCCCCCGGGTCAGTACCCGGCCCAGCCCCGCAAGATAGGCGCTGCGTCCGGCCTCAATGGCCAGGCGGAAGGCGGAGGCCATCCGCGGCAGGTCGCCGGCGGTAGCCAGGGCGGTGTTGGACATGATGGCAGCGGCCCCCATCTCCATGGCCTCACAGGCCTGGGAGGGCTTGCCGATGCCGGCGTCCACGATGATGGGCAGGTCGATCTCGTCAATGAGGATCTGGATGAATTCCTTGGTGGCGAGGCCACGGTTGGAGCCGATGGGGGAGGCCAGAGGCATCACCGCCGCCGCGCCGGCGTTCACCAGATCCCGGGCTGTGTTCAGGTCCGGGTACATGTAGGGCATCACCACGAACCCCTCCTTCGCCAGCGTCTCCGTGGCCCGGATGGTCTCCTGGTTGTCCGGGAGGAGGTATTTGGAGTCCCGCATGATCTCGATTTTGACGAAATCCCCGCAGCCCAGCTCCCGGGCCAGCCGGGCGATGCGCACCGCCTCTTCCGCCGTCCGGGCGCCGGAGGTGTTGGGCAGCAGGGTCACCCCCTTGGGGATGTAGTCCAGGATATTTTCCTTCTCCTGGGTGTTGGCCCGGCGGACGGCCAGGGTGATGATCTCCGCCCCGGCATCCCGCACCGCCGCCTCGATCAGAGCCAGGGAGTACTTCCCGGAGCCCAGAATAAAGCGGGAGGTAAATTCATGTCCGCCGATGATGAGCTTGTCCTGTTCCATGGATGCTGTTCCTTCTTTCCTGTGGTTTTATGGTTTAGGGTTCGAACTGTTCTGATAAGATACGCAGTACCATGTGGGCCTGATGGGCGGCGCACAGGGCTACCCGGGGGGCCACCAGGCCGATGCCGTCCGCCACATCGCTGACGCCGTCGCCGCAGAGGTAAAAGCGGCCGGTCAGACGCCGGGTATGGATGGCGTTGGCGCTGCCGAGCCCCGCCATGCCTGAGGCGGCCACCAGATATTTCTCCGGCAGCTGCTCCAGCACGGTGTTTACCAGCATGGCCTTGGCCGCCGCTTCGTCCAGCGCCTCGCAGATGACGTCCGCACCCTCCAGAAGAGACGGCACATTCTCCGCCGTCAAACGGACGGTGCGGAGCTCCAGAGAGAGGTAGGGGGCTGCTTCCCGCAGATTCTCCGCCAGGGCCTCCGTTTTATAGCGGCCCACCTGGCTGGCCTTGTACTGCTGGCGGTGGAGATTGGTGAGATCCACCCGGTCAAAGTCAATGAGAATGAGCCGCCCCACACCGGCACGGGCCAGGAAACCGGCAATGTGGGAGCCCAGTCCCCCCAGGCCGCATACTGCCACCGCGGCGGCGGAAAAGCGGGCGGCCAGCTCGGCGCCCTGACGCTCCCTGAGCGCCTGCTCCAGCGCCTCTTTTGCAGGGATCATCTCAGCCACCTCCCACAAAGCGGACGATCTCAATACAGTCGCCGTCCTGGAGGACCGTCTCGCCGTACCGAGAGCGGGGAACGATCTCTCCGTTCCGCTCCACGGCCAGACGCTGGGTGTCGTACCCCGCGCCAGCCAGATAGTCGGCCAGAACTTTCCCGGCTGCGGGAAGGCTTTCGCCGTTGATCTGCACCATGTTCCTTCACCTCCAAACAAAAACGGGAAGCTTCCCAATCTGGAAAGCTTCCCGTTTACAAAACGTGTCACGATGCAGGTGTCCCTACGTTGGCATTATCCAAATCAGGTTACCGGTCGGAGGCCACACCTCCCTCTCAGCCTGTTTACAAGCTCCCGTCTTTTGAATTGTTATACCCTACTATACACCCATCTTTACAAAAATGCAAGCGTCTGTCCCCAAACTCCCTTTTCAAGATCAGTGGTGGTGGACCGGATTTTGTCGGTTTCACCAGATAGCATCTCTTATCCTCAGAAACCGGATAAAATGGCTTGTTATGCCTTGTGAAAAGTATTTTTGCATGTTATCTATATTATTTATAAGTATTGCCAGATATGAGTCAGGGCAGCGATGCTATGAGAAAAAGGCCGTTCTTTGGGAAAAGAATCCCAGATAAGGGCCTCTGTCCGAAGATGGCCCCTTCCTGCGCGGCGGGCGGCTTGATGAAATATGCAAGACGATATTGACAAAGTATGCTGCAGACACTATAATCTGATGTAGAATATTAGATTAGGTGATTTGAGCTATGGGATATAAGATATTATGTGACAGCTGCACCGATTTTACGCCTGCCATGGAGGCGAATCCTAGCTTTGTCCGTATTCCATTGACAATCCATGTGGGCAACCGGTCATTTGTAGATGATGGTACGATTCAGCAGGCGGAGCTGCTTCAGGTGATGGGGGCTACTCCGGAGGCGGCAAGGACCGCTTGCCCGGCGCCGGAGGCATACCTCTCCCACTTTGAGACGGCGGAGGACATCTATATCATTACCCTGTCGGAGCGGCTCTCCGGGTCCTATAATGCGGCGGCCCAGGCGGTAAAGTTCTATCGGGAAGATGGCGGACAGCACAATGTGCATATCTTTAATTCACGCTCAGCCTCTGCTGGACAGGTTCAGGCGGCCCTAAAAGTTGAGGAGCTGGCCCGCAGTGGTCTGCCCTTTGATGAAGTGGTAGCTCAGGTGGAGGCATATCTTGATGAAATGGATACGATGTTTGTCCTGGAGAGCTTAGAAAACCTGCGCAAGAATGGACGGCTTACAAAAGTGCAGGCATTGGTGACGGGGAGCCTTCGCATCAAGCTGCTGATGGGGGCTACGCCGGAGGGAGAAATCATCAAGTTGGGCCAGGGCTTTACAGAGCGGCAGACCCTGCAAAAGATGATCCGCCGGGTGGCGGAGAACGCTGGACACACTGGGAAACGGCTGGTGATCTCCCACTGCAACTGCCTGGAGCGGGCCGGCTATGTCCGGGATCTGGCGGAGAAGCTTTGCCGGTTTCGGGAGATCCTCATTACCGCCACCGGCGGTATCTCCACGGTCTACGCCAACGACGGCGGCATCGTCATCGCCTATTGAATAAAATAAAATAGAAGCAGCCCCCCGCGCCTGCCAATTACGGCAGGCGCGGGGGGTTCTTGCGGAGCTCAGAAGGTTACGGTCCGGGAAGGCGCGGTAAAGGAGGAGAAGGTTGCCACTGCGTCCTTCAGGTAGAACACCTGGGTATTTCCATCGTTCTCATCATACATTCTGCGCAGGTTTGGATAGGCGTCCAGCATACTCTTGCGGGCCTCCACCCGGTCATCCTCCACGGCCACCGCCTGGATCCGCAGCCACTGCCCCTTTTGAAAGGCGCAGATCTCGATTTTGGGGTTTGCCAGTATTTGATGGGAGACCGGCTTCACCTTCCCTGTCTGGATATAGAGCTTTCCCTCAAAGACATGGACGGTACCGAAGGGGCGTACCCGGGGCTGGTCGCCCTCCACTGTCGCCAGATAGTAGGTGCCGCATTCTTTTAGAAATTGAATGACTTCTTCCATGGTTTCCTGCTCCTTTCGCCGTCAGTTGATGACTGTATTATACCAATCCTGGGAAAAATTGCAAGGAGGCACCCGTAGGGATGCCTCCTTGAGGAAGTCAAGCAAATCGCTGGAGATCGGCGCCGGTGAGATACTTCCGCATGGCGCTGGAGCGGTAGAGCAGGGCAAAGACAATCATGGTGCAGAGGATATTGGGGACAGCCCAGAGGATGTTGTACAGGAAGGAATAGAACCAGGGGCTGGTCATGGTGAGGCCCAGGAACTCCTCGGGCATGTAGATGCCCCAGACGAACACGCCGACGAAGTAGCTGGAGAGGAACTGGAGGGTGCCGCCTACCAGGGTGCCCCAGTAGGCCGCGCCCTTACGTCCCTTGAACAGCCCGGCCCCAAATCCCAGCAGGGCAAAGGCCAGGAAGTAGTCGCAGATGATGGTCGTCCAGTCGATGGCCATGCTGTTCAGGCCCAACAGATAAGTAAGCCCGCCGAAAACCAGGCCGGTCAGGGCGCCCCAGCCCGCCCCGTGGCGGATGCCGAAGAAGACGATGGGTAGGATATTGATGTTGAAGACAGAGCCGCCGCTGGGCAACTGACCGGGCAGAACGGTCTTGAGCCAGTCCAACACCAGGGCAATGGCGATCATGATGGCCGCCTCGCAGATCGCGTATACACGTTTCCTTGATTTCATGGATGTTTCCCTCTCTATTTAGTTTTCCGAGGAACCGATCCGGATCAACAAAAAAGCGTGTCCGCAGGCGCGGACACGCAGTACAGCACAGGTTTTGACTCGCGTCCCTTCGCCGGCATTACCCGGATCAGGTTCTAGGGTCGGAGCGGCGATACGCTCCCTCTCAGCCGGCATGCGCCAGCGCCCCTCGGATTTGCCCCCATGGTATCACCGGCGGGGCAGTTTGTCAAGGTTTTCCGGGGCCATACCGGCTGCTTTGTGGACAGGGCACAAAAAACATGGTATGATAATAACAACAATGAAACGCGCCATGATAGGAGAGATGGGACATGGACAGCTGCTTTATTTTCGGCGCCGGGCGGGAGGTGGAGCTGGTACAGCGGCCGGCGCCGGGGGACCTGGTGATCGCGGCGGACGGAGGATATCTGGCCTGCCAGAGGGCGGGGATCGTGCCGGACCTGCTGCTGGGGGATTTTGACTCCCTTTTGGAGAAGCCGGATTTCGGAAATATCCTCCAGGTGCCGGTGGAGAAGGACGACACGGACACCTTTCTGGCCGCCAAATACGGCATGGAACAGGGGTGCCGCACCTTCCACATCTATGGAGGCACCGGCGGGCGGCTGGATCACACCCTGGCCAACCTGCAGCTGCTGGTGTGGCTCAGCCAGCGGGAGGCCAGGGGCTACCTGTACGATGAGACCTTTACCTATACCGCCATCACCAACGGCGCCATCACGATCCCCCAGGGGCCGGAGTGGGGCCTGCTGTCCGTGTTCTGCATGGGACCGGACGCGAAGGGCGTCTTTGAGCGCGGCGTGCAGTATCCCCTGACGGACGCGGTGCTCACCGCCGGTTTCCCCCTGGGGGTCAGCAACCACATCATCGAAGCGGAGGCCCATATCTCCGTCCGGGAGGGCTCCCTGGTGATCGGCTGGGAGCGGTGAGAGGCGCGGCTCTTGGAAAAGAATCACGGAAATGCGAACTGGCCCTTGCGCGGCGCGGAAATCTATCGTATGATAGTGCTAAAAGAATGTTTGAAAGCCTGACTTTTTTTGTTGAACAGTGGGAGGGAGCGCCATGGCGACGTTTACGGTGAACGGAAAACCAGTGACAGTGGAGCGAAACCAAAAGCTGCTGCGCTATCTGCGGGACGAGCTGCGCCTGACCAGCGTGAAGGACGGCTGCAGCGAGGGGGCATGCGGCACCTGCACGGTGCTGGTGGACGGCAAGGCCACCCGGGCCTGCGTTCTGACGACTGACAAAATGGAGGGAAAGAGCGTCCTCACCGTGGAGGGCCTCACGGACTTTGAGAAGGAGGCCTGGGTCTGGGCCTTCGGCGAGGCGGGGGCGGTCCAGTGCGGGTTCTGCATCCCGGGCATGGTGATGGCGGGGAAGGCCCTGCTGGATACCAACCCGGACCCCACGGAGGAGGAGATCGCCTTTGCCCTGCGCAACAACATCTGCCGCTGCACAGGCTATGTGAAGATCATCCAGGGGGTGAAGCTGGCAGCAAAGGTGCTACGGGAGGGGAAACTCCCCACAGAGGAACCGGAGGACTGGCGCTTTGGCCAGTCGGTCCACCGCCTGGATGTGCGGGAGAAGGTGCTGGGCTACGGCAAGTACCCCGACGACATCTATCTGGACGGCATGATCTACGCATCCGCCGTCCGCAGCGCCTATCCCCGGGCCCGGGTGCTGGCCATTCGCACAGAGAAGGCCAAGGCCCTGCCGGGGGTGGTGGGAGTGTTTACCGCCGCGGATATCCCGGGCACCAACAAGGTGGGCCACCTGATGAAGGACTGGGACACCATGATCGCTGTGGGGGACATCACCCACTACCTGGGGGATGCCATTGCCATTGTGGCGGCGGAGACCATGGAGATTGTGGAGGAGGCCAAAAAGCTGGTGGAGGTGGACTACGAGCCCCTGACGCCGGTGCGCAGCCCCTATGAGGCCATGGCGGAGGGCGCCCCCCTGGTCCACCGCTCCGGCAATCTCCTGGCCCACAAGCACGTGTCCCGGGGGGATGCGGCGGGGGCCATTGAGAAGAGTAAATATGTAGTCAGCGGGAAGTTCTCCACCCCCTATACAGAGCACGCCTTCCTGGAGCCGGAGTGCGCGGTGAGTTACCTGGACGGGGACTGCGTGCGCATCCTCTCCAGCGACCAGGGGACCTACGACACCCAGCACGAGACGGCCCCCATGCTGGACCTGCCCTTTGAGAAGGTAAAGGTACAGAACCAGCTGGTAGGCGGCGGCTTCGGCGGCAAGGAGGACGTGACCGTCCAGCACCTGAGCGCTCTGGTGGCGCTCCTCACCGGTCGGCCCTGCAAAATGAAGCTGACCCGGGCGGAGAGCATCCTGGTCCACCCCAAGCGCCACCCCATGGATATGGAGTTCACTCTGGGCTGCGATGAAAACGGCATCATCCAGGGGGTCAAGGCGACCGTCATCGCCGACACTGGCGCATACGCCTCTCTGGGCGGCCCGGTGCTGGAGCGGGCCTGTACCCACGCCTCAGGGCCCTATAATTACCAAAACTTTGAGATTGACGGCTACGCCTGGTACACCAACAACCCGCCCGCCGGGGCCTTTCGCGGGTTCGGCGTGACCCAGACCTGCTTTGCCATTGAGAGCCTCCTCAACGAGATGGCGGACAAGGTGGGCATCTCCCCCTGGGAGATCCGCTACCGCAACGCCATCCGCCCCGGTCAGGAGCTGCCCAACGGACAGATCGTGGGTCCGGAGACGGGGCTGGTGGAGACCCTGGAGGCCATCAAACCCTACTACGACAGCGGAAAATACGTGGGCATCGCCTGCGCCATGAAGAACTCCGGCGTGGGCGTGGGCCTGCCGGACACCGGCCGCTGCCGCCTGGTAGTGGAGGACGGCAAGGTCCATATCGAGGCCGGGGCCTCCTGCATCGGTCAGGGCCTGGGGACCGTGCTGGTGCAGGTGTGCTGCGAGACCCTGGGCCTGCCCCGCAGCGCCATTGTCTATGAGCGGGCCAACACCTATGACGCGCCGGACTCCGGCACTACCTCCGGCTCCCGGCAGACCACCATCACCGGCGAGGCCTGCCGCCGGGCCTGTGTGGAGCTGAAAAAGGCGCTGGAGGGGAAAAAGCTGTCCGATCTCAACGGTACGGAGTACTACGGGGAATATGCCACCAAGACCGACCCGCTGGGGGCCGACGTGCCCCACCCGGTGAGCCACATCGCCTACGGCTACGCCACACAGCTGTGCGAACTGGGGGAGGACGGGAAGATCCTCCGCATGGTGGCGGCCCACGACGTGGGCCGGGCGGTGAACCCCAAGAGCGTGGAGGGCCAGATCGAGGGGGGCGTGGTCATGTCCATGGGTTTTGCCCTCACCGAGCGCTATCCCCTGGTGGACTGCAAGCCCACGGCCAAGTTCGGGACGCTGGGCCTCTTCCGGGCCAATCAGATCCCGGAGGTGAAGGCCATCGTGGTGGAGAAGCCGGGGCTGGACGTGGCCCTGGGGGCCATCGGCATTGGGGAGATCACCTCCATCCCCACCGCCCCCGCCATTGCCGACGCCTATTACCGTTTGGATGGAAAGCGGCGGTACAGCCTCCCGCTGGAGGATACGCCCTACCAGAGGAAGAAGGGGTAAGAATCGGAAAAATGCGGGAGAAGGGGGACGCCTCTCCTGCATTTTTGCGTAGCAAAGATAAGGTGGTGGGGACTTGTCAGAAATCTCCGCTATGGAGATGCCGGGAATATGGCCTTTCGAAATGGGAGTCATGGCCGGGGAGGCCCAGGCTCCGGGATGGAAAGACAGCATTTTGTCAACAGCGATATCCTGCCATGGTCCTTCGCACAGGGCCTGTCCCAGCGTTGGCGGGGCCGGATCGGACAGGGACAGTTTGACAGAGACCCACAGTATGGGTTGAAGCCGTGGACGCCCTTCTGCTGTCGGTTAAATTGACACGTTCCGACAGATTATTCAGGCGCTTTTTGATATATTGTTCTGCGGTAACCCGGTTCATAAGGCCGGAGAGTGCTTCCCTATATGATAGATCCCGCAGTGCCTCAACCCATTTTGCGGACTTTGCGTGAAGGGGCCGGATCAGAAGGCTTTTGCATACAGAATATCCCCTCAAGTGACGGAAGCTTTTGAGACGAAGCAGTTCGCGGGGGAGGAGCAGGAAGGTGAGTCATCGCAGCGGCCTTTCCATATGAGCAGTATAGCAAGCATCGCGCCATGATGAACGAGCCGCCATCTGATGAAAACGGTCGCTTGCAATCTCTTGAGAAGTACCGAGGTGCATTGCTTTTGAAGGAACACAGATTTCTGGGTGAGGTTGGCGGTTTTCTCTTGATAATAGCGGCAATTCAGTGTAAAATACAAACAGCCACAGGAATCGCCACACCGTGTAGTGTGTGATGATAAAGAATCTGTACCAAAGGGGGACAAACACCATGGCACCAACGAAGAGCAAGGAGACTGACGTTACCAAGAAGAAGCCCGCTGTAAAGGCGGCTGCGCAGAAGGTGGAGGAGATGATCCTACAGTTCCAAGAGGGGGAGTGGGATCTGTCCGCTGTAAAGGAGCAGATAGTGGCTGCCTATGTGGCAGAGGGACACCGGGCTTCTGCCATCAAAAAGCTGACGATTTATCTCAAGCCCGAGGAGCGAAAGGCATACTACGTGATCAACGAAAAGGCCACAGGCGACATTGACCTGTAATCTTTGTATACGGGTATCGGGGAACAAAGGCGGGGGCAGGTATTCTGTCCCCACCTTTTTGGCGATAGATGACATACATTTGCTGCCTGCAAGCGGACAGGGCAGTGAAGCCCGATTTATGCCCATTATTTTACACAAGAAAGCTTGACAAGCGAGAACAATTCCCATAATATGGGAAACGTATAGATTATTGTCAATTGGGGGTGCCAACATGGAACTGGCCGCGGCAGCCGATATCTGCAAGGTGCTCAGCGATCCCCACCGCCTGCGGATCATGCGGGCGCTGGTGGACGGGGAGAAGTGCGCCAGCGAACTGCTCCGGGACTTTACCATCAGTCAGCCCACGCTTTCCCACCACATGAAAACCTTGGTGGAGGCGGAGCTGCTGACAGAGCGCAAGCGGGGTAAGCGGACCTACTATGCCATCAACCGCAGGACCTGGGATGAGTTTATGCTGACTCTGGATACCATCAGCAACGAGACATACTGGTCGGGTGTGGACCTGACCTCCGGCGCGTAGGCCTTGGCCTGCGCGCCGCTCCTTTTTTTGGCAGAGCCGCCCTTGCATAACTTCCCAGCAGGAGCAAACACTACCTGCACAAACTATTTATGGGAGGTTATGGACTTGGATCGCACAAGACGCATTGCCGCGCTGATGGCGCTGACCGCTCTGTTCCTGGTGACGGCCACGCCGGCCGCGGCCATCTTCGGCGGAGGCGGGGAATCGGCGGTTCCTGCCGGGGCGCCGATCCCGCAGAACCAGGACGTGGAGACCTATCAGGGCGTGGCCTGCCAGGGGACGCTCACAGCGGTGGATAACGAGGGAGACGCCTATACCTTTGCCATCGTGGACCAGCCCAACAAGGGTGCTGTGGTGATTGCGGAGGATGGCGTGACCTTTGTCTACACCCCGGAGGACGGCAAAAGCGGCAAGGACAGTTTTACCTTTACCGCTACGGATGGTGAGGGAAATGTCTCCGCCCCGGCCACCGTCACCATCCACATCCGCAAGCAGAAAACAGAGGTCACCTACAGCGACATGGCGGGCAATGCCGCCCACGCGGCGGCCATCCGCCTGGCAGAGGAGGGCCTGTTCGTGGGGGAGCAGTACGCCGGAGCCTACTTCTTTGACCCGGAGGCGCCTGTGAGCCGGAGCGAATTTTTGGCGATGGCTATGGACGCGGCGGGGATGGAGGTGCCGGAGCAGGTGACCCTCACCGGCTTCCAGGATGATGAATCCATCGCCGCCTGGGCGAAGAGCTATGCCTCCACCGCCGTGCGGGAGGGGATCATCAGCGGCGTATCCACGGAGGCGGGTGTGTGCTTCAACGGCGACGACGCCATCACCCTCCGGGAGGCCGCAGCGGTGATGGACCGGATCCTGAACGTGGCGGACGTGGAGCTGGACGACCTGGTGAAAGCGGAGGCCACCTGGTCCACCCAGGCGGTGGCCAACATGGTGAGCGTCCATGTGGTGTCTGCCGGCAGCTTTGGCACGGAGACGGAGTCCGCGCCGGTGACCCGGGCGGAGGCGGCGCAGATTCTCACGGCCGCGCTCCAGGTACTGGAGGAACAGGAGGACAGCGGCGGGCTGCTTGGCTGGCTCTGGTGATCCGGGCATACAAAAAACAGAAAAGGGGATGGACGCCAGTCCATCCCCTTCCTTTTGCGCAGTCCCTACCGCGCCGGCAGCATATCCTCCTCAGCAGAGGCGCTCTCACCGGGAAGGGAGTCCCACAGGGCTGCGCAGTCAGCTGCCGTTTCATAGGTGCTTCCGTGGCCATACAACGCCCAAACGGAGTCGGCACGCTCCTCGCAGATCCACTCCTCTACTTCTCCGCTGGCCAGATACAGCCGGAAGCTGACAGTGGTTCCACCTGTGACGGGCTCCGGCAGTGCGTTTGTCTCCACGGTGCTGTCCAGCAGGTCCAGCACCTCCTGGATGGCCGCTTCGTCTGTCACGATTTTCCGCTCCGCCGCGGCGGGCACAATGTAGTGGTAGGCCTCCAGCGTCTCCACATCCTCTGCCGTCACAGCGGACTCACCGGGAATTTCCAGCGGCGGGCAGGAGGGATTTTTTACCTGATACCAGGTGCCCTCCAGCAGGACGTAGTCCGCATCCCCGCTGAGGATGTAGGAAAAACCGTGCTCGCCCCACTGGAAGGTGTAGCCGGAGCCGCCGTCCCGGTCCCCCGGGGACGCCCCCTCGTCAAAGGTCTGTTCCTCCAGGGAGAGGCCCAGGGCCCAGGATTTCAGGTCCTCAAATTCCTCCTGCGTCAGCTCCCAGGTGGTCATGCCGCCGCACTCGAAATAGCTGGCCTCCATCCGGCTGGCCTGGTCTGGGAAAACGGCGGCCAGAGGGGAATCCTCGACTGCCGCGCCGCAGGCGGAGAGCAGAAAGGAAATGGCACAGCCCAAAACAAGGGCGCGGATTCTCTTGTGTCTCATAGCATCTTCCTCCTTTGTTGGTGGTCCCTACCCATCCAGACGCAGCGCAGCGGCGGATGTGCCCTGGCGGGGCAGAAAATAAGCTGCCGGAGCTTCCGGGCGGCGCAAGGATTTGGTTGTATTTCCTGGAATGGAATGATATACTTGTTACACATTGCATCGTTTCCAATTTTGGATCAAAGGAGAGCATCCTGTTATGAAGATCGTTGTACTGGCCGGGGGCCTGTCCTCCGAGCGCCATGTCTCCCTGGTGTCCGGCACCAGCATCTGCCGTGCCCTGCGAAGCCGGGGGCACCAGGCCATTCTGGTGGATATGTTTCTGGGGCTGGAGCAGTATGAAGGGGAGCTGGAGCATATTTTTGACGCCCCGGACGGCCTGATGGGAAACGCCGCCATTGAAACGGCGGCCCCGGATCTGGACGCCGTCCGCGCCTCCCGGGACGACCAGGGGCCTAGCCTCTTTGGTAAGCATGTACTGGCGGTATGCGCCATGGCGGATATGGTGTTCCTGGGCCTCCACGGCGCCTGCGGCGAGGACGGCCGGGTCCAGGCGGCCTTTGACCTGCTGGGCATCCCCTACACCGGAGCGGGGTACCTGGGCAGCGGCATGGCCATGGACAAGGCGGTGACCAAATACACCATGGAGCGCGCCGGCATCCCCACCGCTCCCTGGCGGGACATCCCGTCCTATACCAGGGAGGATATTCCCCGGCTGGTGGAGGAACTGGAGGTGCCCTGCGCGGTGAAGATCATCAACGGCGGGTCCTCTCTGGGGGTGGCCCTGCCGGATACCAAGGAGGAGCTGAGGGCCGCGCTGGAGGAGATGCTCCACTACGGCAGCCACATCCTGGTGGAGAAGAAGATCAAGGGACGGGACGTCACTGTGGGCGTGCTGGGGGATCGGTACCTCCCGGCGGTGGAGATCGTCCCCCTGTCGGGCGCCTATTTTGACTATGTATCCAAATATCAGGACGGGGGCTCAGAGGAGATCTGCCCGGCCCCCATCACCGACGAGCAGTGGCGGGAGATGGGGGAGTATGCCCTCCGCCTCCACAACGCCCTGGGGCTCAGCGTCTACTCCCGGACAGACTTCCTGCTGGATGAGGCGGGCCGCCCCTGGTGCCTGGAGATCAACACCCTGCCGGGGATGACGCCGGCCAGCCTCCTGCCCAAGGAGGCCGCGGCGGCGGGGATCCCCTACGAGGAGCTGTGTGAGGAGATCCTCCGCCTCAGCAAGGCAGCCCGGGAGGCGGGACGATGAGGCCCATGACCGCCCGGCAGATCGCCGGGGCTGTGGGGGGGGCCCTCCACGGAGCGGGGCAGATCACCGCTGTCTCCACCGACAGCCGCAGCATCCCCGCCGGCAGCCTGTTTGTGCCCCTCCGGGGGGAACGGTTTGATGGCCACGCCTACATTCCTCAGGCACTGAGCGCCGGAGCGGCGGGGTGCCTGTGCGAGGCGCTACCGGCGGAGCTGTCTCCAGACAAATTCTACATCCAGGTGCCGGATACCCGCCTGGCTCTGAAGGCCCTGGCCGCCTGGTACCGGAACCAGTTTGCCATCCCCTTTGTGCAGATCACCGGCAGCGTGGGGAAGACCACCACAAAAGAGATGGTGGCTGCGGTGCTGTCCCAGCGATACGACGTCCTGGCAACCCGCGGGAACTTCAACAACGATATCGGTGTGCCGCTGACCCTGTTCGGCCTGGAGGAGAAGCACCAGGCGGCGGTGATTGAGAGCGGCATGAACCACTTTGGGGAGATCCGCTACCTGGGGGAGATGATCCAGCCGGATATCGCCGTCATCACCAACATCGGCGATGCCCACATGGAATATCTGGGCAGCCGGGAGGGGATTTTGCAGGCAAAATGCGAGATCTTTGAGAATCTGCGCCCGGAGACGGGGCTGGCGGTGCTGAATGGGGACGATGTGCTGCTCCAAAGCCTCTGCCTGCCCTTTGACACGGTGCTCTGCGGCCTGGGGGAACACTGCGGCGTCCGGGTGGAGGATGTGGTGGACCGCGGAGTCCAGGGCATCACCTGCACGGTCACCACGGAGAGGGGGACCTATCCCCTGGAAATTCCGGCCCTGGGAGTCCACATGGTCTATCCCGCCGCCATGGCGGTGGCCATCGGGGAGAAACTGGGGCTGACGGCGGAAGAGATCCGCCGGGGCGTGGCGGCTTATCAGCCCGCCGGCAGCCGAATGCGCATCCTCCGCTGTACCCAGGGGCGTATCCTGCTGGATGACTGCTACAATGCAAACCCCCAATCTGTGGAAGCCGCGCTGCGGGTCCTGGCCAAGGAGGACCACACGGTGGCGGTACTGGGGGATATGAACGAGCTGGGCGAATTGTCGGAGCGGGCCCACCGGGAAATCGGCAGTCTGGCAAAAGAGCTGGGGATCGGCGCTCTGGTAGCCGTGGGGGAGAAGGCACGGGCCATGGCGGAGGGCGCGGCTGGGATGGAGACCCACTGGTTTCCTGATACAGCGCAGGCCATGGATACCATCCGCGGGCTGTTCCAGCCGGGGGCGGTGCTGCTGGTGAAGGCCAGCCACGCCATGCATTTTGAAAGCATTGTGGAGGGGCTGCAGAGCCTTTGAACCTGTTACCAAGGAGAGAGTGAATATCCATGTTGATACTAGCCTTTGAATCCTCCTGTGATGAGACGGCCGTGGCGGTGGTCCGGGACGGGCGCACTGTCCTCAGCGACGCCATTCTGTCCCAGGCGGATATGCACGCCATCTACGGCGGCGTGGTGCCGGAGATCGCCTCCCGGAAGCATATTGAGGGCATCGCCGCCCTGACCGACCAGGCGCTTCGGGAGGCGGGCGTCACCCGGGGGGACATTGACGCCGTGGCGGTAACCTACGGCCCGGGCCTTATCGGGGCATTGCTGGTGGGGGTGAACTTCGCCAAGAGCGTGGCCTACGCCCTGGGGAAGCCCCTGATCCCGGTTCACCACCTGCGGGGCCATATCGCCGCCAACTACATCGCGTTCCCGGAGCTGGAGCCGCCCTTCCTGGCCCTGTGCATCTCCGGTGGAAACTCCATGCTGGTGGATGTCCAGGACTATACGGAGATGCGCATTGTGGGCGCGACCCGGGACGATGCCGCCGGGGAGTGCTTTGACAAGGTGGCCAGGGTGCTGGGCCTGCCCTACCCCGGTGGAAGGCCTATGGAGGAGCTGGCCGGGGGCGGGGATGACCACGCCTATGTGCTGCCCCGCTCCCATGTGGCGGACAGCGACCTGGACATGTCCTTCTCCGGCCTCAAGACGGCGGTGGTGAATCTGGTCCACAATGCCCAGCAGAAGGGGGAGGCGCTGGACCGGCCCGGGCTCGCGGCCTCCTTTGCGGCGGCGGTCAGCGATGAGCTGGTGCCCCGGGCGATCCTGGCTGCGGAGCGGTACGGCCACCACACGGTGGTGGCCGCCGGCGGTGTGGCTGCCAACAGCCGTATCCGCGGAGATTTGGAGCGCGCCTGCCGGGAGCACGGATTGCGGCTGTATCTGCCGCCGCTGAAGCTCTGCGGTGATAACGGCGCCATGATTGGCTGCCAGGCCTACTATGAGGCGCAGTGTCGCCGTTATGCGGACATGTCGCTGAATGCCTACGCAAACCTTGAGATTTGACAGGAATATGGAGGCGCTTTTTACAAAAGTGCCTCCACATTTTTTTGCCATCCTATGCAGAAAAACGATGAAATTTTTGTAATAGAACTGTAAAAGGATGGGGGAAAGCTGGGGGCGGATGTATATATACACGGAATGATATTATGTAAATAAAATAAGGAGATATCGGGCGGTTCAAAATTTTTGATTGCGGCTCTGTCAGTTTTTTCCATAAATCTTGAAAAGCATTGAAAATAAAGAAAAAATTGGGTGTGGAAAACTAGGTGGAAAATGTGTATAACTCCATGTAGTGCAAAATTATTGATCATTTTATGTTAATCTGTCGAGAGAGGAAAATATTGGAAGAGATAAAAATGCTGTTGTCGAAAAATGAAAAAAATTGGTGAAATTCGGATAAAATGTAAACAAGCAGGGGGAAAAGAAAAGTGAAGGATGGACTGCGAATATGCAGCAGGGAGTGAGATATGCGCCAGGAGTCTTGCAAAAATACCATTTGTATTCCCTTGGCTGTGTCCTCTGCATATGGACATTTTGAAAATAGGAGCTATGTTGAAGGGGGCTTGTTTTAGCGGGTTGCGATTAAAAAGATTATAGATTTTGAGTTGACGAAAACAATAATTTGTGATATGATTCATCTTGCGCTGTTGAGATACGTCAAAATGGTATTTTGGAAAGAGCGCAGGCGTGAGTGCATTTTTGGAAAGAAGCGTCCGGGACCATTTGAAAATCGTATAACATAAATGCTAGTGTAGCTCAGTCGGTAGAGCAGCTGATTCGTAATCAGCAGGTCAGGTGTTCGAGTCACCCCACTAGCTCCAAAAAGAAGGACATGACCAACAGGTCATGTCCTTCTTTTTGGGTTTCGCGGGCCGCGGGCCTGCTTCACCCTTCAGTCATTCAAATGCTCGGCAGGAGTGAATTCCGCCTGCGCCGCCGGCCAGAAGGGCGGTAGGATGATTTCCTCTCGTGTGTCCGTTTCATAACCCACATCTCAAATATCGATTTTAACCGTCCCTTCCAAAGCAAAAGGACATCCGAAAGGATGTCCTTTTTTGGGTTCCGCCGCCCGAAGGGCGGCTCCACCCTTCGGTGATTGAAATGCTCGGGGTAAAGTTCAGCTTTGCCCCGACATCTTTTATGCCCATAGGAAAAAGATGCTATTTGACTGCCCCCTGTTCCGCCTATCCAACAGCCGGCAACCGCTCCGCTGGGCCTGCACTTGGGAGCGCCCTGCAGGCGGGAGTTCCTGCCATTTAAGAAAATGCCGATTATTGCCGCCCCTTTCATGTGGCTGCAAAACTTTGCGGCTACATGTCTATTCTCGTAGACGCCCCCTGTACTGGCCGCTGCAAGCCGCCCATCTGTGTACGCGGGTGTTATGAAGGCATGCGCACGATGTGCTGCATCACAAATAAAAAGAACCCCACCCCCATGGAATAACGTCGGGGGGAGGTTCTCAACAGAGATGAAGTGATGAAATCAGGTAGTCTTTATGGATGATTGGCCATTCTCCGATGGATAGTTTCGCGCTTTGTAGGCATCGCCCCAGTCGCGCATTGCATCCAGAATCGGCTTCAGACTGTAACCCAAGTCGGTGAGTGTGTATTCCACTTTGGGCGGGACCTCAGGATAGACTTTGCGTGTTAAGAGTCCGTTCTGTTCCATCTCACGGAGCTGGGCGGTCAGGACTTTCTGACTGACATGACCAATGGATTTTTTGAGTTCGCCAAAGCGCTTGGTTCCGGGTAACAGGTCCCGAAGGATCAGAACCTTCCACTTGTCGCTAATCATTGTAAGTGTCGTCTCCACCGGGCAAGCCGGGAGTTCTTTTACTGCCTCTGCCATTTGGATCAGCCTCCGGATAAAATTGTTTTCTCATAGAATATACAGCATCATTTATTTTATTGTATCGGCAATATCAATGTCAAGTATGAAGTAAACCTGCTATGAGCGCTTCACGGAGGTGCGGGGATCCTGAACCCCTCGCTGTTTGGAAGGGGCACAGTGGGGGAGGCGAAGTTGGAAGGCGTGCGGCCCGGAAAAGGCAGCGGCAGCACGCCGGGCAGAAGCGGATGGATGATCTGACGCAGCAGTACCGGGGCGTGCCATATAGATTATTTTGCCCTCCTGCGGTATGGCCGGGCCTTCCCGCGATGCGGCAGATTCTCTGTTAAAGATTGAATAGGTGAATAGGAACGGCCCTGCCGGACAAGGAAAAATCGTCCGACAGAGCATAGGCATATCGCATGACTGGGCTGCCCCAGGATAGCTTGTCACAAGATGATAAAGGAATTCTCATTTTTCTATTGACGAAATCCCCCTTTAATGCTACTCTATACACATACGTAGCTTGCTGGAATAAGCGGTGGAGTCTGTCATAGGGAGCAGTCCGTCTGTGTCTCTATTTATTCTCAGCATCTGATTTTGAGGAGGGCACCGGCGCCTTTCTTCTGCGGATGGCAGGACTTCTACTTCGAGAGGTCCTGCTCTTTTCTGCTCTTGACAGATAAAGGAGATTCATATTATGGACGTTTCACTTTCCTATTTTCTCCAGGCGATGTCTTCCAGCCCGGTCCTGCTGATTACGGTGGTGCTGACGCTGGGCGTTATTTTTGTCAACGGCTGGACCGATGCGCCCAATGCGATTGCCACATGCATCACCACCCGATGCATGGGGGCCCGGGCGGCTATTTTAACCAGTGCGGTATTCAATTTTTTGGGCGTTCTGGTCATGACCCATATTAACGCCTCCGTTGCGTCCACGATAAGCAATATGGTGGATTTTGGCAATAACACGCAGGATGCATTGATTGCTTTGTGCGCGGCGCTGTTCTCCATTGTAGTGTACAGTGTCGGGGCGTCCTACTTCGGCATCCCCACCAGTGAAAGCCATAGCCTGATTGCGGGACTTTCCGGCGCGGCCATTGCCATTCATAATGGCATTGAGGGGATCAATATGGCGGAATGGGTCAAGGTAATCTATGGCCTGTTTATGAGCCTGCTCCTGGGGTTCGTGTGCGGCTGGCTCATTTGCAGGCTGTTGACGATCCTTTGCGCAGGAATGAATCGGCATAAAACCAATCGCTTTTTCCAGGGGGCGGAGATTTTTGGCGCAGCTGCCATGAGCTTCATGCACGGCGCGCAGGACGGACAGAAATTTATTGGCGTGCTCTTCCTGGGGGTGGCCTTCAGCAATGGGCAGAGTGATGTCAGCGGTGTGGTGATCCCGGTCTGGCTGATGCTGCTCTGCAGTATTGTGATGGGTGCCGGCACCAGTGTGGGCGGCGAAAAGATTATAAAATCGGTCGGGATGGATATGGTCAAGCTGGAAAAGTACCAGGGGTTTGCGGCTGACCTTTCGGCGGCCTTCTGCCTGCTGTTATCCAGCCTTTTCGGGATCCCGGTGTCCACCACCCACACAAAAACCAGCGCAATTATGGGCGTGGGGTGTGTCAAGCGGCTGTCAGCTGTCAATTTCGGCGTAGTCAAGGATATGATGCTCACCTGGGTCTTCACATTCCCGGGATGTGGTCTCATCAGCTATGTAATGGCCAAATTGTTTATGGCAATTCTGTAAGATAAAAGACGAGAAAGATTGAAAGATAAAGGGAGCAAATGATATGGCAAAGAAACAAGATTCTTTTTATTTCGATACCTTTATTACATGTATTGACTACTCCTGCCAAGCGGCTCACCTGCTGCATGATGTCATGGCCGCTTACTCCCCCCAGCAGATCAAGGAAAAATTGGACGAGATGCATGCGATTGAGCACGCAGCGGATGTGAAGAAGCACGAATTGCTCAACGTGTTGGCCAAGGCATTCATCACACCGATTGAGCGGGAGGATATCCTTCTTTTGAGCCAGAACATCGATGAGGTCACTGATCAGATCGAAGATGTCCTGCTTCGCCTCTATTGCAACAATGTACAGGTCATCCGGCCAGACGCTTTGAAGCTGTCGGAGGTAATGATCCGTGTATGCGAGGAGGCGAGAAATATGGCGAAGGAGTTTGCGGATTTCAAGCACTCCAAATCGCTCCACAGCCATATTGTCAACATCAACACTATGGAAGAGGAGGCGGATGAGCTCTTTATTTCTAGTATGCGCACATTGCATACCACTTGTTCGGATCCGCTGCAGATCATCACTTGGCGAGAAATCTACACCTTTATGGAAAAATGTGTGGATGCCTGTGAGCATGTGGCGGACTCTGTGGAAAGCGTGGTTATGAAAAACTCCTGAGGAAAGGATCAAAGGAGAGCCGGGGTGAGAAATTCCACCACTCCGGCGAAGAAAAACGATGTCACATTTCATTGGTTATTTGAAGCGGCAGTCCCCGGGACGGCTGATTACCCTTGGATTTGCCACGGTTATTCTATTGGGGGCCTGCCTGCTGGTATTGCCCATCTCTGTTAAGCCTGGTATGGAGGTAGCGTTTATTGACGCATTGTTTACATCCACCAGTGCTGTCTGCGTCACGGGCTTGATCGCGATTGACGTCTATGACCATTTCACCATCTTTGGGCAGGTGGTCGTGGCAGCGCTGATCCAGGTCGGCGGCCTTGGCGTTACATCAGTCGGCGTTGGGCTGATCCTGGCAGCCGGAAAGCGTGTCAGCATCAAGGGACGTCTGCTGGTAAAAGAGGCACTTAATGTGGACTCCTTCAAGGGAATGGTCCGCCTGGTAAAAGCGGTTTTGCTGGTGACCCTTTGCTTTGAAGGGGCGGGCATGGTGTTAAGCTTTATTGTCTTTAGCCAGGATTATTCCTTTGGGCGGGCACTGTGGACCAGTGTCTTTCACTCGATTGCGGCCTTTAACAACTCTGGATTTGATATCCTGGGCGGCCTGCAGAATCTGATCCCTTATCAGAAAAACGTGCTTCTGAATTTGACGACCTGCGGCCTGATTATTTTTGGCGGCCTGGGTTTCCTGGTGATCCTGGATGTCAAACGGTGTCGTGGTTCGTTCAGAAAGCTGAGTCTTAACTCCAAAGTGGTCATTACCACCACGATGGCACTCCTGCTCAGCGGTACGTTATTGCTGAAGGCCACGGAAGATATGTCTTGGATGGGGGCGTTTTTCCATAGCGTCTCTGCACGTACGGCAGGATTTTCCACTTATCCGATGGGAGAACTGACCAATGCCGGCCTGTTTACACTGACCGTGTTAATGTTCATTGGCGCTTCCCCCGGATCTACCGGAGGCGGTATCAAAACGACGACGTTTTTTGCCCTGATGCAAGATGTCCGCTCGGTATTTACCAAGCAGCGGCCAGGTGCATTCCATCGGACAATTTCCGCTGAATCAATGGGAAAAGCGCCGGTCATTGCGCTTTTGTCCATGCTGGTAGTGTGTGTTGGTACGTTTTTGCTGTGCATTTTGGAACCCGAGTGCACATTTATCCAGCTGCTGTTTGAGGAAGTTTCCGCTTTTGGTACGGTGGGCCTGTCCACAGGCATTACACCAAATCTGTGCGTTCTCAGCAAATTGATCATTATTTTGACGATGTTTACCGGACGGGTTGGTGCCTTTACGCTGCTGTCCATTTGGATTGATCGGCCGGAGGCCAGTGCCCATTATACGGAGGAGTCTATTACAATAGGGTAAGGGAATGGTTATGAAAAAGCAAAATGAAACCACATCTTTTGGCGTGATTGGCCTGGGACGCTTTGGATCCGCCCTGGTCAAAACCTTGGCTGAAGCAGGCAAGGAAGTCATTGCGGTGGATAAGAGTGAGCAGGCAGTCAAAGCGGTCCGGAAGTATACAGATTTTGCCTTTGTGGTGGATTCTCTCAGCCAGGAAACACTGGAGGAGACCGGAATTCAAAACTGCAATACAGTAACCATCTGCATCGGCGAGGCCATTGATATGAGTGTGCTGACCACAATGCTGGTGATTAAGATGGGGATTCCCCATGTGATCTCTAAAGCGACCAGCACGGAGCATGGTGAAGTTCTTAAGCGCCTGGGTGCCACAGTGGTGTATCCGGAGTCTGACATGGCGGTGCGGATCGGTAAGCGCCTGATTTCAGGCAACCTGATTGATTACATCTCACTGGATGACGATACAGAAGTCCGCCGCATCCAGGTGGGGGGCAAGCTGGTGGGAAAGACCATTCAGGAAATTGATGTCCGCCGCGCTTATGGAATCAATATTATTGCCATTGTCCGCAATCATCAGACCAATGTGGATTTCTCCGCCCAATATTGTTTCCAGGAGGGGGACAATGTGGCAGTGGTTGGTAAGATTGATAAGATTGACCGCTTTGAAGCGGATATTCAGCAGTGATCCCGACGCAGGTTGATAGATGAATCACAGCCGCCAGCCCTTGAATGGGCTGGCGGCCATTTCTTTTCTGCGCGGCATATAAGATTTCGGGGACCCTGGATCCAATTCGGATCATCTGCCAGGGATCAATGGAAGAAGTCTGCGGGCCTGTACCAGCCGAGACAAATCTTGAGGTGTGCAGCTGGAAAAGGATCTGAACCAGCCCGGCGTAATTGGGGGAAGCGGGAAAACCCTGGGACGAGATTCCAGTAGTGTCGGGATGGGAGGATAGATCAGAGCCGCTTGACAAACAGGGCCCGGATTGCGTTGAGTACTGCCAGAATCATTACGCCCACGTCCGCAAAGATTGCCAGCCACATATTAGCGAAGCCCAAGGCGACCAGAAGCAGGCAGGCTAGCTTGATGCCGATGGCAAAGATAATGTTTTCATAGACAATCTTCAGGCATTTCCGAGAGATTTTGATGGCCTTAGTGATTTTTAAGGGGTCATCATCCATCAGCACGACGTCGGCGGCTTCAATGGCAGCATCGCTTCCCATGGCACCCATGGCGATGCCGATGTCCGCCCGGCTAAGGACCGGGGCATCATTGATGCCATCGCCTACAAAGGCCAGCTTAGCCTTTTCCGGCTTGCGCCTTAAAAGCTCCTCCACCTTCTCCACCTTGTCGGCAGGCAGAAGCTCACTGTAAACTTGGTCAATCCCCAGTGAAGACGCTACCTGATCGGCTACTTTCGCAGTGTCGCCGGTGAGCATGACGGTTGTACGGACACCAGATGCCTTTAGCGTTTGAACGGCTTCCTTGGCATGGGGCTTGATAATATCTGAAATCACGATGTGGCCTGCATATTTCCCGTCAATAGCCATATGGATGATGGTACCTACGCTGTGACAAGAGATATAGGGGATACCCAGGCGGTCCATCAGCTTGTCGTTGCCGGCAGCGATCTCCATGCCATCCACCCGGGCGATAACGCCGTTTCCGCTTATCTCACGGATATCGCTGACACGGCTGCGGTCAATCTCCTTGCCGTAGGCCCTTTGCAGGCTTTTGCTGATGGGATGGGAGGAGGCGCTTTCTGCCAGAGCGGCATATTCCACCAATTTTTCATTTTCCAGTTCGTTGTGATGGATACCGTTGACTTCAAAGACACCTTGCGTCAAAGTCCCGGTTTTGTCAAAGACTACGATTTTAGTCTGGGACAAGGTTTCCAGATAGTTGGATCCTTTTACCAGCACGCCGGCATTGCTGGCACCGCCGATCCCTGCAAAGAAACTCAAAGGGATGCTGATGACAAGGGCGCATGGGCAGCTGGCGACCAGGAAAGTGAGGGCGCGGTAAATCCAAGTGCCCCAGTCGGCACTGAGTCCCATGCCCAGCATCCGAACCAGCGGCGGCAGAATCGCGAGCGCCAGCGCACTATAACACACAGCCGGCGTGTAGATCCGGGCAAATTTAGAGATAAATGCTTCGGATCGAGACTTGCGGGAACTCGCATTTTCAACCAGATCCAGAATTTTGGATACAGTAGATTCTCCAAACTCCTTGGTAGTCCGGATTTTCAGCAGGCCCGTCATGTTGATGCATCCGCTGATAATCTCATCGCCAGCCCGGACCTCTCTGGGGAGACTTTCGCCAGTGAGGGCAGCTGTGTTTAAGGTGGAGCATCCTTCCACTACAATCCCATCAATCGGGACCTTTTCGCCAGGCTGAACGACAATGATGGTGCCGACCTCCACCTCATCGGGGTCGGCCTGTTCCAATTTCCCGCCGCGCTCCACATTGGCATAATCGGGCCGAATATCCATCAGGTCACTGATATTTCGACGGCTTTTGCCTACAGCGTAGCTTTGGAACCACTCACCGATCTGATAGAAAAGCATTACAGCAATGGCTTCGGTATAGTCGCCGCTGCCCTCATAAACCGCCAGCGCAATGGCGCCAATTGTAGCGACTGCCATCAAAAAGTTCTCATCAAATACCTGGCGATTTCGGATACCTTTCCCGGCTTTGATCAGGATGTCGTAACCGATCACGAAATAGGGGACAAGATACAGCGTGAAGCGAAGCCATCCAGTGGCAGGTGTGAAATTCAGTAGAACCAACAATGCCCCGGCTATGAGAATGCGTATCAGCATGATCCGTTGTTTCTTGTTCATAAAATAACATCTCCTGGTACAAGTTGCTGTTGGGAAGAAGCGGTAGGGCGGCAACAATTAAATAATCGCTTAATCGTCGCCGCCAAGAAAGCACCCGCGGGTTACTTTCGCGCCGGGGTGCCCTCTTCGAAGGAATTAAAGATAGATCTCGCAGTCATCCTCAACTTTTTTGCAGTTTTTGCGAACCTGTTCCATGACTGATTTAGGATCCTGCCCATCTTCAAACTCCACAATCATTTTCAAAGCCATGAAATTGACGGTGGCAGATCGAACCCCTTCTGTTTTTTGGGCAGCTTCTTCCATTTTGTTGGCGCAGTTGGCACAGTCAACGTCAATTTTATAAGTCTTTTTCATTGGAATTCTCCTTTTCAGTTGATAGGGGTGAAGCGGAAAGATTAGAATAGGGAACAATAACAATTAAGCAATCATTTAACTGTAGTCATCATATACGGCAGATTCCATTTTGTCAATAGCCTTTTTTCGAATCCTTCCACTTGGGCAAAAACTCCTTCCATTTGGACGAAACGGCGGCTGGACATGGACAGGTCATCCGGGATGCCACTGAGGAAATCCGGGATTTTTCCCTTTCAGACCAGGTGAAAATGTGTTATAATAAAACATATTGAGTAAGAAACCGTGGAAGATAGCAGGCGGCTGCCGGAAACTTGTACGCCCGCCAGTACAAGCGGGAAGCCGTCGGCGATGTGAGAAATACAAGCGGGAGGAGAGCAGCTGTATGGCAAACAAACCATTGCCCCACGACCATGGGCAGGCTATCGAGAGGGAGCTGGAGCACATGCCATGTGTGGAGGATTTCCAAACAGTGGCCGATATTTTTAAGCAGCTGGGGGATGGGAGCAGGATCCGGATTTTTTGGCTGCTGTGCCACTGTGAGGAGTGCGTGATCAATCTCTCGTCTATGGTGGATATGAGCAGTCCGGCGGTGTCCCATCACCTCAGGCAGCTGAAGGCCGGAGGGCTGATTGTTAGCCGCAGGGATGGGAAAGAGGTATACTACAAGGCTGCTGATACAGAGAGGGCGCAGCTGCTCCACCATATGATTGAGCATCTGGTAGAGATTACCTGCCCTTCGGCATAAGGAGGCGGATGGCTGGTATGAGGCAGGAAAAGGGGCTTCTTTTGGAAGCGGCTTTGCGGGAGGTTCCGCAAGGGTCAATTGCTGTGGAATACCGTGGGGGAGTGGACAAGGAAGTCCCTGTGCAGCCTGCATTATTCCGGGCTGAGACGGATGGCCGGGGGAAGTTGGAGGTGTACAGCATTTTTTCGGGCATCACGGCAGTATTTCAAAGCTATCTCGCCGGCCAAGTGGAGGTGCATCATAACAAGTCCCCCCAAGTCCTGGAGATTGACCACTGCTGCCTGGGCCGGATTGGCTGGAATATGGGCGGGGATGAGACGGTCTATTTGGGGGAGAATGATTTGGTACTGCACAGCATGGATTGCTGCGCAGATTCTGTGATGCTATTTCCTCTGGGATGCTATATGGCGCTTGCTTTTTCTGTGGATTTGGAACAGCTGGCGGCTTGCTGCCCGTCCATTTTGCGGGAGGCTGGATTTGCCCCCAAAGCGATGCAGAAGCGGTTTTGCTGCGGACATCCCGTCGCTATGCCGCCCAGCCTGGAATTGGAGGGGATCTTTGCCCCGCTTTACGGCCTTCCGGAGAAGCTGAGGCTGCCATACCTGAAGTTGAAAGTGCAGGAGTTGCTCCTGTATCTCAGCAGGATGGAGGCATCCGGCTACGAGCTGGCGCGGTATGTCTCACAGCAGACTGAACGGGTCCGCGAAATCCACGCATTAATGACAGAGCATCTGGATCAGCGCTACACGATTGAGGAGCTCTCCAGACGGTATCTGATCAATACCTCCTCCCTTAAGGAGGTGTTCAAGGCGGTCTACGGCTTGCCGATTGCCACCTATATGAAGGAGTTCCGGGTGCGGCGGGCTATGGAGCTGCTGCGTGAAAGCGATGCAAGCATTGCGGATGTTGCGGCCCAGGTGGGCTATGAGACCCAGGGGAAGTTTACCAAGGCGTTTAAGGACGTGGCCCATCAGCTGCCTACGGCGTTTCGAAAACAGCACCGGCCTGTGAATGGATAGCCAGATGGATGGAAAACACAGCGCAGGTGGGGTACCCTGGTATTTCCAAGACAGATCCATGGGGAGAACCATCCGTGTTCTGCCGCAAGAGCGCGATCACTTCCTGTATGGCAGCGATATAGGGGCAGGCGAGACAAGATCAGGGAAAAGCATATGGCTTGTGGAAGCCTGAAACTGAAGCGACGAAAAAACGCCCCTCCAGGGGAAATGCACTGCCCCATTATGTGCGGACAGTACAAAAAAGTACCCTGGTAGGAAATATTGAGTTTTAGTAGGAGAGGCGCCGCTGGCGCGACGCCTCTCCA
>CAJFQQ010000003.1 GCA_904419145.1 uncultured Oscillospiraceae bacterium | reverse complement strand
AAAAGCGGAGGGACGCCGATATCCGGCGTCCCTCCGCTTTCGTATAGAGAAACACTGTTGTGTAGAAGAAACGAAAAATGGTCCGGCGGGGGAACCCGAGGGGGCGGCGGCCCGCCTCGTGTGGGATACAATGCCCCGCAAGGCGTGCGCAGCAGGCATTGCGGCCCGAACAGCGGGGACTTTTGCATCGAGATGCTCGATGCAAAAGTAACGGCATTGTGCAGTCAGAGGCAAAAATCTCTCTGGATTTTTGCCTCTGACTGCACAGGAGGGACGCCGATATTCGGCGTCCCTTCCGCGCTGTCTCTATTCCATGAGAGGGATGGCTCCCTCTCCTGGGATGTGATTGTCAAGAATATCTGTTACCGGAAATACTTGGCGGCGCTGCGGAACAGCCCCATCTCGTAGTTGCCGGGCACGTTGCGGTACAGGTTCTCCCCGATCCGCTCGCTGTGTCCCATCTTCCCCAGCACCCGGCCGTCAGGGCTGGTGATGCCCTCGATGGCCCAGAGGGAGCCGTTGGGATTGAAGCTGGTGTCCATGGTGGGCACGCCGGAGAGATCCACATACTGGGTGGCGATCTGTCCGTTGTCCCTCAGCTGCGCCAGCATATCCTTGGAGGCGAGGAAGCGGCCCTCCCCGTGGGAGATGGGGACGCTGTAGATCTCACCCACCGCCGTCTCCATGAGCCAGGGGGACTTGTTGGTGCACACCCGGGTGCGCACGATGGAGGACTGGTGGCGGCCGATGGTGTTGTAAGTCAGGGTGGGGCAGGCATCATCCGTCTCCACGATCCGGCCGAAGGGCACCAGCCCCAGCTTGATGAGGGCCTGGAAGCCGTTGCAGATGCCCAGCATCAGTCCGTCCCGGCTCTGCAGCAAGTCGTGGACCGCATCGGTGAGCCGGGGATTGCGGAAGAAGGAAGCGATGAACTTGCCGGAGCCATCCGGCTCGTCGCCGCCGGAGAAGCCGCCGGGGAGCACCACGATCTGGGCGTTCTGAATGGCGCTCTCCAGCTCCAGGGCGGACTGGAGCAGCGCCTCACGACTCAGGTTGCGGATCACAATAATCTCTGCGTCCATCCCCGCCTCCTGGCAGGCCCGGGCGGTGTCGTACTCGCAGTTGGTGCCGGGGAACACGGGGATCACCACCCGGGGCCGGGCAGCCTTGTGCCCACAGACAGCGGCACAGCCCTTATCCCAGGCGATGGGTGCCACCGGAGCCTCTGTTCCCGCTCTGGTGGGATAGACCTTCTCCAAAACGCCCTCGTTGAGCGCGAGCAGTTCTTCAATGGAAGCGCTGTCATAGCCCAGGTCCACCACCGGCTCCCGGGTGGTCTGCCCGATCACCTTGGCACAGGGCAGGTCCACCGCCTCGGTGACCTCGGCCACAATGGCGCCGGGGCTCAGCAGATCCCAGGCGACCTCCTGCTCGCCGGAGCGGAAGCCCACAGCGTTGCCAAAGGACATCTTCATCACCGCCTCGGCAATGCCGTTCTCCACCGCCCAGGCGGCCTTCACCTTGCCCTGCCGGCGGAGCGCGGCAAAGGCGTCCCAGGCGGCCTTCTGGGCCTGGGCTGTGCCGTCCTCCGGCGCAAACAGCACCACCGGGTGGCCGGCCTCCTTAAACTCGGGGGACAGCACCTCCCCGGCCTTCACCGGAGCGATGGCAAAGGAGATCAGCGTGGGGGGCACATCCAGATCCAGGAAGGAGCCGGACATGGAGTCCTTGCCGCCGATGGCAGCGATCCCCAGGTCCAGCTGGGCATCCAGCGCCCCCAGCAGGGCGGCAAAGGGCTTGCCCCACCGCTCCGGATCGGTGCGCAGCTTCTCGAAATATTCCTGAAGCGTCAGGTAGGCGTCATGGTAGTCCGCACCGGCGGCCACCAGCTTGGCCACCGAGGTCACCACGCTGCTGTAGGCCCCGGCATAGGGGTCCACCGCCATCTGGTCCGGGTCAAAGCCCCAGGCCATGACGCTGGCCTGATCGGTGTGCCGGCCCGGCAGCACCGGCAGCAGCGCCGCCATGGCCTGGGCCGGGGTGCGCTGAGTCTTTCCGCCGAAGGGCATCAGTACGCTGCCCGCGCCGATGGTACCGTCGAACCGCTCGGTGAGGCCCCGGCGGCTGGCACACTTGAGGCTCCCGGCCATCTCCCGCAGGGAGGCAAACTGTTCCGACCCCAGGGCGGCGCGGTCCCGCGCCTCCACCCGGACCCGGGCGTGCTTCACCGCGCCGTTGGTGTTCAGGAAGTCCCGGCTGAGGTCGGCCACCGTCTGCCCCCTCCAGGTCATCACCATCCGGGGGCTCTCAGTGACCGCAGCCACCGGATAGGCCTCCAGATTCTCCCGGCCTGCGGCGGCGATGAAGGCGTCCGCATCCTCCTTCGCCACCACCACGGCCATGCGCTCCTGGCTCTCGGAGATGGCCAGCTCCGTGCCGTCCAGGCCGTCGTACTTCTTGCGCACCGCGTCCAGGTCGATGGCCAGGCCGTCGGCCAGCTCGCCGATGGCCACGGACACGCCGCCGGCGCCGAAGTCGTTGCAGCGCTTGATCATTTTCGTCACCTGGGGGCTGCGGAACAGCCGCTGGATCTTCCGCTCCTCCGGAGCGTTGCCCTTCTGCACTTCGCTGGCCATGGTGGTCAGGGAGGTGAGGTTATGGCTCTTGGAGGAGCCGGTGGCCCCGCCGATGCCGTCCCGCCCGGTGCGGCCCCCCAGGAGGATCACCACATCCCCCGGCGCCGGGCGCTCCCGGCGGACGTTCTCCGCCGGTGCGGCCCCCACCACCGCGCCGCACTCCAGGTGCTTGGCGATGTAGCCGGGGTGGTAGACCTCCGCCACATGGCCGGTGGCAAGGCCGATCTGGTTGCCATAGGAGCTGTACCCGGCGGCGGCGGTCACCGCCAGCTTCCGCTGGGGCAGCTTCCCCTCCATGGTCTCGGCAAAGGGCACCCGGGGGTCGCCGCAGCCTGTGAGGCGCATGGCCTGATGGACATAGGCCCGGCCGCTGAGGGGGTCCCGGATGCACCCGCCGATGCAGGTGGCGGCCCCGCCAAAGGGCTCGATCTCCGTGGGATGGTTGTGGGTCTCATTTTTGAACATCAGGAGCCAGTCCTGCTCCTCCCCGTCCACCTGGGCAGGGACATGGATAGAGCAGGCATTGATCTCCTCGCTCTCGTCCAGGTTGGAGAGGCCCCCGCGCTTCTTCAGCACCTTGGTACCCAGGGTGGCGATATCCATGAGGGTCTGTGGGCGCGCCGCGGCCTTCTCCTCCCCATAGACCTCCACCCGGGCGGCGAGATACCGCTCATAGGCGGCACGCACCGCCTCGTCGGCAATGTCCGCGGCGTCGATATGGGTGGAGAAGGTGGTGTGGCGGCAGTGGTCGGACCAGTAGGTGTCCACCACCCGCACCTCGGTGACCGTGGGGTCACGCTTCTCCTCATCTCGGAAATAGGTCTGGAGGAATTTCAGGTCGTCCAGATCCATGGCAAGACCCATGCGGTCCAGCAGGTCCTGCAGTCCGCTCTCCTCCAGGGCCGTAAAGCCCTCGATCACCGCCACCGGGGGCGGCGCCTCATGGGTGCGGATCAGGGTGTCCGGCTTCTCCGGCGAGGCCTCCCGGCTCTCCACGGGGTTGATGACATAGCCGCGGATCTTGTCCAGGTCCGCCTCGCTGAGCGTCCCCTCCAACACATAGACCTTGGCATAGGCCACCAGGGGGCGCTCCACATCCGCCAGCAGCTGGATGCACTGGGCGCAGGAGTCAGCGCGCTGGTCAAACTGACCGGGCAGGGCCTCCACCGCCAGGATGCTGTGGGGCGTCTGGGGCTCCGGGAAGGTCTCGTCATAGAGCACGTCCACCTGGGGCTCGGAGAACACCACCCCCTTGGCCCGGTCATAGACCGACTGGTCGATCTGATCCACGTCGTAGCGGTTGAGGATCCGCACGCCCGTCAGGCTCTCGATCCCCAGGAAACCCCGCAGATCGCTGAGAAGGCTCTCCGCCTCGGGGCTGAGGCCCGGCTTTTTCTCTACATATACACGATAGACCATCAGCGATTTCCTCCCTTTCCGGCAGCCAGCGCCCGCTGTCCGATATCGCGGCGGCAGTAGGCGTTTTCAAAGTGGATGCGCCCCGCCAGGTCATAGGCCGCGGTGATGGCGTCCTCCAGGGTGTCCGCCACAGCGGTGGCACCCACCACCCGGCCGCCGTTGGTCCTGAGGACGCCGTCCTCCAGCACCGCGCCGGCCACATAGATGTGCTCATTCTCTTTTGTATCAGGCAGTGTCAAGGTAAATCCCTTTTCATATTTGGTGGGGTATCCCCTGGAGGCCAGCACCACGCAGCAGGCGTGGCCGCCGCGCCATTTGACCTCGGTCTGGGCCAGCGTTCCCTCCGCTGTGGCCCGCATGACGGTCAAGAGGTCGCTCTCCAGCAGCGGCAGCACCACCTGGGTCTCCGGGTCGCCGAAGCGGCAGTTGTACTCAATGACCTTGGGGCCGTCCGGTGTCAGCATGAGGCCGAAGTAGAGGCAGCCCCGGAAGGTCCGGCCCTCGGCCTTCATGGCCCGGATGGTGGGCAGGAAGATGGTGTCCATGCAGGTCTTTGCGATCTCCGGCGTGTAGTAGGGATTGGGGGCCACCGTGCCCATGCCCCCGGTGTTGAGGCCCTGATCCCCGTCCAGGGCCCGCTTGTGGTCCATGGAGGACACCATGGGCACAATGGTCTCCCCGTCGGTAAAGCTGAGGACGGACACCTCCGGCCCGGTGAGGAACTCCTCGATGACCACCTGGCTCCCCGCCTGACCGAACACCTTGTCCTCCATCATGGAGTGCAGGGCGTCCCGGGCAGCCTCCCGGGTCTGGGCAATGATGACACCCTTTCCCAGCGCCAGCCCATCGGCCTTCACCACCGTGGGGATGGGGCAGGTCTCCACATACCGGAGGGCCGCCTCCAGGTCGGTAAATACCTCGTAGCGGGCGGTGGGGATGCCGTACTGTTTCATCAAATTCTTGGCAAAGACCTTGCTCCCCTCGATCATGGCGGCCTTCTGTGTGGGTCCGAAGCAGGGGATGCCGATGGCGTTCAGCGCGTCCACGGCCCCCAGCACCAGGGGATCGTCCGGGGCCACCACGGCGAAGTCCACCGGGTGGGTCTTGGCGAAATCCACGATGGCGGGGATGTCCTTGGCGGCAATGTCCACACAGGTCCCCTCCCCCGCCATGCCGCCGTTGCCTGGGAGGACATAGATGGTCTCCGCCTCCGGGCTCTCCCGGAGCTTCTGGAGGATAGCGTGTTCCCGGCCGCCGGAGCCGATGAGCAGAATATTCATAAGCAACCTCTTTTTCTTATCCGAATAACGGGGATCTGTTCCCCTGGCGGACAGCAGCCCGAAGCAGCCCCTATAGCATTTTTGGCAGGACGTGTGCCTGCCAAAAATGCATTGACGCGGGCGCTCAAGGCGCTCCTGCCAGGGGGAGACGGCTCCCCCGTGATGTCTGTTTAGTGGTGGAACAGGCGCATGCCGGTGAAGGCCATGACCATGTCGTAGTCATCGCACTTCTCGATCACCAGATCGTCCCGGATGGAGCCGCCGGGCTGTGCCACATAGCGCACACCGCTGCGCCGCGCCCGCTCAATGCTGTCGGGGAAGGGGAAGAACGCGTCGCTGCCCAGGGCCACATTGGTGTTGTTGGCCACCCAGGTGCGCTTCTCAAAGTCGGACAGGGGCTGGGGACGGCTGGTGAAATACTTCTGCCAGTTGCCCTCGGCACACACGTCCTCCTCATTGCCGTTGATATAGCCGTCAATGACGTTGTCCCGCTCGGGGCGTCCCAGATCCGGCTTGAAGGGCAGGTTCAGCACCTTGCTGTGCTGGCGCAGGCGCCAGGTGTCGGCCTTGCTGCCCGCCAGACGGGTGCAGTGGATGCGGCTCTGCTGGCCGGCGCCCACGCCGATGGCCTGACCGTCCACAGCGAAGCAGACGGAGTTGGACTGGGTGTATTTCAGGGTGATGAGGGCCACGATCAGATCCCGCTTGGCGCTGTCCGGAAGGCTCTTGTTGCTGGTGACGATATTGTTCAATAGATCAGCGTCAATCTTAAAGTTGTTGCGGCCCTGCTCAAAGGTGATGCCGAAGATCTCCCGGGTCTCCTTGGGATCGGGAACATAGCCCGGATCCATCTGCACCACATTGTAGCTGCCCTTGCGCTTGGTCTTGAGGATAGCCAGGGCCTCATCGGTGTAGCCGGGGGCGATGACGCCGTCGGACACCTCGCGCTTAATGAGATTGGCGGTGGCGGCGTCGCACACATCGCTGAGGGCCACCCAGTCGCCAAAGGAGCACAGCCGGTCGGTCCCGCGGGCCCGGGCATAGGCGCAGGCCAGAGGGCTGTCGTCCAGCTCCGGCACGTCGTCCACAAAGCAGGCGCGCTTCAGATCCCGGCTCAGGGGCAGGCCCACGGCGGCGCTGGTGGGGCTCACATGCTTGAAGGAGGTGGCGGCGGGCAGGTTCAGGGCCTTCTTCAGCTCCTGTACCAGCTGCCAGGAATTGAAGGCATCCATGAAGTTGATGTAGCCGGGCTTCCCGTTCAGAACGGTCAGCGGCAGATCGCCGCCGTCGCGCATGAAGATGCGGGCGGGCTTCTGGTTGGGGTTGCAGCCGTATTTCAGTTCCAGTTCATTCATGGTTTCACTTCTCCTTCCAGATAGATGTTTTCGGCGCACTGCTGGTGCGGCCGCTGTGCTTGTTGATGATCACCGTCTCAGGGAATCCATTGCGCAGGTCAATATACTGGACGAACAGGGACACCTTGTTCTCGCTGTTGAGGCTCTCCCAGAGCTGTGTCGCCAGCTCCTCGGCGCTGTCCGCCTCGATGGACACCAGGATGGGCTCCCCGGCAAAGGAGGGCAGCGGGCTCCCATCCCCCTGGTAGGTACTGATGAAGTGTCCGGCGTCGGCCCGAGCGGTGTACTCAAAGAACTGCCGGTCGCAGATGCCTCCGCCGTAGCCCGCTTTCAGAATCGACAGTTTGTAGTCCCCGTCCCGCTCCAAAAGGCCGGAGATGCGGGGGGTGTAGTTGGGCGCATCCGGCTCAAACTCCCGGGTACGCAGAGCGCTGGCAAAGGAGCCGCCCAGCTGGAGGGCATCCCGAATGGTGTCGGTCTGGTCGCCGTTGGTGACCACGATCTTCTTCCCCACCACCCGCACCGGGTGGTAGATGATCAGGGAGGGGTCCGTCATTTTGCTCTCATCAAAGGCCCTCGTCCGGATTCCGTCCTCCGTGGCCTCAAAGACCCGGTTGCGGCTGTTCTCGCTGCGGCCCATGATCCAGTAGGCGATCACCGCGGCATTGGCGCCGGGGCGATAGCGGTTGCCGATGACGATGCCCCGGCCGGGGTAGGGGTTGGCGGAGAGCAGCTGCATCAAGTTCTGTCGTTCCATGTCGTCTTTCCTTTCTCCACAAGTTCCCGGGCCACCTGCTCAGCGGCGGCGGGGAGCAGCTTCCACTCGGCCTGCTCCATCACGCGGCGCTGCAGGGTCTCCGGCGTGTCTCCGGGCAGGATGTCCACCGCCTTCTGGGCGATGATCCTCCCCCCGTCGGGGATAGCGTTGACAAAGTGGACCGTGGCGCCGGTGACCTTGACGCCGTAGTCCAAAGCGGCCTGATGGACCCGCAGGCCGTAGAACCCCTTCCCGCAGAAGGACGGGATCAGGGAGGGGTGGATATTGATGATGGGCTTTCCAAAGGTCTCGATAAAGTCCCCGGAGAGGATGCCCAGGAACCCCGCCAGCACCACCATGTCGATCTCATAAGCGGCCAGCGCCTTCTGCAGGCGCTCCTCGAACCCCTGCTCCCGCCGGGGAATGACCGTGCAGGCGATGTCGTGGTGCTGGGCCCGCTCGATGGCGCCAATGCCGGCTTTGTCCGCCACCACCAGGCTCAGCACGCCGTGGGGCAGCTCCCCCCGCTCCTGGCAGTCGATGAGGGCCTGGAGGTTGGTGCCGCCGCCGGAGACCAGGACAGCGAGGCGCGCCCTCAGCATAGGACCACCCGGTCCTCTCCCTGGGCGATCTCGCCCATGAGGTAGGCGTCCTCGCCGTGGCTGCGGAGGATGGAGAGGGCCTTGTCCGCCTCCTCCTTGGGCACCACGATGCTCATGCCCACGCCCATGTTGAAGGTATTGTACATATCCCGCTCAGGGATCTGCCCGCTCTCCGCGATGAGGTCGAAGATGGGGAGCACCCGGAGGGCCTTCTTCTCGATCCTGGCGCAGAGCCCCTGGGGGATGCTGCGGGGGATGTTCTCATAGAACCCGCCGCCGGTGATATGGCTGATGCCCTTGACCTGCACCTGCTCCAGCAGGGCCAGGACGGGCTTCACGTAAATCTTGGTGGGGGTCAGCAGGGTCTCCCCCAGCCCCTTGCCCCCAAGAGACTCGATGGGGGCGTGCAGGTTGCAGCGCTCCACATTGAACACCCGGCGCACCAGGGAGAACCCGTTGGAGTGGACGCCGCTGCTGGGCAGGGCGATGACCACGTCCCCTGGGACCATGGCGGTGTTGTCGATAATCTTCTTCTTGTCCACCACACCAACGGAGAAGCCGGCAAGGTCGTACTCATCCAGGGGGTAGAAGCCGGGCATCTCGGCGGTCTCCCCGCCGATGAGGGCCGCCCCGGCCTGGACGCAGCCCTCCGCCACGCCGGATACGATGGCGGCGATCTTTTCGGGCACATTTTTGCCGCAGGCCACATAGTCCAGGAAAAAGAGGGGCTTTGCGCCGCAGCAGATGATATCGTTAACACACATGGCCACGCAGTCGATACCCACAGTGTCGTGCTTGTTCATCAGAAAGGCCAGCTTCAGCTTGGTACCTACGCCGTCGGTGCCGGACACCAGGACAGGCCGCTCCATGCCGGCCACATCCAGCTCAAAGAGGCCGCCGAAGCCCCCGATGTCCCCACACACGCCGCTGGTGATGGTGCGGGCGATGTGGGCCTTCATCAGCTCCACCGCCCGGTAGCCGGCGGTGATGTCCACGCCGGCAGCGGCGTAGCTGGCAGAAAAGCTGCTCTTGTTCTCCATAGCCTACTCCTTCTTCTCCCGCTGGGAGAGCTTGCGCTCAAAGCGGTTTTTATCTGTGGCCTTGGGGATGGCGGTGGGGTACTCGCCGCCGAAGCAGGCGGTGCAGAACCCCTTGCCCTCGCCGCCGCAGGCCATCTTCCGGGCATTGTCGATGCTGAGATAGCCCAGGGAGTCCACCCCGATCTTCTTGGCAATCTCCTCCAGGGTGTAATTACAGGCGATCAAATTTTCCTTGGAATCAATGTCGACCCCATAATAGCATGGGCTGACAAAGGGCGGCGCAGAGACCCGCATGTGGACCTCCGTAGCCCCGGCCTCCCGCAGCAGGCGGACTGTACGGGCACTAGTGGTCCCCCGGACGATGGAGTCGTCGATCATGACCACCCGCTTGCCCCGGACCACGTCCACAATGGGGTTGAGCTTGATGCGCACCTTGTCCTCCCGGCTGGCCTGGCCGGGGTTGATAAAGGTGCGGCCGATGTACTTGTTTTTGATGAACCCTACCTCGTAGGGGATGCCGGACTGCTTGGCGTAGCCGATGGCGGCGTCAATGCCGCTGTCCGGCACGCCGATGACCACATCCGCCTGGACCGGGTGCTCCAGGGCCAGATAGACCCCAGCCCGGATGCGGGCTGCGTGGACGGTGCAGCCGTCGATGACGGAGTCCGGGCGGGCAAAATAGATGTACTCAAAGACACACAGGCTCTTTTCCGCCGTACCGCAGTGGTTCCGGATGGACCGGGGCCCCTCCTTGTCAAAGACCAGGATCTCCCCTGGGTCCAAATCCCGGATCAGCTCCGCTCCCACGGAGGACAGGGCGCAGCTCTCACTGGCTACCACCCAGCGGCCGTCCGGGGTCTTGCCGTAGCAGAGGGGCCGGAACCCGTGGGGGTCCCGGACCGCGATGAGCTTCTGGGGGGACATAATCACCAGGGAGAACGCCCCATCCAGCTTGTCCACCGCCCGGTTCACCGCCTCCTCGATGGAGGGGGCGGTGAGGCGTTCCTTGGTGATGATATAGGAGATCACCTCGGTGTCGCTGGTGGTGTGGAAGATGGAGCCCTGGAGCTCCAGCTGGGTGCGCAGCTCATAGGAGTTTACCAGATTGCCGTTGTGGGCCAGGGCCATGCGGCCCTTGATGTGGTTGACCAGAATAGGCTGGGCATTGCTGCGCTCGTTGCCGCCGGTGGTACCGTAGCGGACGTGGCCCACGGCCATATTGCCGCAGCCCAGGGTATCCAGATTTTGCGGGGTGAACACGTCGTTCACCAGGCCCGTGTCCTTATAGGAGCGGAAGATCCCATCGTCATTGACCACAATGCCGCAGCTCTCCTGCCCCCGGTGCTGAAGGGCAAACAGGCCGTAATAAGTCATGTGGGCCACATCATAGGGTGTGGGGCTGTAGACGCCGAAAACCCCGCATTCCTCTCTCAGTCCGCTCATGCCTGCTCCCCGAAGACCCGGCGCATCATCTCCTGATAGGCCTCCTCCACGTTGCCCAGATCCCGGCGGAAGCGGTCCTTGTCCAGCTTCTCGTTGGTCTTGGCGTCCCAGAAGCGGCAGGTGTCGGGGCTGATCTCGTCAGCCAGGACAATCTGGCCGTCGGCGGTCTTGCCGAACTCCAGCTTGAAGTCGATGAGGCGGACGCCGCACTGGGCGAAGAAGTCCTTGAGGATCTCGTTGATGCGCAGAGCCATGGACTTGATGGTGTCGATCTCCTCCCGGGTGGCCAGTTTCAGCGCCAGGGCGTGGGAGGTATTCAGCAGGGGATCGTGGAGGTCGTCATTCTTATAGGAGAACTCAAGCACCGGCTCGTCAAAGGCAATGCCCTCCTCCACGCCGTAGCGGCTGGCAAAGTGGCCGGCGGACACATTGCGCACGATCACCTCCAGGGGGACGATCTGCACCTTCTTGACCACGGTCTCCCGGTCGTTGAGCTCCTCCACAAAGTGGGTGGGGATACCGGCAGCCTCCAGCTTCTTCATCAGGAAGTTGCTCATCCGGTTGTTGACGGAACCCTTCCCGCGGATGGTTCCCTTCTTGGTGCCGTCGAAGGCGGTGGCGTCGTCCTTGTAGGAGACGATCACCAGATTGGGATCCTCGGTGGCATAGACCTTCTTCGCCTTGCCCTCATACAGCTGAACAGTCTTTTCCATGGTAATGTTCCTCCCTAATGATAATTCATAATTTCTGTATATTCTTTCTCAATCAGCGCCGGAATTCCGCCTCCACAGAGGCATTGTCCTGGAGAACCTTGGCGGAATCCGCAGCCCGCTTCTGGCTGAGCTTCTCCGCCAGCGCGGCGTCCTCCACCGCCAGAATCTCCACAGACAGCAAAGCGGCATTGGCTGCCCCATCAATGGCCACAGTGGCAACGGGGATGCCGGTTGGCATCTGCACGGTGGACAATAGGGCGTCAATGCCGTCTAATGTACTGGACTTCACAGGGATGCCGATGACCGGCAGCGTGGTATTGGCTGCAATGGCGCCAGCCAGATGGGCCGCCTTTCCTGCGGCGGCAATAATGGCGCCAAAGCCGTTGTCCCGGGCGCTCTGTGCAAACTGCTTGGCCTCCTCCGGGGTGCGATGGGCGGAATATACGTGGACCTCATAGGGTACGGAAAAGCTATCCAGTACCTCTGCCGCCTTGCGTACCACCCCAAGATCGCTGCTGCTCCCCATGATGATGGCAACCTTCTTCATGGTCTCTGTCTCCTTTCTCGATGCCAAACTTCCCAAGCCGTACGCCGCGCTCCATGCTCAAAAGCGCAGCAAATAAGGGCAGTCCCGTCCTTTTAAGGAACAGGGCTGCCCAGACGGTCGACAATGTTTCGGACGCTCTTGTTCCCACGTGGTAACCCACTGATCCGTCAGTTGCAAGAGGTCTTTTCAGTTGGAAAAGATACAATATTAAACTACCATCCGCCAAGAAAAAATGCAATGCACAAACTATATGAATCGGCAGCCCCTTCTCCTCTTTTCCTCTGGCTAGAATCCATAAACTTACAGAATTTTCGCTTTCCGTCTTGACATCTTCCATGTTTTATGAGATATTCTTAAAAACGCAATTTTGCATTTTTATTCATTATTCGCTTATATTTATCAAAATTTTTTTGGTTATCTAACAATTTTTGTATATAGAGCATATGGAAAGGGGCGGTGAAATTGATGCAGGTGCGGCAGATGGGGACCCCCCTTGCTTTCTTCTGTATATCCGTACCTGCCATCCAGTTTCCCGTTTCCCTTATGGGATCGGTATTTTGTTTTTTATTCCCGGCTGAAGCGGCGGATCTTCCGCTGCTGAGCCGGGTTTTCTTTTAGCCATGGAAAGGAGAAGGAAGTATGAGAACCTATGACTGCAAGATCGTGCTGGAGGACGGCAGCGAGTACGCGGGATACCGCTTCGGCGCAGCCGAGGACCGGGTGTGCGAGATCGTTTTCAACACCTCCATGGTGGGGTACCAGGAGATCGTCTCGGACCCCTCCTACACCGACCAGATGGTGGTGATGACCTATCCGCTGATCGGCAACTACGGCACGGCGGATGAGGACTTTGAGACCAAGATCCCCACCATCGGCGGGCTCATTGTCCGGGAGTACAACGACTCCCCCAGCAATTTCCGCTATACCAAGACCCTGGCGGAAATCCTGGAGGAAAATCACATCCCCGGCATTGAGGGGGTGGACACCCGGAAGCTCACCCGCAGTATCCGGGACCTGGGCAGCCGGAAGGTGCTGATCTGCGGCGTAGATACCAGTCACGAGCAGGCTATGGAGATTCTTGGGCACACTGCGCTCCGCCACGACCAGGTCTCCCGGGTCAGCTGCCCCAAGCGGTGGTACGCCCGCACCAGCAACCACCAGTTCAACGTGGTGGCCGTGGACTGCGGCATCAAGCTGAACATTGTCCGCAGCCTCAACGCCCGCCGCTGCAATGTGACGGTGGTGCCCTGGAACACGCCGGCGGAGGAGATCATCGCCATGAACCCGGACGGGGTGTTCCTCTCCAACGGCCCCGGCGACCCGGAGGACGTGACGCCGGTAATCTCCCTGGTCAAGGCCCTGCGGGGCAGATTCCCCCTGTTCGGCATCTGCCTGGGGCACCAGATGATCGCCCTGGCCTACGGCGCCAAAACCTATAAGCTGAAATTCGGCCACCGGGGCGGCAACCACCCGGTGAAAAACCTCAAGACAGGAAAAATCGAGATCACCAGCCAGAACCACAGCTTTGCTGTAGAGGAGGCATCCCTGGAAGGAACCGGGCTGGAGGTGACCCACATGAACCTGCTGGACAACACGGTGGAGGGCATGGCCTGCCCCGCCGACCACGTGTTCAGCGTCCAGTACCATCCGGAGAGCGCCCCCGGCCCCCAGGACAGCGGCTATCTTTTCGACCAGTTTATCGCCATGATGCGGGAGGTACAGCACAATGCCTAAGCGGACAGATCTGCATAAAATTCTTGTCATCGGCTCCGGCCCCATTGTCATCGGACAGGCCGCCGAATTTGACTACGCCGGCACCCAGGCGTGCCTTGCCTTGAAGGAGGAGGGCTACGAGGTCCTGCTGGCCAACTCCAACCCCGCCACCATCATGACCGACACCTCCATTGCCGACAAGGTGTACATGGAGCCGCTGACGGTGGAATATCTGGCGAAGATCTGCCGCTTCGAGCGGCCGGACGCCATCGTCCCCGGCATCGGCGGGCAGACGGGCCTGAACCTGGCCATGGAGCTCTACAGCCAGGGCATCCTGGAGGAGTGCGGCGTGGAACTGCTGGGCACCAGCTACAACAGCATCCGCCGGGCGGAGGACCGGGAGCTGTTCAAGGAGCTGTGCCTCTCCCTGGGGGAGCCGGTGGTGCCCTCCGCCATCACCCACAGCGTGGAGGAGGCCCTGGCCGCCGCGGCGGAGATCGGCTACCCGGTGATCCTGCGCCCCGCCTTCACCCTGGGAGGCACCGGCGGCGGCTTTGCTTCCAGCGACGGCGAGCTTCGGCTGATGATGAAAAACGCCCTGGACCTCTCCCCTGTCCACCAGGTGCTGATCGAAAAGAGCATCAAGGGCTATAAGGAGATTGAGTATGAGGTGATGCGGGACGCCAACGACACCGCCATCACCATCTGCAACATGGAGAACATCGACCCGGTGGGCATCCACACCGGGGACTCCATTGTGGTGGCCCCCAGCCAGACCCTCACCAACAAGGAGTACCACCTTCTCCGGGACAGCGCCCTGCGCCTGATCCGGGCCCTGGAAATCGAGGGCGGGTGCAACGTCCAGTTCGCCCTGGACCCCCAGAGCTTCCAGTACTATGTCATCGAGGTCAACCCCCGGGTGTCCCGCTCCTCGGCTCTCGCCAGCAAGGCCAGCGGCTACCCTATCGCCCGGGTGTCCGCCAAAATTGCCGTGGGCATGCACCTGGATGAGATCCCCATTGCCAACACCCCCGCCAGCTTTGAGCCCACTTTGGACTATGTGGTCACCAAGATGCCCCGCTTCCCCTTTGACAAGTTCACCGACGCCAGCAACGCACTCTCCACCCAGATGAAGGCCACCGGCGAGGTGATGGCCGTGGGCCGCACCCTGGAGGAGAGCCTTCTCAAGGCGGTGCGATCCCTGGAGACCGGGGCCGGGCACATCTATATGAGCAAATTCGACGACTACACCAGCCAGGCCCTGCTGGACTACGTGAAGATCGGCACCGACGACCGGATCTTCGCCATTGCGGAGCTGATGAGCCGGGGCATCGACCTGGGGGTGCTGTGCAACGCCACTCAGATCGACATGCTCTTCCTGGACAAGATCCACAACATCGTGAAGTTCGAGTACGAGATCAAGGCCCAGCCCGGCAGCCGGGACCTGCTGCGGGAGGCCAAGCGCCGGGGCTTTTCCGACAAGGCGGTGGCCTGGCTGTGGAAGTGGACGGAGCGGCAGGTCTATGACCTGCGCTGCGAAATGGACCTGTTCCCGGTGTACAAGATGATCGACACCTGTGCCAGTGAGTTCGAGAGCTATATCCCCTACTTCTACTCCACCTATGAGGAGGAGAACGAGTCCATCGTCTCCCCCCACAAGAAGATCATCGTCCTGGGCAGCGGGCCCATCCGCATCGGCCAGGGGGTGGAGTTCGACTACTCCACCGTCCACGCCGTCCAGACCATCAAGCAGAGCGGGTACGACGCCATCATCATCAACAACAACCCGGAGACTGTCTCCACCGACTACACCTGCAGCGACAAGCTGTACTTCGAGCCCCTGACCGTAGAGGACGTGATGAACGTGGTCCACCTGGAGCAGCCGGTGGGGGTCATCGCCTCCCTGGGCGGGCAGACGGCCATCAACCTGGCCCAGCCCCTCCGGAATCACGGGGTGAAGATCATCGGCACCGACTGCGACGCCATTGAGCGGGCCGAGGACCGGAAGGTCTTTGAGCAGGTCCTCCACGACCTCCAGATCCCCCAGCCCCGGGGCGAGGCGGTCACCAGCGTGGAGGAGGGCGTCCGGGTGGCGGCGGAGATCGGCTACCCGGTCCTGGTGCGGCCCAGCTTCGTGCTGGGCGGCCGGGCCATGGAGATCGTGGTGGGCGAGGAGATGCTGCGCCACTATCTGAAAAACGCCGTGGAGGTGGACGCGGAGAAGCCGGTGCTGGTGGACAAGTACATCATCGGCAAGGAGGTGGAGGTGGACGCCATCTGCGACGGCACCGACGTGTTTGTCCCCGGCATCATGGAGCTGGTGGAGCGCACCGGCGTCCACTCCGGGGACAGCGTCAGCGTCTATCCCACCTTCTCCATCTCCCAGCAGGTGAAGGACACCATCCTGGACTACACGAAAAAGTTGGGCCTCGGCATCGGCATCGTGGGTCTCTACAATATCCAGTTCATTGTGGACCGGCAGGACAAGGTCTACATCATCGAGGTCAACCCCCGCTCCTCCCGGACGGTGCCCTTCCTCTCCAAGGCCACAGGCTGGTCCCTGGCGGACATCGCCACCAAGGTGATCCTGGGCGAGAGCCTCCGGGCGCAGGGCATCACCGAATTGTATCCGCCGGAAAAGAAAAAGTGGTACTGCAAGGTGCCGGTGTTCTCCTTCAACAAGCTGGGCGGGCTGGACGCCTACCTCTCCCCGGAGATGAAGTCTACCGGCGAGGCCATCGGCTACGACGAGGAGCTGCCCCGGGCCCTGTACAAGGCCATGCAGGCCGCGGGCATGAAGCTCCAGGACCACGGAACGGTACTGGTATCCGTGTGCACCAGCGATCTGGAGGAGGCATTCCCCCTGATCCGGCGGTTCTACCGCATGGGCTTCAACATCGAAGCCACCACCGGCACGGCGGAATTTCTCAAGGCCCGCGGCATCCGCACCCGGGTCAAGCGGGACTACATCGAGGACCCGGCGGACATCACCGAGGCCATGCGCAGCGGAAAGGTAGCCTATCTCATCAATACCCGGGACCCCAGCTCCACCACCCATGTGAACGCCGGGCAGGAGATGCGCCGGCTGGCCATCGAGAACAATGTGACCGCCTTCACCTCCCTGGACACCGTGCAGGCCCTCCTGGATGTGCTGGAGGCTATCACCAGCCGCATCGCCACCATCGACGAGTAACTATCATGAAATGACACGTTCCCCATTTTATTGGATGCGGGAACGTGTCACTTTCACATCGGATTGTGACTGTGAAACGTAGATACAAAAAGAGTGGGACGGGCAAAATTGTCCGTCCCACTCTTTTTGAAAAAACGCTTAGATCCGGGCCACGCCGCTCTTACGGGCGGCCTCCGCCACGGCCGCGGACACCGCGGGACCCACCCGCTTGTCAAAGGCCTTGGGGATGATGTACTCAGCAGTCAGCTCCTCGTCGGAGATGAGGCTGGCCAGAGCCTCGGCGGCGGCCATCTTCATCTCCTCGTTGATGTCGCTGGCGCGGACATCGAAGGCGCCCCGGAACACGCCGGGGAAGGCCAGGACGTTGTTGATCTGGTTGGGGAAATCGCTGCGGCCGGTGGCCACCACGGCAGCCCCGCCGGCCTTGGCCTCGTCGGGGAAGATCTCCGGGGTGGGGTTGGCGCAGGCGAAGACGATAGCGTCCTGGGCCATGGTCTTGACCATCTCGGTGGTGACAGTGCCGGGAGCGGACACGCCGATAAACACGTCGGCGCCCACCAGCATATCGGCCAGGGAGCCAGCCTTCTTGTCCAGGTTGGTGACCTGGGCCATCTCCTCCTTCACCCAGTTCAGACCGTCGCGGCCAGCATAGATGGCGCCCTTGCGGTCGCACATGGTGACATCCTTGAAACCGGCGGAGAGCAGGAGCTTGACAATGCAGACGGCGGCAGCGCCGGCGCCGGAGGTAACGATCTTCACGTCCTCCTTCTTCTTGCCAACCACCTTCAGCGCATTGAGCAGGCCCGCCAGGGTGATGATGGCGGTGCCGTGCTGGTCGTCATGGAAGATGGGGATGTCGCACTTCTCCTTGAGCTTGCGCTCAATCTCAAAGCAGCGGGGCGCGGCGATGTCCTCCAGATTGATGCCGCCAAAGGAGCCGGAGATGTTGTAGACGGTCTGGACAAACTCGTCCACATCCTGGGTCTTGACGCACAGAGGGAAGGCATCCACATTGCCGAAAGCCTTGAAGAGCACGCACTTGCCCTCCATCACGGGCATGCCGGCCTCGGGGCCGATGTCGCCCAGGCCCAGCACGGCGCTGCCGTCGGTGATGACGGCGCACAGGTTGTGGCGGCGGGTCAGGTCATAGCTCTTGTTGACGTCCTTCTGGATCTCCAGGCAGGGCTGGGCGACGCCGGGGGTATAGGCCAGGGAGAGGTCCTCCTTGGTTTCCACGGGCACAGTGGCGATGACCTCGATCTTGCCCTTCCACTGCTCATGCAGCTTGAGGCTTTCCTTCGCGTAATCCATTCTCTGAAATCCTCCTGTTTTTTATGTTGATTGTGAATCCCGTACGGCTGGGTCTGTCCGGGAACGATCAGATCTCGATCTGCTTAATGACTTCCTTCAGGCAGTCGGCGCTGTGGCGGAGCTTGGCCACCTCATCGTCGGTCAGCTCGTTGATGATCTTGTAGCGGATGCCGCAGTCATCCACCACCGCCAGAGTGCTCAGGCACACGTCGTCGATCCCGTACTCGCCGTGCATCATGGCGGACACGGTCAGGGAGGTGCCGATGCCGGAGAGGATGCACTTGCAGATATGGCACACGGACATGGCCACCGCATAGAAGGTAGCCCCCTTGGCCTTGATGACCTGGGCGCCGGACTTGCGGATAAAGTCCTCCACCTCCTCATAGTTGCCGTTCCAGTCAAAGGGCTCCTTGCCCTTCACCAGGTTGTAGTGCTGCTCGATGGTGTTGTTGGCAATGCGGGCCAGGGACCAGGGCACGAAGGAGGAGTCGCCGTGCTCACCATAGACATAGGCATGGACATTCTTGGGGCTGATGTGGAAACGGCGGCCCAATTCAGCCTGGAGGCGGGCAGTGTCCAGTGCAGTGCCTGAACCGACAATACGGCTCTCGGGGATACCGGAGATTTTGTGGAACACATAGGTCAGGATATCCACAGGGTTGGAGACGATCACATACACCGCATTCGGGGCGTGTGCTACGATCTGGGGAGTGATATCCTTGATGATCTTGGTGTTGGTCTGGATCAGGTCCAGGCGGGTCTGGTTGGGCCTTCTGGCAATGCCGGAGGTAATAACCACCAGATCGGAACCAGCCGCATCCTCGTAGTCGCCGCTGCGCACATAGGCAGGATAGGCAAACGTCACGCCCTGGTAGATATCCATAGCCTCGCCGAAAGCCTTCTCTTTATTGATGTCGATGAGGACGATCTCAGAGGCGATCCCCATGCTGGCTAGATCGTTGGCAATGGTAGCACCCACGTTTCCGGCGCCAATAATGGTAACTTTGCTCATAATAACATATCCCCTTCTGTAAAAATTGCTTGCTGCTGATTGCAGCAGGTCTTTCTGTTTTGGACGCATCCAGCTCAAACCGATTCAGCAGCCGATCCTTCCCTACGGCTGCAGCCTGTCGGCTTATATGCTTTCTCTATCTCGGCAACACCGCCTTCCGCGCCATTTTATAGTTAATTTTATCACTAAGTCTTTGATAAAGCAACAGTTATTTTGTTAAATTGTCAACGAAGATTGATCCGCCAGTTGTGCCGCTTGCTGAATCTTTTATGCCCCCCTTGCCCAGCATCCCCACTGTGGTATAATGTGGGTAAATCTTTCATGGGCTCTGGGGCAGATGCACCCGCTCCAGAGATATGTACACAAGGAGGATCTCCCATGCCCCCTACTGTCAGCATCATCGTCCCTGTCTATCAGGCGGAAAAAACGCTTCAGCGCTGTGTAGACAGTGTCCTGCGCCAGGAGTATCGTGATTTCGAATTGATTTTGGCCGATGACGGAAGTTCCGATGGTTCCGGGCCCCTGTGCGATGCGTATGCTGCCCAGGACTGCCGTGTTCGTGTCATTCACAAGGACAACACCGGAGTTTCCGATACCCGAAACGCCGCTCTTGACCTTGCAGAGGGAACCTATATCCAGTTTTTGGACAGCGACGACTGGATCACCCCTGATGCGACAAAGCTTCTGGTCCGCACTGCCCAAGCCAACCGCTGCGATCTGGTCATTGCAGATTTTTACCGCGTTGTGGGGGAGCGCGTTTCCCATAAGAGCGGTATTGAGGAGGACGGAGTCCTGACTCGGGAGGAGTTTGCCGAACACATGATGGAGAACCCTGCAGATTTCTACTATGGGGTGATCTGGAATAAGCTCTACCGCCGCGAGCTTATCGAGGCAAACCATCTGCGGATGGATACCAGCCTCAGCTGGTGCGAGGACTTTATTTTTAACCTGGAGTACATGCTCCATGCGGAGACCTTTGCCGCACTGCGGGCGCCCATCTACTATTATGTCAAGACAAAGGGTTCCCTGGTCTCGCAGACCGCCTCCTTCCCCAAGACCATCCGCATCAAGCTGAGGGTATTTGAATACTATGCCAATTTTTATAAACACGTATTGGATGAGAAGGAGTATGAGAAGAATCGGCTGCAGGTTTACCGATTCCTTCTGGACTCCGCTGGAGACGGCGGCGTCCCCCCTGCTATCCTCCCTGGTGCGCAGCGCCTGGGAGATGAGCGTTCCAGTGTCTGTACCGAGGCTGTGTCCGGCGAGGGCGTCCTTACCGATATCTACCGCAGCAGGAAATTGCTGGACCGTTATCTGGAACCCATTGCTTTGCAAAATGATCTGACGCTTCCTGAAACCAGGCTGCTTTTATATCTCAACCACATCCGCCAAGTGGACAGCAAGCGGAAGCTCTCGGATTTCACCGGCATGAGCCGCAGCGTTTTGACGCTTACGCTCCAAAAGCTGGCCGCTCGCGGAATGATCCGGTTTGAAGAATCCCGACCTTCCCGAGGCGAGCGCCCACATCGATCCAGCCGGCGGAAGCTGGCCGTCACCTTCCTCCCGGCGGCCCAGCCGGTGCTGGCGCAGCTGTCTGGGGCATTGAGCGATTACGATCAAACCCGGTTTTCCGGATTCTCTGCGGATGAGCTGGTACAATACGCCTACCTTTCCTCAAAAATCAAAGAAAATATGCGCCGGGTATTGCAGTAATTGAAACATATTGGCACCGAAGCGGGGCTTGCTGCCCCGCTTTTTTATGGTCGCACCTTCTTTTCTCCCGCATCTTGACAAATCATTGAAGCGGGTCTATGATAAAACTAATATCATTAGTTTTGGAGGTGGCTGCGCATGCCGCGACAGGGATTGACCCGTGAAACGGTAATCCGCACCGCCATAGAAATGATCGACAGCAAAGGCGTTGCGTCTTTTTCCATGGTGGCCCTGGCAAAGGCGCTGCATGTCAAAACCGCCTCGCTCTATAACCACATTGAGAGCCTGGAAGCGCTGTATTCCGCGGTCGCTCTCTCTGCCATTGCACAAATGGTTCAGGCGGAAGAGGCCGCGGCTGCCGGCAAAAGCGGCGACGCGGCGCTGTGGGCTCTGGCCTCCGCCTACCGCAGCTTTGCCAGGGAGCACTATCATCTCTATCGTTTTATTCTGGCTGCTCTGGGCCAGGATAACCCAGAGCTGGAGCAGGCCGCTGCTGCCGTCATCCAGCCAATCCTTCGGATCCTCTCCGGTTATGGTCTCTGCCGGGAACAGCAAGTCCACTGGCAGCGGATCCTGCGCAGTGTAATGCATGGCTTCGTTGCACATGAGACTGCAGGCGGCTTCTCTCATTTCCCAATTAGCAGCGAGGAGAGTTACCGTTTGGCTATTCAATGGATTACTGCGGCAGTGGCCGCTGCTGGAAAGGATGGAGAACATGAGCGCGGATAATTCTGAACTGTTTGTTTCGACCCCGGTGCGGAAGGCTGTCATTTCCCTGGTGATTCCCACAGTGATCAGTCAGCTGATCACTGTGGTCTACAATATGGCGGACACTTTTTTTATCGGCCAAATCGGTGACCCCAACCAGGTCGCCGCTGTCTCTCTGTGCATGCCCATGTTCATGTTCCTTACCGGGCTGGCTAACCTCTTCGGGATCGGCGGTGCCAGCCTGATGGCCCGTTCCCTGGGGCTTCATGACCATGACCGCGCCAAGCGGACTGCAGCCTTCAGCATCTGGACTGCTACCGGCATTTCTCTGTTCTATGGCCTGGCGCTGTATGTTTTGCGAGGTGTCCTTCTCCCCGCTGTAGGCGCAGATCAGTATACTTACCAATTTTGTGAGCAATATATTTTCTGGACCATTACCATCGGCGCAGTCCCCACTGTGCTCAACCAGGCGCTGGCACACCTGGTCCGTTCTGAAGGGTATTCCAAGCAGGCCAGCTTCGGCATGGCGCTGGGGGGCGTGCTGAACATGATTCTGGATCCCATCTTCATCTTCCCCCTGGGGCTGGAGGTGGCTGGCGCGGCCATCGCCACCATGCTCTCCAATCTGATTGCCATGCTTTACTTCCTGCTCTTGATCCGCCACCGTGGCAGCTCCACCAATGTTGTGCTGCATCCAAAATACTATACCCTTCGGCAGCGTATTCCACAGGAAGTACTGTTAGTAGGGCTTCCCAGCTGCGCGATGAATCTTATGGGCGTAGCCTCCAACATCACGCTCAACCGTCTGCTGGTCTCCTATGCCAATACTGCCGTTGCAGGCATTGGGGTGGCAAAAAAGGTGGATATGCTGACTTTTGCCATTATCAATGGCATGTCACAAGGCGCCCTGCCCTTGATCAGCTATAATTTCTCCTCTAAAAATTTCTCTCGCATGATGGCCGCCATTAAAACCACTTTCCTTTACAGCATTGTGGTGACTTCGATTTGCGCGGTACTGCTGTTTACCTGTGCCGCCCCAATTGTACGCGCTTTCATTGATGACGCTGAAACTGTCCAATATGGTCAGCTGTTCCAGCGCATTATCTGTATCACCGGCCCAATTGTCTCTGTAACAATGATCAGTATCACCATTTTCCAGTCTGTAGGGAAAAAATTGGAACCTCTGATTTTGTCTTTGCTGCGGAAGGGCGGACTGGATATCCCTCTCATGTTCCTTATGGATCATCTGGCTGGGATCGAGGGCATTGTATGGGCTACCCCCATTGCCGACTGCTGTGCCATGGTAGTCTCCATCGCCCTGTTTCTCCCGTTTTGGAGACATCTGTCACAGGTCCTCCATCCGGCCGATCTTCCCACGCTGTAATATTTGTTTTCTTTTCCCGAAAAGCGGGGATTTCTGCCCGCTTTTCGGGAATCGCTTTTCTCCCCTTGATCAATGTGCGCAAATCTGCTTCCGTTTGTGCAGGCGGCAGGCTCCTGTCCCGGCAGAAGATGTCGGCAACGATGTCCTCATCCGAGCTCACTGCGCAGGAGGGGGCTTTTCTTTTTATGCCTTTGGTAGTAAAATGGCTGCATAGCTACAGTTCTGCTTTTGAACTTCCCCATTATCAAACAGTGAGAAAGGAACGCTTATGGAATATCGGATCAACCGCCGCACCGGAGACCGGATCAGTGTGCTGGGGCTTGGGAGCAGTTCCATTGCCTCTGCCGGGGAGCGGGAAGGCGTGGAGACTCTACACATGGCCTTGGAAAACGGCATCAATTATTACGACCTTGCGACCTCCGAATCGGCGAATTTCCCAACATATGGCAAGGCCTTTGCGGATGTGCGCAATCAGGTCTACTATCAGATCCACTTCGGTGCCTGCTATGGTGATGGCGCAAGCTACAGCTGGACCACCGATCTGGACGCGGTCCGCCGCTCAGTGGATTGGCAATTGCGCGCTCTGGGCACCGACTATATCGACTATGGTTTTATTCATTGCCTGGATGAAATCTCCGACTGGCAGCAATATCAGGAAAGCGGCGTGCTGGAGTATCTGCTCAATTTGAAAGCAGCAGGTGTGGTCCGGCACATCGGGCTCAGCTCCCATACGCCGAAATTGGCCCACCAAATCCTGAATACCGGGCTTGTGGACATGTTGATGTTCAGCATCAACCCCGCCTATGATTTCCAGCACGGGGAATATGCCAATGGCAGCGGCTCTGAACGGATGGCCCTTTACCGCCGGTGCGAATCGGAGGGCGTCGGCATCTCCGTGATGAAAGCATTCTCCAGCGGCCAGCTGCTGGATCAGAGGACCTCCCCCTTCGGCATTGCGCTGACAGAATACCAGTGTCTGCAGTATGCCCTGGACAAGCCCGGTGTGCTTACAGTTCTGCCGGGTGTCCGGGGAAAGTCAGATCTCCAACGGATCCTCGGCTTTTTTAAAACCACCGAGGAAGAGCGGGACTATGCCGCTATCAGCATTATGACCCCCAGGGAAATGGAGGGGATCTGTGTCTACTGCAACCACTGCCAGCCTTGCCCTGCCGGTCTGGACATCGGCCTGATCAACAAGTATTTTGATTTGGCAAAGGCCGGGGATGCGCTGGCCGCCGACCACTATCGGCATCTCTCTGTAAAGGCGGACAGCTGCATTGGTTGCGGGCACTGCAACAGCCGCTGCCCGTTTCATGTAGACCAAGTAGCGCGGATGGAGACGATTGCAGAGTATTTTGCAGATTGATCCGTCCACCACCGGAATATGCCGATTCGATGAATCTAAAACGAGCAAGAGGCGCGGGAAAGCTGCGCCTCTTGCTCGTTTTACCGCAAAAATCTCCCTGTTATACTGTCCGGGTTCTCTGCAACCTGTCCAGGTGTGCCAGCCGCTACAATCCGACCTCCCTCTTCCCCGCCGCCAGGTCCCATATCGATGAGATAGTCGGCATTTCGAATCACATCAAGGTCGTGTTCAATGACGATCACAGTAGCCCCATGCCTAAGGAGCACCTGAAATACCTCCAGCAACGTCTGGACATCCAGTGGGTGCAGACCAATGGTAGGTTCATCAAAGACAAAAACCGTGTCCTCCTGTCCCCTTCCCATCTCACTGGCCAATTTCAGCCGCTGTGCCTCCCCGCCGGACAGGCTCGGCGTTGCCTCTCCCAGCGTGAGATATCCCAATCCCAGCCGGTTAAGCACCTCCAGCCTCTGCCAGACCACCTTCCATCCGGCGCAGGACTCCATCGCCGTATGAATATCCATGGCCATCAGCTCTGGCAGCGAGCAGCTCACCCCTGATCCGCCGGATGCCCTTACCTGCCCTGCCTCTTTGCTGTAGCGGGATCCCTGGCACTCCGGGCATGGGATATCTACATCAGGCAGGAACTGCACATCCAGGCTAATCACGCCTGTCCCGTCGCACACCGGGCAGCGGAGCCGTCCGGTATTATAGGAGAAATCCCCCGCCTTGAACCCCAGGCGCCTGGCATCTGCTGTCCTGGCGTAGATTTTCCGCAGCTCATCGTGGACATTGGCATAGGTTGCCACCGTAGAGCGGACATTCATGCCGATGGGGGTAGCATCAATGAGCTTGACACGCTGAATACCGTCCGCTTCTACGCTGCGGACATGTTTTGGCAGGTTCTGCCCGTTGATAACAGCCTCCAATCCAGGGACAAGGCTCTCCAGGATCAATGTGGTCTTGCCGGAACCGGATACACCGGTCACAGCAGTCAGCCTCCCTCTGGGGATGTCCACTTCCAAGGGGCGCACAGTGTGGATTGCCGCCGTAGACAGATGGATGCGCCCAAGGGCAAACAGGTTCTCCTGTTCCACCGGCTCCCGCACTTGAACCTTGGCAGTCCCGTTGAGGTATGGCGCAATTTGAGAGGCACTGTTGCAGGACAAATCCGCCACTGTGCCCTGGGCCATCACCCGGCCGCCGTCCACTCCAGCCCCGGGCCCCATTTCAATGATCCAGTCTGCGTGGGAGAGCACTTGTACATCGTGATCCACCAGCACCACAGAGTTCCCGTCCGCCACCAAATCATCTACCACCGCTGTCAACCCCACCAAATTGGATGGGTGCAGCCCGATAGATGGTTCGTCCAACACATAGAGGACCCCTGTGGTGCGATTGCGCACCGCACGTGCCAACTGCATCCGCTGGCGCTCTCCTGTGGATAATGTCGATGCAGCTCGGTCCAGTGTGAGATAACCCAGCCCCAGTTCCATCAGCCGCCTGGCAACCGCCCGGAACGACTCGCAAATTGCCCCAGCCATGGGGCGCATTGGCTCTGGAAGCGTGTCCGGTATGCCCTCCACCCATTTGACCAGCGTTGCCAGCGACATCTGGCACGCTTTGTCCAAACCAATCCCTCGGATTCGCGGTGCCCTTGCAGCCTCCGACAGGCGGGTTCCCCCGCAGTCCGGGCAAAGATCCTCTCTCAAAAATTTCTCTACCCGTTTCATCCCCTTTTCGTCCTTCACCTTGGACAAGGCATTTTCTACCGTATAGACCGCATTGTAATAGGTAAAATCCAATTCCGTGGCTTGATCCAGTTTCTTTCCCCGGTAGAGAATGTGTTTCTTTTCTGCCGGGCCGTCAAAGACAATCTTCTTTTCCTGAGCAGTCAAATCCCTAAAGGGCACATCGGTGCGTACTCCCATTGCGCGGCACACATCCGTCATCAGCGACCACATCAAACTGTTCCAGGGGGCTACCGCCCCCTCATCAATGGTCAAGGATTCATCCGGAACCAGGGTGGCACGGTCCACCACCCGCACGATGCCGGTACCGCCGCAAGTACGGCACGCCCCCTGGCTGTTAAACGCCAGTTCCTCTGCGCTGGGGGCGTAAAAATGGGTGCCGCAGACCGGGCAGACCAATTCCTGCCCCGCTGCCACCGCCAATGTCGGTTCCACATAGTGCCCATTGGGGCAGCGGTGGCTGGCCAGCCGGGAATACATAAGGCGCAGGCTGTTGAGCAGCTCTGTTCCTGTTCCAAAGGTACTGCGAATCCCGGGAACACCTGGACGCTGATGGAGGGCCAGCGCCGCAGGAACATAAAGCACCTCGTCCACATCTGCTTTGGCGGCCTGGGTCATCCGCCTGCGGGTATAGGTAGACAGCGCCTCCAAATATCGCCGGGACCCCTCGGCATACAAGACCCCCAGCGCAAGCGAGGATTTGCCAGAACCGGATACCCCAGCAATCCCCACAATTTTGTGTAATGGCACCTGAACATCAATATTTTTCAAATTGTGCACTCTGGCTCCACGGATGTGAACAGCATCGGGAGTCTTTTGTTGCTCTTCCATGGCAATCCCCTCCTCTCATATGATCCCAGCCTGCCTGACGGTCCATTCTGCAGACACATCAGAACAGGCTATCTCCCCCTTAGTTCTTTTCCTTCTTCACCAGATGCTCCAGCAATCCCCGGCAACCATCCAGCACATCCTGCCAGGTCGTTTCAAAATCCCCTGTGTACCATGGGTCTGCCACATCGCCAGGGCGGTCTGTGTAGTCCATGAGAAGGCGAATCTTTCCCTCGGCATTCCCTCCGCAGATACGCCGCATGTTGCGCAGATTTGCTTGATCCATGCCGATCAACAGATCGTATTCCGTATAATCCTCCCGCCGCAGCTGGCGCGCCGTTTTTCCGGCGCAGGAGATCCCGTGCTCCTCCAGCTTCCGCCGGGCGGGCGGATAAACGGGATTGCCCAGTTCTTCGCTGCTAGTAGCAGCAGACCTGATTGTGAATTGATTTTCCAGCCCAGCCTTCCTCACCAAGTCTTTCATAACAAACTCCGCCATAGGGCTGCGGCAGATATTGCCGTGGCAGACAAACAGGATTTTTACCATCGTTTTGATATCTCCTCGTACTCCAGGTGATCTTGTCAACTTTATTCTACCACATAGCGTTTCCTGTTTACATTGGCAATTGTGCCAGAAACGGAGGGGCGGTACACGCCGTCCATCTCGCAGCTGGTCCAACCGGCTGTCCCAATGCCCCGGCTTTACAAATCGACGGCTTCGAAGCGCTTTGCAGAAATCCGATATGCGATCGGAACCAGCACCCCGTAGCAGGTAATCCCCAGAAGCAAAATCGGCAGCTGCATCAGCAAGCACTCGGACTGACTGCTATCCATCCAGGCCAGTGCGGGTATGTGGGCGGTGGATTCTGCCGCTGCCATCAAAATCGCCATTGGGAGCGCTGCAAGGATAAAAGCCTTCCCGACTCTGTAACCACTTTTATAAAATGTCGTGAAGAATACCACATCGAATACCGCATATACCATGAGTCCAAAGCCATACCACGCGATAGTCGCATCTAAACCCACGGGATTATTTGCTACATTCAAAAGGTTGCGCAGAACCGCAAATGGGACGGAAAAAAGCAGCTGAAACACCTGGAAAAAGACGGTCAGCAGGCATTTCCCCTGAACACTTTCCCGCTTTGTCACTGGTAGAACTGCCGTGTACCAAGAATCATTTGTTTCCCGCGCATTCAAAAAAGTGAGGTAAGGCGCTAAGCAGCCAAACATGAAGATTACACTGCACGGATATGCAGGCACAAGCACAAGACATCCCAAAAATGTAAACACAATGGAAGTTGGATGGGCTGCAAGCCTTATTTCTTTATACAGCAGCGTCATCATCCCACTCCCCCCTTTCCGTACGCAGCATAATTTCTCCCAAAGTAAGCTGCCCCAGGTCCTCTGGGGTCTTCAAATGTTCAAAGGAGCGCAAAAATGTTTCTTTATCTGCACTTTGCAGCACCCGTCCATTCTGAATATAGGTAATATCATCTGTGCACCGATCCAAATCGGACGTAATATGTGTGGAAAACAGGATGGAACAGTTTTCACCTTTCACAATCTGCCGGAAAATATGAAGCAGTTCTTCCCGGGATACCGGATCTAAACCGGAGGTCGGTTCGTCCAAAATCAACAGCTCGGCGTGGTGGGACAGCGCCAGTGCAAGCAGGAATTTTACTTTCATCCCGTTCGACAGCTCTTTATATTGTTTCCCCTCATCCAGAGCAAAGCGCTTTATGTATCTTTGATACTGTTCCTGATCCCAGTTCGCATAAAACCTTTGGGTAACCGCCGCAATCGTAGAGAGTCTTTTCAACGGATAAAAATCAATCCCTCCAAATACAACGCCTATGCGCTGTTTGCACTCTTTTTCGTGCTTGTAAAAATTCTTTTGAAACATGGTAACGCTCCCTTTTTCCGGCGCGACCATGTTGAGAATTGATTTTAAGGTGGTGCTTTTCCCAGCTCCATTTTTGCCAATCAACCCCATAATACGATTGGGAGCCAGAGAAAAGGTAACATCTTCCAGAGCAAAGCCGGAATAGTGCTTATGGATTCCCTGGACGCTCAACACACTATCCATCATTCTTCCTCCTTTCTGTTCTCAGGTGCATCTGCCATATTCAACGCAGTTTTGAATAACTGCGCAATCCCTAGAAAGAATTCCTCTTTCATCAACGCAATGCCCGGATGCTCTGGGGATTCATCCCCCAGAACGACCAGCAAGTCTCCCGGTTTGATGTTGAATACATCCCTTGCCTGTTTTGGCAGCACAATCTGCCCCCGCTCACCCACGCGGACCGTTCCAAATATATGCTTGCCTCTGGGGGGAATGCTTCTCCCAGTCTGCTCCTGATCGTGATGGATCAGGTCGCTGAGCGCAACATCATAAAGCTGTGCCAGCGCGTCACAGTTTATGATATCCGGTACAGATTCCCCAGCTTCCCATTTTGCCACAGCCTGTCGGGAAACACCGACCCGCTCCGCAACCTCCTCCTGGGAGTATTTATTCAAATGCCGCAGCGCGGCCAAATTGCGGGCAATATTGCTTTTCTGAGTTTTCATACTTTTCACACCTCCTGACTGCATTATAATCTGGTTCTTTTGAAAGTTCCACCAACTATAGCAGGCAAAACGTGTTACGGTTCGTTGCGCAAACAGATGTCTTTTCGTTTCGGGGCTGCCGGGCTGGCCGATTCCCTCTTCCAATTTTTCATAGATATCGGAGTTTTCCCCCCTCCCTATTCCGTCCAGAGTATGATATAATGCATTTTAACAGCCCGGCCTAAAATGCTCTATTTCAGGTATGATATGATGCAAAATAAGTATGGGTGGCTTTCAGCCGCTCAAATTAGGTATGAAAACATGCCGATTGTGAGTATGGCCTCTACGTCCGCAAAGGGATGTAGTAATTTTTTGCAGTCTTTTCACGCCCTGTGTCCACCCCGTCTGTATGGTGGGGTGGTGCGGGGCGTTTTTCTATCTTTGGGAAGGAGTCAAAGAATATGGGTCTGAACTATACCTGCCCTGGCTGTGGGACACCCTTGGGCTATGAGGGATTGTGCTGGAACTGCAAGTGTAAGCAGGATCGAGCCACCGCGCTGGCCTGGACGCCGGAGCAGATCGCAGAGAAGCAAAGGAACCTGATTCAGAATATCCGGCGGCTGGGTGATATGAAGGCCCCGGAGTTCACCGACTTCTGGCAGCTGCTTGGCTATCGGGACGCCATCACCCCGGAGATTCAGCGCTCGGCACTGGCCGCAGAGGTGTTCTGGCCCTGTGAGATCTATTATCACGCTCCCGCCGATGTGAGGGATGGCCTGATCCATGCGCTTATGTGGATGTGGACGGCCTCCAAAACGCCGTGAAGAAGCTCAAATTCTGACCCCAATTTTTACCCCAATAGAGCAGTTTTGGGTGGGGTAAGGCGGTATAATTTAAGCCCAAAAACAGGAGAATCAACAAATCATACAGGCAAAAAGAAAACCCTGTAGCTGTTGAAGCTACAGGGTTTTTCGGTGGTGCGCGAGGCGGGACTTGAACCCGCACGTGCGTAATGCACACTAGAACCTGAATCTAGCGAGTCTGCCAATTCCACCACTCGCGCGCATCCATCCTTTTGGGAAAGTGGTGCGAGTGACGGGACTTGAACCCGTACGACGGTTGTCACACGCCCCTCAAACGTGCCTGTCTACCAGTTCCAGCACACTCGCATCTCTGCTGTTTCCCTCAAGGACAGCAGGATTATTATAGCGATTTCTGACAGCTTTGTCAACCTCAAATTTTACAAATGCAGGAATCCGCCGCTCACACCTGGGCAAGTACCTGTCCGATAGGCTGGCAGATCGTCAGATCCGCTCCAGTGCCGGGCAGTTCCGTCTTGTTGATCACCACCAGACGCTCTCCTCGGTAATACCGCACCAGCCCCGCCGCCGGATAGACCACCAGGGACGTTCCGCCGATGATGAGCACCTCCGCATGGCGGATCGCCGCCACTGAACGCTCCAGGGTATCCTGGTCCAAGCCCTCCTCGTAGAGCACCACGTCGGGCTTGATAGGGCCGCCGCAGGTGCACCTAGGCACGCCTGTGGTACGAAGGATATCCTCGGCCGTGTAAAACTTCCCGCAGCGCTCGCAGTAGTTGCGGTGGACGCTGCCGTGAAGCTCCAGGACGTTCCGACTGCCCGCCTTCTGGTGGAGACCGTCGATATTCTGGGTGATGACCGCCCGCAGCTTCCCATCCTGCTCCAGCTGGGCCAGCTTGATATGGGCGGGGTTTGGCTGGGCGTCCAGGCAGAGCATCTTGTCCCGATAGAAGCGCCAGAATTCTTTGGGGTTGCTTTTATAGAAGGTATGGCTTAAAATAGTCTCCGGCGGGTAGTCATACTGCTGGTTGTACAGCCCGTCGGTACTGCGGAAGTCCGGGATCCCGCTCTCCGTGCTGACCCCGGCGCCGCCGAAAAAGACGATATTGTCGCTGTCCGCGATCCACTGCCTCAGCTGTTCGATCTCGTTCATCCTGCACCTCCAAGGAGAATTTTCTGATGAATATTCAAATTTTTGGCTCCTCCAAATGCTTCGACACCAAAAAGGCCGAGCGCTGGTTCAAGGAGCGGCGCATCAAATATCAATACATCGACCTCTTCAAAAAGGGCTTCTCCCCCGGGGAATACCGCAGCGTCCGGGCGAAGCTCTCCTATGAGGAGCTGGTCAACACTAAATGCCGGGCCTACCAGGACCTGTACATGGCCTATATCACCCGGGATGCGGCGGAGGAAAAGCTGTTTGAACATCCCCAGCTCTTCAACACGCCCATCGTGCGCAACGGCCGGGAGGTCACCGTAGGCTACCACCCGGAGATCTGGGAGAAATGGGAATAGACCACAGCGGGGGCATCGGCCCCCGCTGATTCTTTTGCCGCAGCGCTCCCATTCGCCGGAGGCACCAGCTCATACGTAGCTGGTCTCCGCGTGGACCACAGCGTAGTAGTTCCCTGGCAGCTGCCGCACCTTGTCCCGGATCGCCCGCTCCACCGCTTTTTCCTCCATGGGCAGATCAAAGGGCACCATGGCGTCAAAAACCAGATTGGTGTGGGTGGGCCCGGGCACGATGCGGAAATCGTGGATGGTAATGCGGGGATCGACCGTCTGTACCAGCTGTGCTACCTGGTTGCGCAGTTGGGTGGTGGTCTCGTCGGTCACCACCGGGTCCATGTGGATGGTGGCCACGCAGCGCATTTTCACCGCCAGCTCCCGCTCCACCGTGTCCACCACGTCGTGGAGCTCCAGCATATCGCCGTCGGCGGGGACCTCGGCGTGGAGGGTGATCATCAGCCGGCCCGGTCCGTAGTCGTGGACCACCAGGTCGTGGATGCCCACGATCTCCTTATGGGCCAGGACCAGCTGCTCCACCTCCTGCACCAGTTCCGGCGCCGGCGCCTGCCCCAGCAGGGGGCTCACCGTGTCCACCGCCGCGCCGAAGCCCCCCTTGAGGATCAGCACCGCCACCACCAAGCCGCACCAGCCGTCGATGGGCAGGCCGGTAAAATGGCCCACCACCGTGGAGGCCAACACTGCCGTGGTCGCCAGCACATCACTGCGGCTGTCGGTGGCGGTGGCCAGCATGGCGGCGGAGTCGATGCGCTTCCCCACCGCCCGGTTATACAGGCTCATGTAGAATTTGACGGCAATGGACACCGCCAGGATCACCAATGCCAGAATGCTGAAGGAGACCTCCTCTGGGTGGAGGATTTTGCTGACGCTGCTTTTCAGCAGCTCCACCCCCATCAGCAGGATCAGCATCGCCACCACCAGACCGGAGATATACTCCATGCGGCCGTGGCCGAAGGGGTGGTCCCGATCCGGCTCCTGGGCCGCCAGCTTGAAGCCCAGCAGCGTCACCACGGAGGAGCCGGCATCGGACAGGTTGTTGAAGGCGTCGGCGGTGATGGCGATGGAGCCGCTCACCGTGCCGGCCAGGATTTTTCCCAAAAACAGCAGTACATTCAGACAGATCCCCACAACGCCGCACAGCACACCGTAGCCCCGGCGGACGGCCGGATCCTCCGTGTGCTGCCAGTTGGGGATCAACCGCTTTGCCAGCAGCTGGATCAGCGGTCTCACTCCCTTCCATTGATAGATGTATAGCTTTTCGCTTTGTCCGCCGCTTCGCGGAGCATCGGCGCCTCCGGTCAGTTCTCCCCGGTTTCTTCCGCTTTCCGCCCCTTGATCGTCAGCGTGTAGTGGCAGCAGAGCTGGTCCAGATCCTCATCAGTGGCGGCGGGGAGGCGCAGCTTTCCCCCGCACTGCTTGCACACCAGGTCCACCGCCCCGGGCCGCACCTCCATGGCATAGGCATGGCTGCCACAGGTACAGGAGATGCCGTCCCGCCCAGCGATATCCCGCAGCTCGGAGAGAATTTCGTACATAATAAGAGAATCCGCAAAGTGGCTCTCCTCCGGATCCTTCAGCTTCCCGGCCGTGATCTCCAGCTCCCGCATGGCGGCGTTGACCCGTCCCTCCTCCCCGATATAGCAGCACAGCTGCTTGGTATCCGGACAGCTCAGGGCGATGCCCGGTCCCTGGAGCATGGCCTTGGCGTCCACCTCGGCGATGTGCTCCCCGCCGCAGATACCGCAGGGCACCGTCAGCCGGAAACGCAGTCCGTCGGTCTCGCTGATGAACTCCGAGTCCCCGCAGTCGCACACCGCCGCCGCAGGTCCGGCCTGCAGGGCAAATACCGTGCGGTTGGCGACGACCGCCTTGCCGCACTTGGGACAGATATATCCAATGGTCCGCATGGGCTCCATACATGATCCCCCTTTTTTGCTATGCAAAAGCACAGCAAAATTGGCCATGTGCCGCTTTCAGCGGCACGGCCATACAATCAAAAGCGCGTGGGCCATCCAAGCTCACATGCGCAAAAACTCCATGCGCTCCGGCTTTTGCCTGTGTTTTTCGTGCGCTCTGAGCGCATGAAGTTTTACATTGCCTGCTATTATACAACAGATGCGGAGAATTTTCCAGAGGGAATCCCATTTTCCTGCACCACTTCTATTGTCCTTTGAACCGTCGTGCTAATCTCTTTTACCAACTGGCTGCTTGCCCGGCTGGCTACCCTGTGGTATAATCGCAAACATATCGGAGATATGGGATGAAATATGGAGTTCAGATTAGCCACCATCCAAGATTTACCGCGAATATTGGAGATGTATAAAGAACTCGTCCAGCGCATGCAACTACAGACCTCTCCTATTTGGGATGAGGTCTATCCCTGTTGCTGCCTGCCGGATGATATCCAATTTAACCGCCTCTATGTGCTGCTGAAAAACAGTCGGATTCTTTCCGCGTTTGCTCTCTGCGATACAGAGCCGGGGGCAAGCCATGTGTCATGGGCCAATTCAGATGGTCGGGCGCTGTACCTCACTCGCCTCGGGGTCCGGGCGGGAAAAGAACGCAGGGGAATCGGTAGTCTGATGCTGGAATACGCAAAAGCTACGGCAAAAGCGACAGGTTTCGATTCTCTCCGGCTGTTTGTTGTGGATCACAACCTTCCTGCCATCCGTCTTTATCAAAAGTACGGGTGGAACCAGGCGAGTGGAATCTATCGGAAGCAGACCGACTCCAATACAGTACTTTGCGAATATGGGTTTGAAATCGATCTCTGATATCGACAATACCATCCTGCTTCCGGTCTATCGCCTCCTCCCGCTTCACCATATTCTGCAAAAGGAGGAACTATACAATGTGTATGCACATCGAACACGCGGCGCTGTATGTCAGCGACCTGGAGAACGCCCGGGACTTTTTTGTGCGGTATTTTTCCGCCGTTCCCGGAGAAAACTATCACAACCCCCGCACCGGCTTCACCTCTTACTTCCTCACCTTCGGCGAGGGCGCCCGGCTGGAGCTGATGACCCGGCCGGACCTCATCGGCCGTGAGAAGCCCCTCACCGGATCGGGCTACGCCCATCTGGCGTTTTCCCTGGGGAGCCGGGCGGCGGTGGATGCTCTGACCAGCCGCCTGCGTGCCGACGGCTACCCGGTCCTCAGCGGCCCCCGCCTCACCGGGGACGGCTATTACGAGAGCTGCATCCTGGACCGGGAGGGCAATCAAATTGAATTGACCGAGTAACCCACGCAAACAGCCGATCTCGACGGGGTGCTGCCTTAAAAAGGCGGCACCTCAATTTTTATTGCCGTATTCATAATTTTTCCCGCTCTGCGCACAATAGGGATACATCTTTCAGAAGCGAGGGATTCCCATGGAGAAAAAAATCGGCCGCCAGACCCTGCGGCTCTCCCATCCGCCTGCCATCATCTCCCACGCCAACATCGGCGGCAGACACGAGGGACGGGGACCTCTGGCTGCCTACTTCGACGAACTGAGCGACGACGGCTTTTTCGGGGAGAAGACCTGGGAGAAGGCGGAGTCCACCATGCAGAAGCGGGTGCTGAGCCGGGCCCTGGAGAAGGCGGGCCTCACCGCCTCTGACATTGACTTCGTCTTTGCCGGAGACCTGCTCAACCAGTGCATTGGTACCTCCTTTGGCCTTCGGGACTCCGGCATCCCCTTCTACGGTCTCTACGGTGCCTGCTCCACCATGGGGGAGAGCCTGGCCCTGGCCTCCCTGCTGCTGGACGGCGGGTTCGGCCACCGGACGGCAGCCATGACCTCCTCCCACTTCTGCACCGCCGAGCGGCAGTACCGCATGCCCGTGCCCTACGGCAGCCAGAGAACCCCCACCGCCCAGTGGACTGCCACGGCGGCAGGCTGCACCATCCTGGAGGCCGGCGGCAAGGGGCCGGTGGTGACCCACGTCACCTGCGGCACGGTGGAGGATTTGGGCATCACTGACGCGAATAATATGGGTGCTGCCATGGCTCCTGCGGCACTGGCCACGCTTACCGCTTTTTTCCAGGATACCGGTACCAAGCCCAGTGACTATGACCAGATTGTCACAGGAGACCTGGGACAACTGGGCAGCGAAATCCTACAGGATCTAATGGAGCGGGAGGGATACCCCCTGGGGGCAAACTACAACGACTGCGGCCTGCTGCTCTTTGACCGCAAACGCCAGGACATGCACTGCGGCGCCAGCGGCTGCGGGTGCAGCGCCAGCGTGTTCAACGGCTATCTCCTCCAGCAGTTGGAGAATGGGACATGGAAAACACTGCTGTTCGCGCCCACCGGAGCCCTCCTCTCCCCCACCTCCTCCTTCCAGGGGGAGAGCATCCCCGGCATCTGCCACGCGGTTCTGATCGAAAACAAGGTATAAGAAAGGATGGATGACGTGAATGGAGTATTGGAACGCCTTCCTGTGCGGGGGGATTCTATGTGCCATCGGCCAGATCTTCATCGACAAAACCAAATTGACCCCTGCCCGGATCCTGGTGGGGTATGTGGTAGCCGGTGTTGTCTTACAGGCCGTGGGTGTCTACGAGCACATTGTGGCCTGGGGCGGGGCTGGAGCTACAGTTCCGCTGACCGGATTCGGCTCTAATTTGGCAAAAGGTGTAGCAAAAGCGATCGAGGAACAAGGTTGGATCGGCATCTTCACCGGCCCCTTCACCGCCTCCGCCGCCGGGGTGGCAGCGGCGGTGCTGTTCGGTGTCATCGCGGCGCTGCTGTTCAAGCCCGGGGAAAAGCGCTGATCCAACCCTGCCGGGGGCGGAGGAATCCGTCTCCGGCTTTTTCGTACTTTGTGAAAAATTCCGCTTGACAAATACCCCCACGGGGTATATAGTGTTTGCAGAACCTAACCGGGAGGAATTCATAATGAATGAGTGCTGCTGTGCTTCCGGCAAGCACAAGGACCGCACCGAGGAGGAGGTACGCCGGCTCACCAACCGCCTCAGCCGCATCGAGGGGCAGATCCGCGGACTGAAGGAGATGCTGCAGAATGACGCCTACTGCACCGACATTCTGGTACAGGTATCCGCCGCCACCGCCGCCCTCAACAGCTTTAGCAAGGAGCTTCTGGCCACCCACATCAAGACCTGCGTAGCCGACAACATCCGCAGCGGCAACGACGAAGTCGTGGATGAACTGGTGTGCCTCCTGCAGAAGCTGATGAAATAGCCAAGCCAAAGCATTCCTTTTCCTGCCGGGGCGCTTATGCAGGAACCTTAAAGCGGTCCTTCCTATCTCACAATTCTGCCGCACCTGCGGCGCAGCTTTACCAACCTGCTTTTAGAAAAGAGGTACTTCCTATGAAACATGACCAATTTGTCGTCACCGGCATGACCCCACAAAATCTCCGATTTTGCGGGGACCCCATTTCCTAACTTCCTCGGGCGGAATGAATCCGCCCTGCGGCAAGGTTTCCCTCCGGGAAACACTTGTACGCCGCACCTGCGGCGCAGCTTTACCAACCTGCTCTTAGAAAAGAGGTACTTCCTATGAAACATGACCAATTTGTCGTCACCGGCATGACCTGTTCGGCCTGTTCAGCACACGTGGAGAAATCTGTCTCCCATGTGGACGGCGTGTGCCAGGTCAGCGTCAACCTGCTCAACGGCAGTATGGCTGTAGATTACGATGAATCTGTCACATCCCCGGACAAGATCGTCGCCGCTGTGGTGGACGGCGGCTATGGCGCAGAATTGGCCTCTGTCTCCAGCAAGAACAGCCAGAAAGAGGCCAGCGACAAGCATATTGCCTGGATGAAAAAGCGCCTCATCATCTCCATCGTGTTCCTTGTCCCGCTGTTTTATCTCGCTATGGGGCACATGATGGGGCTCCCCGTCCCCGCCATCTTCCACACCAACCAACAGGTATTTGTCATCACTCAGATCCTTCTGGTCATCCCCATTCTGATTGTCAACGCTGCCTATTTTACTGTGGGGTTCAAGCGCCTGTTCCAGCTGGCGCCCAATATGGACTCCCTGGTGGCCCTGGGCGCGGCCGCCGGTCTCGTCTACAGCCTGATGGAGACGGTCCGCATCTTCCAGGGCACGGCCGGAGAGATGCCGGAGCTCTACTTTGAGTCCGCTGGCATGATCCTGGCCCTGGTCACAGTGGGGAAATATCTGGAGGCCCGCAGCAAGGGCAAGACCGGCGAGGCCATCGCCGCCCTCATTGCCTTGGCGCCGGAATCCGCTGTAGTTCTAAGAGATGGCAAGGAAATCACCTTGCCAATCGGTGACGTGGTGGCCGGAGATACGGTCATCGTCCGCCAGGGGGGCCGCATCCCGGTGGACGGCACGGTCCTCAGCGGCAGCGGCGCTGTGGATGAGAGCGCCATCACCGGCGAGAGCCTCCCGGTGGAGAAGGGCGAGGGGGATACTGTTATTGCCGCCACCATCAACAAGGCCGGCTACCTGGAGATCAAGGCCACCCGGGTGGGCAAGGACACCACCCTATCCCAGATCATCACCCTCATGGACGAGGCGGCCTCCTCCAAGGCCCCCATCGCTAAGCTGGCCGACAAGGTCAGCGGCATCTTCGTCCCCACGGTCATCACCATCGCTGTGATTGCCGGGCTCCTGTGGTACTTTGTGGGCCATCAGAGCGTCAGCTTCTCGCTGTCCATCGCCATTGCGGTGCTGGTCATCTCCTGCCCTTGCGCCCTGGGCCTGGCGACTCCGGTAGCTATTATGGTGGGGACCGGCAAGGCCGCCCAGCACGGCATCCTCATCAAATCCGCAGAGGCCCTGAAGATCCTCCACCACGTGAATACCGTGGTGATGGATAAGACCGGCACCGTGACTCAGGGCCAGCCCCGGGTCACTGACGTGTTCCCCGCTGACGGCGTCGCTGCCGAAGAGTTGCTGCGCTTGGCGGGCTCTGCAGAGGTTTTGTCGGAGCATCCCCTGGCCCAGGCCATTGTAGAGCATGTAAAGGAAAATAATATTACACTTTCTGAAGCCAGTAACTTTGCCGCTACCCCCGGCGGCGGTGTGGAGGCTACCGTGGAGGGGCGGAAACTCTTCGCCGGCAACCGCCGTCTCTTCTCTCAGAAAGGCGTGGACATCTCCGCCTTTGACAATTTGGCCGACCGCATTGCCGCAGAGGGTAAGACGCCCCTGTACTTTGTGGCAGACGGAAACCTCCTGGGAATGCTGGCACTGGCAGATACGGTGAAGCCCACCAGCGCCGCCGCCATCGCCCAGTTCAAAAAGCTCGGCATTGACGTGGTCCTCCTCACCGGGGACAACCGCCGCACCGCCGATGCCATTGGCCGGCAGCTGGACATCCAACACGTGATTGCCGAGGTGCTGCCCCAGGACAAGGAGAAGTGTATCGCCGACCTGCAGCAGCAGGGCAAGAAGGTGGCCATGATCGGCGACGGCATCAACGACGCCCCAGCCCTGGCTCGGGCGGATGTAGGCATCGCCATCGGCGCCGGGACAGATATCGCCATCGAGAGCAGTGATGTGGTGCTGATGAAAAGCGATCTCAACGATGCGGTGGCCGCCGTGGAGCTGAGCAAGGCCGTGATCCGCAACATCAAGCAGAACCTGTTCTGGGCCTTTTTCTACAACTCCATCGGCATCCCCATCGCCGCCGGGGTGTTCTTCCCCCTGTTCGGGTTCAAACTCAACCCCATGTTCGCCGCTGCGGCCATGAGCTTGAGCAGCGTGTGCGTGGTGTCCAACGCCCTGCGCCTGCGCCGGTGGAAGCCGACCTATGCGGAAATCCCGTCTTCTGAGGAGACGATTTCGATACACCAAACATCCAAAGAGGAGGAAACAACTATGACAAAGACCATTGTAATCAAGGGCATGATGTGCGCCCACTGCCAAGCCCACGTGGAAAAGGCCCTCAACGCCCTGCCCGGCGTCACCGCCACGGTGAATCTGGAGGCCGGCACCGCAACCGTCCAGGGGGACGTCACCGACGAGACCCTCACCAAGGCCGTCACTGACGCGGGCTATGAGGTAGTGGAGATCAAGTAAAGCCCCGAAAAAGAGGAGCGGTGGAAGATCCACCGCTCCTCAGCGCGTCAAAAAAGTGGCGGGCCACTTTTTCGAGAGAGGTCCATGGAATTTTCGCCTCGATTTCCTGCGAAATAGTCGGCGAAAATTCCATGAGATGTGTCATTTCCGAGGCGCATGTCCCCGGAAATGACGGATTTCATTTTATTCCTGGGGCTACGGCCCCAGGACCTCCGCGAGGCTTCCTGAGCGGAAGTCTCCTCGTGATGGAAGGCGCGGTGGAAGGTTCACCGCGCCTCAGCATTTTCTAAAGTGGCAAGCCGTTTTTTGATTTATAAAAGCTGCTGGCCATTGATGGTCAGGCGGAAATGGAGCCCCAGCTTCTCCGCCGCCTTGCGGCAGAGGATCATCCGCTCCATGAAGATCTCAAAGTAGTCCATCACCGAGCCGTAGGCCGTGTCGATCTCCAGCTCCAGCTCCACCACGGTTTTAGCCTCGTTGATGCGCAGGCTCCCCTTCTGCACAGAGTAGTTCACCCGGTCATGGAAATCGAACTTGCTGGAGTCCTTCTCCCGGACCCGGCTGCGGCGCACGTCGGACTTGTCCGCCAGAATGAGCGCCGCCGCCACCGCATTCACCGGCACGCCGGTGCCCTCGTCGTGGTTGCCGATGGCGGCAATGATGGTGGCGATATCCTCCGGGTCCATCTCCATGTTGTCCAGAATACGGAAGGCCATCACCGCCCCGCTCTGGGAGTGGTCCACCCGGTTGACCACGTTGCCGATATCGTGGAGATAGCCGGCGATCTGTGCCAGCTCGATCTGGTGGGCGTCATAGCCCAGGGTCTCCAGGATATACTTGGCCGTGTTGGCCACCAGCCCCACGTGGGCAAAGCTGTGCTCCGTGTACCCAAGGGCTGAGAGGGATTCATCCGCCTTGGCGATATACGCCTTCACCGCCCGGTCATTTTTGACCTGCTCCGCTGTTACCATGCTGCCGCCTCCATCTCTTTACTGATTGTAGTATACCGGCATTTCCGCACCGCAGTCAAGTAAAATCCACGGGCTAGCGCAAAGCCCCCGCTTCAGCCGGTGCACCTGCGCTGGTTCCCGGCCATGCAGCTCGCTTTTCTTTCAATCCCAGGATCGCAATGACTGCGCCCACCACAGCGAGCCCCACCGCCCCATACAGGACCGGCGTCAGGCCATAGGTTGTGAGGATCTGCATCGTCATCGCGAAGGGACTTAAATTGATGTGCTCGAATTGAAACGCCATCGCACCCGCCAACAGTATAACCGCTGAAAGGATGCCGGTCAGAAACATAGCGGAGCCTACGATCACTTTTTTCACAGTGGAGTATCTCCCTTCCCTTTCGTTTTGCCGCGCTGCCGCTGCAGGACGATGATACCATACGGCGGCGGGCAGGTCAACCGCCTCCCGGCCCGCCATCCGGGCGGAGCCGCCAAACCAGGCTCCGGTACCGTCCAGGTCCTGGGGAAATCGGCGGCGTTTTTCTCCGTCCCCGCCGCGGGATGCGCCGGCTTTGGGGCGGCGCGCCCTTTCGGACAGAAATATTCCCCCGGGGTCAGGGAGCTTTTGACTATCGCGCCCTGTCGTGGTAAAATAAGCCTGCATGCTATTTTACGAATTCATCATAGAAAGGACCTATCCATGAAAAAGCTGCTCTCTCTTTTCTGCGTCCTGGCCCTGACAGCCGCTCTGCTGGCCGGATGCGCCTCCAACACAACGACCACAACCAACAACACCGGCGGCAATGAAACCACCGGCAGCGCTTCCGGCGACCAAGAGTCGGAGGACACCCAGACACCGGCGGACCCTATTGACATCCATATCATGGCCCTGAAGGGCCCCACCGCCATGGGCATGGTGTCGTTCATGAACGAGGCCGACACCGGCGCCCTGACGGATAACAACTACCACTTCACCATCACCGCTGTCACCGACGAGGCCTCCGCCGCTCTGGGCAACGGCAGCACGGATATCGCCGCCATTCCGGCCAACCTGGCCTCTGTGCTCTACAACAACACCGACGGCGCGATCCAGGTGCTGGCGATCAACACCCTGGGGGTGCTGTATATCGTGGAGAACGGCGAGTCCATCCAGTCCGTGGAGGATCTGCGGGGCAAGACCATCTACGCCAGCGGCAAGGGCACCACCCCGGAGTACGCCCTCAACTACGTCCTCACCCAGAACGGTATCGACCCCGCCGCCGATGTGACCATCGAGTGGAAAAGTGAGCAGGCGGAGTGCCTGTCCGCCCTGATGGCCGACGAGAACGGCATTGCCATGCTGCCCCAGCCCTTCGTCACCACCGCCCAGGCCCAGAGCGAGGGGCTCCGGGTGGCCCTGGATCTGACGGAGGAGTGGGATCGGCTCCAGTCCGGCAGCGACGCCCCCTCCACCCTGGTTACCGGCGTGGTGGTGGCCCGGAAGGAATTTGTCGAGCAGCATCCGGAGGCAGTCTCCGCTTTCCTGAACCACTACAAGGACTCCGTGGACTATGTCAATGCCAACGTGGCGGAGGCGGCCCAGCTGGTGGGGCAGTATGAGATCGTCACCGCCCAGGTGGCGGAGAAGGCCCTGCCGGCGTGCAACATCACCTTTATCGAGGGCGCGGAGATGCAGGAGAATCTCTCCGGCTATCTCTCCGTCCTGTTGGAGCAGAATCCCCAGTCCGTCGGCGGGGCGCTGCCCGGCGACGACTTCTACTACAGCCGCTGAGATGAGAGGGCCGGGACGGATCCGCCTCTGGGCGGTGGTATTCTGGCTGGCGGTGTGGCAGATCGCCAGCATGGTGATCCACCAGGATCTCTTTCTGGTGTCCCCGGTGCGGGTCGTGGTACGCCTGGGCCAGTTGGTGACGGAGGGCTTCTTCTGGTCCTCCATTGCCAATTCTCTGCTGCGCATTGGGGGCGGTTTCCTTCTGGCGGTGGTATCCGGCGTGGTGCTGGGTGCCCTTGCCGCCCGGTTCCGGCGCGTCCAGGAGCTGCTGGCGCCGCTGATGCTGGCGGTGAAATCCATCCCTGTAGCCTCCTTTATTATCCTGGCCCTGATGCTGTTCTCCTCCCGCCATCTGGCGGTGCTGATTTCTTTCCTGATTGTGCTGCCGGTGATTTACACCAACGTACTGGCGGGTATTCGGAGCGTGGATAGGCAGCTGCTGGAGATGGCCCGGGTATTCCGCATCCCGGCGGCCCGGCGTATCCGCTATATCTACCTCCCCCAGGTACTCCCCTACTTTCTCTCCGCCTGCACCGTGGCGCTGGGGCTCAGCTGGAAGGCCGGGGTGGCTGCCGAAGTCATCGGCATGCCGGAGGGGTCCATCGGAGAACAGCTCCAGCAGGCCAAGATCTATCTCAACACGCCAGATCTGCTGGCCTGGACGGTTGTCATCGTCCTGGTGAGCCTGGGCTTTGAAAAGCTGTTTCTGGCCCTGATCCGCAGGGCCGCTAAACGGCTGGAAAGGATGTGAGAGGCATGGGCGGTACCATCGAGGTGCAGCACCTCTGCAAAGCCTTCGGCGGCAAGCCGGTGCTGTGCGACTTTTCCGCATCCATCCCCGCCGGAGCTGTCACCGCTGTGATGGCCCCCTCCGGCGGCGGAAAGACCACGCTGCTGCGGATCCTCATGGGGCTGGAGCCGGCGGACAGCGGCGCTGTCACCGGCCTCGCCGGCCTGCGGCAGAGCGCTGTGTTCCAGGAGGACCGGCTGTGTGACAATCTCAGCGCCGCGGCCAATATCCGGCTGGTGAACCCAACCCTCTCCCCCGCCCAGGTGGAGGAGGCCCTGGCCGCGGTAGGGCTGGAGAACTGCGCGGGGCAGCCGGTATCAGAATTTTCCGGCGGGATGCGCCGCCGGACAGCCATCCTCCGGGCGCTGCTGGCCCCCTGGGATATCCTGTTTCTGGACGAGCCCTTCAAGGGATTGGATCCGGGGACCAAGGAACGGGTCATGGCGGATACCCGCCGCCGATGCACCGGGCGAACGGTGCTGCTGGTGACCCACGATCTTGGCGAGACGCAGGCGCTCGGGGCCGTGCAGGTTCTCCGCCTCCCTCAGCCGGAGGCGAGACTATAATCACAACGAGAGAAGGACCGGCGGGTGTTCCCGCCGGTCCTTCTCTCGTTTTTTCAGTCCACCAGATGCATCAGGTAGTCGTCCGCAGCCCTGGCGGCCCGCCGGCCGTCGGCAATGGCGTGGACCACCAAACTGGCCCCCAGCCGCAGGTCCCCGGCCAGGAAGATCCGCTGATCGTTGGGTGCGCAGACATCCATGCCCCGCTCCAGCGTCAGGCCGAAGGCCTCGCCGATGTAGTCCTCACAGCCGGCAAAGCCGCTGGCTACCAGCATCAGGTCCGCCGGGATGGTCTCCTCGGTGCCCGCCAGGGGCTCCATGACCGCCTTCCCGTCCTCCTGACGCCAGGAGACTCGCTGCAGCACCACCTGCCGCAGCTCCCCCTGCTCCCCGGTCACCAGCTCCTTCACCACCGTCTCATACCGCCGGGGGCTGGCGCCGAACCGGGCGACGGCCTCCTCATGGGCGTAGTCCGGGCGGTAGGGCTGGGGCCGCCACAGGCAGCGCCCCTGCTCGATGACGGACTGGGGCTTGCGGATCACCTGGGTGATGGAGCGGCAGCCCTGGCGAATGGCCGTGGCCACGCAGTCGCTGCTGGTGTCCCCGGCGCCGACCACCACCACATCCCTGTCCACGGCGTCGATCACCGGGGCGGAGCGGTCCAGCAGGGCCCGGGTGGCAAACTGGAGGTAGGGCAGGGCATAGCTGACCCCCTTGACCCCCTGGTCCGCCAGGGCGTAAGGCCGGGGCTTGGCCGCGCCGCAGCACAGCACCACGCAGTCAAACTCCGCCAGCAGCTCCTCCGGCGAGATGTCCTTCCCCACATTGACGCCGGTGCGGAAGGTCACTCCCTCCGCCTCCATCAGCTGCACCCGGCGCAATACGATGTCCTTGGGAAGCTTCATGTTGGGGATGCCGTACATCAAAAGCCCGCCGGGCCGGTCGTCCCGCTCGAACACGGTGACGCTGTGGCCCCGCTGGTTGAGCTGATCCGCGGCGGCGAGGCCCGCCGGGCCGCTGCCCACCACCGCTACCCTCCGCCCGGAGCGGACGGCGGGCCGGCGGGGCTGCATCAGCCCCGTCCGAAAGGCGGTCTCAATGATGCTCAGCTCGTTGTCCCGGATGGTGACGGCCTCACCGTGGACATTGCACACGCAGGCCTCCTCGCAGCTGGCGGGGCAGACCCGGCCGGTGAACTCCGGGAAGTTGTTGGTCTTCAGGAGGCGGCTGAGGGCGTGGCGTGTGTTGTCCCGGAACACCATATCGTTCCACTCCGGGATCAGATTGTGCAGGGGGCAGCCGAAGCTGCCCAGGCCGTCAAACCGGCACCCCGCCTGGCAGAAGGGCACGCCGCAGTCCATGCACCGTCCCCCCTGCTCCCGGCGCTCCGCCTCCGGCAGCGCCCGGTGGAAATCCTCATAGTGGCCGCAGCGGACCTCCGGGGCCTCCTGGATATCCTCCAGCCGCTGATAGTCCAAAAATCCAGTTGCTTTTCCCATGGTTCTCCCCTCCTTATCCGTTGGCGGTCAGGGCATAGAACGCCTCGACCTCGGCCTGCTGACGGGACATGCCCTTCTCCTCGAAGGAAGCGATGGCCCGGAGCATCTTGCTGTACCCCACGGGGATGATCTTCTTGAAACAGGGCAGATAGTGCTCCAGATCGTCCAAAATCTTCCGGCCGATCTGAGAGCCGGTGGCAGCCACATGCTCCTCGATGAGCCCCTTGAGCAGCAGGGCGTCGGACTTCTCCGTCACCGCCTCCATGCGCACCATCTCCTTGTTGAGCTTGCGGTAGAGCAGGTGCCGCTCATCCAGCACAAAGGCCACGCCCCCCGACATGCCGGCGGCAAAGTTGGTCCCCACGGGGCCCAAAATCACCGCCACGCCCCCGGTCATATATTCACAGCCGTGGTTGCCCACGCCCTCCACCACCGCGCTGGCGCCGGAGTTGCGCACGCAGAACCGCTCCCCGGCCACGCCGGAGATAAAGGCCTTGCCCCCGGTGGCGCCGTAGAGGGCCACGTTGCCGATGATGATGTTCTCCTCCGCGGCGAAGGTGCTGTCCTTCGGCGGATAGACCACCAGCTTCCCGCCGGAGAGGCCCTTGCCGAAGTAGTCGTTGCTGTCCCCTTCCAGGGTCAGCGTGATGCCCGCCGGCAGGAACGCGCCGAAGCTCTGGCCCGCCCCGCCCCGGCACTGCACCCGCAGGGTGTCCTCGGGAAGGCCCTTCGGGTGGGCCTTGGTCACCTCCGCCCCCAGCAACGTGCCGAAGGCCCGGTCGGTGCTGGTGATGTCCAGGGACACGGTCCCCTTCTCCCCCTTGGCAATGGCGGAGCGGAACTTCTTCAGCAGCACCTTCTGGTCCAGGGTCTTTTCCAGGCCGAAATCGTAGAGGTCCTTGTCGGTGAAGTTTCCTTCCTCCCTTTTGAGGATGGCAGACACATCCACCATCTCCGCCCGGCGGGTGATGGACTTGGCCCGGACCTTCACCAGGTCCGTGTTGCCCACCAGCTCCGCCACCGTCCGCACCCCCAGGGAGGCCATGATCTCCCGGAGCTGCTGGGCCACGAAGCGCATGAAGTTCATCACATACTCCGGCTTGCCGTTAAACCGCTTGCGCAGCTCCGGGTTCTGGGTGGCGATGCCCATGGGGCAGGTGTCCAGGTTGCACACCCGCATCATCACACAGCCCAGGGTGACGAGGGGCGCGGTGGCAAAGCCGAACTCCTCCGCCCCCAGGATGGCGGCGATGGCCACATCCCGGCCGGTCATGAGCTTCCCGTCGGTCTCCAGGGTCACCCGCTGCCTGAGGCCGTTGCGGATCAGGGTCTGGTGGGCCTCCGCCAACCCCAGCTCCCAGGGGAGGCCCGCATTGTGGATGGAGGTCCGGGGCGCCGCGCCGGTTCCGCCGTCATAGCCGGAGATCACCACCACCTGGGCCCCGGCCTTGGCTACGCCGCTGGCGATGGTGCCCACCCCGGCCTCCGACACCAGCTTCACGGAGATCTTGGCCTCCGGGCTGGCGTTCTTCAGGTCGTAGATCAGCTGTGCCAGGTCCTCAATGGAGTAGATATCGTGGTGGGGCGGCGGGGAGATCAGGGAAACCCCTGGAGTGGAGTAGCGGGTGTGGGCGATCCAGGGGTACACCTTCCCGCCGGGGAGGTGTCCGCCCTCGCCGGGCTTGGCGCCCTGGGCCATCTTGATCTGCACCTCCTTGGCGCTGACGAGATAGGCGCTGGTGACGCCGAACCGGCCGCTGGCCACCTGCTTGATGGCGCTGCCCCGCTCGGAATAGAGCCGTTCCATAGTCTCGCCGCCCTCCCCGGAGTTGGACTTGCCGCCTAGGGTGTTCATGGCGATGGCCAGACACTCGTGGGCCTCCTGGGATATGGACCCGTAGCTCATGGCGCCGGTCTTGAAGCGCCGGACGATACTCTCCACCGGCTCCACCTCCTCGATGGGCACCGGCGTCCGCTCCGCCGTATTGAACTCCAGCAGGCCCCGTAGGGTGTGGGGGATGCCCTCGGCGTCCACCAGCTCCGCGTACTGGCGGTAGAGGTCGTAGTCCCCGGTCTGGGCCGCCCGCTGCAGGAGGAAGATGGTCTGGGGATTGAACATGTGATCCTCTTTGTCGCTGCCGCTGCGCAGCTTGTGATAGCCGAAGCTGTCCAGGGTGGTGTCGGACCCCAGGCCCAGAGGGTCAAAAGCCTGGTCGTGCTGCCACTCCACCGCCTCCTGGATCTCCTTCAGGCCGATGCCCCCCACCCGGCTGATGGTGTTGGTAAAGTAGGTGTCCACCACCTCGTCGCTGAGACCCAGCGCCTCAAAGATCTGGGCGCTCTGATAGGACTGGATGGTGGAGATCCCCATCTTGGAGGCGATCTTCACCACCCCGTGGAGGACCGCGCTGTTGTAGTCGCCGACCGCCACGGTATACTCCTTGTCCAGCAGCCCCTCGTCGATGAGCTCACCGATGGCCTCATGGGCCAGATAGGGGTTGATGGCCCGGGCGCCGTAGCCCAGAAGGGTGGCAAAGTGGTGGACGTCCCGGGGCTCGGCGCTCTCCAGGATGATGGAGATGCTGGTGCGCTTTTTCGTCCGGATCAGATACTGCTCTATGGCGGATACCGCCAGAAGGCTGGGGATGGCGACATGGTTCTCATCCACTCCCCGGTCGGACAGGATGAGGATATTGGCTCCGTTCTTATAGGCCCGGTCACAGTTGACGAACAGGTGGTCCAGTGCCTTTTTCAGGGACGTGTTTTTGAAAAACAGCAGGGAGATGGTCTCCACCTTCAGCCCCGGCACATCCATGTGCCGGATCTTCAGGAGGTCCACACTGGTGAGGATGGGGTTGCGGATCTCCAGCACATGGCAGTTATCCGGTTTGGCTTCCAGAAGGTTCCCGTCAGAGCCCACGTAGACCGTGGTGTCGATGACCGTCTCCTCCCGGATGGCGTCGATGGGCGGATTGGTGACCTGGGCGAACATCTGCTTGAAGTAGCTGAACAGGGGCTGGTGCTTCTCGCTGAGCACCGCCAGGGGGATATCCACGCCCATGGAGGTGGTAGGCTCGCTGCCGGTGGCGGCCATCTGCAGCACCACGTCCTTGATATCGTCATAGGAATAGTTGAACGCCTTGTACAGACGGCTGCGCTGGGCCGGTGTGTGGACGGGCACCTTGCGGCTGGGCACCGGCAGATCCTGGAGGCGCACCAGGTTCTGGTCCAGCCACTCCCCGTAGGGGGCCTGGGCGGCGTAGCGGGCTTTGAGCTCGCCGTCCTCCAGGATGCGGCCGGCCCGGGTATCCACCACCAGCATCTGGCCGGGCTTGACCCGGGACTTGTGGAGGATCTTCTCATGGGGGATGTCCAGCACCCCCACCTCGGAGGAGAGGATGATGGTGCCGTCGTCCACCTCGTAGTAGCGCATGGGGCGCAGGCCGTTGCGGTCCAGGGTGGCCCCCACGATATCCCCGTCGGAGTAGAGGATGGCTGCCGGGCCGTCCCAGGGCTCCATCATGGTGGCGTAGTAGTGGTACATGTCCGCCACCTCCCGGCTGAGCTCCGGCTCCCCCCGCCAGGCCTCCGGGATCGTCAGCATCACCGCCAGGGGCAGCTCAATGCCGTTCATCATCAGAAATTCCAGGGTGTTGTCCAGCATGGAGGAGTCGGAGCCGCTCTGGTCCACCACCGGCAGCACCTTGTCGATGTCGTCGGCCATGATGGAGGAGAACATGGTCTCCTCCCGGGCCAGCATGCGGTCCACATTGCCCCGGATGGTGTTGATCTCTCCGTTGTGGAGGATCAGGCGGTTGGGGTGGGCCCGCTCCCAGCTGGGGGTGGTGTTGGTGGAGAAGCGGGAGTGAACCATGGCGATGGCGGACACATAGTCCTCGTCCTGCAGGTCCGGGTAGAACTTGCGCAGCTGGTCCACCAGGAACATCCCCTTGTAGACAATGGTCCGGCTGGAGAGGGAAGCGACATAGGTGTGGTCGTTGGACTGCTCGAACTCCCGGCGCACCACATAGAGCTTCCGGTCAAAGTCCAGCCCCCGCTCCACATCCCCCGGGCGGCGGAGGAAGCACTGGTAGATGGCGGGCATGCTGTCCCGGGCCATCTGTCCCAGGACCTCCGGCACCACCGGCACCCGCCGCCAGCCCAGAAATTCCACGCCTTCCTTGGCGGCGATGATCTCCAGCATCTTCCGGGCCTGGCTGCGCAGGAGGTTATCCTGGGGGAAGAAGAACATCCCCACGCCGTAGTCCCGCTCCTCGCCCAGCTGGATGCCCTGCTGGGCCGCCGCCTTGGTGAAGAAGGGGTGGGCGATCTGCACCATAATCCCCACGCCGTCGCCGGTCTCACCCTTGGTGTCCTTTCCCGCCCGGTGTTCCAGCTTTTCCACGATCTTCAGCGCCTTATCCACCGTGGCGTGGGACTTGGTTCCGTCGATCTGAATGACCGCCCCGATGCCGCAGGCGTCGTGTTCCCACTGGGGACGGTACAATCCCTCCATTCGCTCCATAGCCCATGCCTCCCTTTCTCAGCTTCCGGCCAATTTGCAATTTGTCCTTCAAGTTCACCAGTTTTATGCGCAAGTTGTCTCTGGCTTATAGACATTTGTCTTTTTTGAAAAATAATAGAAAAATGCGCATACTCCCCTCTCAGCAAGGACAGTATGCGCCCCAACTTTTGTTGACTTTATTATAAAACCGCCGCTTTTTCTTGTCAATAGTCCACAGTTTTCCCGCTTTTACTTTTTCTGCATTTCACAATTTTCAGCTTGCAGCGAAAAAAATCTTTAGTGATCCGTACAAAAAGCAGCTATATTGTTCACCCGCTTTTGCAAGTTATCTTTCATTTTTATGCAGAAAGATCCTATGCATAGTGGCGGATCATCCACCGCGGCATAAGATACGAAGGGGACTCACCCCAGAAGGAGGTAACACAATGGGTGTTACGAACTCGAACAAGGTCATCAACGCCACCCGCATCGACTGTGAGGGGTCCCTGCGGGTGACGCTCTCCCTGACTGCGGCACCGGATATCATCTCCAATCCCACGGATATCGTCCTGGTGTTGGATCGCTCCGGCAGTATGGCAGGCACGCCTCTGGCCAGTATGAAAACTGGTGCGAAGACGTTTATTGATATCATTGCAGAGGCCACCGGCGGCACCGCCAGCGGCCAGATCGGCTCCGGAAGCCGCATCGGCATCGTCAGCTTCGCCGACACCGCCACGGAAAACACACAGCTCATCACCTCCGTGGACACGCTGAAAAATGCGGTTGACCAGCTGACCGCCGGCGGCAGCACCAATCATGCGGACGCCTTTACCAAGGCCACGCAGCTGCTATCCGCCTCCAGCAGCCAGAACCGGGTCATTGTCCTCTTCACTGACGGAAACACCACCACCGGAGCCCCACCCACGCCGGTAGCCGAGGCGGCAAAGGCCCAGGGCATTATCATCTATTGCATCGGACTGGTGGGCTCCGGCGGTGTGGACGTGGGGATGCTCAACCAGTGGGCCACCGCTCCTTCCAGCGCCCACGTTTCCGTCACCCCCGATGCCGAAGATCTGGAGGAGCTGTTCGCGGAGCTGGCCGCTAACATCTCCAAGACCGGCGCGACCAATATTGTCATCAACGAGATCGTAAACTCGGACTTCGTCATCACCAGCATCCTCACGCCCAACAAGGGAACGGCCACCATGGTGAATTCCACCGCTCTGCGCTGGAACATTCCCGCTCTGGGCGTCACCGCCAGCGAAAGCGCGGTCCTGGAATTCTTTGTCCGCCACACCGCGCAGACCCAGGGGACCAAGCTTGTCAACCAATCCATCACCTACTCCGACCAGGAGGGCAACGTCGTCCGTTTCCCGGAGCCGACCGTCATCGTGGACTGCGGCATCGTTGTCAATCCCGAGGAGTGCCCTGTCCCGGTGGACCTCTCTATAGAGGGCTGCTCCGACGCTGTTTTAGTGGATATGGGAGACACCTATCTGGAGTCCATGGGGCGCATTGTACAGCTGGACGTGACCATCAAGAACGTCTGCCCCGGAAAGCGGGTTGCCCTGGCAGCTATTCTCACCGAGGTGGATGAAAACGGCACAGAGTATCAGCGCGGGATGAAGGCCATAACCATTCCGGCACATGATGCACCTGCCTGCCGCGATATTTTGGTCAAGTGCCTCAAATTTGTTGTGCCGGAAGATTTGAACGTCTCTGGAGGCAACAATCAATCTATGTGCGATCAGCGCAACTTCAAGGCACGCTTTATTGCCCACTATATTGACACCGACTATCGCTGCTGCGAATCTGTCGTCAGCCTTTGAGGCACCCCATGTATGTGGTAATAGCAAACATGCATGATAATGGGGGAGGATGCTTTTGCATCCTCCCCCATTGCTATATTTTCCTCACAAAATGCGTTTCGCTTGACTCTAGTTAATGATAAAAATTGCAAATATAGTCCATAAAATGCGTAGCCAGGGGAGAAATGGAGCGCTTTGCACTATAAACGAAATAGCATTGACGTCGTACAGACGTATCTATTGGAATATGTACAAGGCCATCCGCATCCGGCATGGTATTCCAGATATCCGGGATTGTGACACATACGCCTTGCTGCTTCTCCAAAAGCTGACGCAATTGCCGCTCAGTAGAACTGCAACGACTGGCAAAGACAATTTTGTTTTGTTCCAACAGATTGTTGACCAACCTGCCATAATAGCTATTTGCCCCAAGCTGAATTAAATTAACCCCATTCAAATCTTGTAACGCTATCTGTTTATAACCAGCTAAAGGATGCGTCTTTAACATAGTCAAAAACAGGGGATCGGAGTGAATAAGTCGGCACTCTACGCCTTTCATTTCTACAGGACCAGGCATGATTAAAAGGTCACAATGGAACGATTCGAACTCTTGCCCAGCAGGTTGAAAAAACAGGTTGCTATTGACTTGGATACCCGGATTGGCAGCTAGAAAGTCCAGAATGAATTGCTGAGGAAATCCTATATCCAAAATGCCGACTGTTAACTCGTTCCATTCCCGCTGTACCAGCCGGTGTACTCTCTCTAACATGCGGTCATAATCCTCGCAAATATCTAGACAGCCGCGTGAGAAAATTTTGCCCTTCTCATTAAGGATCAGCCGTCCGCGCACCCGGTCAAACAATTTAACCCCAATCTCATCCTCGATTTTGGCCAATGTGGCACTCAAAGCTGGCTGTGCAACGTGCAGTTCCCTTGCGGCACCGCTGAGAGTCCCGCAACGAACAATGGTTAAAAAATAGCGAAGATGCTGAATGTTCATAACAGCCCCCATACATTATAACCATTTTATTATAATGTCTACAATATATTTGTATTTGTCTGGCAGTGTTTTTTGCGTTATACTAACAAAAAAGAGGTAATTATTGATTTGATTATCGTGTATTATAACCTATTTTGTGTTCTTCCACAAGTCTTTTCTGCCTAAAGGATGGCAGCAAAGATATAATTTATTTTTATTGAGTGAGAAAGGAAGGGATTTGATGAAAATTGTTTCGGTTGACGCTATCCAATTAAAGAGGCTCGATGTGAGCGCGCAGACCCCGGTACTGTGCCGCATCAACACAGACGAGGGCATCTATGGCTATGGCGAGGCAGGTGTTTCTATCTTTGACTACTCGGTAGGTGCCTATCAGTTAATCAAACTAATGGCTAAGATGATTATTGGAATGGATCCACTGGACACGGATGCTGTGTACCATAAGTTGGCCGGGAATTTTTGGGCACAGGGTAACGGTGGCGTAATTATGGCCGCAATCAGTGCCATTGACACCGCCTTGTGGGATATCAAAGGCAAATACTTCGGCGTCCCCTGCTGTAAACTGTTGGGCGGTGTCCACCGCACAAAGCTACGGACCTACGCCAGTCAGCTCCAGTTTGGCTGGAAAAGCGAGACATTTATGGCATCCCCCGGTGACATAGGCTTCTTACAGGAGGCATGCCACGCCGCTGTGGAAGATGGCTACAACTCTGTGAAAATCGACCTTATTAGCAAAAGGCTGGACGGTAAGCCTACCTCTTCAGAGGAAATGCACATCCACTTTCAGCCATCCACCATGCGGGAGCTGGAAAAAAAGCTGGACGCCTGCCGCCAAGCTTTGGGATCGGACGTAGACATCATTTTGGAAAATCACAATGGGACAACGGCTATGACTGCCATCGAATTTGCCCGCATGGCTGAACCCTATGGCATTATGTTCCTGGAAGAGCCGGCTTCTCCGCTGAGTCCCATGGATTACCAACGTATTGCTGCCCACACCAATATCCCCTTGGCCACCGGCGAGCGCACCTACACCCGCAGGGGATTTTTGCCTCTGTTCCAGACGGGCTGTTTATCTGTTGCACAGCCTGATCTGGGCAACTGCGGCGGCTATACTGAAGGGCGAAAGATCTGTGATATGGCAGAGGCATTCAGTATCTCAGTACAGACCCATACCTGTAACACTCCCATCAGCGTTGCGGCGGCGCTGCAGTTTGAGGCAGCCATTCCCAACTTTATCATTCATGAACACCACACCGTCAACACTTTGAAAGAGGTAACGGACTTGTGTATCTATAACTACCAGCCTGTTGACGGGTATTTTGAGATTCCGGACCGGCCTGGCATCGGCAACGAGTTATCTGAAAAAGCGCTAGCGGAGGCAGTGGTGATCGAATCTGTGAAAGGAGCATGAGTCTAATGAAAAGCGAAAAAACAACAACTGAAAAAAGCGGTCTGCTTGGCTTTTGGGATCTGGCTTTTATGGGCTTAGGTTCTGTTGTAGGTGCCGGCATTGTTACCTATGTCGGTATCGCTATCTCTTGGACCGGCCGCAGTGCATGGATTGCCTATGCGGTGGCAATTGTGCTGGGCTTTTTAGCAAACCTGCCACTGATCCTCATGTCCAGTGCCGCCCGCATTAAAGGTGGTAACTACTCGTTCCTGGCTACTACCTTGGGCGAAGTAGGCGGTGGCTGGTACGGTGTACAGCAAATCTTGAACGCTTTCTATTTTAGCACTATGGCTCTTTCGTTGGGCAATTACATGCATGCAATCAGTCCTGCAATTCCTGTGAAAGGCGTCGCCATTTTTAGCTTGGTTCTGTTTGCGTTGATCAATTTGTTTGGCACCAGCTTTATGGCTAAGGTGCAGAATGTTCTAACGATTATCCTGATCTTCGGCCTACTGATGTTTGGTCTCTATGGCATGATGAATGCACAACCCGGCAGCTTTGATTTCGCAGCCGAGGACTTTTTCACTGATGGTCCGGATGGCTTTATGCAGGCGGTAATGATTCTGATGAATTCCACTACCGGCTACACCCTTATCACGTCCTTCTCTGGCTCCTGCAAGAAACCTAAAACAGATTTACCTCTGGCAATGGCCATCGTTCCGCTTTTTCTAGTAGTGCTATACTGCAGTGTAGGCTTTACCATGTGCAATGTTCTACCCATTGAGCAGACTGCGAACCAGCCGCTGACTGCAGTCGCACAGGTTATTTTCAGCCCCGTGGTGTTTTATCTGTTTGTGTTTAGCGGCCCGGTCATGGCACTGGCCACCTCTTTAAACTCCTCTTTCGGCATCTTTGAGCGGCCGATGATGCAGCTGACCCGCGACGGCTGGCTGCCGGAGATTTTGGGTAATGTGAATAAATACGGCATCGCTTGGAAGTACATCATTATTTTCTTTTTCATTGGTGCCCTGCCTATTGTTTTGGACTTTGATATTGGTACTATCGTATCCAATTTCACCTTTGTATCCTCTATTGGCTATATCCTGGTGGCCATCGGCATTATGCGGTATCCAAAAACGATGGAAGGCGCTTGGGAAAATCGCGCCTGGCGTACTCCAATGTGGTTGTTTCTGGCTGCCTGCTGGATTGCGTTAGCTATTCGTGTCTTTATGATCTGGAGGTCCTTCCAAACTGCTAACATGACCATGCTTGTCGCTTCTGCTGCCTGTCTGTTGGTAATGTGGCTGTGGTGTTTCTATCGTAAAAAGACCGGCAAAGCACACGTTGAGAAGAGCTGGGAGTTACAATAAAATTTTTAGCAGATCCAAATTTAGAGGCCGTGGTAAACACCCCGGCCTCTTTTTCCGCTTATGCCAAACAGGACACCCTCGTTTTATGAGATTACCCATTCTCTCTCAAAAGTTCAGGTTGAATGCTCTGCGTTTGGAACACATTTGCCAGTTCTCGGCTGATCGCCGGAAGGCGAAAAGTCAAAGTGGAATGGCGGTGCGGCAAATAACAATCGGAGGATGTGCAGGCATTGAAAAATCTCCAATTGCTCACCATAACAATAATCAAGATTCGATCTGTTCATGCATTTGCCCTCTTCCTGTAGATACGAAAAGAAACGCCATCTGATATCTGCAATATTTTGGTCATAAATTTGCTGCAACACAAAAACTACAGCACGCTTTTCTTACAAAATTAATATTAACTATATAGAAAGAGGGTCTCTGTACCATCCTTTCGCAGAGGAGACGGTCATCTTGAAAGAAGAACCCTTGTTACTTACTTGGATTTTCCACCATGTATTGGAATCCTTTGTCCGCTTCTTATGTTCCGACATTCGTGCATTCTACGAGAGTAAAGAGGGGCAATAGAAATTTACAGAGTAAAAGAAAATGCAGGCACATAGGAAGAACAGACCGGACAAGAGCGGCAAAAAGAGGAGTGCTTGCCGTTTTATGGCAAGCACTCCTCTTTTTGAGGTCGGAAAAAGCCTGTCCCCACCGTTAAACCGGACAGGCTGTACATGATGGCAACGGTTTCCTACGGGTAACGAGGAAATCTCTGTTAAAACTGCCGTTCTGATTTCCTCCGGGTAATGCCCGCTTGGTATCCGCAGTACAGTCATATCGGCGCAGAGCGATACCGCCGCCGCGCTCTCTGAGCCGGGCCTATGCCGTTTCATGCAGGGAACCGAAAAACCCGAATCCGTTGCCGATGGCAAACAGATTCGGATTTCTCGATTTTGGTACGCCCGACTGGATTCGAACCAGCGGCCTTTAGAGTCGGAGTTATCAGGCCGTCAAAGGGGAAATCGCTGAGGCGCAAGGATTTCAGCGGATTTACACAATTTTTTTGACATTTGTGAAAAAGATCCGGAGCCATTGCGGCGCAATGCCTCCGAGACTTTTTTAGATAGTAGTCAAATAGTAGTCCAGTTGTTTCCGTCGCATCAACGCCATGCTCATAAAGAAATTTGATACAATGCTTTGATGAGAGCATTAGAGCGAAGAAACGGCAGGCAAATATGGTGTCTGCAGGTTCGTCCACCCGTGGAACGGTAAAAAGCAGCAGAACCGCCTCTTTGAAGCAAAGGGCGGTTCCGTTGCTACCACGGTATATCTGTTTTTCGCAGTTAGTCAGAAGTCATTCCCCATAGACGTCTGCCAAGATCTGAGCAGTTGCAACTTTCCGACAGCGTTTGCAGAGCGTCTCCGGTTCCTGCCCGGATCTCCTGGCAGCCAACTCCAGTTCTTCCCGGGTGCCGATCACACTTCCGCAATGCGCACAGCGGACAAGTTGGAAGGTCTTACCCCAAATCGTCCTGGTATCCGCCGTCTCAGTAATGGGAATTGCCTGAGTCGGGCAGACGCTGGCACAGGATCCGCAGCCCACACACACGCTACTCGCCTCATGGTAAGGGGTGGCAATCTCCTTGAGTACGCCGCGGTTAACCGTAGAGATGGCCCCTACACTTAATTCGCCACATGCCCGGACACACAGTCCACACAGAATACACTTGCCCGTATCTGCCGGTGTGAGCCGGGGGAGTTCAGGCGCTTTATAGATCCGACACAGGGTCGCGATCCGCGGACTGTCCGGAGCTCGCTTGCGCAGCAGGGCCAGAACCATGCCCCGCTCCTTGCGGACCCGTTCACTCTCGGTCTCAACGGTACACTCTCTCTGAATAGGATAGACACAAGAAACCACGATTTTCGGGCCGTGTCCCTCGTCCACTTCTACCAGACAGACCCTGCAGCAGCCCTGGCCAGCCAGGGCCGGATGATGACAGAGTGTGGGAATCAGGATCCCGTTTCGCCGGGCAACCGCCAGAAGAAACTCGCCTTTTTCACAGGCGCAGATCTTGCCATCAATGGTAATGTTCACAGCCCGGCCCTCCCTTTTGCCTCCACCGCATCAAACCGACAGGCCTCTCTGCAACTGCCGCAGACGATGCAACGGGTATTGTCAATGCTGTGAGGTTCCTTGGCTCCGCCGGAGATCACGCCAGCAGGACAAGCTCTCTGGCAAGCGCCACAACCCACGCACTTATCAGGATTGATCACAAACCTTGTCAAAGCCGTACATACCCCTGCGGGGCAACGGTGTTCCTTGATGTGGGCCTCATATTCATCCCGGAAATATTTCAGGGTCGTCCGTACCGGGTTGGGCGCAGATTTTCCCAGGGCGCAGAGTGATGCGTCTTCCAACGTGTCACAGACCTGTTCCAGTAATTCCAGATCGCTCTCCTGCCCCTGGCCCTCGCAGATATCGGCGAGGATGGCCAGCATGTGCCGAAGTCCCTCCCGGCAAGGGGTACACTTGCCGCAGGATTCCTCAGAAAGGAACTTGATATAATACCGGGCAACCTCCACCATACAACTGCGGTCATCCATGACGATCATGCCGCCGGATCCCATCATGGCACCCCGTGCCTTCAGCGTGTCAAAGTCCACAGGCAGATCCAGCATGTCTGCCGGAATGCAGCCGCCGGAGGGGCCGCCGGTCTGTACAGCCTTAAAGGGGCGGTTTCCCTTAACACCACCACCGATGTCGTAGATCAGATGGCGCAGTGTGGCACCCATAGGAACCTCCACCAGGCCTGTGCGCTTGACCTTGCCCACCAGGGCGAAAACTTTCGTACCCCGGGAGGTCTCAGTACCGGTGGCAGCAAAGGACGCACCGCCCTGATCCAAAATAACCGGCACATTGGCCAGAGTTTCCACATTGTTGAGCACCGTAGGGCAGTCCCAAAGGCCCCGCTGGACAGAGCGGATATATTTGGCTCTGGGTTCACCCACCCTGCCCTCGACAGAAGCCATCAAGGCCGTAGATTCTCCACAGACAAAGGCGCCACCGCCCCGGACTACGCTGAGTTTCAGCCGCCGGTCGGAACCCATGATGTGCTCGCCCAGAATGCCGCGGGCCTCCGCCTGTTCAATGGCCATCTGCACATTGTGGACAGCCAGACCGTACTCATCCCGGATGTAGAGAAAGCCTTCCTCCGCTCCAATAGCCAAAGCGCAGATCGCCATTCCCTCCAGAACACTGTGCGGGTCACCCTCCAGGATAGACCGATCCATAAAGGCGCCTGGGTCGCCTTCATCTCCGTTGCAGGCCACATATTTGGGAAAGTGATCCAGTTCCATAGCCGAACGCCACTTACGCCCAGTGGGGAACCCGGCACCGCCCCGGCCCCGGAGGCCGGAGGCCTCCATCTCCCGGACAATCTCCTCCCCGGTCATGGACAGAGCCTTCTTCAGGGCACGGTAGCCGCCGTAGGCCACATAGTCCTCCACGCTGGAGGGCTCAATTTTTCCGATGTTCCGCAGAGCCACCTTTTTCTGTGGAGCGTAGAAGGGGTTCTCATGCTGGCTGCGCACCCGCTGCCCTGCGTCATTTTTATAGAGGAGCCGTTCCACCGGCTCGCCAGCCAGAATGGTCTTGTCCACGATTTCCCCCACATCCTTCACCTGAACCTTATAGTAGGTGATATCGTCGGGCAAGATCTGAATCAGAGGGCCATTTTCGCAGAAGCCATTGCACCCAGTCTCTTTGACCATGCACTCCACCTGGTGATCCGTGCCGGTCAAAGCCTGCCGGAAAGCCTCGGCCACCTTTTTGCTGCCGTTGGCCAGACAGCCAGTACCGCAGCAGACCAGGATTGTCTTGCTCACGCTCCCCCCTCCTCTCTGTACTGCGCCAAAATCTCCGGCAGGCGCTCCATGGTCACCTTGCCATAGTAGGTGTCATCCACTACCATCACCGGGGCCAGAGCACAGGAGCCCAAGCAATTGACCAGTTCCAGGGAGAACTGGCCGTCAGCGGAAGTCTCCCCCGCCTGGATGCCCAACAGGCGCTCCACACCGCTCACCAGATTGACGGATCCACGGATATGGCATGCAGTTCCGTCGCAGAGTTTAATGATGTGCCGCCCCTTGGGCTTGAGACTCAGGGCCTTATAGAAAGTGGCCATGGCGTACAGGCTGGACAGGGGACAGTCCAGATAATCCGCCAGGGCCTCCATCCCCTCCCGGGGAATATAGTTGAAATGGCGCTGCATGTCCTGGAGCATAGCCAGACTGTAGCGCTGCTGTGCCGGATAGTTGTGCAGGATATCCGCAATTGCCTGCAGATCCGCTTGCACCGGCCTCACCGCCTTTCCTTTCGACTAATACGGTATCACTGCTACCCGTCGGACCGCCTTCTCAGCCCCCCGCCACCACCGGGAAAATCTGTACCGTATCCCGGTCGGTCAGGGGGGTGTCCAGCCCCTGGAGGAACTCGATCCGCCGCCCATTGACCATGACGATGACCCTCTCGCCCAGGTCCCTTCCGTCCGGAGAAAAAAACTCTCTCCGGAAAGCCGGGCCAAACCGCTGACTGAGCATCTCACCCAGCCGGGCTACCGTCTCCGGCGCGGGACAGGTCATCTCCTTGCAGCCGGCATATTGTGCTTCCCGGAGATAGGCAAAAAATTTAACGGTCATATCCAGGCCCTTTCCCGTCCGGGCCGGGATCTCTCCCGGCCCGGACAGCACACTTATTTCAGATGCAGTTGTTCCAGTTTCTCCGGCGTGGGGATTCCGTCAGCCGTCCAGCCCCGCGCCTCGTAGTACTCCGCCAGCATAGTGTAAAGGTCATTAACTTTACCCTCTGCCGGGCCGTTGGGCAACTTCTCCCGGAGCAGACGGGGCGGCAGAGTATCCTTTTCCACCCCGGCAGCGATGTTGAACTGTTTCTCCAGGTTCCAAATCCGCTCTCCCTTGAGGAGGATCTCTTCGTCGCTCTCGTCGCTGCCCACGGCCTCCCGGTACTGTGCAGCCACCTCAGGCAGGCCGATGCCGAAGGTTGTGAAGAGGCAGATGCCGGTCGCATCCACCAGGGCAGTGAGATCCTGGAAGGTCTTGAGCATACCTGCCTTGCCTTCTGTGACTAGGGGGTCCATCTTCACCGGCAGACCCAGCACCTCAGGGGAGATCATGTAGCCCCGGACGTGGCAACCGCCCCGGTTGGAGGTCGCGTACTCCAGGCCGATGCCCTGGATGGCCCGGCCATCGTAAGCGGGCATCTCCTGCTTCTTCACAGACATGGAGAGTTCCGGGTGTCCGTACTTCTCCGCCATGCGGTAGGAGCCAAGGCCCATAACCTTTCCAAAGCCCTCACCCTTGCAGGTCATCTCCACGGCCTTCACCATGGCCGCGGCATCACCGAAGCGCAAGGGGAAACCGATATCGGACTCAGGGATGGCGCCCATTTCAAAGAGTTCCATGGCGCAGGCCACGGTGGCACCCATGGTGATGGGGTCGATGCCGTACTGGTTGCACAGGAAGTTAGCGTCGCATACCGCAGCCAGGTCGTTGATGCCGCAGTCGGCGCCGAAGGACCAGCCTGCCTCATACTCAGGGCCCTCACCCTTGGACTTGAAGGGGCCGTCCTTGATCTCCACAGCCCGGCCGCAGCCGATGGAACAGCCGAAACAGCCCTTGTTCCGCAACAGATACTTGGCGGCTAGGGTCTCGCCGGAGATATCGTCGGCTTGGTCGAAAACCGATCCATCCCGACCATTGCAGAGGGGCAGGCCGCCAGCGGCATTGACAATGTTTACCAGGATCTGGGTCCCGTAAGCGGAGAGGCCGGCACCGGTGACCGGGTGGGCTTTGAGTTTATCCCGCGCGTCCATACAGGCCTGGAAGAAAGGCTCAGGCCGGGCTACGGTGATGGCGCCGGTGCCCCGGACGGCCACGGCTTTGAGTTTCTTGGAACCCATCACCGCGCCGATACCGCCGCGGCCGGCAGCCCGGTGCTTGTCGTTCATAATGCCGGCAAAGAGGCATCCATTCTCCCCGGTGGGGGCAATGCAGGCGATCCGGAACTCATCCCCTAGTTCTTCAATCAGGGCGTCCGTGGTCTCATACACATCCTTGCCCCACAAATGGGAGGCATCCCGGAGTTCCACCGTGTCATCGTTGATGTACAGGTAAACCGGGTGGTCGGAGACATCCTCAAAGATGATGCCGTCGTACCCGGCGTATTTGAGTTCAGGTCCGAAGTGTCCGCCAGAGTTGGCCGCGCCGATTGTCCCGGTAAGGGGCGCTTTGGCTACGGCGTTGTAGCGGCCGGAGGAAGTGGCACATGTGCCAGTGAGGGGTCCGGTCATGAAGATCAGTTTGTTGTCCGGTCCCAGGGGATCGCAGTTGGGATCGCACTCATCGCAGTAATATTTGGTGCCTAGTCCACGTGCACCTACATATTCCTCGGCATTCTTCCGGTTCAGGGGCTCCTTGATGATGGTGCCCTTAGCCAGATTCACCCGCAGGACGGTTCCTACATATCCGTTGCCCATGGATCAGACCTCCATTCCCATAGCGGCCACAATCTTGTCCGCCGTCAGTTTTTTGCGCGGATCCATGCGGTCGGCATCCTCATAGGTCAAGGCACCGCCGGGACAGTAGCGCACACATTTGGGATCTCCGCCGCACTGATCGCACTTAAAGACTTTCCGCAGCCGGGGTGAGTAGGACATATTGCCCAATGCACAGGCATTGGTGCAGAGTTTGCAGCCGATACACCGGTCATAGTTGATGGTAACGATGCCGTCCTCATTCCGGCTGATGGCATGGACAGGACAGACTTTCATGCAACTGGCATCCTCACACTGCTGGCACACCACCGGCACTGCCAGTGTGGCCGCCTCATACTCCAGAATGGTGATATTGGCTAATCGGGGGCTGAACTGCTGATAGTGCCCGAAGGAGCACACCAATTCACAGGTGCGGCAACCGATACACTTCTCGGGCTTGACGACTAATTGTTTCATAGTCTCTCTCCTTCCCCCAGACATACCGGGGGACAGGAACTCACCTCCCAAAATCATATTTTTTGCTCCACGAATCAAAAGCAGCCAGCCCGTGGGGCGCTGGCCCACCTTGCTTGTGTTATCTAAATTTTACAATACATGAAAAAGTTTGTAAATTCTCAGAAGGCAAATTGGATATTGCTTTTATGCATGGATTGTTTTATAATTTGCAAAAAGACGAGCAATTTATAGCCATATTTTTTGTCACTTTCATCAAAAAAAGATGCTTTGAACTGGCGGATTTCACAGAGCATCAGTTCCTACTTTGGAACCGGCTTATTCATTTAGGCTATAACCTATTTTTGAAGCCATTCAGCCGGTTGTGAAGTTGTCTGTTTTCTGCCATGGAGGAGTACGCCATGACTCTTGACCAGATGCGGTATTTTGTCACCGCGGCCCAGTTGCAGAATTTATCCAAGGCGGCCGAGGCGCTTCATATCAGCCAGCCCTCCCTATCCCGGAGTATCGCCCGGCTGGAGGCCGAGTTGGGCGCCCCCCTGTTCTGTCGCCAGGGAAAACGAGTGGTACTCAATGAGCCCGGCAGTCATTTCCTGTCCAGCGCCCAGGTGGTTCTCCGCGAGTTGGATAGCGCCCTGGTGCAGTTGCGCACTTACGCTGGCGGGGCAGGTGCCAGACTCTCTGTCGGCCTGTGCGGCCCAGATGAGCCCATCTCCGCCTGCCTGGCCGCCTTCTCTGCCGCACATCCCCAGATCACATTGGATCTAGACTGTTCCATTGAAGCGCAAGAGACTTTGGACATCAATCAGTATGACATGCTTCTCTGTCCCGATACTGGGGATTATCAGCGCTTCCGGGGAATTCCTCTCCGAGAGGAATGTTATCTGCTGGCCCTGGCGGCAACCCACCCCCTGGCGGATCACTCCGGTATCCTGCCAAAGGATTTAGCCGGACAACCCTTTGTGTTCCTCCGCCGCGGACAGGTGGGGATAGCAGATCCCTATGATCTCTGCGCCGGACTCAACTTAGGGCTGCGTACCGCATGTCTCACCGATGACCGGGAGCAGCATCGACAACTGGTGGCAGCCGGCATAGGACTGGGCTTTGTGCCTGAGGGCTGCGCCGGCCCTTATCAGGCCAATCCGGCACTCCGTCTACTACCCATCCGGGGGAACAAATTCCGCCGCCGCCTTATGCTCTGTTTCAAGCGGGACAAACATCTTTCCCCAGCCGGCCAGACCCTCCGCACTTTTGTGCTGGATTATTTTCAGTTGAACGGCGCTACCGGTCAGAACGGGACTATCTGATACTCCTGTTCAAGCAAATCTATCCATAGCAGTTGTCCTACCAAAGGGCTGGAACGACCGCACAAGAGTTTGATTGCCTCTCCAGCCTGGATAGCCGCACACAATCCAACAGTTGGAGAGAGGCTCCCCTGATCTGCATGAGCGGGTGCATCTGTGGGATAAAGTTGCTCCATCAGGCCGCTTCCCGGTAGGATCACAGTCGCCTGGGCGTACCACCCCCGAATTGCCCCATGGACTAGGGGAATGCCAGCCTGGCAGCAGGCTCTGGCCAGGATGCGACGGGCCGCTGGACTGTCTAAGGCGTCAAGTGCCAAGTCGTGACCAGCAATCTGTTCAGAAGCATTTTCTGCTGTAAGAAAAAAGGGAAACGCCTCCACCATGACCTCCGGATTCACCCGAGCAGCCCGCGTACACGCAGTTTCTGCCTTGGACCGCCCCAAACTTGTTTCGTCGGCCAGAAGTTGTCGGTTGAGATTGCTAGGGACAAACCGATCCCCGTCACAGACAGTGATTTTTCCCACACCCGCCCGAAGCAAGTGCTCCAGGAGGTAACCTCCCAGTCCGCCGCACCCAGCCAGAAATACCCTGCGTTTCCGGAGCAGCAGGCATTCCTTTTCCGTCAGCGGACCGAGGTTGCGGATATAGCGCTCCTGCATAAAACATCCACCTTTCGCGATTTTGGGTCTATTTTACCTGATTCTCCCAGGAGCAGCAAGCCCTGGGGCGCGGTTTTAAGTAAAGTCTGCCATATTTTTAGGAGGGAAATTTCATGCTCAATGTCAAGACCCCGGACGAGGCGCTGGAAATCATCCGTACTTCTTTTGTTCCCCTGGACCGTCCTCCAGAGAACGTCACCCTCTCCTCCGCTTTGGGGCGGGTACTGGCTCTGGATGTGACAGCTGACGCCTATGTGCCAGACTTCCACCGCTCCACTGTGGACGGCTACGCCGTCCGGGCAGCGGACACGTTCGGCTGCTCTGACGCCCTGCCCGCCCAACTTATCCTGTCTGGGGAGGTTCGGATGGGCGAAGGAGCGGGTCTGACCCTTGCCCCGGGGCAGTGTGCCGCCGTCCCCACAGGAGGCGAAGTGCCTCAGGGAGCGGATGCAGTGCAGATGCTGGAACTGTGTGAGGATTACGGCGACGGCACCATCGGAATCCTCAAAAGTGTGGCCCCGGGTCACAACATGATTTTCCGTGGAGATGATGTAAAGCCCGGAGACCGGGTGCTCCCCGCCGGCCGTCGGCTGGAGCCTCAGGACATCGGTGCTCTGGCCGCCCTGGGGATGACGTCTGTACCTGTGGTACCCCGTCTCCGGGTAGGGGTCATTTCCACCGGGGACGAACTGGTGCCGCCGGAACAAATCCCCGCCATCGGTCAAGTCCGGGACGTAAACGGTCCTCTGGTCTGTGCACTGTTGGAACAGGCCGGAGTTCTGCCACGGTTTTACGGCATCGTCCCTGATCAAGAGGACTGTCTTACACGGACGATGGAGCAGGGATTGACGGAGTGTGACGCCGTGATCTTGTCTGGAGGAAGTTCTGTGGGGGAAAAAGATGCGGCTTACCGGGTCATGTCCGCCCTGGGTAAGATTCTTTTTCACGGTATCGCCATGAAACCTGGCAAGCCTACCCTCCTGGGAAGAACCGGGTCGGGCAAGGCCATGGTAGGACTCCCGGGACATCCGGTCGCTGCACTATTCTGTACACATCTTTTCGTCCGGGCGATCCTCGCCCGTCTGGAGGGGAGGAGCCTCCGCCAACGGCAGGTGACCGCCCGGCTGGTCGAAGAAGTTTCCGCCAACCACGGCCGGTCACAATACAACGGGGCAATCCTCCGGCAGGGTTCCCAAGGACTGGAGGCTCTGCCTATCCGGGGCAAATCGGGGCTTATAACTGCACTGGCTGGAGCGGACGGCTATTTCTGCATCCCACGGGACTGTGAGGGCTTCCCTGCCGGCACCCAGGTACTAGTCAATATTTTTATTGCCGACTGATATGCAAAATATATCATTCTTTATTGGGGGAGGAAAAGAGCATGGCTTTTCAATATCTCAACAACCGGCCTCTGGACGAGGCCAGAACCCAGTACCTGGCCCTGCTGCAGGAACAGGGCTTTACCCCTCGGTCGGAAACCATTCCGGTTCAGTCTGCCGGAGGACGGATAACCGCCCGGGCGGTGTACGCCCACATCTGTGCGCCCCACTATCCCGCCTGTGCCATGGACGGCATCGCCGTCTCCGCGGCAGACACGTTCGGCGCAAGCGATACTACCCCGATCTCTCTCACTCCGGAGCAATACACGGTGGTGGACACCGGTGACCCCCTGCCCGAGGAACGGGATGCCGTGATTATGGTGGAGGAAGTCGTCTTTGCCGCGGGCCAAGCAATTATCCACCAGGCCGCAACTCCCTGGCAGCATGTGCGTCAGATCGGTGAGGATATCTGCGCCGGAGAGATGCTTTTGCCCGGTCATATGTCCGTCTCTCCTGCCGCCATCGGGGCCATGCTCGCCGCGGGTGTGTTGGAGGTGGAAGTGCTGGCAAAGCCGATTGTCGGTATTATCCCCACCGGGGACGAGGTGGTCCTTCCCACCGCCAACCCAAAGCCCGGGGATGTGGTGGAGTTCAACTCCTCCATCTTCTCGGCCATGCTGGAGGAGTGGGGTGCAACGCCCCAGGTCTATCCCATCGTCCCTGACCAGGAAGAAGCGATCCGCACTGCCCTCACACAAGCGCTGAATGAGTGCGACATGGTTCTGATTAACGCAGGCTCCTCCGCCGGACGTGAGGACTATGCCGCCACCGTCATCTCCCAAGTGGGCGAGGTCTTCTGCCATGGCATTGCCATCCAGCCGGGTAAACCTGCCATTCTGGGCCACCGGGGAAGCAAGCCCATTCTTGGGGTGCCCGGATACCCGGTGTCCGGCATCATTGTCATGGAACAGCTGCTGCGGCCTTTGGTGGATCTGTGCCTGGGCCGCGGAGCGGAGCAGCCGGTTACAGCCCAAGCGGTGCTGAGCCGCCGGGTGGTATCCAGCCTGAAATATCAGGAATTTGTCCGGGTGCGCCTGGGACAGGTAGGAGGGCGGCTTGTGGCCGCACCCTTGGCCCGGGGCAGCGGGGTGGTCTCCTCTTTTATGAAGGCTGACGGCATTCTGGAAATTCCTCAGGGGAGCGAAGGGCTGGAAGCAGGGTCTGAGGTTCCTGTCCGCCTCCTGCGTCCCGCCTGTGATCTGGAACATACCCTGGTGGCCATCGGAAGCCACGACCCGCTGCTGGACGAATTAGCCGATCTCATCCACCAAGCGGATCCCTCCTCCTTTATGAGTTCCTCCCACGTGGGGTCCATGGGGGGCCTTATGGCCATCCGCCGGCGGGAAACCCATATGGCCGGCTGCCATTTACTCAATGAGGCCGACGGTAGTTATAACACAGCCATTCTGGAAAAACAGTTTCCAAACGGCGGTGTGTATCAGGTGGAGTGCGTGGGACGCACCCAGGGTCTGATGGTGGCATCCGGCAATCCTCTGGGCCTCACTGGCTTTAGGGATATCGCCCGTTCCGGAATACGTTATGTAAATAGGCAAAAAGGCTCCGGCACCCGTATTTTGGCCGACTACTTGTGCCGGAAGGAAGGGGTAGACCCCGCCACAGTTTACGGCTATGAGCGGGAAGAATTTACCCATACTGCTGTGGCTGCCCAGATCGCCGGAGGCACTGCCGATGCAGGCATGGGGATCTGGTCTGCGGCAAAAATCTATGGATTAGATTTCTTGCCTGTCTGCGTAGAGCAGTACGATCTAATCATCCCCGACTATGCCTGGGACACCTCTATGATCCGCCGGGTATTGGAGATCCTGGCGGGGCCGGCGTTCCGGGCTCGGCTGGAAAAGTTGGGGGGGTACACGCTGGATCAGCCGGGACGGGTGCGCCGTGTCTACTGAAGAGCGCTTTGATGCAGTGGTGCTGGGAGGCGGCCTTCTGGGCTGCTTTGCTGCCCGCCATCTGACATCTTATCAACTGCGCTGTGCATTGATAGAGGCCCGGGAGGACGTTTGTACCGGCATTTCCCGCGGCAACAGCGCCATCATATACACCGGCTGCGACAACAAGCCTGGGACACTGAAAGCCCGGCTGTGTGTACAGGCCAACCGGGCTTTCGAAAAGTTGTGCGCCCAGTTGTCCGTCCCCTTTGTCCGCCGAGGATCCCTGCTGGTGAGTTACGGTCCCCGGGGCGACTATGTTGTACGGCGCAAATACCATCAGGGACTGGAAAATGGCGTAGAGAACCTGGAGATCCTCACTGGAACACAGGCTGTGGCGTTGGAGCCCGGATTGGCTTCTGGAATCTCTTCTGCTCTTTTGGCCCCCGGCACTGGAGTAACGGATCCCTGGGCGCTGTGTTTTGCCGCCTACGAGAATGCCAAGGCCAACGGCTGCCAGATCTATTTGAACGCTCCGGTAACCGCCCTGTGCCGAGAGGGAAAAGACTGGATCGTCACCGCCGGACCTCACACCATCCGGGCCGGAGTGGTTCTCAATTGCTGCGGGCTGGAGGCCCACCGGATTCAGGAACTGTGCACGTCTCCCACCGTGCGGGTAATTCCCGACCGGGCAGACTATCTGGTCCTGGATCAGACGGCAGGTCCTTATGTCCGCCATGTAATTTTTCAGGAGCCGGAGGAAAAGGGTAAGGGGCTCACCCTGGTGCCCACCACAGACGGCAAACTTCTCCTGGGTCCCTCGGAGCAGCCCGGCGGAGACTGCCCCGACCGGGCTGTTACATTGGAAGGACTGGATTTCCTCCGTCGTATGGCAGCACGGATCGTCCCTGGCCTGGATCTAGGGCAGGTGATCCGTGCCTTCGGGGCCGTCCGTCCCAACCCCTTTTATGTCCGGAGAGAATGCGATGCCTGGGTACCCGAGACCCGGGGAATCCACAGTTTTACCATTGACAACCCCTGCCCGGGGCTGTGGTCCCTCATCGGGATCAAAACCCCGGGGCTTACCTGCGCCGACGCTCTGGGTACAATGCTGGCCGGTCAGGCAGCAACGTACCTGGAAAAGGATGCCCCCAACCCGAATTTTAATCCATGCCGGACTCCGACGCCCCGGCCACGGGATCTGGACAGCACAGCCCGCCGGGCTCTGGTGCAGACCGATCCCACCTATGGCCGGGTGATCTGCCGCTGTGAGGATGTCACTGAGGGGGAGATCATGGACGCCATCCGCCGGGGAGCAGTAACCTTGGATGGGGTCAAACGCCGGGTGGGTGCGGGCCTGGGCCGGTGTCAGGGCAGTTGGTGCGGGGATCAGGTGCTGGAAATCCTGGCCAGAGAGTTGGGGATTTCCCCCTGGGATGTGACCCAGGACGGACCGGGCAGTCCGCTGTTGGGAGGTAAGCGCCATGAACTGTGACGTACTGGTGGTGGGGGCTGGCGCGGCAGGAATGGCGGCAGCCCTCTCCGCCCGGGAAGCGGGAGCAGAAACGGTTCTCCTGGCCGATCGGAACACACAGTTGGGCGGCGTATTGCCTCAGTGCCTCCACTCCGGCTTTGGCACGGGTATTTTCCACCGGGAAATGACCGGGGCGGAGTATGCCGCCTGCTGGGCAGCCAGGGTAAAGGCCGCCCCCATCGTTCTTCGACTGGACACCACTGTTCTCTCCCTCAGTCCGGATCGCCAGGCACTGCTCTCCAGTTCGGGAGGAGTGGAAAAAATTGCTTTTCGGGCTTTGGTACTGGCTACTGGCTGCCGTGAAATCCCCATTGGGGCTCTGGCGCTCCCCGGCACTCGCCCGGCGGGGGTTTTCACTGCTGGTCAAGCCCAGCGGATGGTAAATCTCCAGGGTCTCTCCCTGGGCCGAAACGTTTTGATTCTGGGCAGCGGAGATGTGGGACTGGTCATGGCCCGGCAGTTTGTCTTGGCCGGATGTTCTGTGGCAGCTGTGGTGGAGCAGCAGGATCACTGCGGCGGTCTGCCCAGGAATTACCAACGGAGCATAGTTGAATGCGGTATTCCCCTGCTCACCCGGACGACCGTGTGCTGCGTTCACGGCGAAGGGCGGATTTGCGGTGTGACCCTCCGGCAACTGGACACTGGTGCGGAACGTTTTCTGCCCTGCGATACACTGGTTACCGCCCTGGGTATTGTCCCCGAGCGGGAGTTGCTCCGTCCGCTGGGGGAACCTCTGCCGCCCTGGGTGTTCCTATGCGGCAACTGCCGGTATATTCACCGAACCGTAGACACAGTTAGCCGGCAGGGGGAAACCGTTGGGCGTGAGGCCGCTGCGTTGGCCCGACAGGATGGAAAATAATTGACAAATCAATCTCTTCCGATTAGTATACAAACAGAAACCCTCTGATCGGCTTGGCCGGGAGAGGCGGCGGACGCACGTATCCTTCCAAATGGTGGACGAGCCCTTTGGCAGCGGACGGGCGGAGTGTGCCGCAGGCGGCGGAACTGGTTTGCCCCGTACGGATTTATGGGGCTGACTGACTGCGCGACCTGTCTGCGGTATTGCTCCAAACGCAGCTTCCGGACTTGTCTGTCAAAGGGAATGATATGAATGGAGATGGAATTAAAATGATGAAAAAAATTGCTGTCCTCTTGCTGTCTCTCTCCCTGCTTGCAACATTTTTGACCGCGTGCGCACAGGAAAACGGCGCCGAGGACCAAACCCCTGCGAATAGCACGTCCGAAAACGATACCGCTGAGGATGAGACCCCCGGTACTGAGGAGCCTGAGGAGGGCGTCGATCTGACGATTCTGTACGAAGCCGACGACGACATGATCAACAACTACTCCCTCCTGGCCGTCAATCCCGATGCGCCCTTTGTGGACGCGGACGGCAATGCTGTGTCCGATGTTTACATTAACACCGAGGGGGCCGCTGCCCTCATCAACTGGATGCTCTCCGAGGAGGGGGAGACCACCGCAACAGAGTACGGTTACGCCGACTACGGTGAGTACCTCTTCTATCTGAGTGAGGGCGCGCCGGTCTCCACAGCCGAGATACCCCAGGCCACCGAGGAGACGAAGGTGATCCGTCTGTCTACCACCACCTCTGTGAATGACTCCGGCCTGCTGGGCTATCTGCTGCCCATATTTGAGGATACCTATGGCTACACAGTGGAGGTCACTTCTGCCGGAACAGGTAACGCTATCGCCAACGCCAAAAGCGGAAACGCTGACCTGCTTCTGGTCCACTCCAAGAGCCAGGAGGAAGAATTTGTTGCCGGCGGTTACTCCTATGTCCTGCCCAGTTTTGACAGCGAACGGCTGACTTTCATGTACAACTACTTCGTCCTGTGCGGTCCTTCCGCCGACCCCGCAGGGGTGAAGAACGCAGCCAGCGTCCGGGATGCCTTCGCCGCCATTGCTGAAGGCAAGTATCCCTTCGTCTCCCGCGGAGACCAGTCCGGTACCCATACCAAGGAAATCTCCCTGTGGCCTGAGGAACTGGGCATCACTGTTGACGCCGCCTCTGTGGAGGACTATACAGACTGGTACACCTACTCCAACGCAGGCATGGGCGTCTGCCTGACCATGGCCGAGGAGACGGGCGCCTACATTCTCTCGGACAAGGCCACCTTCCTTACCTTCCAGGCCAACAACGGCGTCATGGAGTAAGCACTGCAGCCAGGCGGCTCTGATCGCCAAAGAAAGGGCTTGCCCTGCGGCAGGCCCTTTTTGAATGAAGCGGGATATGGGAAGGGAGAGAATATATGAAGACCGCCTTTGTCCAGGCTTTGGCCCTAATCACCTCCGGAGACCGGCAGTTGGGGATTATCCTGGTTACCACGCTGCGCATGGCCCTATCCAGTTCCATGATTGCCCTGCTGCTGGGTGCCCCTCTGGGGGTGCTGCTGGGGAGTTATGCCGGTCGGGGTAAGCGAACCCTGGTCGTAATCAACCGGACGCTGATGGGCCTTCCGCCGGTAGTAGTAGGTCTGGTGTGCTATATGCTCTTCTCCGGGGTGGGGCCTCTGCGCCATCTGCGGCTATTGTACACGGTGACGGGTATGGTCATTGCACAGGTGATTTTGCTGGTCCCCCTGATCGCTGGCAGTCTGGAATCCCATGTGTCAACGGTTGCCCCCGACATCCGGGAAACCGCCCTTGGAATGGGCCTGAGCAGAGGCAGAATATTGCTACTGATCATCAACGAGAGCCAATACCAACTGGTGAGCGCCTATCTTCTGGGCCTGGGCCGGGCATTTGCAGAGGTAGGTGCCGTATCCATGGTAGGAGGCGCCATTGCCTACAAAACCAACGTGATGACCACCGCCATCATGAACTATACCAATATGGGGGCCTTCACTACAGCCCTGGCCCTGGGTATAATCCTGCTGGCCATCTCCCTGGTGTTGAATGCCGGAGTGGCCCTGTTGCACTGGAGGCTGGAAGGATGAAACTCCCTCCCATTACCAAGACCTATGGCAACCGCAAGGTTCTGGATCTGCCCGCCCTGGAACTGGCGGACAGCACTATCCACACCATCATCGGCGCCAATGGCAGCGGCAAATCCACCCTAGCCCGGATCTTGGCCGGCGTACTGAAACCGGATGACGGCAGATTTTCCTGTATGGATCGGGTGGGATACATGCCCCAGCGCTCCTATCCCTTCCGGATGAGCGTACTGCACAACCTGCAGATCACAGGTGCCGGACGGGAGCGCGCCATGAAACAGTTGGAAACTTTTGGATTGGCCGGTCTGGCCCATCAGAGTGCCAAAGGGCTTTCCGGCGGTGAAACCGCGCGGCTGGCCCTGGCTCGGATCCTGATAGAGGACCATCCCCTCCTCATCCTGGACGAGCCGACTGCAGCCATGGATGTTGCAGCCACGCTGCTGGCCGAAAAGATACTTCTGGAGTATCAAGCCAGGACCAGCTGTACCGTAGTACTGGTTACCCATTCCCTGACACAGGCACGGCGGGTCGCCGGCCAGGTATTTTTCCTCCAAAACGGACATCTGGTAGAGCAGGGAACTGCCGAACAAGTGCTCTTACACCCACGCTGCGCCGACACCCGGGCTTTTCTGGACTTTTACGCCCTCTGATCCCAGCAGTCTTCTGAAAATGGGATGTTTAGTACAAAGGCTGGAACCGTTGGGAACAATGCATTGGATTCCGGCAACGGCTCCTGAACAAGCCTGCCTATTTTGAAAAGATGATTCTCTTCCAAGTGCGCTGTTTGCGCTGCAAGGGAGAGACCGTCTAAATCTATATTCCAATCGCCAAATGTTACGTTTGACAGGTACCAGATGGATGTATATTTTGCGTGCGGACAGAAAAAGCAGAGGAACCCGGCGCGTTTGGTCGGGAATCCATGAAGGGGCGGTGAACACCATGCAAGATCCATACGGCCGGGAAATCACCTATCTACGCCTGTCGGTGACGGAGCGCTGCAACCTCCGCTGCCGGTACTGTATGCCGGAGGACGGCATTGCAAAAAAGTCTCGGGAGATCATGCTCACCGAGGACGAGATGGTACGGGCGGTGGAGGCGGCGGCCTCCTTGGGCATCCGAAAACTGCGACTCACCGGCGGGGAACCCCTGGTGAAGAAGAATATCCTGTCCATTTGCCGCCGCTGCGGAGTGGTGGATGGCATCCGAGAAATATGTATCACCACCAACGGCATCCTTCTACCGGAACTAGCAAAGCCGCTGCGGGAGGCCGGGCTCACCCGGGTAAATCTGAGTCTGGACACGCTGGATCGGGATAAATATGCGTTTATCACCCGGCGCGGCCGTCTGGAGGACGCCCTGCGCGGCCTGGATGCGGCATTGACGGCTGGATTTGAAAAGGTCAAAATCAACTCGGTTCTGATTGGCGGATTCAACGACAGTGAGATCCTCGCCCTGGCGGACTTGACCCGGCAGTATCCGGTGGATGTGCGGTTCATTGAGTTGATGCCCATAGGAGGCCTAGGGTTTGGCCCGGAGGCGTATCTCCCCTGTACCGCGGTGCTGGAGCGCCTGCCGGAATTGAAGGCGCTACCGGAGGACGGCGGTGTGGCCAAGCGGTACTGCCTGCCGGGGGGACTGGGCAGCATTGGGCTGATCACTCCGGTGAGCACCCATTTCTGTGCCCAGTGCAACCGTATCCGTCTGACCGCTGACGGATATGTAAAACCCTGCCTCCACGCCGCGGCAGAATTCCCCATTAAGGGCCTCTCCCAAGAGGAGATGGCACAGCAGATGGAGCGGGCCATCTTAGCAAAGCCTCCCTGCCATGCACCGCTAACGTATGGGCACCAGAGCCATGCCGAGCGGAACATGAATCAAATCGGAGGGTAAGTTGGGAATGGGAGAGGTAGAAAACGCCCCCGAAATTCCTGTGGTAGCGTTTCCCGCCATCGTAACGGACCGGGCAGACGCGCCTGCAGGTTTGCCGAGTTTTCCCTCCATGGTGCAGAAGAGGCCGCAAGATTTCTCTGAGGTCCCCTGGAACACTTTACCCATTTCCATTGCGGCGTGCTGGAGTAGGCGACACTATAAAGACAGGAGGAATAACAATGCGGTATACCGCAGCAGTCATTACCATCAGCGACAAGGGTGCCCGGGGTGAGCGGGTGGACACCAGCGGACCTTCCCTGGTAGGTATACTGGAGGACGCAGGATACCAAGTGACACACACCGCGATTCTCCCCGATGAACAGGAGTTGATCCGACAGGAACTTATCCACTGTGCCGATGAGGAACAGTTCTCTCTGGTGCTGACCACCGGCGGGACCGGTTTCTCTCCCCGGGACGTGACGCCGGAGGCCACGTTGGCGGTAATCGAGCGGGCCACCCCCGGAATCCCTGAAGCCATGCGCGCGGAGAGCATGCGCATTACCCCAAGAGGCTGCCTCTCCAGGGAGGTAGCAGGGATTCGGAAGCGCACACTGATTGTAAACCTCCCCGGCAGCAAAAAGGCGTCCAGGGAGAATCTGAGTGCTGTGCTGGGAGCCATCGGCCACGGACTTGACATGCTCTGTTCCCAAGGGTCGGCGGACTGCGCCGCGCCGACATTAGGCGAGGCACCACCCTCAGCTGATGCCTGGCTTCGGGAAGCAAAGGCTCTGGAAAGCGCGGGGAAAATTGGCATGTACCTATTCCACAACGGCGTGGTACGGGAAACCGCCCGCTCCCGGGTCCGGGAGGGGAATGCGCAGGCCAAATCGGTATCCGGAATGCGTTTTACCTACGACGAAAAGAAGGTGCAGGAGGCTGTGGAGAAAACCCGCAGCCTGCCGGGTATCTACCATGTCCGCGTCTGGCTCAACCACGGAGGACTGAAGGTCGGGGACGATTTGATGCGAGTCTTGGTAGGCGGTGATATCCGTCCCCACGTTGTTGCCGCACTGGAGTTCCTTGTGACAGACCTCAAGACCCGTTGCGTTACAGAGGAAGAATTGTAAAAGTTATAAAAGTAAAGAAACAATCTCCAGACGGTTTCATCTGTGACTTCCGTCTGATGAACTGGCAAACAAACTGAATCACTATAAACAGAACAGGCATCTATCTTGCGACGAAGAGACCGAGATAGATGTCTGTTCAACTCTATCATGCGGTATCTGCTGACTGCGCCGGCTGCGCCTAACTGCTGCAGGCGCTCTTACGCATCTCTACATCTTCCGGAATAACCTGCGCCAGTCGTGCAGGACGCTAGAGCAAATTTACTGGCTGTTACTGGCTCTATTCCTCTGACAATGGGGCTTTTCTGCAGCAATGCTGTATTGTCTGTTACAGTGCTGGCAGTTTTGATCACTGCTCCTTCGTTTTTCGTATGAAATTTTCGTTGGCAAATAGACCTATATTTCCACAGAAGTCCAATGAGCGCTCAGTATATTCCTGCATGTTGTTTGCTAATGGCAAGCATTCGAAAACGCGGAGAGAGTTACCTGATCGTGGTTTCCATGGGCTATGATTACAACGGAAAGCGAATCAAGCCAAAGCAGAAGACGGTCCATCCCCCAGCGGATCTGACACCCAAACAGAGGGAGAAATGGCTTCAGGAACAGGCAGTTCTCTTCGAGCGGGCGTGTCGAAACGATGATGAGGACTCGCGCTCCCCAGATATCACCCTGGCAAAGTACATCGAGTTGTGGCTGGAGAAGGTGGCTCCGAACCGACTGGCCAAGTCCACCGTCCGCCGGGACCGGCAGGATATCGCCCGTATCCTGCCGTCCCTAGGTCACTACCGACTGCGGGAACTGCGCCCGGAACACTTTCGCAGTTTCTATGCCCAACTGCGCAAAACCGTCAGCCAGGAAACAAAAAAGCCGCTCTCCGAAAACACCGTGGAGGGGGTACACGCCACGCTGTGTACCATTCTCTCGGACGCCGTGGAGGGCGGTTTTCTGCATCACAACCCGGCCTGGCGGACCTATCGCTACGCTGGAAGAAAACGGGAAAAGCAAATTGCGGACGGTGAAACTGTTCAGAAGATTATCACGGCGCTGGAGAATGAGAGTATCAAATATGAGATATACTTCAAATTGATCATCGCCACCGGGATACGGCGAGGAGAGTGCTGTGCCCTCCAGTGGCGGGATATCGATTGGGAGCAACGGAGCATCCACATCTGCCGCAGCGCCGTGAAGGTTACAGATGAAGAGATCTTTGTCAAGGAGCCAAAGACCAGGGCTGGGAACCGATATGTCTACTTCTCTCCGGAGATGCAGACGCTCCTGCTGGAGTATCAAAAGGAATGCGCTTACATTACGGAAACCTATGACTGTCGGGCGCTGGAGGGGGAGGACTTTCTCTTCCGGCGAAACGGAAGCAGGTTGCCTATGACGCCCACCACCTTCACCTGGCGCTTCAAGTTGATCCTCCGAAAGAACGGCCTGCCAGAGAATCTGAATGTCCACTCCTTGCGACACACCAACGCCAGCCTTCTAATTGCAGGCGGGGCAGACGTGGCCACGGTGGCGGGTCTGCTGGGACACAGCCAGCCCTCCACCACCCTGGACATCTACACCCATGCCTTTGACAAAAACAAGAGGGCCGCCAGCGCGATACTGCAGAAGGGGTTGGAGATCTGAGACAATCGGTGGTGCCCTGCCGCAATTACGGCAGGGTAGCGTACCTCAGAATTTATTCAACCGGGGTGTTGTCCTGATGTACAGACGGCTCCGCCGGTTCCACCGTCACAGCAGAGGTTGCAGTTTTTGTCGACTCATTGAGCAGCTGCTTCAAAGAGCTGCAGACCTTGGTGAAGTATTTTGCAATGGGCTCCAAGAGGATTCCGTTGAGATACTCGATCTTCGGAATGTGATCCGCAGCCAGGTGAACCGTCAATGCGATAGCGCCGTACCCCACAAACAGCAAACAGATTTTTTTAACGCCCCTACAGAACAGAGGCCAACTGAATCCCTCTTTCCAGGAGCCGTATCCGGTTCCAATCAGTTGGTTGGCAACCATCAGGACCACCAAAACACAAATCAGTTGGAAACTCAAAATCCCACACCTCTCTCTTTCTCTTCCGCCGGAAATTTCAAATTTGTAAAGGAAGACCGCCGAAAACAATTGCTTTCGGCGGTCTTGGTATGCCCGACTGGATTCGAACCAGCGGCCTTTGGAGTCGGAGTCCAACGCTCTATCCAACTGAGCTACGGGCACATATATGGGCGACAGCCTTAGCGGCCAGTTACCATTTTTCGAAATAGTGGTCAAATAGTAGTCAACAACCACGGTGATTTTTCTTGTTGCCCACTACGGGCCAGTGATACCAACGATTTGCGCCCCATCACAACAGGAGAGGCCTTTAGAGTCGGAGTCTAACGCTCTATCCAACTGAGCTACGGGCGCATATTCACTTGAACCAGCTAAAATAGTATAGCAGGAATTCTCTCTGCTGTAAAGGGCTGATTGCAAAAAATGAGAAAAATTTTTTGATACCACAACGCGGTGAATGACTATTTACGCTTGACAGAATGTTACCATGAGGATTTGCCATTGCGCAATCATCCGCAATGGGGTACAATAAAATTACCTGCCGCGCCCAATGTGTGGCTGACCGGCAGCTGGATTTACCAAAGCAGGAGAGGACGCTTTATGATACTTCGAGGATTTCAAGGCAAAACACCGCAAATTTCCGCCGATGTGCGCTGCGCAGAGGATGCCGCGATTTTGGGGGATGTGATGCTTGGTCCAGATGTTTCCCTCTGGTACCACTGTACCCTTCGGGGGGACGTGGCTACCATCACCGTTGAGGCAGGCAGCAATATCCAGGATGGTTGTGTGGTACACTGCGGGTTTGGTTTCCCCACGCACATTGGAAAAAATGTAGTGGTTGGACATAATGCCATCGTTCATGGCTGCACCATAGAAGATGGCTGCCTGATTGGTATGGGTGCTGTAGTCCTTGACGACGCTGTAATTGGGGCCGGTTCACTGATTGGTGCCGGCGCGTTGGTACCCGGCGGAAAAATCATCCCACCTGGCAGTCTGGTTATGGGCGTACCGGGTAAGGTAGTGCGCAGCCTAAGCGAGCGGGAGCGCCTGGAAATTTTGGACGATGCGGCCTACTATGTAGAGGCCGGCCGCGCGCAGCTCCCGCTTCTCCCGGCCACTGAGTGAAGCCCACATGAAACACCCTCATATGAAAAAACCAAAGTATATCCCCCTCCTCGCCATTCCTGGTGTTGTCATCTTGGCGGTCTTGGTTTATGCCGCCTATGTATTCCTCTCCTATTACCGTTTGGAGGATCGTTTGGCGTTAGAGGTCTTCCCGGCTGCCAGCAGCACATATGAATCCCTGTCGCCGGCAATCCCCTATCGCGTGGCCTCCTATAATATTGGATTCGGTGCCTACAGTGCAGACTATACATTTTTTATGGATGGCGGTTCAGAAAGCCGTGCCCGATCAAAGGAGTCCGTTTATGAAAACATAGACGGCGCTATCACCGCGCTCCAGGCAATGGATGCGGATTTTCTGCTTCTCCAGGAGGTGGATATTGATGGGACACGCAGCCACCACATCAATGAAGCCGCTTTGGTACTCAAAGCGATGGGCGAAGCCTATTGCGGCACTTTTGCTCAAAATTATGACAGTCCGTATCTCTTTTGGCCGCTGCTGGAGCCCCACGGTGCCAACCGCTCGGGACAGCTGACCCTTTCGCGCTATCCCATCCGTTCCGCCCTACGCCGCAGCCTTCCGATCGAGGAGAGCCTGATGAAATTGGTGGATCTGGATCGCTGTTATTCTGTACAACGGATCCCGGTGGAGGATGGGAACGAACTCGTCCTTTACAACTTCCATCTCTCTGCCTATACTTCAGATGGAACCATCGCAGAGGAGCAGTTGAAAATGCTCTTTGCGGACATGCTGGCGGAGTACCAGAAGGGAAACTATGCTGTGGCCGGCGGAGACTTCAATAAAGATCTTTTAGGGGACTCTTCGGCGGTATTTGGGATCTCCGGTGCAGCTTATACCTGGGCACAACCTATCCCGGAGGAACTGATCCCAGAAGGGCTTTCTGTTGTTGCGCCGCTGGATCCCGGGCATCCGGTGCCCTCCTGCCGCAATGCAGACCGCCCCTACGGGCCGGACGATTTTGTTCTGGTGGTGGACGGCTTTATTGTTTCAGAAAATGTAACGGTGGTGGACAGTACCGCAGTGGATACTGCTTTCCAATGGAGCGACCACAACCCGGTATATCTGGATTTCATATTACAATCGGATGGCTGAACCCAGAGAAGCCATCCGGCATATTGGTGCAATCACCTCTGGGGAAATCATTGCCGGGGAGACGCGCGGCTGTTTGGCGGCCCATGTCCCCCGGCCTGCTTATTGGAGACCATTTCTATGAAGCTGCAGCTATTATGGAATCTTCTGCTAATTTTATCGGCACTGGCTATCCTATGCGGTTTGATCGCCCTGCTGTTCAAGATTTTTGGAAAGCGGATCCGGAGAACCCGCCTTGTGCTGCTTTGCACAGCCGTCCTGGCTGCCTATATTTTAACCGGCATCTTTGTTGCTTATCTGCGCCATCCTACTGTATCGCAGTCCTATCAAAACAGTCTGGACTTCTCTGCCTTTTATGGCGACAGTCCCGGAAAAGAGCGAGTCGCCCTGGTGCCAACCAATCAAGCCGCCCTGGAGGAGCGGCTGAGGCTCTTCTCTTTGGCAGAATATCGGATTGTCTTATCTACCTTTGATTTTGTGGCCGACAACAGCGGCCTGGATGTAATCGCTTCCCTGTATGCTGCGGCAGAACGGGGTGTCCAAGTCGAAATTGTAGCAGACGGCTTCAATGCCCTGCAGAAAATGGATGGGGAGCCACATTTTCAAACACTGGCCGCCCATCCCAATGTGAAGCTAATGATCTATAACCCAGTGAATCTGCTCAAGCCGTGGGAACTCATGGGGCGGCTCCATGACAAGTACATTATTGTGGACAACACCTATTTGCTGCTGGGCGGTCGCAATACCAATGATTACTTCCTGGGCAGCTATCCCAGCGACCTCTACAGCCGGGATATGGAGGTACTGGTCTACGGCGGGGGAGAGGCCTTGGAACAGGTGGAGGCGTATTTTCGTCAGATCTGCGCGCTGGACTGTACCAGGCCCTATGGAGGTGCCAAGGAGAATGGCGAGATTCAGGAGGCGCTGCTGCAGCGGGCAGAGTCCCTTCGAACGACCTATCCCCAGTGCTATACGAACTATGATTACATCGCCCACACCCATCCAGCCAGCCGCATCACCCTGCCCAGCAATCCCATTCACACCGGAGCAAAGGAGCCCTGGGTTCTGTGGGGGCTGACGCAGCTCATGGCGGACGCGAAGGAGCAGGTCCTGTTCCACACGCCCTATGTGATCTGCAACGAAACCATGTATGATTCTCTCCGTGAGATCGCGGAAGCTGTTCCGGATGCCCGGCTGGTGCTGAACTCTGTGGAGACGGCGGCCAATCTGTTTGGGGCGGTGGTCTATAGCAAGGAGCGCGGCCGAATTCTGGAGACCGGCTTCGACCTCTATGAATATTACAGCCAGGAACCAGGGGTGTCCAGCCATATGAAGGCAGCCCTTATTGACAACAGGCGCTGTATTGTTGGTTCCTTCAATCTGGATATGCGCAGCGCCTATCTGGACACGGAGACGATACTGGTCATTGACAGTCCGGAGCTGGCGGCCGATCTGTCTGCCCACATGGCACAGATGGAGGCATCCAGCGGTCATGTAACAGAAGACGGCGTTCAGGTGCCGGAAGGCATCGCAGTCCCTGAGATTCCCTTCTTCCGTAGAGCCTTGCTGGCCTTGCTGCGGCTGATCGAGCGCCCCATCCGATTTTTGATGTAGCCCTTCCCTATCCCCGATCCATTCCAGCCATCTTCCTTTCAGCAGGGGGGCACATCTGCTTCTATGCAGATTTTTATTGATACCATCTATAATAAAAATGGCTTCGGACTTCCTGCAACTAACCTGTCCCGTCTTGGATCCCAATGGAATATTCTGTACAACCTGCAGCATAACAGCGTGCTCTTACAAACGATTGACGCAGAAACGCTGATTTATTATAGTTTATATATCCAGCACATAAGGAACGGCTGTACTGAATCCAGTGAATGGCCGTCATGGGGGGACACTACTGATGAACATAAATGCAAATTCATTCCATCCCCTGCTGCGCGAGATCCAGCAGCTGGCAGCCCATATGGACCAGAATGTTCTGGCTGGCCCACTGCTCGTCCGCAGCGCCTCACCAGGCTTTGCCCCGTCCAATCTGCAATTGCGTATTCCCAATTTTTTTGACGACGTTTTTCAGAGCGACATCGAATGCGGCGCAAGCGCACCGTGGTACATGGTGGAAGGCGCCTCTCCCAAGGAATGCCGGTATGCCCTTATCCATGCACTGCAGCACATTTCACTGCCCCGGCACCTGTTGGAGCACCTGAGGTCCTCCATAGACTCCGCTGCAATTGACGAAATACAGTTGGGCAAGCTTGTCCACCTGCTATCCCATCTCCCTGCAAACCCGCAGCTTCTCTCTCAAGTCTATGAGGCTAATATGGCAGCAGCGATCCCCAGCGGCGGCCCGATCCCCGGCGACTTCTACACACCTGCCTCTATCGTCCGTCAGATTGCGGAAATGCTGGAACTGAAGGAGGGTTCGCTCTATGATCCCTGCTGCGGAAGCGGTGCGATGCTGTACAGCACCGCCCTCTCTCTGCCGCATGGGGAGCAGCTGTCTCTGTTTGGTCAGGCCTCGGATACCAACACCTATCAGCTTTGCCAGATCAACGCCATTCTTCATGGATTGGCAGTGGACCTGGGCGGCCAACCCGCGGATGTCCTGAATAGAGATCTCCAAAATGGGCGATATTTCGACTACATCCTTGCAAATCCCCCCTTCAACCTCTCCAACTGGTGCGAAGGGCTCTCTCCCTGTGATGAACGCCTGAAATACGGCCTGCCGCCGCGTTCCAATGCAAATTATATGTGGCTGCAGCATATTATCCACCATTTGGCACCAAATGGACGCAGCGCGGTGATGATGCCCAATGGGAGCCTGACAACGCAGCAACGTGCAGAGAGGGCCATCCGGCACGGCATACTTCAGGACGGACTGGTAGAAGCCATTATTGCCCTGCCGCCGCGTCTCTTTCATTGCACAAGAATTCCCTGTTGCATCTGGGTGCTTTCCAAGGCAAGGGTGCCCGGCGCAACAACGCTGTTGGTTGATATCAGCAAAGCGAATCTATCTGACAACCATGGTATCGCAGAAGCACCGGCGCTGGTCAATTTAGTGATACAGCACCGCAAAGGCCTGCTGCATGGGAAAACAGATTGGTACGCTGTCGTCACACCGGAAGAAATCGCCCTTCAGAATGAGATGCTGAGCCCCAATCTCTACACTGCATCCCCTCCTATGCTGATCGAACCGCTCCGTCAGAACCGCTGGCGCTTTATGGAAGTTCTCCACACCCTGAACGGTATGCTCTCCGGCCTTTCGATTGTCAACCACATTAGCTGTTGGGGCAATCTGCAACCGGCAGTGTACTGGAAACAGGAGCCGCTGCTGCGCCGGTACCATGTCTTAGGCGGTATTTCCCGGAAAATGGATGACACCGACAGTAACACTGCGCTGGTTGACGTGAGGACGGTGATTCACCATATGTTCCTCCCCCCGCTGCTTGAAAAATCTGTCAGAGCCACCTCCAAGGAAATCGAAACATTCCGCATCCATCCCGGCGATATCCTGATGAATCGAACCAGCGAAACCGTGGAGGAACTGGCGTGCTGCAGCATTGCCACAGCGGAGCTCAATGCCGTGTACGGCAGCTTTATCAAGCGCCTTCGCCCCAACAATGCATCTCCCCTCCATTCCGGCTATATGGCCGCATATTTGCGCAGCGCCATTTACCGGCAGGAGGTCCGAAAGGTCTCTCCAGTTTATACAACGCGGGCCAATATGAACCTCCATCGTTTGCAAAAGATCTCTATTTATTATCCGGATGCCTCCATGCAGAAGCAACTGGGCGAGACGGCCCTCGCTGTCTCCCAATTTTACAATACCTGCCGGGATGAAGCGCTGCGCAAGCTGCTCCGGCAGTTCATACAGCTTCTGATTGAACAATATGTCACTTATCCTATTCTCTGTTCACAGCAGGAGGGGGTGGACAAGCAATGACGCAAAAAGAGCAAAAATGGCTGGTACTGCTGCGCTGTCTTTCCGAATTAAACGGCGGTGCACAGCGTAGTGTGGTGCTGCAGTATATCAATGATCAAGGGTATTGGTGTAAAAATGACCAAAACGACACTCTGCGCCGTACCCGGAATGAAATGGCCTGGCGTAACGACTTCTCCTTTGAGCGGCAGCATTTAGTGGAATACGGGTATATGGAGCAAAAGGGGCAAGGGCGATGGGCGATCACTCCGTCTGGCCGAGTCCTTCTCGCTGACCTGTCCGAAAAGGCAGTCCGTCAGACTGCCGGCACGGACACCAGTTATACCGCTGCCTTCTTTCGGACTTTGGCTGGGGATACCGCAGTCTTCGAGATGGAGGAGGACCAATCCCTGATTGTCCATCTTTCCCAGCCGGATCAACCGGCAGGAAAAAGGCCCCTTCCTCCGCTGCTGGACATACCGCAGCCAAAGGGCACCCCGTCAACCAGATCCGGACGCATCTATCAGCGCTCCCCCGCTGTATCCCGGCGGGCTTTGGAGCTCGCCGGGTACCGATGTGCCGTCAATCCAGACCATCCGTCCTTTCTCTGCCGAGATGGCATCACATGGTACATGGAGCCCCATCACCTCATCCCCATGGCGTTCACTGATTACTTTGGCGTCAACCTGGACCGGGAACAAAATATTTTTTCCCTCTGCAGCCACTGCCACAACCAAATTCACTACGGGGCCCGGGAGGATGTCCGCCGCCTGCTTGCAAAGCTTTTTTTGTCGCGGCAACAGGCAATCTGCGGAATTCTTGGCCGGACGATTACACTGGAGGAATTATACTGGATCTATGAAACGCAATAGCGCCCGCTCCTCTAAGCCGCCCCATAAAACAGGCGCGACTGGTTCATATCTATCATCTCCAGATAAACCAGGCCTTGCAGCATCAGCGCACCTGCCGCCGAAAAGGGGGCAAACGTCCCGATATCTGTCTTAAACCTCCAGCAGGTTTTATAGGGCGGCACCCAGTCTGCCACGGAACCTCCATCCTCCTTTCCCCCCCTCAGACTCGGGTATCCCCTCGCACACGGGGCAAACAACAGGCATGTTCCGTTGCCAATCCACTAAACGATTTGTCGGATGAGGGAGGAGCATCTTCCGCCCATCCCTCCCCATATCAAATTCTCCCTGTGACCTTGAATCGCTCCATCATAACAGCATGCTGCTTCTGCCAAGAATGGCAGTCCTTTCCCCACATCGGTTGCCTTCTGATGCCCGTCCCTCCGGCTTTCCCCTCTGAATCAATCAAATCTCATGCATTTTTAGTTGAATCTCATAGGGACACCTGTTATAATAAAAGGAGATTCCGGCAATTTGTTACGCACGTGCTGTAAGTGTATCTCTGAAACCCGCCATCTCTGGAGCGGCAAATCTGGCGGAGAGCTGGACACCCCCCATACAAGGGCCTGCACCTACTACCCCAGATGACCCCTGCATCATACTGCCCGTGGGGTGGAATACCTTGCCTTTTGCTTCCCGCTGGGATCCGCTGAACAGCGCGGTATCATCCTACAAAGTGTAGGAATAAACGGAAAAAACACATATAGTTTGTGGGATTTCATTTGTGTCGGACATCTGCTATAATTCATCCAGAAAGTACAAGATATGGAGGTTTGCCATGATTATTATTGGTGAAAAAATCAATGGCTCCATTCCCGCAGTAGCAGAAGCCATTGCCAAGCGGGACGCCGAGTTCATCAAAAATCGCGCCATTGCCCAGGCCAATGCCGGCGCAACATTTATTGATTGCTGCGCTTCTGTGCCTGAAGCAGAGGAAGTGGAGACGCTGAAATGGATGATTGAGTGCATCCAGGAGGTCACGGATCTTCCCATTTCTGTGGACAGCCCCAGCTGCCACGTATTGGCGCAGGCCTATAAATTCTGCAAGCGCCCCGGCCTGTTTAACTCTGTGTCCGGCGAGGGCGACAAGATGGACACCCTGTTCCCCATTATGGCACAGCCGGAAAACAAGGGGTGGCAGGTTATCGCCCTGTGCAGCGACGACACCGGCATCCCCAAGAGTGCTGCTGATCGTCTGCGGGTGTTTGACAAGATCATGGCTAAGGCCAAGGAGTATGGCATCGCTCCTAATCGCATCCACATTGATCCTCTGGTGGAGATGCTCTGCACTTCCGAGAATGGGATTGAGACCAATATCGAGGTCATCACTTCTGTCCGCAAGCAGTATCCTGATATTCATATCACCGCTGCTGTGAGCAATATCTCCTTCAATCTGCCTGTACGTAAGATGATCAACCTGGGCTTTACCGTTCTGGCAATGAATGCCGGACTGGATAGTGCAATCCTGGACCCCACCAACCGGGATATGATGGGCATTATCTACGCCACCGAGGCTCTGCTTGGTCAGGATGATTATTGCATGGAGTATATCAGCGCATATCGTGACGGTCTGTTCGGTCCGGTAAAGAACTGATTGGCTTCCAATATCAACATAAGTAAACCCCAATAGTGCAATTCCATATAGAAGAAATCATATTTTGAGGAGGAAATTATTATGAGCAAGCTGCAAGAAATCGCTGATGTTGTCATCAATGGTAAGGCTAAGCTGATTGGTGGTCTGGTGCAGGAGGCCCTGGATGAGGGCAATGATCCCAGCGCGATCCTGAACAGCATGATTGATGCCATGGGCGTTGTGGGTGAGCGTTTTAAGAACAACGAGATCTTTGTTCCTGAGATGCTGGTTGCCGCCCGCGCCATGAAGAAGGGCGTTGAGGTGCTGAAGCCCCATCTGGCTTCCGGCAGCGCTGGTGCTGCTGGCAAGGTGATCATCGGCACTGTTGCCGGCGACCTGCACGACATCGGCAAGAACCTGGTTGCTATGATGATCGAGAGCGCTGGCTTCGAGGTTATCGATCTGGGCGTGGACGTGTCCTCCGACAAGTTCATCGAGGCTGTCCGTTCCAACCCTGATACCAAGATCGTTGCTTGCAGCGCTCTGCTGACCACCACTATGCCTGCTCTGCGTGACACCGTGGCCGCTCTGAATGCTGCTGATTTCCGCAGCAAGATCAAGGTCATGGTGGGCGGCGCTCCCATCACCCAGGAGTTTGCTGATGAGATCGGTGCCGATGCTTATACTCCCGATGCCGCTTCTGCTGCAGCGAAGGCGAAGGAACTGGCTGCTGCCTGCTAAGATCTGATTGCGGTAGGTAATTTGATTCCCAATTCCTAATTAAAAAAGAGGCTGCTGCGAAACAAGTAATTGTAGACGCGGCAGCCTCTTTCTATTATAATAGGGGGAGAATATTATTTTTGGGGGCAATCGGTACTATGGATAAAATTCAAATTACATTGGCAAATGAGAAAAGGACCGTCTGGGTGGACAAGGGGGTTTCCCTGTTGGATGTCCAGGTGGAAGCGGGCCTCCATCCAGATGCCCCCTGTGGCGGCCAGGGGACCTGTGGGAAATGCCTGGTAGATATTCGCTATTCCGCCGAAGATCCTTGGCAGAGGGTAAAGGCCTGCCAGACCCTTGTTGATGGCCCTCTGGAGCTCAAAACTCTTCCCCGAGACCAGCAACTTCGTGTTTTGGACAATGGCGAGCAAGCGCAGGGCAGCAATATTTGGGAGCCTTGGGTGGAACAAATCCCCATCCAAGTGGCCCCTTGCCCACTCGGTGAGAGTACAGCCGACTGGGCCCGGCTTAAAGAATCACTGTCTGTGGCCACAGGCCGCCAGTTTTGGGAACCGGATGTGGAATTGTGCTCTATCCTGGGAGACCTGATCCGCGAAACAGGCGGAAAGCTTTGGGCTGTGGTGGATCGCTGCCATATTCTAGCCTTGCGGAAGGAGCCTGCCCCTTTCTACATGGTTGCTTTTGATGTGGGAACCACTTCCATTGCAGGATATCTTCTGCGGGGTGACCAGGCGGAAACCGTCGCCAAGGCCGGCACGCTAAATCCTCAGGCGCAGTATGGTGCTGATGTTATCATGCGCGCCAACTATGCGCTGGAGCGGGGCTGTGATGTGCTGGCTTCCTGCGTCCGGGAGGCTGTGGACCATCTGATTGGACAGCTCTGCTGGGATGCGGATGTCTCCCGGGAGGATGTTTTTGCTGTCAGCCTGGTAGGCAACACCTGTATGCACCACCTGTTCCTTTCCATTACTCCCGACTCCCTGGTGCATGCGCCTTACAACCCGGCCATCAGCGAATCTCTTCTGCTGCGGGCCTGTGAGTACGGCCTGCACGTTAACACAAGGGCCCCGCTTCTGATGCTGCCGGTCATTGCCGGTTTTGTAGGGGCTGATACTGTGGGATGCCTTCTGGCCGGCGGTTGGGAGCAGCTGGAGGATCTGACGTTGATGATCGACATTGGCACCAATGGCGAGATTGTAATGGGGAACCGCCATCGGATGATCGCTTGCTCCACTGCTGCCGGCCCCGCCTTTGAGGGCGCCAAGATTCAATGCGGTATGCGGGGAGCCGAGGGTGCTGTAGAGCACGTTTGGCTGGAAAATGGTGAGGTAAAATGGAGAGTCATCGGCGGCGGTAAGGCTCTTGGGATTTGCGGTTCCGGCCTCATTGATCTGGTCGCTGTCCTCCTCCGCTCCGGCCAGTTGGACGAAAGCGGAAGGCTGAAAAACGGCCCGGTCTATCGCCTGGGTGATACGGATGTTGTGCTGACCCAGAAGGATATCCGTGAGATGCAGCTGGCAAAGGGTGCGATCAGTGCCGGCATTCGCTTGCTGGCAGAGCGTTTGGGCATCTCCATAACTGAGATCCGGCAAGTCTGCATTGCCGGCGCCTTCGGGAACTATATGGATCCCAATAGCGCCTGCGACATCGGTCTGATTCCTCCAGAACTGCGAGAGAAAGTGGTTCCTGTAGGAAACGCTGCCGGCGAAGGTGCAAAAATGGTCCTGCAGGATCGCGCTGCGTGGGATCGGGCGGAAGTTTTGGCCCGCAGGGCAGAGTTTTTGGAGCTGGCATCTCTGCCGCAGTTCCAGGATGAATTTGTCGATCAGTTAGAATTTCCAAATTGGGAGGAAACCGTCGTATGCTGAACTACCAGGATCTGATTGAACAGGGAAAACAGGCTGGGTTTACTCATGTGGCGCCGCTCAAGGTATCTACAATCCAGTTAATGTCCGAAGTGCGTGACATGTGTGCCACTAATTCTTGTGGGGCCTATGGGAAAAAATGGAGCTGTCCTCCCGGCTGCGGTGACTTGGATACGTGCCGTGAAAGGATCCAGCAGTACACCGCTGGGATCCTCGTCCAGACCGTGGGAAATCTGGAAGATGAAATGGATTATGAGAGCATGGCTGAAACGAATGAGAAGCACAAGGAAAACTACCTGCGCTTTTATGAGCAGCTCCGCAAGCAGTTCCCCAACATGCTTGCACTTGGTACAGGCGGATGTACCCAATGCAAAACCTGTACCTATCCAGACGCCCCCTGCCGCTTCCCAGACAAAATGATCTCCTCCATGGAGGCATACGGGATGCTGGTTTCCCAGGTCTGTCAGGATAACAACCTCCCTTATTACTACGGGAAATGCACCCTTGCGTATACCGGCTGTTTTCTGTTAGAATGATGGAGGCTCCAGCATTCAGAGCGCCAGCATTTTGACCACAGGAGTTGGCTTTATGTCTAAATTGGAAGAAATCAGATCGGTTGTTGAGGCAGGCCGTCTCCGCTATGTAGAGGATTTGATCCACCAGGCATTGGGGGAGGGCTATACCCCCGCCCAAATTCTGGAACAGGCAATGGTTCCTGCCATGCGCAGCGCCGGGGAGCATTACAAAAGCAATGAAAGCGATATTCCAAAGATTTTAGCCGCCGCCCGGTGCATGCGCAGGGGGTTGGATGTACTGGAGCCATACATTGAGAAGGATCAAGGCAGCCACGTAATTGGGAAGGTCATCCTGGGCACGGTGGAGGGAGATCTCCATGACGTTGGGAAAAATCTGGTAGCGATCATGTTCCGCAGTGCCGGCTTCCAGGTCATTGACTTAGGCGTTGATGTATCGGAAAAGCAGTTTCTAAAGGCAGTCCGTGAAAATCCTGATGTATCCATTGTCTGCCTGTCCTCCCTTCTGACTACCAGCATGGGTGCTATGCGGCAAGTAGTTCGGACGCTGCGGGAGGCAAAAGACACTCGGCTGTTAAGGATTATGGTGGGCGGAGGCTCCGTTACCAAAGAATTTGCTGAGGAAATCGGTGCCGACGCCTATTCGGAGACCGCTGTGGAGGCCGCGGAGCTGGCAAAGACCTTTTTAATTTAGGAGGATGCAGGGTTGGAACTGTCTGTTGAACTGCTGCTGGAAACGCTGCAGGAGCAATTTTCTGTCAGTGATTATCACATCGAAACTGGGTGCCCCCTTTTGGGGCGCCCGCTTTTGTATGCGCCGGGGGAATCGGTAAGGCCCGGCCAGGTATATCTCACCACACAGCCTGCAGCCCCGTTGTGCCGTCAGGATCTGTGCACTATTTATTTGGAAGGAGCCGCTCCGAAGCGCTCCGGAGGGAGTTGGATCTGCCTGCACGTGTCCATGGCGACCGCCTTTAATGCAGTCCAGCAGATTTTTGATCACTTTGACCAGTGGGAGGAGCGCTTGGAACAGATTATCATGCGCCATGGAACGATCCAGGATCTGCTGAATACGGCACATGAATTGTTGCAGAACCCCCTGATGGTAGTTGGGATGGATTTTACCCTCATCGCCCAGGCTGGAGAGGAGGATCTCCCCGCTGAACAGCGGATCTTCGATCCGGAAGCGGATTCCATGGAACTCTTTAACGCCCTGGAACAGGATGAAATTTATCAGGAAATGCAGCGCTCCCTGGAACCGTTTCTTTATCCTGCCCATATCATGGGTTGGCGCTCCTGGAATGTGAATATAACCAGCCGCGGTTATAATACACACAGGCTGATTCTGGCTGAAACCAGCCGATCCCTCCACGCCAGCGATGGCTGGCTTCTCTCCCGCCTAGTCCCTTATGTAGGATATCTACTGGAGTGGGCACAGGATCCCTCCCAATCAGATAACAGCCTCCACGGCCTATTCCACCGCATCCTGTCGGATCGTACTGCGGACTATATTGAGATGAGCCGTCAGCTCTCCCGGCTGGATTGGCGGGAGGAGGACACTTACTTCTGCCTGGTATTCAAGGTCACCTACCTGGACAAAAAGAAGCTGGCCGCCAATGTAATCTGTAGTCATATCGAAAAAAATTATCATTATAGCTGCAGCTTCCTCTATCAAGAGGATATTGTTACCTTTTTCGATGCCACCAAGGAAGGCAAGGGCCTTGACGAAATTGCGGGGGAAATGAAATATTTTATCCGTGAGAGCTTCCTGAAAGCGGGGTATAGCCGTGCCATGCAAGGTCATGGAAACCTCAGGCGGCAATATGTACAAGCCTGTATTGCTCTGGATGTGGGCAGCCGCATCAAGCCTTATCTCTGGATCCATCACTTTAACAACGTGGTGTTCCCTTATCTGTTGGAGCAATCTACCCGCCGCCTGCCCGGATATATGGTCAGCCACGAGGGGCTTCTGGCACTCCAACAGCATGACCGGCTGCAGCACACCGAGTATATGAAAACGCTTCGGGTCTATCTGGATCAGAACTTAAATGCCATGCAGACAGCAAAAGAGCTGTTTATCCACCGCAGCACCTTTTTGTATCGCTTGGAAAAGATCAAGGAAATCCTTGACAGCCATCTGGATGATCCGGATGAACTGGTCTATTTATCCCTGTCGTTCCGCCTGCTAGATACCGAGCAGAAAAAGCAGGACTCCAAAAGGTAGCAGTTTCAAAAAGCCGGGCCCCTTTGGACTCTGCCAATGCAACAAGATCAACACAAGCAGACGCGGTCGGTGCTTTAGGCACCGACCGCGTCTGTCATCAAGTCAGCAGGATATCAAGCATTTATCGCTCCAGGAGACGGCAAAGCATGGCGGCCAGCTACCCGCGCGTCGCAATCTTATCACCGTCATACCGCTCCCCCACCATGCCCAGCGCTTGGGCAATGGCCGCATACCCCAGGTCGCTATAGGGGATACTGTCGGCATCCTTGTAACGGCTAGTATAAATCCCCTGTAACCGGGCTGCCGGGCCATATCCGGCGCAGTCCAGCAAGCATTTGACCAGCGTTGCGCGGGTAACGGCCTTGGACTCATCCCGCTCGCCGCGCCGGATGGCCCCCATCTGGTATGCAGCAGAATAGGCCGCATCCAATGTCCATTCGTCGGCCTTCTCCGGGTCAATCCGGTACCCTTCCAGGCATGCCAGCAGAGCCACAAGATCCCATTGGGTCAGCTCTTTCTGGTGGCAGAATACGCCGCCTTCGTAGCCCACATTATAGGCCGCCAGTCTTTCCACATCTGCTTCCACCCAGGTGCCTTCCACATCAGTATATCGCAGCGTGTCGTCATCCGCTTCCACCCACACCGGCTCACCAGTGGCGGCATCAATTCCCAGGCAGGTTCCCTCCCGTTCCAAGGCATAGGCCAGGCGCAGCTCAAAGAAATAGCTCATTCCAAGGTCCAGAAGCCTTTTCTCAGCCGCGTTGGCACTGTCCAAAGCCCGGGGTACCAGCCGGTAGGCCGATTGTGTCTCGTAAGTCCCAGCCCAGGCGTCCAAGGCCTCCGCCGCCCCTACGATTCCCTCCGGGCTGGCAAATGTCACAGTATCGTTATACTGGTATTCCAGGCGGTACACGGAGCCGTCGCCGCTGTCAATGGCGATCGTATAAGCATTTTTGGGAAAGGGAACGCCGTTGACATTCTGAACATAAGTAAAGGTATAGCAGGGCCGGCGATCCATTGTGCCGTTCTGACTGTCATAGAGGGCCAGCCCTTCCCAGCGCGCAGCGCAGAACGCTTCCAGGAAATTTTCCGCCCGCATCTGGGCCTGCGCTGCCGTCAGAGGCACCGTCTCCCCTTTCTCTAAGCCGGGTGCATAAGAATACACCCTCTTCACCACACCAGTACGGGCATCCACAGTAATGGTGCGGGAGCGGTAATCCTCACCGGGAACAATATAGGACAAGGTACAGAGGACCTGTTCCTCCTCTTCCTCCGCTGCCTCAACCAGCTGGTAGGATACGGAGGACAGCGTGTAATCTCCTAAGCCATAGGCCGTTTGGGCTCTGAGACGGCTGTCCAGCGCATCTCTGGAGAGAACGCCCTCCAATTTCGCGATACCTTCCTGCTCAGCCTGGCTCAGGCCGTTGCCCCCGGTGTCCCCGGTGGCAGAATCCGACTCCGCCCCGGAGCTGCCGCCCAGGCTCCCACCCATAGAAGCCATCAACTCTGTCATGTTGATGATCTCGCCGGTGTGAACGTCTACATAACAAAGATCCGTATCTTCCGGGAGATAGCGGAGAACCGCAGAGTTGCTGTCCTCCTCACTGTAAACGTACTCCAGCTTCACCGCAAGAGTATCCCGCAAGATCGTCGCCGCCTCGTCGCTTCCCAAGACATATCGGCCCGTCGTTGGTATATCCCCCAGAAACATGTTGGCCCCTACATCCCGCCGAAAGGAAATCACCTGGTTATCTGAGGCCCGCACCGTAATGGAGTACGTCAGCGGTGAGGGTTTTCCGTTTAATCGAATATTACCGCTGAAGCGGTAGCTATCTCCCCCCAGAACATCCATTCCCTGAAGGGAATCTTTCGTCAGATCGTGTAAGATGCTCTCGCCTTTTGCCAGTACCATGCTCTCGAACCGGGCTGCAGCCTCATACGCCGCCTCCACATCCCCTTTGGGAAACGTGGGGAAGTCCACAATATTGCTCACCCGGCCTTCCTGGTTCAGCCGGTAGCTGACAACAGTTCCGTCATCCAGTGCATCAATGGACAGGCTATCGTCTGTCCCGCTCCAATAGAGGCTCCAGATCCCCACAAGGCCGTCCTCATATCGGTTGCCGTAAAATTCATCGTATTGATCCGTATCAAGCTGCAGGGTATCCTTCACAATGGTTGTTACCCGGCTGAGGGCCGCATCTGTCGTCTCCTCTGCGGCGGCCGCCGGTGCCGCAAGCCCCAGAATCAACCCCAGTACCAATACCAGAGAAATCCGCTTCTGATTTGCCATCGTTTCTACCTCCATTTTCGTATTTTTCAGGAATGATAGCTTCCATCCTATATGAAAAGACGAAATCCGCCCAGAGATATGCCTCCCTTTTTCCCATTTTAACGCATCTATATCCTCACGGCAACTTTTATTCTCCCCATTTGATGACAGCTCGCCCCCCTTGATCGCCGCACAGCCGGCCTGTGGTCTTTCAGCCCACCCCCTATCTCTTTTCTATCGCCGTCTCCTCCGTCTGACCGCCTGGACGCTTGGAACAGGAAAACTGCCCCTCAAACTTCTTCGTCTGAGAGGCAGTTTAAATCCAATTTTATGCATCAATCCCACGACTGGTCAGATACTTTTTGACCATCAAGGCCACCTTAAACGTAATGGCGTCGTCAAATTCCCGGAGATCCAGACCCGTCAGTTTTTTAATCTTTTCCAAGCGGTAAACCAAAGTATTCCGGTGTACAAACAACTTCCGCGCCGTTTCCGATACATTCAGATTATTCTCAAAGAATTTATGGATGGTAAACAGTGTCTCCTGATCCAAAGCGTCAATCGGATTCTTTTTGAACACTTCCATCAGGAACATCTCGCATAAGGTGGTGGGCAATTGGTAGATCAAACGCCCAATCCCCAGGTTTTCATAGTTGATGACATACTTCTCTGTATCAAAAACCTTACCCACTTCAATGGCAATCTGGGCTTCTTTATAAGCCTTGGCAAGCTCCCGAAGGTGATTGGCCACTGTACCGATTCCTACGACGACCCGGCTCTCTGTCCCATCCCGCAGAGCTTCCTCCACTGTAGCGGCAATGCGGTTCAGTTCCCTCTCGCCGTTGTCGGAGAGCTGGTGGATCAGCGCCACATCCACATCGTCCACATTCAGCACGAAATCCGTCTGCCGGTCCGGGAACAGGTTCTGGATCACATCCAAATGTACCGACTCCGACTCATCCAGGTTTCGGATGACAAACACACCTCGGGGCACCTCCGGATCCACATGGAGCTCCTTTGCCCGCATATAGATATCCCCCAGCATGATATTGTCTGAGATGATGTTCTTGATAAAGGAACCCCGGTCATGTTTCTCCTCATAGTAGGCTTTTGCACCATTCAGAGAGACACTGGCCACCGAACACACTGCCCGGCCCACTTCATCATCTGCCAGAACGAATACCGCATAATCAAACTGTGTCCCCCACCCATTAAGGGCCTTAAACGACTTGCCCTGATAGGAGAAGCAGCGCCCTTCCGCATGGGCGATGGGATCCACATATTCCGGCCATTTGTTGCCGATGAGTCCCAGATCGCTGCAGGAAATGACGGTGCCTTCCCCGTCCAGCACGCCGAGCACCTTGTCCGTGGTCTCTTTGATCTGCAGGACTACATTTTGAAAAATTCTACCCGACATACATCCATCCTCCTACCGGATATCAAAGGCGATAGCACTTTCTCATTTCTACCCTTTGTGCAATATGACTATTCTTATTTCATTATACCGGGCAACTCGGAAGAATGCAAGACATTTTTTCTTTTTTTCACAAAATCAAGGGATATTTTTTAGGCAAAGTGTTAAACTGTTACTTTTTTTGCGCTATTGTGTTCAATTTATTGACTTCTTGTTTTGATAAGTACCGAAATTCTCCCACGCCCAAGGATGCCTCCAACTGCAGCGGCCCCATGGCTACCCTGCGCAGGTATAAAACCGTCTTACCGCGGCTAGAAAACATCCTCTTGATTTGGTGAAATTTACCCTCGTGCAATGTGACAAATACCTCTGTCGGTTCTTCGGTAATATCCAGCTGTGCCGGCAAACAGGTGAAATCACCCAGCCTAATCCCATTCTGAAAAGCCGCCCGATCCGTCTCATCCGCCGGTGCAGAAAGGACAGCGTAATACACTTTGTCTACATGCCGTTTGGGCGAAAGAAGTGCATGGGCCATGGCACCGTCATTGGTCAGGAGTAAAAGGCCCTCTGTATCCTTGTCCAAACGCCCCACCGGCGAGAGCCCAATCCGGCGCAGTTCCGGCGACAACAAATCCAAAACCGTTTCCTGCCGGTTATCCTCCGTTGCAGAAAGCAGTCCCGCAGGTTTATTGAGCAAAATGTAGCTATACCGCCGATAGCCCAAATCCTGATTGTCAACCAAAATCTCTGATGCTTCCGGATCCACTTTCACCTCCACGCCTGCTGCCGGCGCGCCATCCACTAGCACACGCCCCTCCCGTACCAGTGTCTTGGCCTCTCTTCTGGACCATCGTCCCGTGGAGGCAATAATTTTATCCAGGCGCTCATAGGACAAACTGCTCCCCCTCCTTTTTTCGTTACACTGGGACAATCGTATCATACTTTTGCCGGAAAGGGAATAGAAATCAGTGAGGAGGGATGATATGTTCATTGTATCTGCTAAATTCAATCCCAAAAAAGCGGTCCGCTATCTACTTGTTCTTGGGGTATTGCTCGTTGCCGTAATCCTTCTGGTGGGACGCTTCCGCCGCGCCCCCTCCCCTGGGGAGGACATCGTTTCCGCTGCCACAGATCAGGAGCGGGCAGCCTATCTGGAAAGTCTGGGATGGACGGTAGATCCTGCACCAATAGAGACTCTGGAATTTTCACTTCCTCAACCGCTCAATGAAGCCTATGAGAGCTATAACCAGCTGCAACTGGAACAAGGCTTTGATTTGTCTCCTTACGCTGGGATGCAAGTCACACGCTACAGCTACGCCGTCCAGAACTATCCAGGTTTTCCCGATCAGGTTCAAGCTGACCTCTATCTGTGCGGCGATACCATTATTGGCGGTGACATCCTCTACTATGGGGATAACGGCTTTGTCTCAACCCTGCAATTCCCCGAAAATTAAAGCAGCAACGCCTTTATCAGCTATGCAGAACCCACTCTTTAGTCTCCGCTGTCCCGCCTATTCTCTATTCCATACCATACTCCCCCACAATACCGCACCTGCCCCCCTCTTCTTGGTATTTTGATCCAGAGGACCCTTCCCCTTTCCTGCACCCCTATGCATAAAAAAAGCGCCCGGCTATTGCCGGGCGCTTCTTAAGTCGGAAAAGGAGAGGACTTACTTCTCCTCAATATCGATAACAACGCCGGAACCAACGGTACGGCCACCCTCACGGATAGCGAAACGCAGGCCCTTCTCAATGGCGATGGGGGTAATCAGCTCAACCTTCATATCCACGTTATCGCCGGGCATGCACATCTCGGTACCCTCGGGCAGAGTGATAACGCCGGTAACGTCGGTGGTACGGAAGTAGAACTGGGGACGATAGTTATTGAAGAAGGGGGTGTGACGGCCGCCCTCTTCCTTGGTCAGGACGTACACCTGGCCCACAAACTTGGTGTGGGGATGAATGCTGCCGGGCTTAGCCAGAACCTGGCCACGCTCGATCTCATTCTTCGCAACGCCGCGGAGCAGAGCGCCGATGTTATCGCCGGCCTCAGCCACATCCAGCAGCTTGTGGAACATCTCGATACCAGTGACGACGGTCTTACGCTTCTCGTCGGTCAGGCCAACGATCTCCACTTCCTCGCTCAGCTTCAGCTGGCCACGCTCCACACGGCCGGTCGCCACGGTGCCGCGGCCGGAGATGGTGAACACGTCCTCAACAGGCATCAGGAAGGGCAGGTCGGACTTACGATCCGGAGTGGGGATATAATCGTCAACAGCATCCATCAGCTCCTTGATGCAGGCATACTCGGGAGCATTGGGATCCTGAGACTCGCTGACCAGAGCATTCAGAGCGCTGCCCTTGATGATGGGAACCTCGTCGCCGGGGAACTCATAGGTGCTCAGCAGCTCGCGGACTTCCATCTCCACCAGCTCCAGCAGCTCCTCATCGTCCACCTGATCGCACTTGTTCAGGAACACAACAATGGCGGGCACGCCAACCTGACGGGCCAGCAGGATGTGCTCACGAGTCTGGGCCATGGGGCCGTCGGAAGCGGCAATAACCAGGATGGCACCGTCCATCTGAGCAGCGCCGGTGATCATGTTCTTGATATAGTCGGCGTGGCCCGGGCAGTCCACGTGAGCATAGTGACGCTTCTCGGTCTCATACTCCACGTGTGCGGTGTTGATGGTAATGCCGCGCTCCCGCTCCTCGGGGGCCTTGTCGATACTGGAGTAGTCAGTGTACTGGGCCTTGCCCTGCATGGCCAGCCACTTGGTGATAGCAGCGGTCAGCGTGGTCTTGCCATGGTCCACGTGGCCGATGGTGCCGATATTGACATGGGGCTTGTTTCTCTCAAATTTCTGCTTAGCCATTTGGAAAATCCTCCTATCAAATCAATTCAAATTGTTCCATTGGAGCGTCGTCGTCATAACGCTACCATTTTACCCTATTTGCATAGGAATTGCAACCTCATTTTCAAGGTCACAGCGGTAATCAGATCTTTCTTCCGCCGTTGCGCTGGTCGATGATCTTATCCCGGATGTTCTTGGGGACCTCCACATAGTGGGAGGGCTCCATGGTGTACTGGCCACGGCCCTGGGTGCGGGACCGGAGATCCGTAGCATAACCAAACATCTCGCTCAAGGGGACAAAGGCATCGATCTGCTGCGCGCCGGAGCGAGCCTCAAAGCCCTGAATCTGGCCGCGGCGGCTGTTGAGGTCGCCGATGACATCGCCCATATACTCCTCGGGGACGATGACACAGACCTTCATAATGGGCTCCAGCAGGGTGGGATCCGCCTTCTGGCAGCCCTCCTTGAACGCCATGGAACCGGCGATCTTGAAGGCCATTTCAGAGGAGTCCACCTCGTGGTAGGAGCCGTCGTACAGGGTGACCTTCACATCCACCACCGGGTAACCGGCCAGCACGCCGGACTGCATGGCGCCCTGGATACCGGCGTCGACAGCTGGGATATACTCCTTGGGGATGGCGCCGCCCACCACCTCGTTGATGAACTCGTAGCCCTTGCCTGACTCGTTGGGCTCCAGACGGATCTTGACATGACCGTACTGGCCCTTACCGCCGGACTGGCGGGCATACTTGGTCTCCTGCTGAACTGCCTTCTTGATGGTCTCCTTGTAAGCCACCTGGGGCGCGCCCACGTTGGCCTCCACCTTGAACTCGCGGAACAGACGATCCACAATGATCTCCAGGTGGAGCTCACCCATGCCGGCGATGATGGTCTGGCCGGTCTCCTCGTCGGTGTAGGTCTTGAAGGTGGGGTCCTCCTCGGCCAGCTTCATCAGGGCAATGCCCATCTTCTCCTGGCCTGCCTTGGTCTTGGGCTCAATGGCCACACGGATCACAGGCTCGGGGAACTCCATGGACTCCAGGATCACCGGGTGCTTCTCATCGCACAGGGTATCGCCGGTAGTGGTGTTCTTCAGGCCCACCACGGCGGCAATGTCGCCGGAGTAGACGGTCTCAATATCCTCGCGGTGGTTGGCGTGCATCTGCAGGATGCGGCCGATGCGCTCCTTCTGGTTCTTGGTGGAGTTGAGTACGGCGCTGCCGGTATTCAGCACGCCGGAGTACACCCGGATAAAGCTGAGACGGCCCACATAGGGGTCTGTGGCGATCTTGAAAGCCAGAGCGGAGAAGGGGCCGTCGTCGGAAGCCGCCCGCTCTTCCTCCTCGTCGGTCTTGGGATTGACACCCTTGATGGCGGGGATATCCACCGGGGAGGGCATATAATCCACGATAGCGTCCAGCAGCTTCTGAACACCCTTGTTGCGGTAGGACGTACCGCAGGTAATGGGGACCATCTCGTTAGCGATGGTGGCCTCACGGATGGCCTTGCGGATCTTGTCGGTAGGAACTTCCTTGCCGTCCAGGTACATCTCCATGATCTCATCGTCGAACATGGAAACAGCATCCAGCAGCTTCTCGCGATATTCCTTGGCCAACTCCATCATGTCATCGGGAATAGGCTCTACCCGCATATCCTTGCCCAGCTCGTCGTAGTAGACGTCCGCATCCATCTCCACCAGGTCGATGATGCCGCGGAAATCCGCCTCCTTGCCGATGGGCAGCTGAATGGGAACGGCGTTGCACTTGAGACGTTCATCGATCATGCGCAGAACATTGAAGAAGTCTGCGCCCATGATGTCCATCTTGTTGACGTAGACCATCCGGGGGACCTTGTAGTGGTCCGCCTGACGCCATACCGTCTCGGACTGGGGCTCCACGCCGCCCTTGGCGCACATGACGGTCACGCTGCCGTCCAGCACGCGCAGGGAGCGCTCCACCTCAACGGTGAAGTCCACGTGGCCC
>CAJFQQ010000002.1 GCA_904419145.1 uncultured Oscillospiraceae bacterium | reverse complement strand
GCCGTCGTTCAGTGTGATGGTCGTCATGTGAAAACACTCCTTTTATGAATTTCTGTTTGCGTCGATGATCTCCTGCAGAGAGATATGGGGATTGCGGTAGCGTGCCTTGGGATTTTTATCCGCCATGCTCAGCCCGATGGCCTTCTGCGGGCAGTTCTGGGCGCAGGCCAGGCAGAATTCGCAGGTAGTTTGTTTCCTCTTGGCCTTGCCGCCCTCCAGGTAAAAATTGCCCACAGGACATGCTGACTGGAAGACCCCGCAGCCGATGCAGCCCTCCAGCACCGTGATCTGGCTGCCGTCGTTGAAGGCCGGCTGCTCCCGATTCATGGCCGCCACCTGGGCGTGGAGCTTCCTCCCCTCCTCGGTGGCCTCCGGGATGCCGCGTTCCCGCCGGGAAACCGCCTGCACGGCGGCGGACAGCTGCTCCTCCACATGCTTGTCCATGCCCATCTGCTCGGCCATGTCAAAGACCGGCAGATAGTTGTCCACCATCAGGATCGAAGCGATGTAGTCCGCATAGATACCCGCCTCCGCCGCCAGCCGGGCCGTGTACTCCGGCGCATCGGTCTGGTCAAAGCCGTAGGTCAGGATGAAGTAGAAATAGTCCGTCTGAAAGCTGGACTCCCGCAGGAACTGTTTCACCAGCTTGGGCGGCTCCCCGGCATAGACCGGGCAGACGATGCCGATGGTCTCGTCGGAAAATTGGCGCTCTCTCCCCCGCATCACCTGGGGGATGCTGACGGGTGCGTCCGAAACATGCCTGGCCGCATACATGCTGTTGCCTGTGCCGGTGAAATAAAATACCATGGTCGTTCGCTCCATTTTCAAATCAAAAGATTGACCGCCAGCCCCGTGAGGAAGGAAAAAACCATCACAAAGGCCAGATAGAGGAGGAAGTGCTTCAGACCCAGCACGATCTTCAGCGCCCCCAGATTGGTGATCTTGGTGGACGGGCCGGTGATCATAAAGGCCGCTGCGCTGCCCATGCTCATGCCGTCCATGAGCCAAGCCTGGAGCAGGGGGATGGTCCCACCGCCGCAGGCGTAGAGGGGCACGCCGATGGTGGCTGCCATCAGCACGCCGAAGGCCTCATTTCCGCCAAAGGCCGCCGTCATCAGATCCTGCGGCACATACCGCTGGAACAGGGCGGACAACACCACGCCCAGCAGGAAATAGGGGCCGGTGGCTTTGATGTTTCGTCCAATGTTTTTAAGCAAGCGAAGTGCCGGATTGGGGTCCGTGTCGCGGCTCACCGGCTCGTCAAAGCCGTCAAAGCGGAAGAAGGGTTTTCCTCTCTGGAACGCCCAGATGAGCAGTCCGGCGGCGATCCCGCACAGAAAGCAGGACACGATCCGGACCGCCAGTGCCGTCATCCCCAGGGCGGTGCTGTAAATGATCAGCTGGGGATTGAGCAGGATGGAACACATCATAAAGGAGGCCAGCCACTCGTCCTGCATCCCGCTTCTGGAGAAGGAGGCCGCCAGGGGGATGGTCCCGTACATGCACAGCGGGGACGCAATCCCCAGCAGGCTGGCGGGGACGATGCCCCACAGCCCCATCTGGCTCCCGCTCATGGAGCGGAGTACCCCGTGGATTCTGTCCTTCAGGAAGACCGACACACAGGAGCCCAGCAGGATGCCCAGCACCCAGTAGCCGAAGATCTGCCGCAGCTGCACATCGAAGTAGTACCAGAGGTAGACGAACTCCCGGTGCAGGACGTCCAGCACCTCACGCATCGATGCTCACCAGCTGGTAGGTGCGGCTGCCCAGGCCGATGTCCTCCCCGTGCTCCAGCACGTGGATGGCATTGCGGGACTCCATGCGGTTGATCAGGGACTCCGTATCGTCCTGGGAGGCGTGCACCAGATCCACGCAGGCCTGATCCAGCGCCACCGGATCCGTGGAGGCCAGGATGCCCATGTCGTGCATATCCGGCTGGGCCGGGTTCCCATCGCAGTCGCAGTCGATGGACAGGTGGTTCATCATGCTGACATACAGGATGTTCCCATCCAACGCATCCACCACCGATTTGCCCGCCTCGGCCATGGACTCCAGGAAGGGGTCCTGCTCGCCGCCCCAGGGACTGGTGTGGCTCTCGCCGGCCGTGTGGATCAGGCACTTGCCCTCCTGGGAGGCCATGCCGATGGATATGTTCTTGATGGCGCCGCCGAAACCGGCCATGGTGTGGCCCTTGAAGTGGGAGAGGACCAGATAGCCGTCATACTCCGGAAAGTGGGCGCCCACCAGATTTTCCGTCAGCTGGGTGCCACCCTCCACGGGCAGGGAGATGGAACCGTTCTCGTCCAGCACCACGAAGTCTGCAATGTCGGTAAAGCCATGGTCCTCCGCCACCTGGTAGTGCATGGCGGTGCTGGCGCGCTGACCGCCGTAGGCGGTGTTGTTCTCCACGATGGTGCCGTCCACCTGATGGACCAGATCCTCGATCAGGGCCGGGTCCAGATAGTTGCTGGCGGGTGGCTCGCCGGTGGAGAGTTTTACCGCGATGTTGCCGCCGGTCAACTCTATACCCAGGGCGTCATAGATGGCCACCATCGCCTCCGGGCTGATGTCGGAGGTGTAGTAGACCGCCGTATCCGAGGCTGCATCCTGATGCTCCAGTACGGACAGGGGGATGACCTCGCCGCCGTTGGTCTGAATACTCTCGCCGGGGACGGCCTGGGTGTTTTCCGCAGGAGGTGCTCCGGTCGTTTCACTGCTTTGCGGTTCCTGGGTGGGCAAGGATTGCGTTGACGACTCGTTTCCGCCAGAGGCTGTATTGCTCCCGCACCCGGAGAGAAGCATCGCCATCAGAGCGAATCCAGTCAACAGGGCTAAACGTCGGTTTGTTCGCATAGGGGTCCCTCCAATCAAAACGTGATAGGAAACCGCAGGCAACTCACTGAACCATCTGCCGTTCCCAAAAGTCAATGGCACGGTCAATCCAACCCTCGGCCACCGTCCCCTCTCCCAGACCAAAGCCGTGGGGCAGGCCCTGAAACACCTCGATTTCGGCATCTGTGCCGCCCTCCCGGATGCGCCGCACCCGCTCCTCCATGACGCGGTAGGAGGCGATGCCGTCGCTGGTCCCCACGCAGCAGTAGGTGGGCGGCTCGTCCCCCGTCACCTCGGACAATCCGGTGTACTGCATGATCACCGCCGCCGGGCGGGGATAGGCCTGCTCTCCGAAAGCCTCGGTGCCATATGTTCCAAGCCACGCCGCCATCCGGGCCCCGGCGGAGCCGCCCCACAGGGAGTAATCCGCCATGTCAATGTCCAATTCTTCCGCGTGCTCGTAGAGGAAGGCAATGGCCCGGGCCAGGTCCTCGCAGGCGGTCTGGGTGCCGGGGCGGTAAATCAGGGCGAAGGCGTTATACCCCTGCTTGGACAGCTCCAGGGCGTGGGGGAAGCTGTCCTGCATGGCCCCCACATAGACGAAGCCGCCCCCGGCGTTGCAGATGGCGGTCTTGCCGCCGGGTTCCCCCTGGAAGAAGAACAGGCCGGTGTCCTCCTTGTCCGGGTCCGCCGCCTTCTCCTCATCGGTGTAGATGTCATAAAAAACTGTATCGCCGGCGGCGGCCCGCTCCCCCAGAGTGTTGACGATCTCCACTGTCTTGTCCGGGTTCACATCGTGGTACCAGACCAGAAGGTCGCCCACGTCCTCCAGGGTCATGTCCTGGGGGATCGCCCGGTCCACCGGGAACAGCAGGCGGCCGTAATCCTCAAAGACAGGGTCGTCCATCACATCCCGCACCAAGGTATTGCGGGTCACAGGTTCAAATTCCATACGCGCACCCTCTTGATTTCCGAAGAAGTTCTGCAGGGCGTGGTATAGGTACCGCTCACAGGCATCCACATCGTGCCGGCCGCCCTGGATAACGGCGTAGTGGAGGTTTTCAGGGGTAAACAGCTCCCGTGTCAGCATCTCCTGGATCTGGCTATCCGTCTGGTCCCAGATAGGGTCACTGGTGCCGATGCCCTGGTAGATGTAGAAGTCGTCCCCGCTCCAGCCGCCGTCTGAGACCACCTGCTCCAGGTAGTCCACCGTCTCCACCGGCTGATAGAGCCCCCCGTAGGTTCCCATGATCCAGCAGTCCCCGCTCATGGGCACGAAGTATTGGATGTAGTCCAGGTTATAAATGAACTGATACCAGGTGGTGACCGCCCCCAGGGAGAAGCCGCCGAAGGCCCGATGCTCCCGGGAGGCTCGAAGCGCCTCCTCGGTCACATCTTCTGCATAGGTATGGTACCGGCTCTCCACGAAGGGGATCAGGTTCTCCCGCAAATCCCGATGGAACACGGACAGCTCCTCCACCGAGCGGGAAAATCCCTGGGACTGGTTCTGGGCATCGAAGGTGGCGCACACCACGATTGTCGGCGGGATGTCCCCGTTCTCCACCATGTGGTCCAGCATGGAGACGATGCCGCTCTGGGCCGGATCGAAGAAGTCCCCCGCCGTCATGGTCCACCCGTGCATCAAGTAAAGGATGTTATACCGCGTGTCCTCATCGGTTTCGTCATAGCCATAGGGCAGATAGACATAGGCGGTTTTCTGGATGGCGGGCTCGGCAGAGTCCGTATAGTCTCGGCTGTCGTAGGTGATCTCCAGCACCTGCCCGGGGTGGCCGGAGGGGGCAAAATACTCCTTCGGCACCGCGCTGATGTATTCGGTCTGTTCCTGGGATGCGGCTTCTTCCCGCTCCATATTCCCCGCTGCCTCTGCCGTCTGGGTGGTCTGCTCCGGCTGGGGCCGGTCCGTACCGGACCCGCTGCTGCAGGCCGTCAGACCCAGCAGCGCCAGCACTATCCATCCAGTGAAAATAAATTGCTTCATACTCCTGTGTCCCCTTCCGCGGAGGCGGGCTCCGCCGGCCTCTGCCTGAACTGCGCGGCGGCCAGAGCCTGGCACGGTGTCAGACCCTGCCAGCCGTTTCAAAGGGTAACCTTATTCGTGAACTTTCACCTGGTGGAGCATCTGGACAAACTTGGGGTCGCTGTGGTCCACGATCTCGCTGCGGCCGATGTCCAGCTTGGCGATCTCCGCCATGTCCTCATCACTGAGCTGGAAGTCCCAGATGTCGATGTTCTGCTCCATGCGCTCCTTGTGGACAGACTTGGGGATGACGGTGACGCCCCGCTGGACGTTCCACCGCAGGGCCACCTGAGCGGCGCTCTTGCCATACTTCTGGCCGATGGCGGTCAGGACAGGGTGGGTGAAGATGCCGTGGCTGCCCTCGGCAAAGGGGCCCCAGGCCTCGGGGTGGACGCCGTACTCCTTCATCAGGGCCAGGGCGTTCTCCTGCTGGAAGAAGGGGTGGAGCTCCACCTGGTTGACGGCGGGCTTGACCTCCACGGTCTCGCAGATGTCCGCCAGAATCTGGGGATAGCAGTTGCACACGCCGATGGCCCGGAGTTTCCCGGCCTTGTACGCCTCCTCCATGGCCCGGTATGCGCCGATATAGTCGCCCATGGGCTGGTGGATCAGATACAGGTCGATGTAATCCAGCCCCAGCTTCTTCATCGAGGTCTCAATGGCCGCCTTGGCTCCCTCGTAGCTGGCATCCTGCACCCACAGCTTGGTGGTGATGAACAGCTCCTCACGGGGCACGCCGCACTTGGCGATGGCCTTGCCCACCGCCTCCTCGTTCATGTAGGCGGCAGCGGTGTCGATGAGGCGGTAGCCGGTGGCGATGGCGTCCAGCACCGCCTGCTCACAGACGGCGGGGTCGGGCACCTGGAACACTCCGAAGCCCTCCAGGGGCATCTCAATTCCGTTGTTCAGCTTGATATTTTCAATCTTGTTCATAAGTCATTCCTCCGAAAATTGATTTGGTTTTGTTTTCGTACTGATTAACCGCCGGTAATGCCGTAGATGGAACCGCTGACATAGCTGGCCTCGTCGGACACCAGGAAGAGGGCCACATTGGCCACTTCCTCCGGTCGGCCGAACCGCCCCATGGGGATGCCCGCGGCGATGCCGTCCTCGTGGGCCTTGGCCGCCTCCGGGGACAGATCCGTCACATTCCAAATGTTGGTGCGGATGGCTCCGGGAGCCAGGGCGTTGACCCGGACGCCCTTGGGTGCCAGCTCGATGGCCCAGGACTTGGTGAAGTTCTCAATAGCTGCCTTTGCGCCCACATACATGGACAGGTTGGCCGCCGGATGGGTGGCCCCCGTGCTGGACAGGTTGAGGATGGTACCCTTGGACTGGAGGATGAGCGGCAGGGCGTGGATGGTCAGGTTGACCACCGCCCGCACGTCCAGATTGAAGGCCCGGTCATAGTCCTCGATGGTGACCTCCGTGATGGGCTGCACCGGGCACCAGCCCGCGTTGTTTACCAGAATATCCAGCCGGCCATACTTCTCCTGAACGGTGTTGATGATCTTCTCAATGGTTTCCGTCTTGGTGACGTCGCCTACCACATAGGAGATCTTCTCATCCGCGGCGGCCGTCTCCTGAAGGGGCTGTTCCTTCCGGCCAGCGGTAACCACATAGGCCCCCTCCCGGGCAAACCGCTGGGCGATGGCCCGGCCGATGCCGGAGCCCCGCCGGTGACGACCGCTACTTTCCCGTTCAATTTTTCCATACGATTGACGCTCCTTTCTTGAAATCGCAAAATTCATATCGTAACGATATCGACATCAACGCACCGGCAGGCGCATATTTCCCATGCCCAGCCGGGAAAGACGGAGATCCTGAAATTGTTTATAGATCATGGCGTTTTCTCCCTCCTAAGCATGAATTTTTACGCTATTGAGCTGCCGGGCCGTACAGAAGCAGTGGTGGTCGATGATCTCGCTGTGGCCGATGTCCATGCCGGCGATGCTCTCCATTTCTTTTGCCGTCAGTTCAAAATCAAAAACATCCAGATTTTCAGCCATCCGACCTCTATGAACCGTCTTGGGGATAGTGGGGATCTTCCGCTGGAGATGCCAGCGGAGGATGACCTGGGCCGCGGTTTTGCCGTGCCTGTCGGCGATCTTCGCCAGCGTCTTGTGGTTGAAAATATCCTTCTGCGCCTCGGAGAGGGGGCCCCACGCTTGGGGGACAACCCAGTAGTCCTCCATGACCCGTAGGGCGGTGTTCTGCTGGAAAAATGGATGGATCTCAATCTGGTTGACCATGGGCTTGAACTCCTGGTTCATGCACAGGTCCACCAGCCGCTCCGGGGTGAAATTGCTCACCCCGATGGCCCGGACCGCTCCTTCCCGATACAGCCGCTCCATGGCCCGCCAGGCACCGTAGTAATCGCCGAAAGGCTGGTGGATAAGATACAGGTCGATCTGATCCAATCCCAGGTTTTCCAGGGAATGTTCAAAGGCCCACAAGGTACCGTCATATCCGGCGTCCTGCACCCACAGCTTGGTGGTGACGAACCACTCCTCCCGCGGCAGCCCGGAATCGCGCAAGGCCATGCCGATGGCCGCTTCATTTTCATAGGAGGCCGCAGTGTCGAACAAGCGGTACCCTGTCTCCAAGGCTTCTGAAATGCACTGCTCGCACTGTGCGGCGTCTTTGATCTGAAACGTGCCATAGCCGATCATCGGCAGTTCCACGCCGTTTGAGAGAGTTCTATACTGCATAGTGTCAAGCCTCTTTTTGCTGATTTTCTTCCGACAAATACATGATAGACTCGCTTTTTTGAAAAGTACAGTGCTGATTATGCAGAGCACTATAATTGAAACGCATACTAACTCTTGCAATCCACAGAGACTGCTGTTACAATAGTAGCCAGGCGGTGATGATTGTGTTTGAGATCTATCAGTTGGAGCAGCTTTTGGCCTTCGCGGAGTGTGGAACCCTGTCTGGTGCTGCGGAGCGCCTGCACCTGTCCCAGCCTGCCCTCAGCCGCTCCATGCAGCGGCTGGAAGCGGAGCTCCAGGTTCCTCTGTTCGACCGGCAGAAGAACAAAATCGAATTCAACGAAAACGGCCGCATGGCAGCGGAATACGCACGGCAGGTTATGGAGAAGTGTCAGGACATGATCAGCCGCGTCCAGGCATTTGACCGCAGCCAGCGTACGATTTTAGTTGGGGCCTGCGCTCCGGTCCCCCTTTGGGAGATTCCACCGCTTCTGTCCGACCTCTATCCGGACCGGACGATCTCCTCAGAGATACGGAAAAACGACGTGCTCCTGCAGGGGCTGCGGGATGACGTCTATCAGCTGATCATCCTGCCCTATCCAGTAGAGGAGTCTGGGATTTCCTGCGTAAAATATGGGGAGGAGCACCTGTATTTCTCCCTGCCGCCGGCGCATCCGCTCTCTGGAAGCAAGGGACTCTGTATGAAGGATCTCAATGGCGAGACCATGCTTCTGCGAAACCGCCTTGGATTCTGGCGGGAACTGACGGATCAGAAAATGCCGGATACCCGCTTTTTGGAACAGGAGGATGTGGCCTTTGAAGAGCTGGTAAAATCCTCCGCGCTTCCCAGCTTTACAACAGATGTAGCGCTCAAAAGATTTGGTAATCCTACAAACAGGGTCAATGTCCCAATCCTGGATGAAGAGGCAAATGTAACCTATTACTGCCTATATAAGCCATATGGACGGAACGATTTGAGCGCTTTTGTGAAGACATTAAAGTCTTGAGGAAAAGTATTGATCGCCTTTTCTGCAGGCGCAGCAATAAAGTGGGCTTTGGTAAAACGCCGAAGGCTATTCTACACTTTGAAAATCTTGACTTTCTGAATGCCTGAAGCGGCTTATACCTGTCAAATTGCAGTACACAGATATCCCGGATACATCACAGTAATCGGAGGCATGTTTTTGGCGGCCTGGCGGGGGGGCATCCCTGGGCGCGGAGCCAATGCGGTATGCATCCTTTGCCGGGGTGTCCATTGGACCCGGTATCCAACAGATCACCGCCTGACACGGCGGTGATTTTACAGTGAGTCGCTATCATGATCCACAGAATCCGTGTACAGGAGAACGGACGGCAAAGCGCTTGGGAGTATGATATTTCTCAACGGGCGGCGGGGATTGATTTCTGAAAAGTAAGTGCCCCTGTGTGCCGGTTGGGCACAGCAGGGGCTTAGCGTATCGGCTCCAGCGTCAAAGCTTCTGGTCGCCTGTGGACCACACATGGTCCTCTTTGGCCGCGGCGGCAGTGTTCTGGGCCATAACGCCCACCAGGGGATGGGGCACATAGGGCGCCTCCAGCCAGGCGTACTCCTCCGGGGAGAGAACCAAATCTACGGCTTTGGCCGCCCCCTCGATGTGGTGCAGCTTGGTAGCCCCTACCACTGGGGCGGTGACTTTGGTGAGCAGCCACGCCAGGGAGACCTCCGTCATAGATACCCCGTGCCGGTCGGCCAATTCCGCCACCCGCCGGATGATGGGAGCATCCGCATCGGCGCTCCCTTCGTATTTCAGCCGGGCATAGTCATCCTCCATCAGCCGTTTGGAGGTCTCGCCTGGGTGCTTGGAGAGACGCCCCCCAGCCAGGGCGCTGTACGGCGTCATGGCAATGTTTTCCTGGCGGCAGAAGGGAGCCATCTCTCGTTCCTCCTCCCGGAAGATCAGGTTGTAGTGCCCCTGCACGGAGACAAACTTGGAAAACCCCTCCCGGTCAGCCAGATCGTTCGCCCGGCACAGCTGCCAGGCGAAGCAGTTGGAAATGCCGATATAGCGGGCCTTTCCCTCCTTCACCATCTGGTTCAAACCGTCCAGAATGTCATAGAGTGGTGTCTGATAGTCCCACATGTGGTAAATGTACAGGTCCACATGGTCCATCCCCAGGTTTTTCAGACTCTTTTCCAGCATGGTCCGGATATGCTGCTGGCCGGTAACCCCTGCGGCGATCTCCTCGTTGGTGCGGGGGAGAAATTTGGTGGCTACCACCACCTCGTCCCGTTTGGCAAAGTCCCGAAGGGCCCGGCCCAGGTATTGTTCGCTGGTGCCGGACTGGTAGGCAATAGCGGTATCGAAAAAGTTGACCCCCAGTTCCAGGCCTCTCCGGATAATCTCCCGGCTGTGTGCCTCATCCACCGTCCAGCTGTGCTGTCCATGGGCGGCGTCGCCAAACCCCATGCACCCCATGCAGATCCGAGAGACTGTCAGATCAGAATTTCCCAGCTTGGTATAGTTCATATTTGCTTCCTCCTGTCCTGGTTTCTAGTTTTAGGATAGCCCCGTTTTATGTAAAGAGCAAATACCTGTTTTCTATTTCGAATCATAACTGAATTGTATTTTTAGTGGAATGAAGCGAAGAAATGTGATATCCTGGAAACAGAAGGAGGCGGCAGCATGGAATTGCGTGTCCTAAAGTATTTCCTGGTGGTAGCCCGGGAGGAGAACATTACGAAGGCTGCGGCCCTGCTCCACGTGACCCAGCCTACCCTATCCCGTCAGCTGATGCAGCTGGAAGAGGAACTGGGTGTGAAGCTTTTTCGCCGGGGGAAATACCACGTCTCCCTCACAGACGACGGAATGCTCCTGCGCCGCCGGGCCCAGGAGATTGTGGAACTGGCGGAGAAGACGGAACAGGAGTTCCAGCGGAAGGATGGAGAGCTGGCTGGGGATATTTCCGTCGGAACCGGGGAGTCCAACAGCATGACCGCCCTCTCACGGAAGATCGCCGCTTTCCGCAGGGAGCACCCTCTGGTGCGTTTCCATATTTACAGCGCCACCGCCGACGAGATCCAGGAGCGCCTGGAAAAGGGCCTGCTGGACCTGGGAATGCTCTCTGAGCCGGTGGACATCGGGCGCTATGAGTTTACCCGCCTGCCCAAGCGGGAGCAGTGGGGCGTCTGGGTGGATCGGGAGCACCCGCTGGCCGCCAAGGAGTGCGTCACATCCGGGGATCTGCTGGGCGTGCCCCTGCTGCTGCCCCGGCGGGAGCGGGTGCGGCAGGAACTGGCCGGCTGGTTTGGAGACGACTTTGAGAAGGTGGAGGTGGCCGCTACCTATAATCTGATTTTGAACGCAGCCAATATGATCCGCAACGGCGTGGGAGCCGCGTTGGGCTTCCTGATGGGAAACCTCTCCGATGAATTGAAGTTTGTACCCTTGTCGCCGCCCTTAGAGACAGGCAGCGTCCTGGTATGGAAAAAGGATCAGGCTTTTTCTTCGGCGGCTGCAGAGTTCCTGCGGCGCCTCAAATATTCCGAATAGGCATTCCCCAGCATACAACATAAGTATTTTACATTGCTCCTTTTCCCTTTTAGAATGTAGATATCCAGATCGGATGCATGCATTTTCTGATCGGAAGTGGCGAAACCGCCATTGAGGGGGATTGGAGCGCAGTACCATATCCCGCCGTGAAAGTTCTCAGGAATAGGAGAGCTGGGGGCTGTGCAGCGCGGTAGAGAAGGGGATAGATGCTTGGCGGCAATGCAATTCTGTACCGGAAAAGGAAATGAAGTAAGGAGTGTGTTAGTACAATGAGCAAACCATTAGTTGCCTATTTTTCTGCAAGCGGGGTTACGGCACGGGCCGCAAAAGCCCTGGCCCAGGCCGCAGGGGCAGATCTCTATGAGATCAGACCCGCCCAGCCCTATACAGAGGCGGATCTGGACTGGATGAATCGGAGCTCCCGCAGCAGTGTGGAAATGAACAACCGGGCGTTTCGCCCGGAATTGGCGGATCTCGACGCTCCGGTGGCAGCACATGACACCATTTTCTTGGGGTTCCCTATCTGGTGGGGGGTAGCCCCTACCATCGTCAACACGTTCCTGGAAGCCTACGACTTTTCCGGCAAGACCATAATCTTGTTTGCAACCTCCGGTGGCAGCGGACTTGGCCGAACGGCGGACGCACTGGCTCCCAGCTGTCCCGGAGCCACCATCCAAAACGGAGGGCTTTTGAAGGGCAGTGTGCTCCCGGAAGCACTGAAAAAGTGGATAGAAAAGCAATGAAAATCGTGGTATAGGGGGAAGTCTTTATCAGAAGGGTTCTTCCAACCTGCTGGCCGGACGGCAGCGATGAAGCAGTTATCGCTTACTTCTGTGCTGGAGGTGCTGCCCATCCCTCCGACGTGTACAATTGCGGGCTTTGGTTTGCGCAGTCGGCACTGCCTTTGGATAGAATCAACGGATCAGGTACAGCGCCCAACGCATAAGAAAACCGCCCGCCTTCTGGAGAGGGCCAATCCGTACAAGCTTTCTTTATGGCGTCCTGATGGATGGCGGGGATTTGTTCAGGCGGCCCCAGCACTTGCGAGGCATCGGCCTTGTGAGGAACAATGCGAACTGAAAAACGCCGTTTGCTGCGGCAAGGTCAGACCAGAATGTTAAGGGAGGCCAGCGGCAGTGCCTGTAAAATGGCACTGCCGCTGGCCTCCCTTTTAATTCGGCGTTCCCATAGGGAATGCGGCCAGATAAAATTTTCATGGAAATTGCGGGGAATCACTTTGCTTAAAAACGGCTGCGTCAATGTCCTGAAGCATCTGTGCTGTCTCTATAGGGATCCCCAATGACCGGGATTTTGCTTTTATTTTACAAAACTATTACCGCATCTTAATGTCCGCCGCCTGCGCCCATGATATGATAATAATATAATACTTCCATGATGCCGTGCTGGTTTCATGTCCCTACCTGCTGTGGATAAGGAGGAAGCCGTTATATGAAGCGATTAAATTGTGCGATCCTGGCCCTGCTGATGATTTTGGGGCTGTCCGCTTGCGGCACGTCATCACAGGCGGGCAACAACAGCGGTGGGCAAACTTTGGGCCAGGGCCGCGGTGTGACGCTGCGCATCCTCTCGGGCTCAGAAAACCGGGAATTGGAGGAGATTCTGAATGCGTTTGCCCAGAAGGAGAACATCAATATTGAGATGGATTACCAGGGGTCGCTGGACATCATGCGAACACTCCAAGGGGAATCTGTGGACTATGATGCTGTATGGCCGGCCAGCAGTCTGTGGCTCACCGCCGGGGACACCCAGTACCGGGTCAAGCACGCCGAGTCCATCTCCATTACGCCGGTGATCTTCGGCATCCGGCAGAGTCTGGCGGAGGAGCTGGGCTTTGTGGGCCGGGAGGTGTCCGTCAGTGATTTGCTGGAAGCCATTCAGTCCGGTAAGCTTAGGTTCTGCATGACCTCCGCCACCCAGTCCAACTCCGGGTGCAGCGCCTATATCGGGTTTCTCTACGCCCTGCTGGGGAATCCGGACGTTATTACCGCAGAGGATTTGCAGGATCCGGCGCTGGGGGAGAAGATCACCGCACTGCTCTCTGGGGTGGACCGCTCCTCGGGCAGTTCCGACTGGCTCAAGGATCTGTTCCTCATGGGTGGCTATGACGCCATGGTAAACTATGAATGTCTCATTATCAGCGCCAATCAGGAGCTGGCGGCCCGGAGCGAGGAGACCTTGTATGCCGTATACCCCTATGATGGGATGTTCCTGGCAGACTCTCCGCTGGGCTATGTGGACAACGGGGACGACGAGAAGGAGGCGGCCTTCCTGAAACTCCAGGCATACCTGCTCTCCGACGAGGTGCAGGATCAGATCCAGCGCACCGGCCGCCGCACCGGGTACGAGGGGGTCGCTGCGGAGAACGAGGATGTGTTCCGCTCCGACTGGGGTATCCAGCCTCAGCGGGTGCTTTCCCCTGTCCGGATGCCCTCCACTGAGGTTCTGATGGAGTGTCTGGACCTTTATCAGACGGAGTTTCGCAAGCCTTCCCTTACCGTCTACTGTCTGGACTACTCCGGCAGCATGGAGGGGGAGGGGCGGACCCAGATGGTGGAGGCCATGTCCCAGATCCTGATCCAGGAGAACGCCCGAACCAACCTGCTCCAGGCGTCGGAGCACGAGGTCAACCTCATCATCCCCTTTGAAGGCGAACCACGGAACGTCTATTCAGCCACCGGAAACGGTACGGAATTGGAGTCCCTCTACGACACGGTGGCTTCCGAGGAAGCCCTTGGCGGCACGGATATTTACGCTGCGGCGGAGGAGGCCCTGCGGCAGCTGAAGCGCTACGACCTCTCCCAGTACACGCCAGCCATCATTCTGATGACGGACGGAGTGTCTGACGGCAGCTTCTCCGATTTTCAACGGTATTACGAGGCGTGTGGGCTGGACGTCCCCATCTTCTCCATCATGTTCGGCTCGGCCGATCCGACCCAGCTGGAGGATCTGGCGGAGCTGTCCAACGCCCGGGTATTCGACGGGCGGGAGGACCTGGTGGGCGCCTTCCGCAGTGTGAAGGGGTACAACTGAGATGAAGAGCGGACAACTGCGGCAGCTGCTGCTGTCATTGGCTGGCGGGATTGCTGTTTTTCTCACCCTGGCCCTGGGATTTCACTGGAACTATTTCCTCAGCGCCGCCCTTGGGGTGGGGATCTACTTCGCCCTCTGGTTCCTGCTGGCCCCAAAGCCGGATGCCTTTACCCTCTATTTTGCAGAGCGTCCGGATGGCGAGGAGGTACAGGCACGAATGGAGGAGGCGGGGCGGGATCTGACGCGGATCTGGGCCTGTGCACGGAGGATTACGGATGTGCAGACAAAGACAGACGCCATGGCCCTGACAGAGACAGGTGCCCGCATCTATACCTACCTGCGCAGACAACCGGAGAAGATCTCCATTGCCTACCGCTTCCTCACCTACTATCTGGACACGGTGGGCCGGATCCTGGATCAGTACATCCAGTATCAGGAGGCTGACCTCCACACGGCGGATGTGCGGCGCTTCCAGCAGAAGGTACGGGACCTTCTGCCCAAATTGAAGGCGGGCTTCGATGAACAGCTGGCCCAGCTCATGGCCGCGGAGCGGTTTGACGTAGAGGCGGATATGAAGGTCATGGAGGGCCTTCTCAACACGGGGGGAATACAATGGGAAGCAAGACAAAATGGATCGGATTTCTGATCCTGCTGGCCGTCATTGCGGTGGGAGGCATCTACCTGCTGCTGGGCGGCGGACAGTCGCCGGTGACACTGCGGGGCTATGTGGGCGGTGAAAAGATCGGCCTGCTGGAGGACCCGGAGGTACAGGGGATTTTGGAGCGGGAGTACCATCTGACCCTGGACTACGCCAAGGCGGGGTCTCTGGACATGGTGACGGCGGATCATACCGGGCGGGACTTCCTGTTCCCCTCCAGCCAGAACGCCCTGGAGTATTACCAGCAGGTGTGCGGCGCGCCGGTAAAAAGCGAGATCATCTTCAACACGCCCATCGTGCTCTACACCCACACCCCTATTCTGGAGGCATTTCGGGATCGGGGCCTTGTAACAGAGCGGGAGGGCTGTTACTACATGGATATGGAGGGTCTGGTGGCGGAGATCGAGGCGGGAACCACCTGGGCGGAATTGGGCCTGCCTGAGCTGTATGGAACAGTAGCTGTAAATACTACGGACCCGGTGCGATCCAACTCGGGGAATATGTTCGCGGGGCTCCTGGCCAACGTGCTGTGCGGCGGGGTGACAGATGTAGAGCACGTAGAAGAAATCCTGCCCCGCCTTTGTTCCATTTTTGAAAGACTGGGCTATATGGAGGCATCCTCCTCCGACCTGTTCGACCAGTTCCTCAAAACCGGTATGGGAGCCAAGCCCATGATCGCCGCCTATGAAAACCAACTGCTGGAGTTTGCGGTGGAGAATCCGGAGGACTGGGAACAGCTGAAGGGGGATATTGTGATGATCTACCCAACGCCTACCGTCTGGTCCTCCCACATCTACATCGCCATAGACGAGGCGGGAGCGGCGGGGGTTGACGCCCTTTTAGACGAGGAGGTGCAGCGCCTGGCCTGGGAGAAACATGGATTCCGCACAGAGGTATCCGGAACAGACAGCGATAGTGGGCAATTCGGAGTGGATCATATTGCAGCCGCCATCACGCAGGTTGCAGCTATGCCCAGTTACGCGGTCATGGAGAGGGTTCTGGAGGCGCTTTCATAGCTACTGGCATTGATGGGAAGAGGGAAGGACATCCGCGACGTGCCGCGGATGTCCTTCCCTCTTCCTGTTTGAATACTCTGACAGCATCATTGTATCGTTTTGTCTGACGCTGATGCCCAGTTCTCCGCGGCCTCCCTGCACTTGGCTGCCAGATCCCGCACATTTTCCGGGGATTGGAGATCCGTAGAGCGGACAGGGACGAAGATGGTTCTCATCCCAGGGCTGCTCCTCTTGATAGGCGGTAAAGAGCGGGGCTCCCCGCTGAAATAAAGGAACAAATAGGTACCCAGTTCGTTCGCTTGGTTGATGATAGAGTCCAGCTCCTCATAACTCATATTCAGCCGGCTGCTGTATTCCGTGACGCCGGCATGTATGGGGGAAATGGGATTTTCAATCATCCGTGGATCCCTTTGGTCAGAGGGATCAGCATCAGCAAGCCCACGATCCCTACCAGACCGATCACAATGCCCAGAACCATCTTTCCCAATACCATGGTCAGGCACATGCCGATGCCCAGGAGCAGCGCACCCAATACACCGACCGCTACGGCGCCGATGGTTCGGGCGTTGAGCTTGATGGGGGCCTTGCCCTCCATTTTTCGCCAAATGATCACGGTGGCCAGCAGAATCACAAGCCCGGCCACGCCGCAGACAATGCCCTGACGGAACATACCCCACTCGGGCAGCAAGCCCATGCACATACCCAGCGCGAAAAATACCACTCCGATGGTCCCCAGAATCAATGCCACAAAATTGCTCTTTTTCATGATGTTATCCTCTCTTTTTGTCAATGGTTTGATAGGTATTTGCCTATCGACGGGGCATACTCTACAGGCCCCTTGTTTTTCGTGTATTTGAATTTTGTTTGGAAAATATTAAAAAAACAACAGGAGGTTCTAATTACATAGGTCAGAACTTTCCGGTAGGTGACTGCGCCGTTATCCTGCGGAGGTTCCACAACCCAGTGCAAATAAAAACAGCGGCTTTCCCGATGAAACCACAGGTACAGGATATGGAAAAGCAGTCCAAGCCGGCTTATAGGATACGGAGATCAGGTTCGCCTTTGCCGGGCTTGCATTGAAGAAGAGCCGGGGCTGTATGTCTGTCACCGCTTCTTCTTGTAGACAACAGCGGCAATGATGATTACAGCGGCTGCAAGAACCGCAGCGACGGCCTTTGGTATCAATTTCGCCTCCTTTCAGGCAGACAGCAGGCGGCATCCCTGCTCGCAGACCGCGTAGATCTCATCATTTTTTTGCTCAATGATGGGGGTGACCTGTTCTGCCTTGCGACGCTGAATCTTCCGATAACAGAAATAGGGGATGACCCAGCCCAGGAAGCCGGGAAACGCCAGGATCACCATTAAAGGCAGAAGACCGTGTAGATAGGCGAACACTGCCCCGCCCAGGAAAGCCGTTCCCGCCAAGCCGATGGTAAACGCCGCGATGGTGGCGGCGGTTGTTCTGGAGCGCTCCAGCGCATCGATTTCAAGGGCGCATGCCTCAAACTGCCGCTGAAGCCGGGTCAACTCCGCCTTATTGCGGATTCTGCGATCCCGTTTGAACTTCAGCCTTACAGTGCCGCTGATTTCCTCACGGGCTGCGGTACCCTCAAACTCCCAGCCAAAATTGTGATAACCGTCTACATACATAGATTCCATACTGCGCCTTGCGGGGATTTCCAGATATTCGAAGCCCACAAAGCTATTTCCCGAATTTTCCATTGGATAAACTCCTTTCGATTGATGGGTTGATTGTATCTGGCCTATGTTTCCAGATTGCTTGCATTATGTTTGTGAAATATGAAAAACTGGCCCCGGCACCCAGTCAGAGGCGGGGGCTGAAGGCAGAAAAAGGAGGGCAGGGAAGCAGGCTGTTCAAATGGGTCAAGCACACCGACGGTCGGGATAAACTGGCGGTTGCTGATGGATAATGGCTGCCCTTCCGTTCTGTGTGCTGACAGGATCCTGTCTGGCGCGTAGCGTTGGTTTGGAACATATTATAAGGAATGCGGGACGCTGCGCATACAGTGTCCCGCATTTTTGCCATATTCTGCCTCAGTGCAACAGACGACAGCCCTTCTGGCAGATGTTGTTGATCTCATCATACTTTTGCTCCATCAGCGGCTCTATCTGAGCTGTTTTTCTCCGCACTATGGCCCGATACAGGAAGTATGGGATGATCCACCCCAGAAAACCGGGAATGGCCAGGAGAATCGTCAGCCAGATCATGGGCGGTGTGGATACCGCTGAAAACGTGGATCCGGCGATGAAGGCGGTGCCGAGGAGTCCAACCGTTAGAGAAGCAACCATTCCCTGGGTGGCCTTGGATTGTTCCAGTGCCCCCAGCTCGGCAATGCAGCTGTCAAAATTGCGCTGGAGCCGGGTCAGCTCAGCTTTGTTGCTGATGCTCCTGACACGGCGGAAGTACAGTGTTACAGTATCCTTTGGGCCGGGAACGGCCGGAAGGGCAGAATTGTTCCTGCGCCCGGCCTGGGCATGGTTAGGGTCTACCTCCCAGCCAAAGCAGGGGTAACTGTCCAGGCAGAGGGAGACATGCTCCCTTGGCACCGAGATTTCCCGGTATTCGTAACTAACATAGTCGGCTTTCGTTGAGCCTATTTCCATTGCCATTACACATCAAGTCCTTTGTTGCTCTCTTGAATGGGAAGGCGCACCGTAAATGTCGCCCCCTCACCCTCCGTGCTGTCCACAGAGATCTCGCCGTCCATCATCTGCAGGACACGCAGAACCAGGGACAGTCCCAGACCGTTTCCCTCTGTGGCGTGGGAGGTGTCGCCCTGATAAAACTTGTCAAAAATATGCTTCCGGGCTTCCTCGGATATCCCGCATCCGGTATCGGATATGGTAACGGAAACGGATTGTTCATCTGAAGTCTGCTGCAGTGTGACGGTTCCACCCGGCCCGGTAAATTTGAAGGCGTTGGATAAGAGATTGTTCCAGACCAGCTCCATCAGGCTGGCATCCGCCTGGATGGTGGCCCGATCCTCCAGATCGGCATCGAATTCGATTCCCTTTGCCTCCCAGACCGACTCAAAGGCCAGCGCGCACTCGCTCAGCTGGCGGCACAGGTCGTATGACTCCCTGTGGGGTGTAATCTGCTGGCTCTCCAGCTTGTTGAGCTTCAAAATATTGGTAATCAGCTCCGAGAGCCGGCGGGTGCTGCCCTGGATGGCGCTCAGATAAGCGTCCCGCTCCGAGGGGGACAGGCCGGGCCTCTGGAGCAGCTGGGTATAGTTCTGGATGGCCGCCAGGGGCGTCTTGATCTCATGGGACACGTTGGCAATGAAATCCGTGCGCATGGTCTCAATGCTGCCCAGCTCCGCCACCATTTGATTGAAATCCAGAAACATGAGATCCAGGTAGTCGTGGCGGTTGGAGGTATGGAGGGGCGGGATGTAGACGGAAAAATCCCCGTGGGCCACCTTGGCCGCCGCCTTGGCCAGCTCCTTCATAGGCTTGTCGTAGGTCTTTGTAATCTGATACCGGGTAAACAGCGTCAGACCCACCGCTACCAGCGTCCAGTAGGCGGTGGGGATCAGGATCTGCACGGCGGTGTGCCAGTGGGGGTTTTCATTGATCAGGGTAACAAGCCCGATGTGGATGCCGGACATCAGAAGCAGCGTCACCAGGTAAAGCCCGAACAGGAAAGGGGGGAACCGGGATTCCAGCCTTCTGCGGTTTCCTTTTTTCATTTTAACACCGCCTTATAGCCCAGTCCCCGCACTGTCTTGATCTCAAAGGCGGGACAGGCGGAAAACTTGTCCCGCAGCTTGGTGATGTAGACGTCTACCGCCCGCAGGCCTGTGTCGCTCTCGATCCCCCAGAATTCATCCATCAGCTGGGAGCGGGAGAAAGTATGGTTCGGGTAAGAAAGCAGCTTGTACAGGATGTTGAACTCCCGTGTGGTTACGGGAATCTCCGCTCCGTCCAGAGAGGCGGTCAGGCCGTCCGCATCCAGCAGCAGCCCGCCTACGGTCAGCCTGCGGCTGGCTTCAATGTTAGCCCGCCGCAGCAGCGCCCGTACCCGCATCAGCAGCTCACTGAAGTCAATCGGCTTCACCATGTAGTCATCAATGCCCAGGTCAAAGCCCTTCTGTTTGGCCGGCAGGTCGTCCCGCGCCGACATAAACAGAATGGGGATGGTCTTATTCAGATCCCGGACGGTCTCAGCAAATTCAAAGCCGTCTGTTCCAGGCATCATGATATCTGAGATGATCAGATCATAGAGCTGGCTGTACATGGCGTCATAGGCGGCCTCTGCGCTGAGGCATCCTTTGGCCTCATAGCCGCTGTCGTTGAGATATGTACAGGCCGCTTGGTTCAGCTTTGGGTCGTCATCAACCACTAATATCCGAATCATGAATTGTGTCCCTCATTTCATCTGTCTCTTTGTGTTGTATCCTTTCAATGCGCCAGAGCATAAAGACCCCCAGCAGAACCGCACAGGTTCCGCTGAATATCCCCATCAGAGCATTTACGGCAGGGTTGTAACCTTGGTCTGCAAAGGCAAGGATAGCAGACTGTGTTACAACCAAGGAGACCAGGGAGGCCGCCAGGTTGATGGTCTTGATGGCGTGGAGCAGCGGGGTGCGGTTTTTGCGGTTGGCAATCATCCCGTACAGGTTCATGCCGATTTCAGTAAAGGTGAAGGTGGCGATGGCCAACGCCACATACATATGATAAGAAACCCATTTCGGGTGAAAGAAACTCCATGCGGAGTAGGAGATATACAGCAGGCTGGCGGCGATCAAAATTTTACCTGACCGGCGGTAGTAGACATATTGCTGATGGGGGTCCTGCGTCCGGATCGCACCCGCCAGCGCACAGTAATGTGCCAGAACCATTCCGAGGGTGTACAGTCCGTTGATGCATACGAAGACCGATAACGAGAGCACGCCGGATACGATCTTGCCCAGTCCAAGCAGGATGCTGCATACACCGGAAATCCCGGCCAGATGGAGTGTCCGGCTGGCGGAGGCTCCATAGGCGCGGTGGATTGCGCGGCTGTTGAAGCGTATAAGGCGCAGTCCATGTTTCAATGGGTGCTTGTCCATCCGGCTGCCTCCTAACACGGTTTTCCCGGGAATGTGGCCTTACGGTAGCACATAATTGTTTGAATTTTGTTAAAGCGTACCCTGAAAAAATTTTTTCATTGCCCGAGAGAAATCATGGATACGGGAATACCTGAATTTTTAACGGCTTCTTATTCATACGCTGATAATCAATGGAGATGGTTGTGATACCGGCAGAGCAAAGGATGTTGGAATATATTTTTGATGGATCAAGTGTCACGACTTTCCCTGTATCCCTGTGTATTTATAGAATAGATAGTGAAAAGCGGGATTGTCAAGCGGAAATGAGATGCCATTGACCTGTTTTCAGAGCGGATACACACCGAAGGGATGGAAATAAATTCTTTTAAAAAATTTTTGATTCCCTGCAATAAAACAGACGGCATCATCATTATGTAATTGAAAGCAATGAGAAAGCTTCAACAACTTTCAATGAAACAACAGGAGGAAAAGAATATGAAACGTGGAAACAGACGCTGGAAGGACATTCTGCTGGGCGCCGTGGGAATGGCTCTGGTATCCTGCATGGTGGTGCCTGTGCTGGCTTACTCCGGCACCCGGAACGAGACACTGACCTATAACGATATCAAAGTGGAGCTGGACGGCACCCGCCTGACCCTCCGGGACGGTGACGGCACCGTGGTGGAGCCCTTCATCATCGACGGTACCACCTACCTGCCGGTCCGGGCCATCGCCGAGGCGCTGGGGCTGAACGTGACCTGGAACGGCCAGACAGAGACGGTGAGCCTCACCACCGGGTCCGGCACCGCAACGGGCGATAATACCGGCAGCACTTCCACCGGCGATTACATCGGGGAGGAGAAGGCCAAGACCATCGCCTTGGATCATGCCGGTGTTTCCGCCAGCAACGCGACCTTCATCCGGGTGCAGCTGGGCCGCGATGACGGCCGCATGGAGTATGAGGTGGAGTTCTGGAGCGGCAATACGGAGTATGACTACGACATTGACGCTCTGACCGGAGACATCCGCAGCTATGACCGGGATGTGGAGGGCTACACCATCCCCTCCAGCCAGACCGGTACCGATATCGGTGAAAGCAAGGCAAAATCCATCGCACTCGACCACGCTGGCGTCAAGGAGGCCAATACCGTATTCCTCCAGGTGCAGCGGGACTACGACGACGGCCGTCTGGTGTATGACGTGGAGTTCTACGCCGGCAGCCGGGAGTATGACTACGAAATTGATGCCAGCAGCGGCACCATCCTCAGCTATGACTACGACGCCGAGCGCTACACCCCCAGCCAGAGTGGCGACTATATCGGGGAGACCCGAGCCAAGGAGATCGCCCTCAGCCAGTCGGGAGTCTCCGAAAATGATGCCACCTTTATCAAGTGCAAGCTGGACTTTGATGACGGCCGCGCCATTTACGATGTAGAGTTCCGCAAAGGATGGACGGAGTACAGCTTCGAGATCGATGCTGTCAGCGGCACCGTTCTGGAGCGGGACGTGGACTGGGACTGATGTGACGCCGGGAATCGACAGGCAGATAGGATAAAAGAGGCCAGGCGCCGTATGGAGCCTGGCCTCTTTTTGTATCGCTACTTCTTTTTCAGAACCTCCTGACGGATATAGGCGAAGGTCGCCTCCTCCCCCTTGTCCCGGAGCATCAGCAGCAGCCGTTCCAGAAGCTCTTTAGTTTTAGGGTGGATGATGTAGTGGTCGGCGGAGGCGGCGTAGTACTCCCAGGGGGAAGCGTCGGTATATTTCTCCTTCTGGTAGATTTTGCTGGCAGCCACCCGGTCGCAGAACATCTCCGCCACATAGTTCACCGGCATCTCCATGCCGCCCATGTGGTAGCCCAGGTCCGGGTCGTAGTCGATCCAGTACTCCAGGTGGTGCTTGTTGCGGCCCTTATGGTGGAGCCAGGCGGAGGAGACCCCGGTCTCCAGCCGCTCCAGTTCATTGGGGCTGCGGTAGCCGCAGAAATATTTGGCCCCGATCCGAAACTCCGCGGGGGAGTATTTGGAGAGGTCGTGGAGCAGGCCCTGCTTGTAGAGCCCCACTTTGAAACAGTATTTCCGTACCAGCCGCTTGTGGGCGGTGATCGTTTTCAGATGTCCCAGCCAATTCATGGGGGTGCGCCTCCTGCAGCACGATACTTTGTCAATAGTATAACATACTGCCGGCAAAAATGCTATAGGAGATCCGCGGACGCCGGAGAAATTCTGTCAGGCGATCTGTACGGCCTGCTTTCCGACGGCGTGGGAAAGCTCCTGCCGGGCGGGAACGGCGCGGAGCCCGGCCTCAGAGCGGATAATGTGATAGACTGTGCGGCGGTTGCGGCGCCAGGCGGCGAATCCGCCGGAGGCCAGGGCCTCGATGCGGTCAAAGCGGAAGGGGATCACAGTCTCCCAGCTCCCTGCTTCCACCACGCCGTACCGGCCGTTTTGGCTGGCGATGAAAAGCGTATGGATTTCGCTGTCAAAGGAAAAAACGGCGGAGCCGGTTAGTTGCAGGTTGTTCATGGGAGGGTCCTCCTTTGCTTGATGGTACCAGTATAGCGGAGGACCTGTCCTGAAAAACGGACAGTGGGTGGGAAAGTAGACGCGGCTGCCCCCATTGGGGACAGCCGCGTCCGTTCCTGGAGAGACCTTACAGGTTCTTCTCGTAGGACTCGATCATCTTCTTGACCATCTGGCCGCCGATGCTGCCGGCTTCGCGGCTGGAAAGGTCGCCGTTGTAGCCGTTCTTCAGGTTGACGCCCACCTCATTGGCGGCCTCCATCTTGAACTTGTCCATAGCGGCACGAGCCTCAGGAACATTGATGCGGTTAGACTTCTTAGACATGATTCGTTTTCTCCTTCTCCTATATTAGACGGCAGCAGCGGGGAAAAAACCGTTGATTTTTTCTTCGCCCCTGCCGCACCTATAGCATGACCCGTTGCCTGTCGAATATGCCAAAAATTCAGCGGTAAATTTTTGAAAAAGCGGTTCAAGAATGATGTTTACAAATGCCGGAAATGATGGTAGCATGGGAACAATATTGAAAAAACAGGAGTGATTGTGCCATGGCCTTCTACTACAGCGAGCCCTCCCACACCTTCAGCGAGTACCTGCTGGTGCCGGGATATACCTCCCCGGAGTGCATCCCCGCCAATGTGTCCCTCCGCACGCCCCTGGTAAAGTTCAAAAAGGGGGAGGAGAGCCCCATCTATCTCAATATCCCCATGGTGTCCGCCATTATGCAGTCCGTGTCCGATGACCGTATGGCCATCGCCCTGGCAAAGGAGGGTGGCATCTCCTTTATCTACGGTTCCCAGTCTGTGGAGGATGAGGCAGCGATGGTGGCCCAGGTAAAGGGCTACAAGGCCGGCTTTGTCACCAGCGACTCCAACCTGCCGCCTACGGGGACGCTTCAGGACGTGCTGGACCTGAAGAAGCGCAACGGCCACTCCACTGTTGCCATCACTGACGACGGTACTGCCACAGGAAAGCTGGTGGGCATCGTCACCGGCCGGGACTACCGGGTCAGCCGCATGGACCCCTCCACCCGGATCGACACCTTTATGACCCCGCTGGAGAAGCTGATTACCGCGCCGGAGAGCACCACGCTGAAAGAGGCCAACGACATCATCTGGGACCACAAGCTCAACTCCCTGCCCATTGTCAATGACGCCGGGCAGCTCCTGTATTTTGTGTTCCGCAAGGACTATGAGCAGCACAAGGAGAATCCTACGGAGCTCCTGGACAGCCACAAGCGCTATCTGGTGGGCGCGGGCATCAACACCAAGGATTATGAGCAGCGGGTGCCGGCCCTGGTGGAGGCTGGGGCGGACGTGCTGTGCATCGATTCCTCCGAGGGCTACTCCTGCTGGCAGGCCCAGACCCTGGCCTTTATCCGGGAGAAATACGGCGACAGCGTAAAGGTGGGCGCCGGCAACGTGGTGGACAAGGACGGCTTCCTGTTCCTGGCCAAGGCCGGAGCGGACTTTGTCAAGGTCGGCATCGGCGGCGGTTCCATCTGCATCACCCGGGAGACCAAGGGCATCGGCCGGGGCCAGGCCACCGCCCTTATCGAGGTGGCGGCCGCCCGGGACGAGTACTTCAAGGAGACCGGCATCTACATCCCTATCTGCTCCGACGGCGGTATCGTCCACGACTACCACATGACCCTGGCCCTGGCCATGGGAGCGGACTTCCTGATGCTGGGCCGGTACTTTGCCCGCTTCGACGAGAGCCCCACCGACCGCCTGATTGTCAACGGTCAGTATGTGAAGGAATATTGGGGCGAGGGCTCCAACCGGGCCCGGAACTGGCAGCGCTATGATCTGGGCGGTAAGACGGGGCTGGCCTTTGAGGAGGGCGTGGACTCCTATGTCACCTATGCCGGTCCGTTGAAGGAAAATGTGGCCAAGAGCCTGTACAAGGTGAAATCCACCATGTGCAACTGCGGCGTGACCACCATTCCGGATCTCCAGAAGAACGCCAAGCTGACCCTGGTGTCTGCCACCAGCATTGTGGAGGGCGGTTACCACGACGTGACACTGCGCAACACCCAGCGGGCTCAAAACGGCTGATACTGCATACGGTTCCTCCAAGAAAGAGCCCCGCCGGAATTTCCGGCGGGGCTCTTTATCGTGTCAAAAACCCCCTCCTGCAAGGAGTTCCGTCGTCTGCAGACGACTGAATAAAATAGAATCCCGTCATTTCCGAGGACATGTGCCTCGGAAATGACACTTCTCGCGAAATTTTAGGTGACAATTTCGCAAGAAATCGAGCCTGAAATGTCGTGCAGCTCAATTCGAAAAAGTGGCCCGCCACTTTTTCGACAGTCTCAAGCGCCCCGCCGGAATCTCCAGCGGGGCGTTTGGCATATTCTACTGATTTATTTGATAAATTGCTCGATGGCCCGGTTCAAATCTTCGATGGCCCGCATATCGTTGTGCTCCACGGCATCCACAATGCAGTGGTCCATGTGGTCCTTCAAAATGACCTTGCCCGTGTTGGTCAGGGCGCTGCGCACCGCTGCCAGCTGGATCAGCACCTCGGCGCAGTCCCGGTCCTCCTCCACCATTTTTTTCACGCTCTCCAGATGGCCGATGGCCCGGGCCAGGCGGTTGGACACCTGACGGATGTGCTCGGTGCTGTGGTGATGCCCGTGACCGTGGGTGTGCTCGTCATCATGGGTGTGGGGAATCCCTTGAGCATGGAGGCTGGCATGGTCGAGGGCATCGCCGGTTTCATATTTATGGGTGTGTTCGCTCACGAATCCACCTCCTCTTTGAAATCAACAGGTTTTATTATAGAGGAAATGGGTGGCTTTTGCAACCCCGGATGGGGGATGGCAATGACAAAAGAAAAGTGTCGAAAGGGTAAAATTGTGTTTGCATGTTAACAATGTATTTGGTAATATAGTGTGTGAGAAAACCGCAGGCATGTTGCGCCTGCGGCGCGAGGAAAGAAACTTGTCTATGGAGGAATATCGAATATGAAAAAGCTGGTTGTGAGCAAGGAACAGCCCTGTAAGGCCTGCCTGTCTTGCGTGATCGCCTGTTCCCAGGCGTTTTACAAGAAGTTTGACCCGGATCTTAGCTGCATTCGGATCACTGCCAAGCCGGACGGCGAGCCCAAGGTGAATAACTGCATCATGTGCGGCAAGTGTGCCCGTACCTGCCCGGAGCAGGCCATCAGCCAGAATGCCAAGGGTGTGTACATGGTGGATAAGAAGAAGTGTGTGGGCTGCGGCAAGTGCGTGGAGGCCTGCCCCATGCATGTGATGGTCCTGGCCCCCGGCGCTGCTACGGTGAGCAAGTGTATCGCCTGCGGTATCTGTGCCAAGGCGTGCCCCATGGGAATTTTGTCCGTAGAAGAGAAATAAAACAGCGGTATAGGTATACATAAAGAGAGGATAGCTGCGGCTATCCTCTCTTTGTTGGTGTGTGGGCCTGAATTGAAATGATACCAGCCAAAATATGATAAGGCCAATCTGGAATGCGGCAAACTCACGAGGTTTGGCCGCCATTGCCGCTTTCCGGCCGGCTTAAAAGCTTGCGCAGCTCCTGCCCCTTTCCCTCCAGTTCCACCGCCAGATTTTCCGTTCCCGCCCGCAGCAGGGCTTTGACGGCGTTGGCGAGCATCTGCCGGGACTCCCGGCTGAGCTCTTTGTAGGTGCGGGCCATGGCGGAGAGAGACTTCATCCAGTCCGCGTCCAGCTCGGTGAGGGTCTTGGCGTTGGTGCTGCTCAGCACCTCAAACAGCGCGTCCACAAAGGCGGAGCGCTGCTGGTCGTCCATCTCCTCGATAAAGGAGCGGATGGCCTGGCCGTGGATGCGGCCCACCTGGGAAATCTCGTCCAGGTGGATGAAGCGGGTGCCCAGCACCTCCCAGCTGAAGCCGTCGTGCTGGTAATAGACCCCCTGATGGCTGCTCTTCACCACGGTATAGTTGTCGTCATGCTCCAGCAGCATCCCCACAATAGAGGACTGGGGCACGATGCTGATGATCCGATCCCGGATGGCCTGATACTCCGGCAGCCCCACCAGGGACTCCTTGAAGCCGGGGCCGTCGTTGTTGTAGACGGCCAGGATGCGGCGCTGGATCTTCGCCCCGCAGAATACGGAGCCGTAAACCGTCAGGTTTCCGCCCTTGGAGTGGCCGCCGATATAGAGCTTCCGCCCGGGATACTGGGCGGCTACATCCCGGATATAGTCCACGGCCAGGCGCTGGCTGGGGACGATGGGGAGGAAGGCCATGTTGAAATCCTCCTTCCAGCCCACGATGGTGTCGTCGGTGCCCCGGAAGGAGAGGTAGAGACAGCCGTTGCCCAGATCGACGGTCAGCGCCGCAAACTGGATCTCCTGCTGCGTGTCCAGACAGGCCCGGTAGCCGTCCAGACGCATGGCGGAAAACCGCTGGCTCAGGGCCATTTTTTCCGCCATCTCCGGGATCTGATCCGGCACCAGAACGCCCATGGAGAGGCTCTGCCCCTCGTTGCGCTGGAAATAGGCGGCCACGGCCTCCCGCAGTGCCACGCTCTTTCCCTGCCCCACGTCGGGGACGATCCCCTCCAGATCCAGGAAGCTCAGCTCCGCCAGCAGAAGGTTGTCCACCTCATTGAAGGGGGAATCCTCCAGCGTCAGATCCCCCCGCCAGTCCAGATAGTCGATGATATTTGCCATGTCGCGTCCTCCGCCAATGGATTCACCTGTATCATATGCGATAGCCGACCGCCTTGTCAACGAATAAATTGTAAATTTCCGCGGGGCATAATTTGTCCCGGCGGGACATAGGTTTCAGTATCATACAGATGAGGTGAAGGCAAATGGACGAGTATACCCGCAAAAATACGGTGGTGCTCTGCGGCGTGGCCCAGAGCGAGGCCACCTTTTCCCACGAAAACCACGGGGAGCGGTTCTACCGGTTTCCGCTGTCGGTGCGCCGCCTGTCCGGGCAGCAGGACTGCCTGTGGGTCCTGGCCACCATGCCGCAGCTGAAGGCCATGGAGCCGCTGCGCTGCCGGAGGGTCAAGGTGGAGGGGCAGCTGCGCTCCTTCAACAACAAGAGCGGCCAGGGCAGCAAGCTGGTCATCAGTGTCCTGGCCCGGAGCATCACCGAGACGCTGGAGGAGGACCGCAACTGCATCCGCCTCACGGGCGTGCTGTGTAAGCCGCCGGTCCTGCGGCGGACGCCGCTGGGGCGGTGCATCTGCGATGTGATGCTGGCGGTGAACCGGCGCTACGGCCGGGCGGATTACTTACCCTGTATCGCCTGGGGACAGGTGGCGGTGGCCGTTGGGCAGATGGGGGTGGGGGATACCATCGCCCTGGACGGACGCCTCCAGAGCCGCCAGTACACCAAGGTGCTGGAGGACTGCTCCGAGGTGCGCACCGCCTTTGAGGTCAGCATCATGCAGCTGCTGTAGAAAAAGGGGGACCAGTAGGGTCCCGGACTGCCTGCCCATAGGGACGGGAGGGTATGTCAAAACCGGCGCAGACGAACTTTCGTCTGCGCCGGCCGGCTTAGTGCTGATATTCGAACTCCAGATTGTACATGCTCACCAGATCCCCGTCCTGGATGCCCCGCTCCTCCAGCAGGGCAAAGACCCCGGCCTCCCGGAGCATCTTGTCGAACCACATCCGGCTCTCGTAGTCGCCGAAGTTGACATTGGAGATGAGCCGCTGGAGCCACGGGCCCTCCACGATATAGACCCCGTCCTCCACCGTGATCTCCACCGGGGAGGAGGTGTCGATCTGGGGCGGGCGCTTCACATACTCCGGCTCATACACCGTCACCGGCGGCAGCTCCGCCAGGCGGTTAGCGACAGCGTACACCAGCTCCTTCACCCCCTGGTGGGCGGCGGCGGAAATGGTGAACAAGGGGTAGCCCAGGGCCTCCACATGCGCCCGCAGGGCGTCCAGCAGGCTGGGGTCCTCCAGAATGTCCGCCTTGTTGGCCGCAACGATCTGGGGACGCTTCGCCAGCTCGGGACTGTACTGGCTCAGCTCCTGGTTGATGGCGTCAAAGTCCGCCACCGGGTCCCGGCCCTCGCTGCCGGAGACATCCACCACGTGGACCAGCAGGCGGCAGCGGTCGATGTGCCGCAGGAAGTCGTGGCCCAGGCCCGCCCCCTCACAGGCCCCCTCGATGATGCCGGGAATGTCCGCCATGACAAAGGACGTGCCCTCCTCCACATAGACCACCCCAAGGTTGGGGAACAGGGTGGTGAAGTGGTAATTGGCGATCTTGGGCCGGGCCTTGCTGACCACGCTGAGGAGCGTGGACTTGCCCACGTTGGGGAAGCCGATGAGCCCTACATCCGCCAGGAGCTTAAGCTCCAATACCACGTCGTGACTCTCCCCGGGCAGGCCGCTCTTGGCGAAGCGGGGCGCCTGACGGGTGGGGGTGGCGAAGTGGGCGTTGCCCCAGCCGCCTTTGCCGCCTTGGCACAGGACATAGGGCGCGCTGTCGGACATGTCCTGGATGATCTCGTTGGTCTCCGCATCCCGGACCAGGGTGCCCCGGGGGACCCGAATGGTCAGGGATTTGCCATCCTTGCCCTTCTTGCGGGACCCAGCCCCGTCCATGCCGTTCTCCGCGGTATATTTGCGCTTGTAGCGGAAGTCCATCAGGGTGGAGAGGTTGTCGTCCACCTGCAGAATGATGTCGCCGCCGTCGCCGCCGTCGCCGCCGTCCGGGCCGCCGGCGGCAATATATTTCTCCCGGTGGAAGGACACGCAGCCGTTGCCGCCGTTGCCCGCCTTCACCGTGATCCGGGCCTTATCCACAAAGGATGTTGCCATGGCAAACACCTCCAATTCTCAAAATTTACTGCTTGCGGGGATAGGGCTTTTTCTCGTCCGTCAGCCCCGCCAGATAATCCATGCTGGTTTCCAGTGCAACGGCGATCCGCTTGCACTGCTCAAAGGTAAAATACCGCTTGCCGCTTTCGATTTTGGAATAGTCGCTCTGGTCGATGCCCAGCAGAGCGGCAATTTCCTTTTGCGTTTTGTCTGCATCTTCCCGCAGATCTCGCAGCCGGGGATAGTACATGTCTATCACCTTACTACACGATGCTTTATTTCATCATAGGTCAATTATACCCTGAAGGCAAGGAAAAAATATGATAAAATGCCTCGGGAGGTGATTATGAGATGCTGGACAAGTCGGAACGTCAATCAGATTTGCAGGAGGCGATTCGAGATGCACAAGAAGAGCTGTTCCTGCTGCGCTGCACACTGCAGTCTCTCATGGAGGCGGAAGAACGCCTGGAATTTCATATCCTGTGGAGACTATCCGATTACCTGCAGCAGCACATCAGCGACATTCAGCGGCTGTGCCGTTAAAGGGCGGTACAAAAAAGGATTCCCGGACCAAGCCGGTCCGGGAACCCTTGCAGACGAAAATCTTACGCCTCGTAGACGGAGACCTGCTTACGGTCTTTGCCCAGGCGCTCGAAGCGAACGACGCCGCTGGTCTTGGCGAACAGAGTGTCGTCGCTGCCCTTGCCCACGTTGACACCGGGATGAATGTGGGTGCCGCGCTGGCGGACCAGAATATTACCGGCCAGAACGTGCTGCCCGTCGGCGCGCTTGGGACCCAGGCGCTTGGACTCGCTGTCACGGCCGTTCTTGGTGGAACCGACGCCCTTTTTGTGGGCGAAGAACTGCAAACCAATACGAATCATGCTCGTTTACCATCCTTTCTGTAAGATCGCAGAGGCGCTCACGCCTCCAATACTTCGATGTGGTCGGGGTACTCGTCGTGGAGCTGGGTGAGATAGACCATCAGCCCTGTCAGAAGAGACTGGCAGGTATCCTCGGCGGCGGCGGAGAGTCCGCCGGGCAGCCGGAGGGAGATGGCGGCGACTGCTTCATCGACCTTCACCCCAGCGCGGAGCCCCATCACGTCGTTGACCGTACACTCCACCAGGCGCACCGCGCTGGTGACGGCGGCGCAGACAATGTCCCCGCCCGCCGGGGCATAGCCACTGTGTCCTCTGGCCTCAAAGCCGGTGATGCGGCTGCCCTCCATGTGGAAGGTAACGGTAGTCATCTCAGGCGTTGATCTTGGTGATCTCTACCTTGGTATAGGGCTGACGATGGCCCTGACGCTTCCGGTAGCCCTTCTTGGGATTGTACTTGAAAATGCGGATTTTCTTGCCCTTGCCGTTCTTCACGGTGTTGGCCTCCACAGTGGCGCCGGCCACGCTGGGGGTGCCGAAGGTGGCATTGTCGCCGTCCAGGATCGCCAGAACCTGGTCGAACACCACCTGGTCGCCAGCCTCCACGGGCAGCTTCTCGATGAACAGGGTGTCCCCCTCGCTGACCTTGTACTGCTTACCGCCGGTCACGATGATCGCTTGCATTTGTTTCAACTCCTTCATTACGGGCTCGCTGTCGTAGGTGGCGCTTTTGGACGCACTTCGACCCATTCAAAGCGGCTTATCAAGTATATCAGCTGCTTTTCGGAAAGTCAACCTCTTTTTCCGAATTTTTTGCTGTTTTTTCTCGGTTGGCCAGGGCCAGGCACACCGCCGCCAGGAGCAGGGCCGCCGTGATGCCCACTCCAACGCCTGAGACATAGTCCACCCCGAACACAACCCAAGGCATCACCGAGAGCACCGCCGTCAGGATATCCAGGACGAACAGGCGGCTGCCCCGCCTGGGGCGGGGCCGAACGGCCTGCAGCAGGCTGAGCAGGAGCAGAACGACTGTCAGAACCCCGGTGAGCAGGGGGAAGAAGTTGGCGTACCCGAAGGGCATGAGGCTGAAATAGGAGTAGGTCTCCTGGAAAGTGCCGATGGTTCCGTCCTCCGCGATGCGGCCGAAGTTCAGCACCGCCCCATAGGGCAGCAGCTCCAGCACAAGGGCAGCGCCCAGGCACACGGCAGTGCCGATCCGGGCGGCGGCAGGGGAGAGGAGTCGCCCCCGATCCGGACGGGGCAGGCGGGGGAGCCGGACGCGGCGGACCGCCATGGCCAGCGCCAGCAATCCCAGCCCCGCCAGGCGCAGGCCCCATGTGCGCCCGGCCATAAACAGGGGCATGAGCAGCAGGAACACCCCGGCCACGCCCAGCAGCACGGCGGCAGTGTTCCACCCCATGCTACGGGCATAGCGCAAAGCCTCCAGGGCAGCGCTGTCGCTGCGCTCCGCCCGTTCCTCCGTGCTCATGGGCTCCCCGGCCAGCAGCTCTGTCACCGAGGTGCCAAGCGCCTCCGCCAGGGGCGGCAGCAGGGAGATATCGGGAAACCCTTTGCCCGTCTCCCAGCGGCTGACGGCCTTGTCCGTAACGCCGATTCGCCCGGCCAGCTCCGCCTGGGTCATGCCCTTCTGTTTCCGCAGCAGACAGATAAAGAGCCCGGTTTTCTTTGCGTCCATGGCGATCCCTCCTTTACTTTGGATGGGAACAGTCTACCAGAGCAACGGGGGATTGTCACCCGATGGAGCGTAGAACGGCGGCTTTACCGCACCTTGGGCGGGTGCTCAGCCATGTATTCCTCCAGGATCCGGGCGGCGGTTCCCACAAACCGGGCGCAGGGACGACTGGCATATACTGCGGCGTTAAAAGCATCAGGGATGGGGGACTCAGGGCCCGGGCGGTTCAGCAGCTCCCGGCAGGTGAGCGCGCCGTGGACCTCCCGGAATCTGCCCGCCAGCTCCTGGACCAGGGTGTAGTGCTGCCCCTTCACCACATCGTCGGCGGGGGTGGTGTAGCCGTACAGCGCCCCGGCCGCCATCAGCATGCCGCAGACCGCGCCGCAGACCTCCCGCAGCTTGCCCATTCCTCCGCCAAAGGAGGAGGAGAGGCGCAGGGCCAGGTTCGGCTCCAGCCCGATCTCCGGCGCAAAAGCCAGGAATACCGCCTGGGCACAGTTGTAGCCGTCCAGAAAATATTGGGTCGCCAGCTGTTCGTGATTCATAACCTTTCCCCTTTCCTTACAATACCCTGTCGCCCATTGACGAGACGATCCAAAAACCGGCGGCCATACGGCCGCCGGTTTGGGCGAAATATGGTGCTTTCATGGTACCACATCAGGGGCGGGATTGCAATGCTCAGAAGGAGGCCAGGATCTCCTCCATCAGCGCCGTGTCGGAAGTATCCCGGAGAATGATAGAGTAAAGAATGCCCTCGCGGATAAAGTAGGCGCTGCAGGAAGGGGCCTCACCGTCAACAGTATAGATCAGAGTATCAGCACCGCTGCCGGTAACGGTTTGCTGCTGCGTGACAGCAGATTTACTCCCACCAAACAGATTGGAATAGGTGGGAGCCGGTCCGCCACCCTGGACGGATATATCTACAGAGCAGGAGACGGTCTGACCGTCCAAAAGATACAAAGCAGACAGCGAAACGACATTGGCTGACACCCGTACACAGAAGTCATCCGCAACACCTTGACTAAGGACACTGCTCTCTTCTGCCAGGGGGATGTCCGCCCCGATGAAGTCCGCCGCCTCGGCCCAGGTGTCAAAGGTGGGAATATCAAAGGTTATGACATAGCCATAGTACCCCTCAGCCACATAGTCTGCGGGCCTGCGGCCCACTTCCGGCATCCCGTTTTCGATATACTCCTGGATGGTTTCACCAAATTGAGAAACGGGGAATTGGGTAACTTCAACAGCCTGGAAGGTGAGGCGGTTGTTCTCTCCATCGTTGGCAAACTCCAAAATTTTAAGCCCAAACAGGGCGTCCGCCGCCACGACCCCCACCGCCAGCACCAGACAGGCCGCCGCGGCGATGAGCAGGGTCTTGCTCCAGGACCGCCGGCGCCGGGGCGCGGCGGGGCGGTCCGCCTCCTCAATGAGGTCCGGAGCCAGATGCTCCATGGCCTCCCACATGGTCTCTTTATTCATGCCACAATTCCTCCTTTACAAGGTAGTCTTTTAGCTTCTTTCGCATCCGGAACAGCGCGCTTTTTGTCTTGCTGACGCTCCAGCCCAACCGCAGCGCCACCGCCTCCACGCTGTCAGCGTACCAGTAGCGGCGGAGAAAGGCGGTGCGGACGTCTGGGCGCTGCGAGCGGAGGAAGGCGGAGATGGCCTCCCCCAGAGCCTTGGCTTCACACTGGCCGGCCACGCTGCCGCGGTCCGGCAGGGCCTCCGACAGCTCCTCCCGGAGCGCCTCCGCGGCACTGTTCTGTCGCTTCCGACGCAGGGCGCCGTTGCGGACGATGGTACCCAGCCACGCCTTGAAATGCTCTGGCCGGGCCGGGGGAATGGCGTTCCACACGGCGAGGTAGGCGTCGCTGACGCACTCCTCGGCATCTTCCTCATTTTGCAGGATGTTGCGGGCGATCGTCCGGCAGTAGGCGCCATAGGCCGCGTCCAGCTCGCCCAGCGCCTGGTCGGCATGCTGTTCCAACAGATCTATCAGGGTGTCGCTTGTCAAAAATTCCTCACCTCCGGGAAGGGGCCCTTCACTTCTAAAGAGACAAAACACCCCGCGCAGGTTGCGCGGGGTGCTGCAATTTTTTTGATTTTGTTGTTTTACTTCTCGTAGCTGAGATCCGCCTCGGTCCAGTTGCGGATGATGTCCCGGTAAAAAGCGCACTGCTGCCGGGCCAATTCCACATCCAGATTGATGTAGTTCCCGCACTCCACCTCGCTCTTGCCGGGCATGGGACCGGAGAAGTCTGCCCCGGCGGCAAAGGTGTCCTTCAGCAGTTGGATGGCCTGGGCATCCGTCAGGCGGCGGCTGTCAAACAGGAAATAGAACCCGGTCTGGCAGCCCATGGGACCGAAGTAGATCACAGCGTCCTTCTGGGGGGCGTTGCGCAGCAGGGTTGCCATCACATGCTCCACCGAGTGCATCTCGGCGTTGGAGAGCAGGTCCCCGGTGTTGGGCTTCTTGAAGCGCAGATCAAAGGTGGTGATCTCCCCGTCCCGGCGGGAGAGGTACAGCCCCGGCAGGAGCTTGGTGTGGTCTACTTGAAAGCTGGCAATGCGTTCCATGGCATATATCCTCCCAATGTTGCAGTCTGTGCTGTTTTCTTTATTATAATGTAGCGGTGGGCAGGTCCCGCAGGGCCCTTGCCAGGGGAAGCACCACGGCGTTGAGCTGCTCCATGGCCTGGGCGAAGTTGAAGTACTCCCCAGGGCTGTTCTCCATGCACAGCCGGTCGGACACCGACTTGAGGGCCAGGAAGTCCACGCCGTTGCGCAGGCACACCTGGGCCACGGCGCAGCCCTCCATCTCGCAGAGGGTGGGGGAGAAGGTCTCAGCCACCCAGTCCGCCCGCTCGCCCTTGACCATGAAGGCGTCGCCGGAGGCCACCTTCCCGGTGACATAGGACACGCCCTGGGCATCCAGCAGGGCCTTTGCCTGCTCCAATCGCTCCACCGGGAATTCCAGACGGTTCACCGTGGACACAAGGCCCACCGGATCGCCGATGGGGGAGGTGTCCACATCGTGCTGGATGAGGGAATCGGCCAGGACGATGGTGCCGATGGGCAGGTCCTGGAAGCTGCCGGCCACCCCGGCGTTGAGGATCAGATCCGGGTGATACCGGTCGATACACAGCTGGGTGGCCATAGCGGCGTTGACCTTTCCGATGCCGCCGCAGTAGGCGGTAATGTTCTCGTCGATGGCGTAGAAGGGGACACCGGCCACCGTCTCCAGGGGCTGGGCCTCCGGGGGCAGGATGCTGGCGATTTCACCGGCCATGGCGTAGGACAGGGCGATTTTCATGGTGAGGCTCCTTTGCTGACAGAATGTGTCGGTTGATTTGGGATCAGTATAGCACATTCCGCCCCACCCGTAAAGGGAGAAGGCGGGGAAATGGACGCTTGTGCCCCACTGTCCACAATTATTTTACAAAATGCTTAAATTTACATAACAACTCTTTGCAAAACAGCGCGCGTGTGTTATACTGATACCCGAATTGTGTCGAAACCGGGCGGAGGGTGTGCGGCGCCCCGCGGATTTCGTCTCTATACATGAAAATCTGTAGAAAGTGATGTACGCCCATGAAAAGACTGTCTGCCCTGTTCCTGTCCCTGCTTCTCCTTGTCATGCTGCTTCCGGTGGAGGCCATGGCCGTGGACACCATGACCATCAGCGCCGAGGGCCTGGCCTTTATCCAGGAATTTGAGGGGTTTGAGGAGTACGCCTACGAGGATGGCGGGAACTGGTATATTGGCTACGGTACCCAGTGCGAGCGGGACGAGTATCCCTATGGCATTACCCAGGAGGAGGCCACGGAACTGATGCTGGAACATCTGGAGGAGCAGGAGACCCGGGTCAATGTGTTCCTGAACCAGTATCAGATCCAGCTGGAGCAGTACCAGTTTGACGCGCTGATGAGCCTGACCTACAACCTGGGCACCACATGGATCAATCCGACCTACCGCCTGTGTCAGTATCTGATGAACGGCATTGAGAATTACAGTACGGACGAGGTGGTCAATGCCATCGGCACCTGGTGCCACGTGGGAGATGAGCCGGTACTGGGGCTGGCGCAGCGCCGCCTGCAGGAAGCATATCTGTTCCTCTACGGGGAGTATGACAACACCGCCGACGAGGAGTATGTCTACGTCCACTTTGATGTGGGGGACGGGGAGATCGAGCACAGCACAGCCTTTTACCCCATTAACCAGTCCTATGGCACGCTGCCCTCCGCCACCTGCCGGGGACAGTATTTCCAGGGGTGGTACTACAGCAACGGCACGCAGTTCACCGCCGATGACATTGCCACCGCCAATATCACAGTCTACGCCCAGTGGGGCCGGACCGCGGTGGCGGATTTGGGGCTGGACGCCACGCCCTGGGAGAACCCCTTTGCAGATGTGCGGGAGAGAGACTGGTTCTACGCCTATGTGAAGAACCTGACCCGGGCGGGCATGATCAACGGCTACGGCGACGGTACCTTCCTGCCGCAGAACAATATCACCGCCGGCGAGGCGCTGAAGATCATCCTCCTGGCCGCCGGCGAGGAGGAGCAGACGGTGGCGGACGTCAGCGTGGAGCACTGGGCCAACGGCTATTACCAGCTGGCTATCAGCAAGGGCTATATCGACGCGGCGGATATTGCGGATCTGGACGATCCCATCGACCGGGGCCTCATTGCCAAGCTCGCCGCCCAGGCTATGGGGCTGACGCTGCGGGAGGGGGAGTCCCCCTTTGTGGATACCGACAGCCCTTACGCCGCGGCCCTCTATGAGGTGGGCGTGGTGATGGGCTCCTATGACGCACAGGACCAGCTGGTGTATCTGCCGGACGACAGCATTACCCGGGCGGAGATCTGTGCCATTGTCTGGCGAATGTACCAGTGTGTGCCGGACCAGTCGGAGCCGGACGTGCCTGATGAACCGGACGAGCCGGAGAAGCCCGAGGAGCCCGAAGAGGAGCTGACACCGGAGGAGCTGGGCTACATCCCCTTCCGGGACTACAAGGTGCCTATCCTGGAGGATGTGCCGGTGTGCGAGTATGACAAGGACCTGTTCTATCTGGACGGCAGCGTCATGGTCTATGACGATCCGGATATGGACACCTCTATCGGCATTGATGTGTCCAGCTACCAGGGGGAGATCGATTGGCAGCAGGTGAAGCAGTCCGGTGTGGAATTTGCGTTCATCCGGGTGGGATTCCGGGGCTATACCGAAGGAACGCTGAACTTGGACAGCAAGTTCCATCAGAATGTCCAGGGGGCCCTGGATGCGGGACTGGATGTGGGGGTCTACTTCTTCTCCCAGGCCATCACCCCCCAGGAGGCCATCGACGAGGCGGAGTACGTACTGGACGCTATCGCGGGCTATGACATCACCTATCCGGTGGTGTTCGACTGGGAGACCATTGGCTCCAGCAATGCCCGGACCAACGACATTGACAATCAGACCCTCACCGACTGCGCCATCGCCTTCAGCGAGCGGATCGCCGATGAGGGATATACGCCGATGGTATACTTCAATCTGACGGTGGGCTATCTGATGTACGATCTCAGCCAGCTGACGGACTACGACTTCTGGTTTGCCCAGTATCCGTCGTCGGACGCCATGTACCCCACCATGTACTATAATTACCAGATGTGGCAGTACACCAGCAGCGGCAGCGTTCCCGGCATTGAGGGGAATGTGGATATGAATATCGCCTGGAAACGGTGGTAGGAAAAAGAGAACAAAAACAGGCTCCGGCCGCAACTGCGGCCGGAGCCTGTTTTTATTTCATCTGAAGCAGGGGCGCGGCGGCTAGGATTGCAGAGCCGCCTGGAACCCGGAGGCCTCGTCCCCGGAGAACACGACAGTGTAGGTCTCCCCATATGCAGCGGGAATGGCGATCTTCTCCGTGGTGGCGATCTCGCTGGTGTCACCCTCCCCATAGGGGGAGAAATCCATGGCGAACTGGGAGAGGTCCGCGCCATCCTCGAAATACGCGGCGGGGAAGGTGAGGGTCAGGTCGGTATCCTCGGTGATCTCGCCGCCCTCCAGATCCGCCATACCGCCCATGCCGACGGCCTCATCGCCCAGGTAACAGGTATAGAAGATCTGGTAGACGTCCGGGCTCTCGCAGACCACCCGCACGGTGAAGGCGTCCTCGCTGTCACCGCCGCTGCAGGCGGTAAGGCCCAGGAGCAGCAGGGCGGCCAGAGACCAGACAGCCAGCTTCTTTCTCACGGGAGCCTCCTTACTGCTGTTCCTTCAGCACCGCCAGAATGGCCTCCGCCGTGGGGGGGCAGCCCTTCACCGGGCAGGCGGCGCCGGCGCAGCAGGCGCCGATCCCGATGCCATCCAGGCTCTGCCCCTTGAACTCCTGGCCGATATAGATGGGCCGGTCCACCCGAATGCCGGCGCGCTTGGCGTTGTACAGGGCCCGGACCAGACTGGCGTAACAGGCGCTGCAGGCGGATTTCTGGTGCACGCTTCTGGTGAGGCTTGCCACCGTGCCCGAGGGGGCGGGGTAGGAGGACCCGGCCTCCGGCTCGTTGAGCTTCACAATGTCGCTCTCGCTGACGGCAGTGCTGCCGCCGCCCATCTGCTCGGCCATCTTGATATAGGGCACCTGGCTGAGGCTGAGGCCCATGAGCTTGCAGCCGTAGGCGTCCAGCTGGACCGGATCGGTGCCCAGATACATGCGGTTGGTGTAGACCGGCGTGCCGCCCTCCTCGAAGTTCAGGTCCCCGCAGATGCTGTCCACGATGGTGAGCTGGGGCTTCAGATAGGCGCCCAGAGCGGCGATGGGCTTGTGGAGCCCCTCGGAGTGGAAGCGGCGCTTCTCCTTGTCCGGCAGGCACCCCTTGCAGTTTTTCAGCGCGCAGGTCATCACCGTCTGGCAGTGGCCCTTGAGCACCGGCAGATTGATGAGAAAATCCGTGTCCAGCGCCCGGCAGCAGATCTCCATGGAGCGCATGGCGGTTTTGACGGTGCGGGTCTTGTCCCGTTTCAGGTCGTAGTAGGGCACGCCGTACTCCTTGCAGACCTTGTCGTAGCCGGCCATCCGGAAGGCGCGGCCGGTGTCGTCCCCCACCCAGGAACCCTCGATCACGCTGATATTGGTAAACCCGTGCTTCTGCAGGTACTCCATGCACCCGGACAGCACTCCGGCGTGGGTGGTGGCCCCGTCCTCGGGCCGGCCCGCCACCACCAGGTTGGGCTTCAGGGCCACGCTGCCCCCCTTGGGGATCATGTCCGCCACGTTGGCGGCCTCCATCAGGGCCACGGTCATCTTGTGGGCATCGCTGCCGTATATTTCGAAGATTTTTGACATCCGTTTCTCCTCCTCATAGGATTTGGCCCCAGTATACCAGACTTTCCGGAAAAATTCAAATCAGAAACAAGCGGGTGACAGGGGTTCGGTGCAAAATACACAGCCGCCCCCTTCAAAACCTGCGGAGGATTCAGCAAAACGAAGATTTTCTTCGAAAAACCGAAAAATCGATTGAAAAATATAAAATCCCTCTTGCAATCCGCTGTGAAAAGGCGTATAACAGTCAGGCGAATGTCAAGAAGAGATTTTTGGGGGAGAACTCATGGAAAAACATGCGTTGGCAAAGGATCGGATCACAGAGGGTGTCATCTGGAAGGAGATGCTGCTGTTCTTCATCCCCATCATGCTGGGGACGCTGCTCCAGCAGCTCTACAACGCGGCGGATGCCATTATTGTGGGGCAGGCGCTGGGCAAGGAGGCTTTGGCGGCGGTAGGCGGGTCATCCACCAGCATCATCACGCTGCTGGTGAACTTCTTCGTGGCGCTGGCCTCCGGGGCGTCGGTGGTGATCTCCCAGGCCTATGGCGCCGGCCGGGAGCGCCGGGTCCGGGAGGGGATCTACTGCTCCATGGTGCTGGCGGTGGTCTGCGGGGCGGTGCTGATGGTACTGGGTGTGGTAAGCGCCCGGCCCCTTTTGGTGCTGCTTCACACCACAGCGGATACCATCGACAGCTCCGCCGACTATCTCCAGGTTTACTTCCTGGGCATGATTCCCACCATGCTTTACAATATGGGCAGCGGCATCCTCCGGGCCATGGGGGATGCCAAGAAGCCGCTGCTGTTCCTGGGCGTCTGCATTGTGGCCAATGTGGGGCTGGACATGCTCTTTGTTATGGTGTTCCACTGGGGCGTGGTGGGTGCCGCGGCGGCCACCGCCCTGTCCCAGGTGATGTGCGCGGTGATGGTTCTGCTGGTGCTGGGCCGCCTGCCGGAGAACCTGCGGCCCAAGCTCCGGGGGGAGCGGTTCAACCGCCTGATCCTCTACCGGATGATCCAAATTGGGATTCCCGCGGGTATTCAGTCCTCCATGTATAATATTGCCAATATGCTGGTACAGTCCGCCATCAACAGCCTGGGCACCGACGCGATGGCTGGGTGGACAGCCTATCGGAAGATTGACGACATTTACTGGCCCATCAGCAATGCTATCGGCATTGCCATTATGACCTTTGTTGGTCAGAACTACGGCGCGCGGAAAATTGACCGGGTGAAAGGGAGCATCCGGGTCGGGCTAGGGATGCATGTGATTGTCTCGGCGATTTTCTCGGTTCTGACCTGTCTGCTGCGCTATCCGCTGATCCGCCTGTTCAACGACGACCCGACGGTGCTCCAGATCGGCATGGATGTAACGGTGATGACCTGCTCCTTCTATGTGTTGTTCTCCTGCACGGAGGTAATGTCCGCCACCATGCGCGGTGTGGGCAACGCGCTGAAACCGGCCATCATTACCCTGTGCACCACCTGCGTGGTGCGGATCCTCTACCTGTGGCTGTATGGCTTTGCGCATGCATCCAATGGTGTTATCGCATTTTGTTATCCGTTGACCTGGGGGATCTCCAGTGTGGCCTTTCTGGTCTACTACAAATTCGGCCACTGGCTGCCCAGAGGCGTCATGGACCGGCAACAGACTGCTGCAAAAAAATAGACGATGAAACGCTGGGAGCGCCTGGGCATTGCCCAGGCGCTCCCTTTGACAATTATTGCGGTGTTCCTGCATCTGACGGCGATTCCTCTGACAGCAGAGCCTCCCAGGGAATTTTCGTGCCCACGCAGCGGTTGATAGGGAGTCCCTCGGCAAAGAATTTGGCTTCGTAGTCGGTCATGACGCCCTGGGGGCCCTGACCGTGGAGGTCCCGTGTGACCTGGCTGAGGGTATATCCCGCCTGGGGGAATTCCTCCAGGGAGAATTCGAACAGGGGGCCATTGTCGGTTTTGAAGTGAATCTCCCCGCCCATCTTCAGCACCCGGCGGTAAAGCTGGAGGAAGTTGTGGTGGGTCAGCCGCCGCTTGGCCTGGCGCTTGGGGGGCCAGGGGTCGCAGAAGTTGACGTAGATCCGGTCTACCTCATCTTCCGCAAAGTAGTCGGGAAGGGCGGCGGCGTCCCCCACCACAAAAAAGACGTTTTTCAGGCCGGCAGCCATGGCGCGCTCCATGGCGACCACCAGGGCGTCGGCCACCCGCTCGATGGCGATGAACAGCACCTCCGGCTCCGCCGCCGCGGTCTCCACGGTGAACCGGCCTTTGCCGCAGCCCAGCTCCACCCGCAGCTCTGTGGCGCCGGGCAGCAAATCCCGCCAGTGTCCTCTCATAAAAAAACCGTCCTCCACGTGGACGGCGGCACAGCGCTCCATACGGGGCACCAGATTTTTCTTTTTGCGCATGCGCATGGGCGATTTCCTCCCAAAATGATATTATATTAACTCTATCATAGATAGCGCCAAAAGTAAATGTGAATTTGACAAAAAATTTACAAACCAAAAAAAGTTGTGGGAAATGGAATAAATCCCGGGATTGCAGGTGTATTTCTTTGCAAATCTGTCCATTGCGGGGGCAAAATCTCCATGATACAATTATCCTGTTCCGTTATGCGCAAAGGCGCGGAAAACAGAAAGAAAGGGCGCGAAAACGATGCACGACAGTTACCGCAACCCCCTGTGCAGCCGGTACGCCAGCCGCACGATGCAGCACATTTTTTCGGAAGATTTCAAGTTTTCCACCTGGCGGAAGCTCTGGATCGCCCTGGCGGAGAGCGAGCAGGAGTTGGGCCTGCCTATTACCGACGCGCAGATCCAGCAGATGCGTGCCCACATTTACGATATTGACTACGACATGGCTGCTCGGGAGGAAAAGCGGGTCCGCCACGACGTGATGGCCCATGTCCTGACCTATGGGGCCTGCTGCCCGGATGCCAAGCCTATCATCCATCTGGGGGCCACCTCCTGCTATGTGGGGGACAACACGGATATCATCCAGATGCGGGAGGGCCTGTGGCAGATCCGCCGCCTCCTGGTGAATACCCTGAACGCTTTGGCCGACTTTATGGAGAAGTGGAAGGGCCAGCCCACGCTGGCCTACACCCACTTCCAGGCCGCCCAGCCCACCACCGTGGGCAAGCGGGCCACCCTGTGGGCCCAGGACCTGCTGATGGATCTGGAGGCACTGGAGCACCAGCTGGCGAACCTGAAGCTCCTGGGCTGCAAGGGCACCACCGGCACCGGGGCCAGCTTCCTGGAGCTGTTCCACGGCGACGCGGAGAAGGTGAAGCAGCTGGAGCAGCTGATCGCCAAGCGCATGGATTTCGACGGGGTGTACCCGGTATCCGGCCAGACCTACAGCCGGAAGGTGGACTTCAACGTCCTCTCCGTCCTCAGTGGCATCGCTCAGAGCGCGGCCAAGTTCTCCAACGACATCCGGCTCCTCAGCCACCTGAAGGAGTTTGATGAGCCCTTTGAGTCCGGTCAGATCGGCTCCAGCGCCATGGCCTACAAGCGCAACCCCATGCGCTCCGAGCGCATCGCCTCCCTGAGCCGGTACGTCATGTGCGACCTGATGAACCCCGCCATCACCGCCGCCACCCAGTGGTTTGAGCGGACTCTGGACGACAGCGCCAACCGCCGCATCTCCATCCCGGAGGCATTTTTGGCGGTGGACGCCATCCTGCAGCTCTATACCAACGTGATCTCCGGCGGGAGCCCCTATCCCAAGGTCATGGAGCGCCACCTGATGGAGGAGCTGCCCTTTATGGCCACGGAAAACATCATGATGGACTGTGTGGAGCGGGGCGGCGACCGCCAGGAGCTCCACGAGGCCATCCGCCAGCACTCGGTGGCCGTGGCCAAGGAGATGAAGCTCAATGGCGGGGACAACGATCTGCTGGACCGCATCGCGGCAGACGACCGCTTCCCCATGAACCGCCAGGAGCTGGACGCCCTTCTGGATGTCCACAAGTTCACCGGCTGCGCCGAGGGGCAGACCGAGGACTTCCTGCGCCAGTATGTCCGCCCTGTTTTGGAGCGGTATCAGGATTTGATGGGCGTGGAAGTCTCCATCAATGTTTGAGGACTGCATATCAAAATCATAATAGATCGTATGATAAGCTTCAATCGGCTGCATTGTTCACTGATGAGATTTGAAATGGAGGAAACGTCATGTTAACAGCCATCGTAGGCATCAACTGGGGCGATGAGGGCAAGGGCCGCATGGTGGACCTGCTGAGCCAGCAGTATGATGTGGTGATCCGCTATCAGGGCGGAAACAACGCCGGCCACACCGTGGTCAACGACAAGGGCAAGTTCATCCTGAATCTGCTGCCCTCCGGTATTCTGCGGGAGGGGACCGTCAACGTGATGGGCCCTGGCATGGTCATCGACCTGGAGCACCTGTGCGGAGAGGTGGAGCGTCTGCGTCAGGGCGGCATCACTGTGACGCCGGAGAACCTGAAGATCAGCGACAAGGCCACCATCTGCATGCCCTACCACAAGCTCATGGACTGCCTGGAGGAGGATCGCCTGGCGGGCAAGAAGTTCGGCTCCACACGCCGGGGCATCGGCCCGGTGTACGGGGACAAGTACATGAAAAAGACCCTGCGCATGGGCGATCTCAGGAATTTGGCGGGCTTGAAGGAGCGGATCTCCGACATTGTGGAGTGGAAGAACCTGACCGTGGAGAAGGGATACGGCCACGAGCCCATCCAGGCCGAGGAGATGATGGCGTGGCTGGAGCAGTTCGGCACCCCCTGGCTGGACTACATCTGCGACACTACCCTCTATCTCACCAAGGCTGCCGACGAGGGGAAGAACATCATGTTTGAAGCCCAGCTGGGCGCTCTGCGGGATATCGACTTCGGTATCTTCCCCTATACCTCCAGCTCTTCCACCATCGCCGCCTACGCCCCCATCGGCAGCGGCATCCCCGCCAAGAAGCTGGACAACACCATCGGCATCATGAAGGCCTACTCCAGCTGCGTGGGGGAGGGGCCCTTCACCTGTGAGTACTTCGGCGAGGACGCCAAGAAGCTCCGGGACGCCGGCGGCGAGTACGGCGCGGCCACCGGACGGCCCCGCCGCGTTGGCCCCTTTGACGTGGTCGCCAGCAAGTATGGCGTGATGATGCAGGGCGCTGACACCATCGCCCTGACGAAGATCGACGTCATGGCCTATATGGAGAAGGTGCCCGTGGTGGTTGCCTACGATATCGACGGCGAAATCACCACCGACTTCCCGGTAGGGGAGCGGCTGAACCGGGCCAAGCCTGTTATCGAGTACATGGAGGGCTTTGGCGATCTGTCCGGTTGCCGGAAGAAGGAGGAGCTGCCCAAGGCCGCCCTGGACTACATCCAGTATCTGGAGAAGGCGGTGGGCTGCCCCATCCAGTACGTGTCCGTGGGCGCGGAGCGGGACGCATACATCAAGATGTTCTAAGTGCGGGCAGAACTATAGGTACGCTGGAGATTCGACCGATGCAGGCAGTAAGAGCCGTATAGCGGCTCGTTATATAGGAAATAGTTAGGGACAGCAGGCCCCGGGAACTACAGTGGTTCCCGGGGCCTGCTGCATCTGTCCCATGGAGAAGGGATGTTCTATATATTTGGATTTACTATAATTACTATCTATACTATTTATTTTACAAATAAATAGTATCAGGACTATAATAAGGCCCAGAGAACGCCAATCGAGGCACAAACATCACAAAAAGGAGGACACCGGCATGTTTGAAACGGCCAAACGCATGGAGATGCTGCCCTTCTCCGGCATCCGTGTTATGATGGAGCGGGCCAACAAGATGCAGCGGGAGGGCGCGGACATCATCCATATGGAGATCGGCCGCCCGGACTTTGATACCCCCGAGGTCATCAAGGAGGCGCTGTATGAGAGCGTTCGCAAGGGAAACGTCTTTTACACCTCCAACTACGGCACCAATGAGCTGCGCAAAGCCATCTGCGACAAGCTGCAGCGGGACAACGACATCACCTATACACCAGACGAGATCCTGGTGACCATCGGCGTGGGCGAGGGCACCTATGCCGCTGTGGCGGCCTTCCTCAACGAGGGGGACGAGGTGCTGGTCCCGGACCCCGTGTGGCTGAACTACATCCATGTGCCGAATTTCTTCGGCGCGAAGCCTGTCACCTATCGGCTGCGGGAGGAAAATGACTACCAGCTGGACCTGGATGAGATCGAGAGCCTCATCACCCCCAAGACGAAGATGCTGGTGATGAACACCCCCAGCAATCCCACCGGGGCAGTGCAGTCCCGGGAGACGCTGGAAAAGCTGGCGAAAATCGTGGAGCAGCACAACCTGATTGTGGTCTCCGATGAGATCTATGAGAAGCTGGTCTATGGCGGCGCCAAGCACGTCAGCTTTGCTTCCCTGCCCGGCATGAAGGAGCGGACCATTACCCTCAACGGCTTCTCCAAGTGCTACTCCATGACCGGCTGGCGGCTGGGCTATGTGGCGGCGCCGGTGGAGTTCATCCAGGCCATGGTCCGCGTCCACCAGTACATCAACACCTGCGCCTCCTCCTTTGTCCAGGAGGCCGCCATCACCGCTCTGGAAAAAGGCGAGCCGGATGTGCAGCGCATGGTGGCCGAGTACCAGCGGCGGCGGGACTACGCCGTCAGCGCCATCAACAGCATTGACGGCATCAGCTGCAAGAACCCGGAGGGCGCGTTCTATATCTTTGTGAATATCAAGACGCTGGGCCGCTCCTCCAGCGAGGTGGCGGACTACCTGCTGGACCACGCCCATATCGCCACCGTCCCCGGCTCTGCCTTTGGTCCCAGCGGCGAGGGCTATATCCGCCTCTCCTATGCCTGCAGCTACGAACGCATCGTGGAGGCCATGGAGCGGCTGAAGAAGGCCGTGGCCGAGCTGAAGGCAGGCCGGTAACCGGTCCGTTTACATCTGCTGCCAGACCTGCCCCACCGGGATGTCAAAGCGGAGATCGGCCAGGTATTCGTCCAGCTTCTCCTCAAAATAGGCCAGCGCCTTCTGGTTGGTGGGCAATGGCGCGCGGTGGGTGATCTTGTAGCAGCAGCGGTCCGGCGGCGGATTTTTCAGCCGGCTGACATAGACAGGGCGGCTGCGGCTGAGGGCGGCCACAACGGACTCCGGCGCGACCATCCAGTAGCGGTCGTCGTCCCACAGCTGCCCGATCAGCGAAATGATATCGGTGCTGAAATGGGGTCTGGCGTAGTTGGTCAGCCACTGGTCGTGCCACAGCTGATAGGGGTCGTCCCACTTCAAAAACAGCTCCATGGCCGGGTCCAGCTCCTCCGTATGGACCAGAGCCTTGCTGACCGCCGGGTGCTGGGACTGTACCAGGTAGAATTTCTCTTGGAAAACCAGCTGTGATATGATATTTTTGTAATAAAGATGGTAGAAGACGAAGGCCACGTCGATATCATGGTCGTCCAGGAGCCCATATAGCTCCGAGGAGTGATGGGTCTGGATGTTGAGATCCAGCGACGTTTCCTGGCGGAGCAGCTCCCGATAGAAGGGGGCAAGCAGCGCCACATTCACGCTGTCCGTACACCCCACATTCAGAAGCTTCCTGTCCCGGTTGTGCTGCAGCAGCTTGGTCTCCTTCCACAAGGACACCATCCGCTCGGCAATGGGCACAAAGTCCATCCCCTCCTGGGTCAGCTCGATCTGCTTGAAGCCCTTGCTGCGCAGAATCAGGGGGTAGTTCAGCTCCTGCTCCATGGCCTTCAGCCGCTGGCTGACCGTGGGCTGGGAGAGGAACAGGGCATCCGCCGTTTTGGTGATGCTCTTGGTGCGCACGATGATGAGGAACATTTCGATATCGGCCAGATTCATATGCTCCCTCCTATTTATTGAATTTTGTAATAATATATCAATATATCATAGTAATATTGGGATAGCAACAAAATTTATGATCCCTGGCGGCGCCGGGGACAGCTGAAAGAAAGAAGGTCAACAACAATGGCAATTGGTTGCAGAATTCGCAGAGATTTCGAGCGTCCTGACCCCAAGCTGGTGGAGGCGTTCCGCGGTCTGCCGGTAGCAAATATCGACGACTGCATGGGCCGTATCGCGTCGGTGGACGCCGGGCTGAAGAACCTGAACAAGTCCCCGCTGCTGGGCGTGGCGTTTACCGTCCGCTGCCCGGAGGGGGATAACCTGATGTTCCACAAGGCCCTGGATCTGGCCAAGCCCGGCGACGTGCTGGTCATTGCCGCCGGCGGCAGCCTGAGCCGCGCCCTGTGCGGCGAGATCATGTCTACCTACGCCAAGAGCCGCGGGATCGTCGGCTTTGTGGTGGACGGCTGTGTCCGCGACAAGGATGAGCTTTCCGCCTACACGGACTTCCCGGTCTACGCCCGGGGCGTCGTCCCCAACGGGCCCTATAAGAACGGCCCCGGCGAGATCAACTTCCCGGTAGCCGTGGGCGGCCAGGTGATCTGCCCGGGTGATATCCTGGTGGGCGACGGGGACAGTCTCCTGGTGGTGAAGCCCCACGAGGCGGAGGCCCTGGCCGCTGAGGCATGGGCGGTCCACAAGAAGGAGGAGGGGCAGATCGCCGGTATTCTCTCCGGCAAGGGCTTCCCCCGCCCCTTTGTTGACGCCACTCTGGAGCAGCTGGGCGTGGAGTACGTAGACTGACGGAAGGGAGGCTGGGCCCGGATGAGTGAAATGACATTCCGTTTTGCCGGCGATCAGGCGCTTCTGGTGGAGTTTGAAAATGAGATCAGTATTCCGGTGAACCAGAAGGTCCGTTCGCTGAAGGTAGCACTGGAGCGTGCAAAGCTGGATGGGTTGGGGGAGCTGGTGCCGGCCTATCGCTCCCTGCTGATCCACTATGACCCGCTGGTGATTTCCTACCAAAAACTGATGGAGAAGGTTGAACAGCTGGGAGAGCACCTGGGCAATGTGGAGCTGCCGCCGGCGATTGTCACGGAGATCCCGGTGTGCTATGAGGGGGAGTACGCCGCGGATATCCAGGAGATCGCTCAGATCGAGGGAAAGAGTGTGGAGGAGATCATCCGCATCCACAGCCAGAGCGACTATTTTGTCTACATGCTGGGCTTTGCGCCGGGGCATCCCTACTCTGCCCGGATGGAGAATCCGTTCTCCTTCAAGCGCCGCGAGACGCCGCGGGTGAAGATCCCGGGCGGCAGCATCGTGGTGCAGCTGGGCCTCAGCGATATCATCCCCTTCGAGCAGCCCTGCGGCTGGAACATCATCGGCACCACCCCCGTCCTGGCCTACGACAGCCGGAAGGAGAACCCCTTCCTCCTCCAGTCCGGCCAGTGGATGCACCACGTTCCCATCTCCCCGGCGGAGTTCCGTTCCATCCGCGCCCAGGTGGAAGCGGGCACCTACGTGTGCAGAACCTATGAGAAGGAGGCGTGAGCGATGGGTGTGATCGTAGAAAATGGCGGTGTCCTGACCACCGTCCAGGACATCGGCCGCTTCGGCTATGAGCAATACGGCCTGTCCACCTCCGGTCCCATGGACCAGCGCGCCTTCCAGACCGCCAACGTGCTGGTGGGAAACGACCCCAATGAGGCGGCGCTGGAGATCACCCTGCTGGGGCCGACGCTGCGCTTTACCAGTCCCGCGGTGATCGCCGTCACCGGCGCGGACCTGTCTCTGCGCGTCAACGGCGAGAGCGCGGAGACCTACCGCGCTCTGGCGATGAAAGCGGGGGATACGGTCTCCTTCGGCGCGCCGGTCAGCGGCTGCCGGGCCTATATGGCCTTTGCCGGCGGCCTGGACATCCCCCAGGTGCTGGGGAGCCGCTCCACCCTGCCCCGCTTCAAGATCGGCGGGTATCAGGGCCGCCGTCTGGAGAAGGGGGACGAGCTCCCGCTCCGGAGCACGGTGGCCAGCCTGCCCAATCTGGCCCGTCGCCGCCTGGAGGCACCGGCCATCGAGAGCGGCCCCCGGACGGTGCGGGTCATCCTGGGCCCCCAGGACGACCGCTTCACGGAACAGGGGATCGCGGATTTCCTGTGCGGCACCTACACCGTGGGCAAGGATTTTGACCGCATGGGCTACCGGCTGGAGGGCCCTGTGGTGGCCCACAAGACCGACGGCAATATCATCTCCGACGGGATCGCCATTGGCTCCGTCCAGGTCCCCTCCGACGGCCACCCCATCATCATGATGGCGGACCACCAGACCGTTGGGGGCTACACCAAGATCGCCACGGTCATCACCGTGGATCTGCCTGTGATCGGGCAGAGCAAGGCCGGGGACCAGATCCGCTTTGAGAAGGTCTCTGTGGACGAGGCCCAGCAGCTGTACGCCGACTGGCGCAGGGAGCTGGCGGCACTGCAGCAGCAGATGGAGGCGCCGGAGCCGGTGGGGCGGACCTATCGGGTACAGGTGAACGGGCAGACCTTTACCATCCAGGTGGAAGAATGTTGAAGGAGGAACAGCAAATGGCTTATCAGATCGACTTGAACAGCGATATGGGCGAGAGCTTCGGCGCCTATAAGATCGGCGGCGACGAGGAAATCATCAAATATGTCACCTCCGCCAATGTGGCCTGCGGCTTTCACGCCGGCGATCCCATGGTGATGGACACCACGGTGAAGGCCGCCGCGGCCCGTGGCGTGGCCGTGGGCGCACACCCGGGATATCCGGACCTGCTGGGCTTTGGCCGGCGGAAAATGGTGCTCAAGCCCATTGAGGTGAAAAACTACATGAAGTACCAGATCGGCGCCCTCCAGGCCTTCCTGGCCGGGCACGGGATGAAGCTCCAGCACGTGGCGCCCCACGGGGCCCTGGGCAACCTCTGCCAGTATGACCGGGAGGTGTCCCGGGCCATCTGCGAGGCGGTATGCGAGATCGACAAGAGCATCATGATCTACTACTGCGCCGGTGCCGTGCTGGGCGAGGAGGCGGAGAACATGGGGCTGGTGGCCAAGAGCGAGATTTTTGCAGACCGGGCCTATATGGACGACCTCTCCCTGGTGCCCCGCTCCATGGAGGGCTCCATGATCACCGATGAAAACATCGCCATTGCGCGGTGCGTCCGCATGGTAAAGGAGGGTAAGGTGACCTCCATCAACGGCAAGGAGCTGGACATCAAGGGGGACACCCTCTGCGTCCATGGCGACGGTCCCAAGGCCCTGGCCTTTGTGCAGAAGATCCGCGAGGTCTTTGCTAGGGAGGGCATCGAGATCCGCAACTTCCAGTAAAGCATCCAACCAAATGACGACAGCAGGGCCCCGGAGGAATCCTCCGGGGCCCTGCCTGCTTTTTGTTTCAAGAAAATCGCGGCACCCACCACTACCCGTTCCCTTCCATCCAAGAGAACGCCAAGTGAAAAAGGCCAGAGGCCGGAGGTCCTTTTTGGACCTCCGGCCTCTGACCTAGAAGGGGAAAAGGTAGGTAGACTCACAAGGAGGGGATCAGACAGAGGCCTGCCGGAGGAGGGTCTCTACCTGCTCCTTGCTCTGGACACCGTTGGTGGAGCCGGGAGCGCCTACGGAGATGGCGGCAGTGGCATTGGCAAACCGGGCAGCCTCCGGGAAGGTGAGGCCATCCAGCAGTGCCGCGACAAAGCCTGCCGCGAAGTTATCTCCGGCGCCGATGGTATCCACCGGGTGTTCGTTCAAAAAGGCGGGCAGGAGCTGTTCTGTCTCGTTGTCGCGGATATAGCAGCCCTCTTTCCCGTTTTTGATGAGTACGTGCTTGACGCCCGCGTCAAGCAGGACCTGGGACATGCTGTGGTAGGCGGACTGGGAGGTCAGGAACTCCGCCTCCTCGAAGTTGGCGAAGAAGTAGTCCACATGGGAGAGCGCGGTGGCAATGGCGTCGATCCGCTGGCCGGTCCGGCTGCGCATCATATCGGCGCAGACCACAAGGCCTGCCTTCTGCGCGTCGGAGAATACCTTGGTCAGACCGGCGTCGTCAAAGCGCGGCATGATAAAAATGCTGGAAAAGACCATGGCCTTTGCCCCGGCAAAATCCGCACTGTTCACATCCTCCGCGCAGAAGGAGAAGGTGCTGCTGCTCTTGCTGACCACAAAGCCCCGCTCACCGTCGGCGCGGACCAGCCCCACGCTCAGCGGCGTGTCGATATCACTGCGGCGGGCGATGGAGGAGGTGTCGATACCGTTCCTCTGGCAGTGGCGGATCAGGAAATCCCCCAGCATGTCGTCGCCCAGCAGCGTGATGAGCTTCACCCGCTTCCCCAGGCGGGAGAGGATGGTGGACACGTTGGTGCCGCTGCCGCCCACCTGGGGGATAATGCGGTCAATGGGATAAGAGTCGTAGGAAAAAATCTCAGGGCCAACCGGGCAAAGAGGTACGTCCACTGCGGAGTTGCCCACACAAATGACATCAAAATTACCCATGATGTCCTCCTGTCAGATCGGAATTAGAAGCCGAGGAGGCCCAGCTTTTCAATCACCTTGTCCTCCACATACTGCATGGGGATGTGGGCGATCTCGGTAAACACGTTGCTCTCGGGGTGGTCGTTGAGGGCGGTGCGCAGCCCCTTGTCAAAGGCCATACGCAGGGCGGTGCCGATGTTCACCTTGGTGACATGGGTAGCGCACATCTGCTTGAAGTCCTCGTCGCACAGGCCGGAGGAGCCGTGGATCACCAGAGGGATGTCCACTTTGGCCTGGATGGCACGCAGCAGGTCAAAGTCCAGATGGGCAGCCTGGGTCTCCATGCGGTGCAGGGTTCCCACGGCCACAGCCACGGCGTCAACGCCCGTATCGGCCACAAAGCGGGCAACAGTATCGGGGTCAGAGGCTTCGGCCTTGTAAGCATCAGTGCCGGAATAGGCCACGGAGCCGATCTCACCCTCCACGCTGACACCCTTCTGGGCGGCGCGGCGCACCACCTCGCTGGTGAGGCGCACGTTCTCCTCGTAGGACAGCTGGGAGCCGTCATACATCACGGAGGAAAAACCGGCGTCAATGGCCTTCTGGCACTCCTCCACGTCTTTGGAGTGGTCCAGATGGATGCACACAGGCACCGGGGAACGATCGGCCATGGTCACCAGCAGCTTGCCCCACAGCTCCAGATCCATATAGCGGGTGGCAAAGCCGCCTACCTGGACGATCACAGGCGCATTCTTTTTCTCGGCTGCCGTAATCACAGGCTTGGCATCGCAGTAGGTGGTGACATTGAAGGCCCCGACTGCCTTGTCGCTGGTCATATACTGCTGCAGCAGTTCCTTTAGTGTAACAAGCATGATTTATCCTCCCAAATATGCTTTCTTCACTTGCTCGTCGGCCAGGAGATCTTGGCCGGTGCCCTCCAGGATGGTTTCGCCGTTCTGCATCACATAGGCGTAGTCGCTCATCTCCAGTGTGGCCATAGCGTTCTGTTCCACAATGATAATGGTGACGCCGGCATCCTTAATGCGCCGGATGAATTCAAAGATCTCCGTCACCAGCTTTGGCATCAAACCCAGGGAGGGCTCGTCCAGGATCAGAAGCTCCGGGCTCGCCATGAGCCCGCGAGCGATGGCCACCATCTGCTGCTCACCGCCGGAGAGAGTGTCTGCCTGCTGCTTCTGGCGCTCCTCCACACGGGGGAGCAGTTGGAAGACGAACCTCAGGCGCTTTTCAATCTCAGCCTTGTCCCGGACAGTGTAGGCCCCCATCATCAGATTGTCCCGTACGGACATCTTGCCAAACAGGTGGCGGCCTTCAGGAACCATGGAAATTCCCATATCCAGCAGCTTATAGGACTTCATCCCCACAATGGACTGGCCCTTGTAGGTGATATTGCCGCGCATCACCGGAAGAGTCCCGGTGATGGCCCGCAGCAGAGAGGTCTTGCCGGAACCGTTTGAACCGACCAATGCCACGATAGTCCCCTGATTGACCTGCAGAGATGCGTCGTGGACGACAGGGACGCCGTCATATCCGGTCTGCACATGTTCCACCTTAAGCATCTTTCTTACCTCCTCCCAGATAGGCGTTAATCACGGCCTCGTTGGAGGTGACTTCCTCTGGAGAGCCGAGGGCCAGCACCTTGCCGGCATCCAGCACAAGGACACGGTTGGACACACTCATTACCACGTCCATGTTGTGCTCGATCATCACGATACTGACACCTTGATTGTTGATCTCGCGGATCAGCTGGATGGATTCTACGCGTTCAGTGGCAGTGAGCCCGGCCATAGTCTCGTCCAGAAGAAGCAGCTTGGGATCAGTAGCATAGGCTCGGGCGATCTCCAGACGTTTCTTCTGCGCCACATTCAGGATGGCTGCCGGCTTGTCGGCCAGAGCAGCCAGGCCGCAGAACTCAATGGTCTCATGGGCGTGCTTGCGCGCCACCTTCATATTGTTGGTGTGGCACAGCGCGCCGATCAGCACATTTTCTTCCACAGACAGGGTCACAATGGCCTGGGGGATTTGGAAGGTACGGCCGATTCCAAGCTTACAGATCTGGTGGCTGCTAAGCTTTGTGATATCCTGACCGTCAAATGTAATGGTACCGCGGGTCAACTGATGGACCCCGCTGAGGGAGTTGAACAGGGTGGTCTTGCCGGCGCCGTTAGGTCCCACAAGTCCCAGAATTTCGCCCACCCCTACATCAAAGGTAATGCCTTCGTTAGCCATCAGGCCGCTGAATTTTTTGGTGGCGTCGTTTACTTGCAGAATATAGTTGCTCATTTTGCTGGCGCCTCCTTTACTGCAGCCTTGTGCTCCCGGTGCTTGCGGATTCTGCCGGGAATGGAAATCAGACCATCGGGGATAAACAAAACAATCAGGATGACCAGAACGCCATAGATAACCATGTCCAGGCCGTTATAATGGCTCAGATAGACACGGGTATACTCCGAGATATAGGTCAGGACAATAGCGCCGATCAAGGGCCCATACACAGTGCCTACGCCACCCATAACTGTAACCAGGACGATCATCATGGAGATGTTGGAGGTCAGAATCATGGAGGGGTCGGTATACCGCATGAACTGCATATAGAGGCTGCCGGCCAGGCTGACGATGGCGGCGCTGAGCATATAGGCCCACAGTTTATAGTTGGCGGCATTGATGCCGGCGCTTTCAGCGGCGGTTTCATTGCCGTTGATGGCACGCAGGTAGTAGCAGAATTTGGTGGTGTTCAGCCAGCGGACAAACAGCAGGACAGCAACAACGAATGCCATATACAGATAGACATAGGTCTTGGTGTCTGTGAACTGCATATACAGAGCTGGATCCAGCTCGGCGTTGAAGATATACACGCCGGTGGCGCCGCCAATGGCTTTTGTGTTAATGAAGATCAGGCGCACGCACTCGGCTACAGCCATAGTAGCAATGGCGAACACGTGGCCCCGGAAGCGCAGCAGGCCCTTGCCGATCAGGAAGGCGATTCCGGCAGACAGCAGGCAGCCGATCCACATGGCAATCCAGGGGGACAGGTTGAACCACTGGAGCAACATCGCGTTGGTATAGGCACCAAAGGCGTAATAGATAGCGTGGCCGTTGGAGATCTGGCCGGCATATCCGCCGATGAAGTTCCAGCCCATGCCCAACAGGGCCCAAATGCACATCATGGTCATAATGTGGTGGGAAAACGCAGTGTTGAAGATCAGGGGCAGCACAATCAAAATGACCAGAATCCCGGCGCACAACAGGAGCTTTTTGTAAGATAATTTTTTCATATTGATGCTCCCCCTCCTTACTTACCGAAGATGCCCTTAGGACGGAAAGACACCGTGACTAGGAATACGACGCACACGCCGATGTACTTGATAGCGGTATTGACATACAGGCCGGTAAGGGTATCCGCCAGGCCCATGACCAGCCCGCTGAGGAAAGCGCCGGTCACGCTGCCGAAGCCGCCCATGGCCACCGCGATGAAGCCCCACAGCTGGAACGTGGCGCCCACGTTGGGGAACATATAGTAGTAATAGGTCAGGGCACAGCCGGCGGCGCCGGCCACGGCGCTGGCCATAGCAAAGGCGATGGTGTAGGACCGGTCGGGATTGATGCCCACCAGGCCGGCGGCATAGCGGTCCATGCTGGTGGCCTGGATGGCCTTGCCCATCCGGGTGCGGTTGAGGAACAGGAACAGCAGGCCGGCCACCAGCAGCGCCAGGATAAAGGGCACCAGCTTCTGCTTGGCAATGGTGATGAAGCCCAGGTCGATGGTGCCGGAGAAAATCACAGGGTTGACCAGCTGTTTATACTCCGCGCCAAAAAACATCTGGGCGGAATAGACCAGCACCATGCTCAGGGCAAATGTAATCAGCCGCTGGGAGAGGATCGGTCCCCGCAGCGCCCGGGAGATGATCAGCTTGTAGATCACAATGCCCAGCAGGAACAGGGCCCCGGCGGACAGCGGCATGGCCACAATGGGATCCAGGCCCAAATAACGATTGGCATAGTAGGATACGAACATGCCCAGCATCAGGAATTCGCCCTGAGAAAAGCTGAGGATATTCATAACGCCCCATACCAGAGCGATGCCCATCGCAATCAGCGCCAGGATCGAGCCGTTGATGATGCCTTCGTATACACCTTGTAAAAATACAGTCATGGAATGCGGCTCCTCCTAACAAAAACAACGTCTGAAACCCGTGCAGAATTTCCCCGAATGGGGGCAATGCCATCCCCACACGATGCCCGGGGATGGCATTGCCAGGATTTTGCTGTGCAGGGAAAATCTCTGAGGTGTCTTAATCTCAATCAGTCAATCAGTCGCTGGGGTCAGTACTCCCCGGAATCATCAATAGGCGAACTCCGGCATGGGGTAAACGGGCTCCATGGAAGCGCCGGCCTCGGGGTACACCGTGCGGTAAGCGCCGTCATAGTACTGGGTGATGAAGCCGTTGGCCTTGGTGTTCTGGCCATACTCGTTGAACTCGATGCCGCTCCAGGGAATCATCAGGGTGTCCATATCATACTCCAGGTTCAGCAGAGCCTCCCGCAGGGCGGTGTTCTCGGTGGTGCCGGCCTGCTCAATGGCCATGGCGATGAACAGCAGGTTCATAACGTCCTTCACGTGGCTGTCCATCAGGGCGACCTTCTCGCTGTTGTACTCTGAGTTGGCCCACAGCTCCACGAGCTCCTGGGTCACGGCGGTGGTAATGTCGGAGCCCCAGCTGGCGGTGGTGCAGATGTAGTTGTTCTCATCGCCCATGGCGGTCAGATAGTCGCTCTGGATGAAGCCGCCCCGCTGGCCGATAATGAAGTTGGGGGTGTACTGCTGCTCCTTGCAGGTGTTGAAGAACAGCAGGGCGTCGGATACAAAGGAGGACATCAGCAGTACGTCGGGATCGGCCTCTTTAATACGCATGACCTCAGAGGTCAGGTTGGTAGCGCTGGAGGAATAATTGATGGTCTCAACGATCTCATAACCATACTCTTCGGCATACTTCTCTTCCAGAGGCACGATATTGGCACCAAACTCGCTGTCTTCGGAGAACAGGGCCACAGTCTCGATGCCGGCATCATAGTTCTCGTTGAGGTAGTTCAGGAAGTCGAAGGTATCCTTGATGTAGGTCTCGTCGGTGATGGCGTAACGGAAGAACCACTGGAAGTTATTGGTGCCGTCAGTCAGGCTTACAGCGGAGCAGGAGGCTACCAGAGGAACCTGGTACTGCTCGGTGACAACTGCAACGGCTTTGGCGATTGCGCTGGTGAACTCGCCGCAGATGGCAACCACATTCTCTTCGGAGATCAGGCGGCGGGCTTCGGATACGGCGGTGGTGGCGTCGCTCTTGTGGTCAGCGATGACCAGCTCCAGCTTCGCCCCGCCCATGCTCTGGATGCCGGCGTTGGCGGCCATGGCCATGGTCAGCTCGGGATGCTCCTCGTTGATGATATCGGTGACCATCTGATAGATCTCTGCAACCTGGTTGCCCAGCTGGGCGCTGGCGCCGGTCAGCGGAGTCAGCACGCCGATTCTAATGGTATCGCCGGTGGCGGCGTCGCCGCCCTCATCTGTGGTGCCGGAATTGTTGGTGTTGCCGTTGCCGGCGGTGTTGTTGGTGGTGGTGTTCCCTCCGCAGGCGACCAGAGAGAACATCATGGCCGCTGTCAGAAGTAGACAAATCAGTTTCTTCATAGACATCTTTACCTCCAAAATAGTATTGACAAGATCGCGGTTGAGTGACCACACTCAGGTTCCTTACACAAATCAAAGGTTGGGTGTCGTGTAAGTTTAGCCAAAGTATAGAAGATATTTTTCTGAAATGCAAGTTTTTTCTGTTATTAAAAAGTGAATTCTATGTTTGTTACATAAATCAACACAGTAAAATGTTGATTTTCAACAATTATTCGATTTTGACGGAAAAACTTATTGCATCCAAACTAAAGTAGTGATATAAAAAGTTGGAAAGCAACATTTTGCAGAAAGAATAATCTGTATTGATGTTATATTTGTAAAAAATGGTACAAGGGTTACAAATAAGGAGGAAAACTGATGTATTCCAATTTGAATCCACGCACAATGGGCATGAATCATCATCCGTTCCAGATTCTGCTGGATGCGGCTGTGGTGAGCGGATTTCGCGGGATTGAGGTACCGGCAGGGGCTTTTGATACAGATGAAGCGGCGTCTGAGGCGAGGGAAAAGATGGAAAGCATAGGGATGCGCTTCGGATTGATTATGGCGCCGGCGGATATGTATAAAATTTCAGATGAGGAGTTCGCAGACCGTGTTGTGGAGTTCGGTCAGTGGGCACACCGGGCCAGGCTTGCCGGGTGCAGCCGGGCCTACAACCATATCTGGCCCGGAAGCGACCGATTCTCCTACCGCGACAACTTCGACTGGCACGCCTCCCGTCTGTCCCAGATCTATCACGTCCTCTCCCAGGAGGGCATCCAGTACGGCCTGGAGTTTATGGGGGCAAAAACCGTGCGTGACCAGTTCCGCTATCCCTTTATCCACTCATTGATGGGGGTTCTGTCCCTGGCAGACGCTGTCTCCCTGGAGATCGGCTTCGTTTTCGACACCATCCATTGGTACACCAGCGGCAGCCGGGAGGACGATCTCTATTATGCAGTCCGACACCCGGAGCGGGTTGTCAACCTGCACCTGTGCAACCCAGATGCCTCCCGCAGCCGCGAGGAACAGGACGACCACATCCGTGCCATGCCGGGCGAGAACGACTTGGTGGACTGTGTGGAGATCCTACGGCTGTTTGAGGGCGCAGGCTACAGTGGGCCGGTGATCGTAGAACCCATGGAGCCTACCGTGGGGCGATACAGCCGGATGGATGCGGCAGATGCGGCACGGGATGCCATTGGATGCATCCATCGACTATTCGATTTAGCGGGGGTACGGGAGCGGTAAAGCGGCCTTGTGAAGAAATGAAATCTTTGAATAGTAAATTATATTTTTGAAACAAAGATTTTTGTTGACCAAATCAAAGAATGCGTGTATACTAATCTAAAGACAACAGAGGAAATACGGTACGGCTGGGAAGGGGTGGCGTGAAAAACAATGCTGGAGAGAGTTTGCTTGGCAATTGATATTGGCGGCAGCAGTGCCAAGATCCTTGCTGCCCGATATCACGACGGCCAGGTTGAGATCATGGATCAGTACAGCGTGGCGACCCGCCCGGTTTCTGTGGATGGTCATGTCCGTATCAATGTCCCGGAGCTGCTGGAATTGATCAAAACGGGCATCCGCGATCTGCGAAGCAAAGGAATCCAGCCACAGACCATGGGAATTGATACCTTCGGCAACGGCTATGGCCTGCTGGACGATTCCCTCGCCCTTCTGGAGCTCCCCTATTTTTATAAGGATACACGGACGAAGGGGATCCTCAGCCGCATGGGGCAGGTCGTTCCCATTGACGAGCTCTACCGCTCCAGTGGCGTCTATCCCACGGATATCCGTGTGCTGATGCAGCTGTTTTACGACGCAGGGCACCCGGACAGTCCCATTCACCGCTGCCGCTGGCTGCTCCTCCTGCCGGATCTGCTGAACTTCTATCTGACAGGACAGATCACCGCGGAGGAATCCATGGCGTCGGTGGCAGATCTTCTGGACGCCACCGGACGGCGGTGGAACACCGCTGTTATGGAGCGCCTGGGGATCCCTACGAAGATCCTGCCCCCTCTGGTGGAGGGCGGCAGGAGCCTCCACCCGCTGACGCAGGCTGTTGCGGCGGAGGTAGGCGGGGCGCTGCAGGTCGTTACCGTCACCAGCCACGACACGGAGGCGGCCCTTTTGGCGGCGCCCGGGCTGGATGACAACAAGGTCTTTGCCAGCATCGGCACGTCGCTGATCTTCGGGACCAGGACGGCGCAGCCCATCATCTCCCAGCAGGGCTTCGACGGCGCCTTCAAAACCATGCGGGGCCCCTTTGGATATTCACTGTGCCGGGATTTCAACGCCATGTGGCTCTTTGAGCAGTGCATGACCCTCTGGCGGCGGGAGCGACCCTCCCTCAGCTATGACGACGTGATGGACGCCTGCCGCAGCGCCGGCGAAAACACCACCTATTTGAACGTCTGTGACCCGTGCCTGCGGATGGAGGGCGGCAACATTCTGGAGAGCATCGCCGCCTACTGCCGTGAGACGGAACAGACGGTCCCCCGCACCATGGGCGAGATCGCAAACTGCGTGTTTGACAGCATTGTGCTGCAAGCGCTGTGGTCCCTGGAGCAGGTCCGGCAGATCACCGGCAGATCCTACCAGGGGCTGTCCGCCATCGGCGGCGGGATCCGCAACGCGCTGCTGATGCAGCGTCTGGCCGACGCCCTGGAGCTCCCGGTGACCACCGGAAGCGGCGTCTCCAGCGCCCTCGGCAACGTCCTCATGCAGCTCTATGCCACCGGAGAGCTGCCGGATGAGGCATCGGTCCGCCGGACCGCCCAGCATTCGTTTATAAGCAGCACCTTTCTTCCCCGGCCTGATCCGACAGGCAAGTGGAAAAAGGCCCTGCTTACATTAAATACCATCGACAAGAGAAAAGGAAATTGGAGGTAAGCAAAATGAGCCGCACCATTGATTATGATGTCATTCGAGAAATCATCCGCGTCGCAAAGGCTATGGAGGCCGCCCAGCTGGTCAACACCTATGAGGGGAACCTGTCCATCAAGCAGGACGGTCTCCTGTACATCACCCCGGCCAGAACCAGGAAGAGCACCCTGACCGAGGACCTGATCTGCGTCATTGACGAGGAGGGCAACCAGATCCACGGCACCAAGAAGTCCTCCTCCGAGACCATCATGCACCACAACTCCTATGAGCTGCGCCCGGACATCAATGCTGTGATCCACTGCCACTCCCCCTTCCTCACCGCCCACGCCATGTGCCATGTGCCCATTGATCAGAAGTGCCATCCGGAGATCCTGTTCCACTTCAAGGATATCCCCGTGGCCCCCTATGGCCAGCCCGGCACCCGCGAGATCCTGGATCAGGCCGCTCCCTATCTGAAGAACCGCAATCTGGTTCTGCTGGGCAACCACGGCGTTCTGGCCGTCGGCTCTACCCTGGAGAAGGCCTTCCAGCGCGTGGAGGCCGCCGAGAAGTTTGCCAAGGAGATCTGCATCGCAAAGCTTCTGGGCCCCACCATTGATATCCCCCAGTCCGAGATCGACCGGATCCTGGCCCGGGACATCGAGGTCTGATCCCGCTTCCAAACAGTCCGGCCGTCCCGGTGGATCGGGGCGGCCGGCAATCCCACTTTGTTTGAACTGGGTGTCCTTTTCACATCCATTTCATCATACCTACCCACAACTTTACGGAAAGATTGAGGTAAGAATATGCTTGTATCCACAAAGGACATGTTGGTGAAGGCGCAGAAAGAGCACTACGCCGTGGCGAACTTCTGCATCTGGAACGTGGAGATGCTCTCCGGCGTGATGAAGGCCTGTGAAAAGCTCCAGTCCCCGGTGATCCTCTCCTTCGGCAGCGGGTTCCTGGTAAACACCGACATCAACCACTTCGTCCATATGATGCGCTCCTACGCCACCACCACCTCCCTGCCCTGCTCCATCCACTGGGACCACGGCCGCAGCTATGAGATCGTGAGCCACGCCATTGATATCGGCTACAACTCCCTGATGATCGACGGCTCCGCCTACCCCTTTGAGGAGAACATCCGCATGACCAAGGAGGTCGTGGACCGCTTCCACCCCATGTGCATCCCCGTGGAGGCTGAGCTGGGCCATGTGGGCGCCGAGACCAACTATGAGGAGGCTCTGGCCCACTACATGTACACCGACCCCAGCCAGGCCGCCGAGTTCGTGGAGCGCACCGGCATCGACTCCCTGGCCATTGCCATCGGCAACCAGCACGGCGCCTATACCGCGCCCCCGCAGATCAACTTCGACATTCTGGAGAAGGTCCGCAACAGCGTGTCCATCCCCCTGGTGCTCCACGGCGCCTCCGGAATCGGCGATGAGGATATCCGCCACGCCATCGACCTGGGCATCACCAAGATCAACATTCACACCGAGCTGTGCGAGGCCGCCATGGATGCGATCCACGCCTGCCCGCCGGATGAGAAATACCAGGGCCTGAACATCAAGGTCCGCGACGCCGTCCAGGCCCGGGCAGAGAACAAGATCATGCTCTTCGGCAGCAACGGCAAGGCCCAGGGCTGGTTTGAAAAATAAGCGGCCCGGCAGGGCGAAGCATCCGCATCCACAGGCTGCGGCAACAATTCATATATGGAGGAACGCGCTATGAAGACGATTAAGATTGGTACACTGGATAAGCCGGTATCCCGCCTGAGCCTCGGCACCTGGGCCATCGGCGGCGGTCCCGCCTGGGGCCAGACCCCGGAGGAGCAGGCCGCGGCGGAGGAGAAGAGCATTGAGACCATCTGTGCCTGCCCCGGCGCCGGCGTGAACATGATCGACACCGCTCCCGGCTACAACTTCGGCAACAGTGAGCGGATCGTGGGCAAGGCCCTGAAGAAGATGAACCGGGATGACATGTGCATCATCACCAAGTTCGGTATCGTCTGGGACCGCAAGGGTGCCCTCTTCAACAAGGTGGGCGATACCCAGCTCTACAAGAACCTGTCCCGGGACTCCATCCTCCACGAGATCGACATGAGCCTGGAGCGCCTGGGCACCGACTACATCGACGTGTACATGTCCCACTGGCAGGCGGTGGAGCCCTACTACACCCCCATCAGCGAGACCATGGAGCTGCTCAATGAGCTGAAGGCCCAGGGCAAGATCCACGCCATCGGCGCGGCCAATGTGACCCCCGAGCAGGTGGAGGAGTATCTGAAGTACGGCGATCTGGACATCGTCCAGGCCAAGTACAGCATCCTGGACCGCGCTGTGGAGCAGGATCTGCTGCCCATCTGCAAGAAGCACGGCATCGTGCTGCAGGCGTACTCCCCCCTGGAGATGGGTCTGCTCAGCGGTGCGCTGCCCCGCGACTACAAGCCCGTAGGCGCTCAGATCCCCAAGAAGTGGTTCCAGCCGGAGAACCTGCCCCGGGTGTTTGACTTCCTGGATCAGCTCAAGCCTCTGTGCGAGAAGTACAACTGCGCCATCGCGGACCTCTCCCTGGCCTGGATCCTGGCTCAGGACGAGAAGGTGGTCCTGCTCAGCGGTGCCACCAGCCCGGATCAGATCCGCGCCAACACCCACGCCGCCGACATTGATCTCAGCGCGGAGGACGTGCAGATGATGCGCGAGATGGCGGAGGCCCTGGACCGCTAAGATGGGCGGTTCCCCAAACCCTATTGAAATAACAACAAGTTTTCTGTATAATGGAATGCGTCAAGATGCGAGGAGGACAAAGGGAAAGATGGCTCAAAAAAACAGACTCGAAAGCATCCGTTCCATTGTCAAAGCGGAAAAACGTGTTGTTGTTTCTGATCTGAGCAAGCAGTTTGAGGTAACAGAGGAGACGATCCGGCGAGATCTGGAGAAGCTGGAGGGGGAGGGGCTGGTGACCCGGACCTACGGCGGCGCAGTGCTGAACATGGGCAATACAGAGGTCCGTATCAGCTATATGCGCCGTACCCAGATCAATGTGGAAGAGAAACGGGCGATTGCTCGGATCGTCGCCGAGCAGATTCCAAAGCGCGGTGTGACCATTGGGGCAGATTCCAGCTCTACTGTAATGGAGGCTGTCCATTTGCTCAGCAACCGTGAGGATCTGCTTCTGTTGACCTACTCAGCCAATATCCTCCGGGAGCTGGAGGATTCCAAAATCAAGATCCTGTCTACCGGGGGTGTGCTGAACAAAAAATCGTATTCCTTCCAGGGAGCGATTGCACGCAACACGATCCGGGATTACCACATGGATATTGCCCTTGTCAGCTGCAAGGGGCTTCAACTGGGGACAGGTGCCTTTGACAGCGATGAGGATGAGGCGGAGATCAAACGGCTACTGGTAGGGCAGTCTCAGAAAGTTTTCCTGCTGGTGGACCACACAAAGTTTGGAAAATTGGCATTTACCAAACTGTTTGACTTGGATCAGGTGGATGTGGTCATTACAGACCAGCGACCGGACGATGAATGGGTGGATTGGCTTTCTGCCAATCATATTACATTGCTTTATTGATTTGTGCTATCACGATGGAAAAGCGCCGCTCTTTGTGAGCGGCGCTTTTCCTTTGTGGGCGGTGCTGCGTTGGAAAGGAGCGGTGCCCAGCGATCTTGCAGAGGATTTCGGAGAGCCGGGCCGCCGGAGGAAGCGGAGAGATGTTTCCATCAGCTGGGAAAGCGCTTCAGATACGAAATTTCCTATCGTACAGCAGGGCTGCAATCAACACCACAAGGCAGGAACCGGCGTTATGGACCAGGGCCCCGGTGGTGGGATTGAGCAGCCCCAGCAGTGAGGCGATGATGGCAAAAAAGTTGATGCACATGGACAGGGTGATGCTCAGCTTGATGGTCCTGACCGTGGCATTGGACAGCCGCTTGAGATAGGGGATCTTGGAGATATCGTCGCTCATCAGGGCAATATCCGCGGCCTCCACGGCGATGTCACTGCCCATGCTGCCCATGGCCACCCCCACATCGGCGGTCTTGAGAGCCGGGGCGTCGTTGACTCCGTCACCGATCATACATACTTTCCGCCCCGCCTCCCGCAGGGCCTCGATGCTGCCCACTTTCTCCTCCGGCAGCAGCTGGGCGCGGATCTCGCTGATGCCGACCTGTTTGGCCAAGTAGTCCGCGGTCATCCGGTTGTCTCCGGTGAGCAGGACCGTGCGGGTATGCATGGCGCTCAGGCGGGACACCATATCCCTGGCCTCCGGACGGAGCACATCGGACAGGGCGATGACGCCGACGCACCGCGTCCCTTCCGCCACCAGGATGGAAGCCTTGCCCTCGGAACGCAGCTGCTCCAGCACGATGTGAATGGAAGCGTCAATGATAACGCCGTGTTCCAAAAGGAACTTCTCGTTTCCGCAGAGAAGGTCGCGTCCGGAGATCTGGGCGGCGACGCCCCTGCCTGCCATCATGCGGAAATTCCGGGATTCTGTTAACGGCAGCCCCTGCTCCTTTGCCCGGGCCACGATGGCCTTGCCCAGGGGGTGCTCGCTCCTGGCCTCTGCCGAGGCAGCCAGGGTGAGCAGAGCTTCTTCCGTCAGGCTTTTTTGAAAGGAAAGGACGTCGCTGACCTCCAGCCGGCCGTAGGTGAGGGTACCGGTCTTGTCGAAGGCGATGGTGTCCACCCGGCCCATCTTCTCCAGGGCCTCGCCGGACTTGATGATGACACCGTGCTTGGTGGCCTGGCCGATGGCGGCCATGATGGCCGTGGGGGTGGCCAGCACCAGGGCACAGGGACAGAACACCACCAGCACTGTCACAGCGGTGACGATGTTCCGGGTGAACACATAGGCCAGGATGGCAATGAGCAAAGCCACCGGCACCAGCCAGCTGGCCACCCGGTCCGCGATGCGCTGCATGGGGGCCTGCTTATTCTCGGCCTCCTGCACCATGCGGATGAGCTTTTGGAGGGAACTGTCCTCGCCTACCTTGGTGGCGGTGATGTCGATGGAGCCGAAGCAGTTAATGGTGCCGCAGAACACGTCCTCGCCCACGCCCTTGTCAACCGGCAGGGATTCGCCGGTCATGATGGACTGATCCACCGAGGTCTCGCCGCTGCGGATAGTACCGTCCACCGGGATGGTCTCGCCGGGCAGGATGCGGAGTACGTCGCCCCGGCGGATCTGATCGGCCGGGATCATCTCCTCCTTTCCGTTCCGGATGCGGCGGCCCTGGGCGGGGGCCAAACCAATCAGCTTCTTGAGCCCTTTCTTGGCCCGGTTGGTAGTGGCCTCCTCCAGCAGTGCCCCCAGAGCCATGATGAAAGCCACCTCGCCGGCGGCGAACAAGTCCCCAATACCGATGGCGGCGAACATGGCGATGACGATGAGCAGGGCAGAGGAGATCTTGTTGATGCCGGGATTGTGGATGATCCGCCAGACCGCCAGATAAAGCAGCGGGATGCCACAGATGACCACGGTTACCCAGGCCGGATCTACAGGAAGCGTACCCCCCGCCCGGGGCAGGACAAAGCTGGCTGCCAGGAAAACTGCGCTTACCATCGTCATAGGGAGACCCGAAAGTACTGTGTTGATGCGCTGGAGCATAACCCTTCCTCCTTTTTCAGCCAGGCCGCTTGACTTCAGGGGCCGTATACCGTATGCTATATGCGATATCAAACAGATTGTTCTGTTTTTATTGTAGTGACTGGGTGGTTCTGAAACAAGAGATAAATTCCAATGGATGTAAGATACGGAACAATCCGAAAAAACTGTTTTGGAGGATGCTATGGACCGGCGGCAAGAAAAGACCAGAAAGGCGATCTTTGATGCCTTCAGTGAGCTGCTCTCCCAGAAGAGCTATCACAAAATCACCGTGCAGGAGATCATCGACGCTGCCAACGTGGGGCGCACCACCTTCTATGCCCATTTTGAGACCAAGGATGACCTGCTCCGGGAACTGTGCGCGGAGCTGTTTGCCCACATCATCGGCGCGGCTTTGGACCATACCCATACCCACGGGAGATATTCCGATGGAGAAGCGCCGGCTTCCGTCTTTCTCCATCTGCTGCAGCACCTGCAGGAGAACGACCGGAATATCCTGGGCCTGCTCTCCTGTGAGAGCAGCGACCTCTTCCTCCGCTATTTCAAAAACAGCCTCAATCATCTGGTCCGCCTGCAGCTGGAGCAAATCCCCCTTCATGACGCACAGGCGTTGCCGGAAGATTTTCTGGTGAATCATATCTCATCTACCTTTGTGGAGACGGTCCTCTGGTGGCTGAACCATAAGCAAAAGCAGACGCCCGAGGAGCTGACAGGCTATTTCCTGCGGGTGATCAAGCCGGTGCTGAGAGAAGAGGAAGGGAATCGTTCAAGAGGCTGAAAAACACTTTGCAGATCAGGAACATTTTTTAGAATTGTGCGTCTCAACTCATAGCAAGAAAGGAGGGACGTCCCATGTCCATCAAAAAAAAGCAAGTATGCACCTTGATTCTGGCTCTGGCACTGCTGGCGCTGACCCTGGCCGGCTGCACCTCCTCTGACAACGGCGGTGCGGCTGACGGAAATGCACCATCCCAGTCCAGCCAGACCGACGCGGACACAACGACAGCGGATGCGGAGGAGACGACCCAGCCGGATATTGCCGTCCTGGATGAGTTTATGGTTACCCTGTATCTCCCCAACGACAACGCCGACGGTTTCGACACTGTGGAGGAGACCGTGGAGGCCAGCCCCCAGGGGATCGTGGATGCCCTCATTGCCCACGGCGTACTGCCGGAGGGGGTCACGGTAGATGCGTTTGAGACCGTAGGCGACGGCGTGGAGACCCAGGAGGGCGATGTGGTGAGCTACGAAGTCGGGGAGCTCTCTATCACGCTGGACCTCTCGGAGGAATTCCTGTCGGCTGTGACCGGCACGGGCACGGCAGGCGAGACCATGGTAATGGGGAGCCTGGTGAACACCATGCTCACGGCCTACAATGCCCAGACGCTGACGCTGACCTGCGGCGGGGAAGTGGTGGAGACCGGCCACGCCGTGTATGACGAGCCGATGACTTTCTTTGAAGTCAGCTGAATTCCAACAGAGTACGGAAGACGGCCCGGCCCCTTTTGCGGGGCCGGGCTGCTGTCTGCCGGAAGCCGGAGGCAGGCTGGCTGGGCGGGACCCTTGCCAAATGCTTTGTTTTCGGTTACCATAGAGGGGAACATGGGGAAGGAGGCAGACCCTTGGAAACAAAGATCTATCTGGTGGAGGACGACGCGGTGATCGCCGCCGCGGTGGCCCGGCACATGGAGGCTTGGGGCTGCCAGGTGCGGATCGCACAGGACTTTTCCAACATTCTGGAGGAGTTTCGCGCTTTTGGCCCCCAGCTGGTGCTGCTGGACATCTATCTGCCCTTTTTCAACGGCTACCACTGGTGCACGGAGATCCGCAAGATCTCCCAGGTGCCTATTATCTTCCTCTCCTCCGCCTCGGACAACATGAACATCGTCATGGCCATGAACATGGGCGGCGACGACTTCATCGCCAAGCCCTTTGACCTGGAGGTCCTCACCGCCAAGGTCCAGGCTTTGCTGCGCCGGACCTACGACTTTGCCGCGGATACCGGACGGCTGGAGCACCGGGGGGCGGTGCTGAACCTGCGGGACGCCACGCTGTCCTATGGGGAGGAGAAACTGGACCTCTCCCGCAACGAGTACCGCATCCTCCAGGTGCTGCTGGAGAACCGGGGACGGACGGTATCCCGGGAGACACTGATGCAGAAGCTGTGGGAGACGGACAGCTTTGTGGACGAGAATACCCTGTCGGTGAATATGAACCGCCTGCGGCGGAAGCTGGACGGCATGGGCCTGGAGGGCTTCATCCGCACCAAAAAGGGCCTGGGCTATCTGGTGGAGTAACGTATGGAGCTGTTGAGAGGATATTGGAAGCAGCGGGGCTTTTTGCTGCTGCTCCTGGGGGGCTGGGCGGTGGTGTTCGCCATGGTATTCGCCCTGTATGATCTGCCCGGGGAGGCGGTAGGATACGCGGTGCTGCTGGGGAGCGTCGGCACAGCCCTGATGGCCGGGGTGGACTTCCTACTGTGGCGGCGCCGGTGGCGGGCCCTGAAAGCATTGGCAAGCCATGTGACCCTGGGGCTGGAGGATCTTCCGGAGCCCTGGGGCTCCATCGAGGCGGCCTATCAGGAGCTGCTGGAGATCCTCTACCGGGACCGGCAGACCCTGGTGTCCCAGGGGGATGAACGGCGGCGGGAGATGGTGGAGTACTATACCCTCTGGGCCCACCAGATCAAGACCCCCATCGCCGCCATGCGCCTGCTGCTCCAGGGGGACGATACGGAGCGGGGCCGGGAGCTGTCGGCGGAGCTGTTCAAGATCGAGCAGTATGTGGAGATGGTGCTGCAGTATCTCCGCCTGGGCAGCGACACCACAGACTATCTCATCCGGGAGGTGCCGCTGGAGCAGATCGTGCGGCAGGCGGTGCGCAAATACGCCCAGCTCTTTATCCACAGCCGGGTGTCCCTGGACCTGCAGCCCCTCTCTCTCCGGGTCCTCACCGATGAGAAGTGGCTGGGCTTTGTGGTGGAGCAGGTGCTCTCCAACGCGGTGAAGTACGCCCGGGGCGGCACAGTGCGGATTTTTGCCCAGGGAGATACTCTGGTCATTCAGGACAATGGCATCGGTATTGCGCCGGAGGACCTGCCCCGGGTGTTTGAGAACGGCTATACCGGCTGCAACGGCCGCACGGACAAGCGGTCCACCGGCATTGGCCTCTACCTCTGCCGGCAGATCTGCGACCGGCTGGGCCACCGGATCTCCCTTTCCTCCCGGGTGGGGAAGGGGACAGAGGTGCGCATCGAGCTGGGGCGGAGTGCCCTGGAGGTGGAGTAAACGGGAAACAGTGCCGGCGTCCCCCAGGGGACGCCGGCACTCCTCTTTGCAGGCAGAAAAAACGCCGGGGGACCTAACAGGTCCCCCGGCGCGGGTGCAGTAACAGAACAGATCATAAGGGGTTCTCTTACGGAAAGGCTTTACTGACTTCTGTGGCTCCAGAGGGGATAGGTCCACTCGCTGACGATCCCCACGATCAAGGCACCCAGAGATGCGGACAGTGAGATCAGATTCCACGTCAGGTCTGCCCCCGGAGCGAGCAGGACACTGATAAGAACGATGCCGCCGCTGGCGCAGGCGATGGAGAGAGGATACCAGCCCCAGCCGTCCCGGATGCAGTGGCCGTCCTTCCGGGGCGGTGTCTGGCACATGGCGAGGGCCTGGAGCAGCAGGAACAGAAGCAGGAGCGCCAGGAATACAGACGATTCTCCGACGTAATACAGCAGGAACGAGACGCAGATGCCGGTGGCACAGGCCAGGAGCCTGGCGGCCCTGGTACCTGCGAACAGATGTTGGATCTGGTTCATGTGGATGAGCCTCCTTTCGGTGTGACCGATGCAGTGGGCCTCCTGCTTGCTTAGATCAATGCGCTCTGGTTTCCTCCCCCTTTATCATAGCAGATACGACGGAAAATGCAAGTAGATTGTACAAATATTTTTGCAACGAAAAAGAAAAAACTGTTCAATATTGACAGATGCGCCGAGAGACGCGGCAATCTTACAGAACTGTAAGACAGGTGTAAGCCAAAGCAATGGCACCGGCCGCACCGGGGCGCTATACTAAGGGCAACACTTCCCAAGGAGGAATCTTCATGCCGATCCTGCAAGTCAGCAATGTAAAAAAAATCTATACCACCCGATTCGGCGGCACCCAGGTTCAGGCCCTCTCCGACGTGACCTTCTCCGTGGAGAAGGGGGAGTATGTGGCCATCATGGGCGAGTCCGGCAGCGGAAAAACCACGCTGCTGAACATTCTGGCGGCCCTGGACAAGCCCACCAGCGGCCAGGTGCTCCTGAACGGGATGGATATCGTGGCGATCCGGGAGAAGGACATCGCCGCCTTCCGCCGGGACAATCTGGGATTCGTGTTCCAGGATTTCAACCTCCTGGACACCTTTTCCGTCCAGGACAACATCCTGCTGCCCCTGGTGCTCTCGGGCCGCCCCTTCCGGGAGATGGAGGAGAAGCTCAAGCCCCTGGCCGCGCAGCTGGGCATTGCCGACATTCTGAAAAAGTACCCCTATGAGATCTCCGGCGGCCAGAAGCAGCGGACTGCCGTGGCCCGGGCCCTCATCACCGCGCCTCAGCTGGTCCTGGCCGACGAGCCCACCGGGGCCCTGGACTCCAAGGCCACCGACAGCCTGCTGCGCCTGTTCGCCCAGATCAACGCCGCAGGACAGACCATCCTCATGGTGACCCACAGCGCCAAGGCCGCCAGCCACGCCGGACGGGTGCTGTTCATCCGGGACGGCCAGGTCTTCCACCAGCTCTACCGGGGGGAGAGCACGGACAGCCAGCTCTACCAGAAGATCGCCGATACCCTGACCCTGCTGGCCACCGGAGGTGAGGCAGGTGCGTAAGAAATCCCTGTATCCCCGGCTGGCGGGGCAGAATATCATCAAAAACCGCCGCTTTTTCGTGCCCTACGGCCTGACGGTCCTGGGGACCAGCGCCGCGTTCTACATCATGTCCGCCCTGGTCTTTGACCCCGGGGCCAAAGAACTGCGGGGCTATCAGTACGTCCAGTCCATGATGGTGCTGGGCATGTTCATCGCCGGTCTCTTTACGGCGGCCATCCTCTTCTATACCAACAGTTTCCTTATGAAGCAGCGGCGGCGGGAGCTGGGGCTCTACAACATCCTGGGTATGGGCAAAGGGAATCTGGCAAGGCTCCTGTGCTATGAGAGCCTTTTCATCGGGGGCGGCGGCATCGTCTCGGGCCTCCTGGTGGGGATGCTGTTTCACAAACTGGTGACGCTGTTCCTCTATCAGATGCTCCGGTTCGATGTGCCCTTCGGCATCACCATATCCGTGCCTGCCATTGTTTTGACGGCTGTGATTTTTGTGTTGCTGGTGCTGGCTACATTGGTGGTCAACCTCCTGCGCATTCGGGTGTCCAGCCCGGTGCAGATGCTCCAGAGTACCAGCCAGGGGGAGCGGGAGCCCCGGACCAAGTGGCTGATGACCCTCGTCGGCATTCTATCCCTGGGGGCGGGCTATTGGATTGCCATTACTGCGGACGATCCGATCTCGGCTTTGGCGATGTATTTTCTGGCGGTGTTCCTGGTGATCCTGGGCACCTACTGCCTGTTCACCGCGGTGAGCATCTCCGTGCTGAAACTGCTCCGGGCCAACAAGAAGTTCTATTACCAGACCAGCCACTTCATCGGCATCTCCGGCATGCTCTACCGTATGAAGCGCAACGCCGTGGGCCTAGCCAACATCTGTATCCTCTCCACCATGGTGATGGTCATGGTGTCCGGGACGCTGTCCCTGTACCTCGGCACCGGGGAGATCATCGACGCCCAGTATCCCGCCGATGTAAACCTCACCGCCCAGTATGACCCCCTCACCACAGAGGAGGGCGCGACACCCTTCCAGGGCCAGCCCATGCTGGACCGGAGCGTCCGGGCCCTCCAGGACGCGGGCTTTGCCGTGGCGGACACCGATTCCATCCGCTATGCCACCTTTGCCGTGCAGCAGGCGGGGACCGGGGACTTTCTTCTGGACTTTGAAACGGATCTGGGGCCGGATGCGGTGCGGCGGACGATCTACTTCATTTCGGCCGACACCTACACAGCCCTCACCGGGGAGGCCGCCCCCACCTTGGCGGAGGGGGAGGTGGTGGTCTGCGGCGGGGAATCCCTGCCGGACACCATCACCTTCCGGGATGGGGACGTGGAGGCCACCTATCAACTGGCGGGCCGGGCGGCGGAGATCCCCATGTTTTTCTGGACACCGGATGAGTATGAGCCCCTGTGCCTGGTGGTGGGCAGCGAGGCGGCGGTGGACGAGGCCTACGCCATGCAGCACGCCGCCTACGCCAACCCTTATGACATGTACTGGCGGGGGCTCATCCAGATCGAGGACGGCACGTCGGAGGCGGATGTGGAGGCCCTGGACGGCGTCTTCTGGGGGGAGAGCGGACTGTTCGCCGGCCCCATGGAGGACGTGGGGTACTATTACTCCCTCTCCGTGGACCTGAAGGCCGCCGCCGAGGCTGACGGTTACGCCATGGCCGGGGGCTTCCTGTTCCTGGGCATCGTGCTGGGGGTCATCTTCCTCATGGCCACGGTCCTCATCATCTACTACAAGCAGGTCAGCGAGGGCTATGAGGACCGCCGCCGCTTTGAGATCATGCAGCAGGTGGGCCTGACCCGGGCTGAGGTCCGCGCCTCCATCCGCAGCCAGGTGCTGATGGTGTTCTTCCTGCCCATTGCCGTGGCGGCCATCCACATCCTGTTTGACTTCAACATGGTGGTGCAGCTGCTGGAGCTGTTCTCCCTGCGCAATGTCCTGCTCACCGCCCTGTGCACCCTGGACACGGTGCTGGTATTCTTCATCGTCTACGGCGCGGTGTATCTGCTCACCGCCCGGACCTATTACAAGATCGTCAGTTGAGGAGGCTGGTTATGGAATTGATTGGCATGCGCTTTGCAAGGCTGGCCCCCCTTCGGGCCCTGGCTCTGTGCGCCATGGGTGCTGGGGCGCTGCTGGTGCCGGATTTTCTGGACCGGGGACTGGCTTATGCCGCCATCGGGTATCTTCTTCTCAATGGAGTGGTTTTGGTGGTGGCGTCCTGTTCCGGCGGCCCCCGCTCGTTTGCCAGCCGGGTGGGGCTGCTGACCGCCTGTGTACTGCTGGGTCTGGCGGGCACGTCCGTGGTGCTGATGCAGCAGATGCAGTCCCGGATGATGCTCTACCTGGGCCTGATCCTGGTGGAGGGGGCCCTCTATCTGGCGGTGGCCCTGATGGTTCTCCGGTCCAAAGGGTTGGCAGCCCTGGCAGTGCTTCTGATGGCGGGGAGCGTCGTCTGGATGCTGACGGCCCCTTTCGGCGGGCTGACGAATCTGGCCCGATATATCAGCGTGTTGCTGCTCCTCTCCGCCCTCTATGAGCTGGCCGCACGGACGGTCTGGAAACAGGCGCAGTGGAGAGAGGCCTATTGAACCGCCGGTTGTAACCGGGGCGCGGCGTTTCCGCCGCCCCATAGTATCTCTATAGAGCAAATCAGAAAAGACCCCGGAGCCGTTTTTCGGCTCCGGGGTCTTTTTACGGTCACAGTGCCTGGCAGCAGTCCACGATCGGTTGGATGGCCGCCCGGTCCGCCATGTCGAAGGAGTGGCAGATGGTCTGATAGGCCACGCTGTCCCTGCCCTCCTTGACCCGGAGCATCTTCCGGTAAACCGCCATCATGGCCCGGTCCACCGTGCCCATCCGCTCATACCGCAGGCCGCCGGGGAGGTAGAAGGCGTGCAGCTGCGCCCACTCCTGGGGGCTGAAATTCTGTTCCATAGCCGCCGCCTGGGCCTCTCCCGCCGGGGCGGCGCCGGTGACGAAGAGAATGATGCGCTTCTCCTTCCACTGGGGCAGCTGCTGTTTCAGCCATTTCTTTCCCATGACGCTGCCTGCGTGGAACCAGCTGCCGAAGAGGACCGTGTCGTACTTGGACCAGTCGATGCTGCCGCGCTCCCGGTAGGGGAGGGCGGGGCAGCGGAGATCCTCGGAGAGCCAGGTGGCATACTGCTGGGTAAAGCCGGTGCGGGAGTGGTAGAGGATGATGGGGGTCATTGGGTTTCTCCTTTCTGGTTGTCGTTGAGCATGGGAAGCCCGGCCTGGCCGGCAAAGGCGGCATAGGCTGTCTCCATCTGCTGCTGCAATTCCTCCAGAGAAAGGCCGCCTCCAGAGGCGGAGAGCAGGAACGAGAGTCCCATGGTATAGATGGTCATGTGGAGGTGGAGGGCCCTGGCATCGGCCTCACTCAGCCCCAGAGAGCTTTGGAGGAAGGCTGCCATCCGGGGATTGGACTCCTGGGCGCACAGCTCCGCCAGGGAGGACGCCGGGGGACGGCGGCGGAAGAAGTAGAGGCGGAAGAGGTGGGGCTCCTCCTTGGCAAAGCGGAGGTAGGCGTCCCCGGTGGAGCGGAAGAGATGATCCCTGTCCACATGCTCCGCCAGATACCGCCCCAGAAACGCCCCGGCCATTTCACTGAGATCGCTCCGCAGGGATTCCATATTGTCGCAGTAGCTGTAGATGGGCTGGACCGAGCAGCCCAGGCGCTGGGCAATGGCCTTTACCAGCACCTGCTCCGGCCCCTGCTCCCGGGCGATGGCAAAGGCGGCCTCCAGCACCATCTCGCGGGTGATTTTTTGCTTTGGCATGGGGCACCTCAAAATATAAATAGTTTATATAAATAGATTATAATAAGACGGAATGGGATTGTCAAGGGGAACAGAGGATGGAATGAGAGGTTCTCCCTCCCCTGGCAGCAACTTTGGGGTAGACAGGCGGGGATTTTTATGTTTTTATAGGGAAGTAGGCGAATTCTCCAGAATCCGACGAAATTCTTAACAAAAAGTTTACGATTTGTACAAGTGATTTTCCGGACGGATATGGTATGATACTATATTGATATAAAATGGAAAATTCTCGGGAGAGATGATAACGCATGACTAGGAATGAGAACAAGCAGCTGTCCCTGGGCATCGATGTGGGCAGCACCACAGTGAAAGTGGTGCTGCTGGAAGGGGAGGAGATCCTCTACCAGGAGTACCAGCGCCACATGTCCCAGGTGCGGCAAAAGACATTGGAACTGCTGCAGCAGGCGGCCCCCTTCATCGGGGACCGCCCCTTTACCGTGGCCCTGTCCGGCAGCGCCGGCCTGGGCCTTGCGGAGAGCGTGGGGATCCCCTTTGTCCAGGAGGTGTTCGCCACCGGCGAGGTGGTGAAGCGCCTGGAGCCGGACACCTCCGCGGTGATCGAGCTGGGGGGCGAGGACGCCAAGATCATCTTCTTCGACGGCGGCATGGAGGAGCGGATGAACGGCTCCTGCGCCGGTGGCACCGGGGCCTTTATCGATCAGATGGCCACCCTCCTGAACGTCACCGTGGACGAGATGGACAAGCTGAGCCTGCGCCACACCCGCATCTACCCCATCGCCAGCCGCTGCGGCGTGTTTGCCAAGAGCGACATCCAGCCCCTCCTGAACCAGGGGGCCAACAAGGAGGACGTGGCCGCCAGCATCTACCAGGCGGTGGTGAACCAGACCATCGCAGGCCTGGCCCAGGGCCGGAAGATCAGCGGCAAGGTGCTGTTTCTGGGCGGCCCTCTCTACTACTGCAAGGGCCTCCGGGAGCGCTTCCAGGAGACACTGAAGCTCAGCGACGAGCAGGCGGTGTTCCCGGAGTACGGCCGCTTCGCCGTGGCCTACGGCGCGGCGCTGTATGCCCGGGAGGCAGGGAAGAGCGTGACCGTGGTGGACCTCACTGCCGCCATTGAGAAGAGCCTGGCGGAGCGGACGGTGGCCAACCGCCTGCCGCCCCTCTTTGAGAGCCAGGCGGACTACGAGGCCTTCTGCAAGCGCCACGCCGGGGCGGATGTGGAGCGGCTGGACATCCGGGAGTACAGCGGCAGGGCGTGGCTGGGCATCGACTGCGGCAGCACCACCACCAAGCTGTGCCTGCTGGGCGAGGACAAGGAGCTGCTCTATACATATTACAGCTCCAACAAGGGGAACCCGGTGCAGCTGGTGAAGGAACAGCTGGAGAAGATCTATGACCTCTGCGGCGGCCGGGTGAAGATTGTCGGCAGCGCCGTCACCGGCTACGGGGAGGAGCTGATCCAGAACGCCTTTGGCGTGGACAAGGGGGTGGTAGAGACCATCGCCCACTACACTGCCGCCAAGTATTTCTGCCCGGAGGTGGACTTCATCCTGGACATCGGCGGCCAGGACATCAAGTGCTTCAAGATCAAAAACGGCGCCATCGACTCCATCATGCTCAACGAGGCCTGCTCCTCCGGCTGCGGCTCCTTTATCGAGACCTTTGCCAAGTCCATGGGCTATGAGATCGCGGACTTTGCGGAGAAGGGCCTTCACAGTAAGGGGCCGGTGAACCTGGGGAGCCGGTGCACCGTGTTTATGAACTCCTCGGTGAAGCAGTCCCAGAAGGACGGAGCCACGGTGGAGGATATCTCCGCGGGACTCTCCATCAGCGTGGTGAAGAACGCCATCTACAAGGTCATCCGGGCCGGCAGCGCCGACGAGCTGGGGGAGCACATCGTGGTCCAGGGCGGCACCTTCTACAACGACGCGGTGCTCCGTGCCTTTGAGCTGGAGCTGGGGCGCAACGTCATCCGCCCCGCCATCGCCGGCCTCATGGGGGCCTACGGCGCGGCGCTGTACGCCATGGATGTGGAGGAGAGTACCCTGATCTCCAGAGAGGGGCTGGCTGCCTTCACCCACACCGCCAAGGCGGCCACCTGCCACGGCTGTGCCAACAGCTGCCGCCTGACCATCAATATCTTCTCCGACGGCAAGCGGTTCATCTCCGGCAACCAGTGCCAGAAGGGCCTGGGCCTGCCGGTGACGTCGGAGCTGCCCAACCTCTACGCCTGGAAGCGGGACGCCCTAGCGTCCCTGGCCCCGGGTGAGGGCACCCGGGGCACCATCGGGCTGCCTCTGGCCCTGGGGATGTATGAGCTGCTGCCCCTGTGGCACGCCCTCTTCCAGGACATGGGCTTCCGGGTGGAGGTGAGCGGCCTGTCCACCCGGCGCACCTATGAGAAGGGGCAGTTCTCCATCCCCTCGGATACCGCCTGCTATCCAGCCAAGATCATGCACGGCCACATGGAGGAGCTGCTGGAGCGGAAGGTGGACGCCATCTTCTACCCCTGCCTCACGTACAACGTAGATGAACACGAGAGCGACAACCACTACAACTGCCCGGTGGTGGCCTACTACTCCGAGCTGCTCCACGGCAACATGGACGACCTGAAACAGACGACGTTCCTCTACCCCTTCCTGAACATCAACAACCGCAAAGAGCTGGTGAAGGAGCTCACCGCAAGCCTCTCCGCCCGGTTCCCGGGCATCACCAAAAAGGAGGTCCGCCATGCGGTGGACGCGGGCTTTGCCGCCTATGAGGCCCACATGGAGGCCGTCCGGCGGCAGGGTGAGACCGCCCTGGCCTACGCCCGGACCCACGGCAAGCGCATCATGATCCTGGCTGGCCGGCCCTACCACATCGACCCGGAGATCGGCCACGGTATCGACAAACTGGCCAGCGCCCTGGGGTTCGTGGTGGTCAGCGAGGACAGCATCTGCCACCTGGCTGATCCGGTGGATGTCCACGTTCTCAACCAGTGGACCTACCACGCCCGGCTCTACCGGGCGGCCCGGTACGCCGGGGAGCACGCGGACACGGAGCTGGTGCAGCTGGTCTCCTTCGGCTGCGGCGTGGACGCCATCACTACGGACGAGGTGCGCTCTGTTTTGGAGAGCTATGACAAGCTCTACACCCAGATCAAGATTGACGAGATCACCAACCTGGGGGCGGTGAAGATCCGCCTCCGGAGCCTGATCGGCGCCCTGGAGGAGAAGGAGCGCCGCCAGAAGCAGGCCCGGCGGGAGAGGGAGGCGGTGCTGGCATGAGCAAATCCCAGAGAACATGGGACTACGTCCCCTTTACCGAGGAGATGAAATCTACCCACACTATCCTGGTGCCCAACATGCTGCCCATGCACTTCAAGATCATCGGCAAGGTTATGGAGCGGGAGGGCTACAAGGTGAAGCTCCTGGAGACCCAGGGGCCCCACATCGCGGAGACCGGGCTGAAATATGTCCACAACGACACCTGCTACCCCGCCATCCTGGTGATCGGCCAGTTTCTGGACGCCCTGCAGAACGGGGGCTACGACCCGGACAAGGTGGCGCTGGTGCTGTTCCAGACCGGCGGCGGCTGCCGGGCCAGCAACTACATCCACCTGCTGCGAAAGGCCCTGAAAAAGGCGGGGATGGGCCAGGTGCCGGTGATCTCCCTGAGCATGACGGGGCTGGAGAACCACCCGGGGTTCCAGCTGACGCTGCCTCTGGTGCGCAAGATGCTCTACGGCGTGCTGTACGGGGACCTGCTGATGAACCTGGTGAACCAGACCAAGCCCTATGAGGTGGAGAAGGGCAGCGCCCAGGCCCTGGCCGACCGCTGGACCGACCGGCTGGCGGAAGAGATGACCGCCTCCAGCAAGCACAACTACAAGACGGTGAAGGCCAACTACCACCGCATCCTGGACGACTTCGCGGCACTGCCCATGGAGAAGTCGGAGAAGGTGATGGTGGGCATCGTGGGGGAGATCTTCGTGAAGTACTCCCCCCTGGGCAACAACAACCTGGAGCAGTTCCTGGTGGACGAGGGGGCCGAGGTGGTGATCCCGGGCCTGCTGGACTTCTGCCTCTACTGCGCTTATAACTTCGTGCTGGACTATAAGCTCTACGGCATGGGAAAGAAGTGGCACTTCATCTACCAGATCGCCTTCAACTACCTGCTGAAAAAGGAGCAGGATATCATCGACATCATGAAGGCCGACGGCCGCTTCACGCCGCCCACCATCTTTACCCACACCATCTCCCTGGTCCAGGGGACCATCAGCATGGGCGTCAAGATGGGGGAGGGGTGGCTCCTCACGGCAGAGATGCTGGAGCTGGCGGACAAGGGCGTGAACAACATCGTCTGCACCCAGCCCTTTGGGTGCCTGCCCAACCACATCTGCGGCAAGGGGATGATGAAGCCCATCAAGGCCAGGGATTCCAACATCAATATTGTTGCCATCGACTACGACGCCGGCGCCACCAAGGTCAACCAGGAGAACCGGTTGAAGCTGATGCTGGCCAACGCTCGGCGCAGCCAATCGTAAAGTAAACGTAAGAGCGCCCCGGAGGGAAAATTCCCTCCGGGGTGTTTGATGTTGCTCTTTTCTTGACAACTGCCGCCTGATGGGGTTACAATTATTTTGAGTTTGCATAAAAACTAGAGGAGGCTTTCACCATGGAACTCACCATCACCCGCACCACTCACCCGGCGGAAAAGCCCGCCGATCCCCGGAAGGCCGGCTTTGGCACTATCTTTACCGACCACATGTTTGAGATGGACTACAGCCCCGAGCAGGGGTGGCACGACGCCCGCATCCATCCCATGGAGAACCTGTCCATCCACCCCGGCGCCGCCGTGTTCCACTACGGGGCGGAGGTGTTCGAGGGGCTGAAGGCCTACCGCACCGCCCAGGGCAAGGTGCAGATGTTCCGCCCCCGGGACAACATGGAGCGCATGCGCAACAGCGCCGAGCGTATCCAGCTGCCGGACTTTGACGCGGACTTCATGTTGGAGGCCCTGACCAAGCTGGTGGCCCTGGACCAGGATTGGGTCCCCAATGCGCCGGGCACCTCCCTGTACATCCGCCCGGTGGAGTTCTGCACAGATATTGATCTGGGCCTCCACAACATCGGCCACGCCAAGATGATGATTATTCTCTCCCCGGTAGGGGCCTATCTCGCCGGCGGTCTGCGCCCGGTGAGCATCCTCATCGAGGACCACGATGTCCGTGCTGTCCGCGGCGGCACCGGCTACGCCAAGTGCGGCGGAAACTACGCCGCCGCCAACCGCGCCGCCGCCAAGGCAGAGCAGAAGGGCTACGATCAGGTGCTGTGGCTGGACGGCGTCCACCAGCGGTATATTGAAGAGGTGGGCGGCATGAACGTCATGTTCAAGATCGACGGCAAGATCGTCACCCCCGCCCTCACCGGCTCCGTGCTGCCGGGCATCACCCGCCGCTCCTGCATCCAGCTGCTAAAGGACAAGGGCTATGAGGTGGAGGAGCGCCTGTTCGCCGTGGACGAGCTCATCAAGACACTGGAGAGCGGCAAGCTGGAGGAGGCCTGGGGCTGCGGCACCGCCGCCGTCATTTCCCCCATCGGCAAGTTCTGCTACCAGGACAAGGCCTACGCCATCGGCGAGGAGAATGGGCCTACCGCCCAGTGGCTCTACGATACCCTCACCGGCATCCAGTGGGGCAGCATTGCCGATCCCTATGGCTGGGTCTATCCCGTGCCCGAGAAGCCCTGATCCTGCGCAAAAGGACCGCCTGACATTGCAGGCGGTCCTTTTCTACTGTTTCCACCGCTCCAGCTGGGGCAGGATCGACACCATATGCTGCCGGGCGGCGCTCTCCTCCACGCCCTGCTGCACCAAGATGGATACACACTGCTCCTGCATCTCCTCCATGGTGCAGTCGCTGAGGAAGTGCCCTTCATCATAGCACCATTTGCAGAACTTCTCGTTGAGCGCGCCGTCGCTGTCCCGGCCCAGAAATTCGTCCTCCAGGGGCATGCCGCAGCTCTGGCAGTACAGCTCCCGGGGGCAGCCCAGCAGGGTGTTGAGGGATACATCCATGAGCCGGGAGATCTGCTTCAGCGTGTCCACATTGGGGGTGGTCTCCCCCCGCTCCCAGCGGCTCACCGCCTGCCGGGTCACATTCAGCTGCTCCGCCACCTCCTGCTGAGAGAGGCCCCGCCGCTCCCGGAGCTTCAAAAAATGATCCTTGAATTCCATCCCATCGCCTCCTTGTGTTCCAGTGTAGCACAGGGACGTTTGGCTGTAAAGCAACCATCTGTTGCGGAGAAAAAGGGCTTTTCAGAAAAAGAAAATTCTGTTATGATACAGAATATGAAGCTATGAGAAAGGGAGGAACCAGCATGCAGACAGTCACCCTTGGCAGGACCGGCATCACTGTGGGGAAAAACGGCTTCGGCGCACTGCCGATCCAGCGCATCTCGATGGAAGAGGCGAAGGCACTTTTGCGCCGCGCTTTTGACGGAGGGATCCGCTTTTTTGATACAGCCCGGGGCTATACAGACAGTGAAGAAAAGATCGGGGCGGCCCTGTCCGATGTGCGCAGTGAGATCTTTATTTCCACCAAAACCATGGCCAAAAATGCGGCAGAGTTCAACGAGCATTTGGAAACCAGCCTCCGGAATTTGCGGACAGACTATATAGATATTATTCAATTCCATAACCCCGCATTTTGTCCCCGTCCCGGCGGGGAGGACGGCCTTTACGATGCGGCACTGGCCGCCCAGCAGGCCGGAAAGGTTCGCTTCATCGGCATCACCAACCACCGCCTGCCGGTGGCCCAGGAGGCGGTGGACAGCGGGCTCTATGCCACGCTGCAGTTCCCCTTCTCCTATCTCGCCAGCGAAAAGGATGTCGCACTGGCCCAATCAGCGGCCCAGGCAGGCATGGGATTCATCGCTATGAAGGCTCTGTCCGGCGGACTGATTTCCAATTCCGCCGCAGCCTATGCGTGGATGGCCCAATACCCCCATGTGCTGCCCATCTGGGGCGTACAGCGTATGAGCGAATTGGAGGAATTCCTGTCTTACAATGAGAATCCGCCGGCACTGACGGAGGAGATCCAGGCGGTAATTGCGCGGGATCGAGAAGAACTGGCAGGAAATTTCTGCCGCGGCTGCGGCTACTGTATGCCCTGCCCGGCTGGGATCGACATTCCCACTTGCGCCCGCATGAAGCTGCTTCTGGGCCGGGCGCCGGTCGAGTGGAATGTTACGCCCGAGGCCCAAGCCAAAATGGCTAAGGTGGCTGAGTGCCTGCACTGCAACAAGTGTGCCGGCCACTGCCCCTACAGCTTGGATACCCCCAAGCTGCTGGAAGAAAATCTGGCGTTCTACAAGGACTTTATGGCCCACTACCAAGCAAAATGAAATGATATGTACCGCCCGTACCGCTCGGAGATCCGGTGTGGGCGGTACATATTTTTCAGGGCTTGGGGCGGCCCATCCCATAAAGCCGCAGAGTCAGCAGAGAATTGCCTCTTGACGGAACGGTATCCGTGTGCTACACTGAGGCAAACATTTAGAGAATTATCTAAATGAATTGCCGGAGGAGGCAGGATCATGCTGGAGATTCAACATTTTACAAAACGATATGGGAAGAAAACTGCAGTAGACGATTTATCTCTGACCATTCAGGCCGGGGAAATTTGTGCCTTTATTGGCCATAATGGGGCTGGAAAAACGACTACCCTGAAGGCTTGCTGCGGTATTTTGCCGTTTGAGGAGGGAGATATCCTGGTGGACGGCATCTCCGTCCGCCGGAATCCGGTGGCATGCAAGCGGAAGATTGCCTATCTGCCGGACAACCCGGATCTGTATGAGTTTATGACCGGGACGAAATATCTCAATTTTATCGCCGATGTCTTTCAGGTTCCCAGCGGGCAGCGGGAGGGGCGCATCCGGGACTACGCCGAACGGCTGGAGCTGACCGACGATCTGGCCCAGCCCATCAGCTCCTATTCCCACGGCATGAAGCAGAAGCTGGCAGTGATCTCCGCCCTGCTCCACCAGCCAAGGCTCATGCTCATGGACGAGCCCTTTGTGGGGCTGGACCCTAAGGCTACCCATGTGCTCAAGGGGCTGATGGCGGATCTCTGCGCCCAGGGCAGCGCCATCTTCTTCTCCACCCATGTGCTGGAGGTGGCGGAGCGGCTGTGCCACAAGGTCGCTATTATCAAGAATGGGAAGCTGGTGGCGGCGGGGGCCATGGAGGAGGTCAAGGGGGATCAGTCCCTGGAGGACGTGTTCCTGGAATTGGAGGACGACCATGCTTAAAAGACTCTGTGCCATCCGTATTCGCCTGTTCTTGAACGCACTGACCGGCAGCGGCAGGCACCGCAGGGGGATGCGCGTTCTCTACGGATTTCTGCTGCTCTATTGCGTCGTGGTGTTCGGAGGACTCTTCGGCCTGTTGTTCTGGGCCCTGCGGCCCCTGGCAGAGGCGGGACTAAGCTGGCTGTATTTTGCGCTGGCCGGTATTCTTTCCGCGGGCCTGGCCTTTGCTGGCAGCGTCTTTATGACCCAGCAGCAGCTCTATGATGCCCAGGACAACCAGCTGCTCCTGTCCCTGCCCATTCGGCCGTCCGTGGTGCTGGGGAGCCGGATGCTGGTGCTGTACCTCTTTGACCTGCTGCTGGGAGCCGTGGTGCTGGTGCCGGCGGTGGTGGTCTATGGCGGAACCGGCACATTTGTCCTGCGGGCCATGCTGTCCCTTGTGCTGCTCCCCCTGCTGCCGCTGTGCCTGAGCTGCTTTTTTGGGTGGCTGATCGGCCTGCTGACGGCACGGATGCGCTATAAGAATCTGTTCTCAGTTGTCCTGACGCTGCTGTTCCTGGGGGGATATCTCCTGATCTATGCCCGGGCCAACGCCGCGATCCAGGCCATTTTGCTGAACAGCCAGGCGGTGGCGCAGGCCGTGCGGGGCTTCCTGTATCCCTTCTATCTCTTCGGCATGGGGATGGCGGGGGAACTGAGGGACCTGCTGCTGTTCTTCCTGGGGACGCTGCTCCTGTTCGCCCTGGTGTACTGGATTTTGTCCAGGACCTTCCTGCACATTGCCACAGCCCCCAAAAAGGTGGCCCGCCGGGCCTGGCGGGCGGAGGAGCTGCGGGCGGGCAGCGTGGGCGGGGCACTGCTGCGCAAGGAGCTGGGCCGCTTTTTCGGCAGCAGCGTCTACCTCCTCAATGCCGGCATCGGTGCGCTGCTGATGCTGGTAGGGGCGGCAGCCCTGGTGGTGAAACGGGCAGACCTGTTGGAGGCGGCGGGAGAGATAGGGGCGCTGAACCCGGATCTATTACCGACGGTTGCCATATTTATCATCTGCTTTTGCTGCGGCACGGTGGACCTGACCACCTCCTCCATCTCCCTGGAGGGGAAAAACCTCTGGATCCTCAAAAGCCTGCCGGTAACGCCCCGGGAGATTCTCCGGGCCAAGCTCCTGGCCCATCTGGCGGTCTGTCTGCCGCCCCTGCTGGTGTGTGCCGGCACGGCGGTCTGGGTACTGCGTCCCAGCCTGGCGATGGGGACGCTGCTGGTGCTGACCCCGGCGGCTTTTGCTGCCTTTATCGCCGTGACGGGGCTGGCCGTCAACCTGCGCCTGCCCAAGCTGGACTGGGACAGCGAGACCCAGGCGGTGAAACAGAGCGCCGCATCCATGATCTCTGTTTTAGGAGGCATGGCGGTGACGGTTCTGCTGGCAATCCCGTATTTCATCTGGATGGATACGCTGACGGCGGCGGTATATTTTGCCGCGTGGGCAGTGGTTCTGGCCCTGGCGGCGGCACTGTGCCTGCGGTGGCTGTACCGCCGGGGAAGCGCCTGCTGGGAGGCGCTGTAAACGGCGCATAAGACCCCTCCCTTTTGTCAAGACTAGGACAAAAGGGAGGGGATTCTTCTATGACAGAAGAGACAAAGCCCGCGCAGAACGGCGGAGAGCAGTCCGGCACAGAGAGCCAGCAGGTGACGGACTTCGGCGCCGCTGTCAGCCATACGGACAGAGGGAATATCTTTACCCTGACGATCATCGGGCAGATCGAGGGGCATCAGGTGCTGCCGGAGACCCAAAAGACCACGAAGTATGAGCATGTGATGCCGCTGCTGGCGAACTTGGAGCAGAGCAGCGAGGTGGACGGGATCTTACTGCTGCTGAACACGGTGGGCGGCGACATTGAGGCGGGGCTGGCCATCGCCGAGCTGATTGCCGGCATGCGCAAGCCCACGGTGTCCCTGGTGCTGGGGGGTGGACACTCCATCGGCGTGCCCCTGGCGGTGGCGCCAAGGGTGAGCATGATCGTTCCCTCGGCGTCTATGGTGGTCCACCCGGTGCGCACCACCGGCACCGTGATCGCCGCGCCCCAGACCTTCCGCTACTTTGAGAAGGTCCAGGAGGGAATTGTCAGCTTTGTGGTGCGCCACAGCCACATCACCGCGGATACGTTTGAGCGGCTGATGCTGGCCACCGACGAGATGGCTGCCGATGTGGGCAGCGTGCTCTACGGGGAGAAGGCGGTGGAGCTGGGGCTCATCGACCGGGTTGGAACCCTGTCCGATGCGCTGGAATGTCTCTATGAGCAGATCGGCAAAACGCGGCAGCAATAGCAGAGCAGCGGGGAGGACATCCTCCCCGCTGCTTTTTGCGCGGCAGTGTGCCGGGGATGTGACGCGCTAGACGTGGAAAAAGTTTCAATCTGCCATCAGCAGGGGAGACAGACGAAAGTTTTGCGCGGTTTCCCTTGTCAAGCCCGGGAGGTGCTGATATAATATATAAGTTATTTTAGACTGGAAGACTATGCGGTCTGATTCGACCGCCGGCAAGGAGAGACGCATGTACTTAAAAGCGCTGGAGATCCAGGGGTTCAAGTCCTTCCCGGACAAGACGGTATTGCAGTTCGGCGAGGAGATCACTGCCATTGTGGGCCCCAACGGATCGGGAAAATCCAATATCTCCGACGCGATCCGCTGGGTCATGGGGGAGCAGAGCTCCAAGAACCTGCGGGGCGTGAAAATGGAGGACGTGATTTTCGGCGGCACGGAGAAGCGGAGCCCGGTGGGCTTTGCCCAGGTGACGCTGGTGCTGGACAACAGCGCCCACATTTTCCCTTCCGTGGACAGCCCCGAGGTCATGGTCACCCGCCGCTACTACCGCAGCGGGGAGAGCGAATACTACATCAACAAGCAGTCTGTGCGTCTCAAGGACATTAACGAGCTGTTTATGGATACGGGCCTTGGCCGGGAGGGATACTCCATTATTGGACAGGGCCGTATCGACGAGATTTTGTCCGTCAAGAGCGGCGACCGCCGGGAGATCTTCGAGGAGGCGGCGGGCATCTCCAAGTTCCGCCACCGCAAGGAGGAGACGGAGCGCAAGCTGGAGCGCACGGAGGAGAATCTGGTGCGCATCAACGACAAGATCGCGGAGCTGGAGCTCCAGGTGGAGCCCCTCCGGGAGCAGGCGGAAAAGGCCAAGCGATATCTCATTCTACGCGATGAGCTGCGGGTGCTGGAGATCTCCGTGTGGCTGAGCAATCTGGAGGAGCTGAAGGCCAAGGGCCGGAAGCTGGAGGCAGATTATGCCGCCGCCGTGGAACAGCAGCAGCAGGCCCAGCAGGCGCTGGACGATCTGTACGCGGCCAACGAACAGTTCGGACAGCGTACCCGGCAGAACGATATGGACCAGGAGGCGGCGCGCGGGGAGATTTCCGAGCTGGAGGGGAAGATCAGCGAGCAGGACAGCGCGACCGCCGTGTTGAATACCCGCCTGCAGCACAACCGCGAGAGCATGGAGCGCATCGGCGGGGAGCTGTCGGACCAGGACAGCCGCAGCGAGAGCCTGCGGCTCCAGATCGAGCAGCAGCGCGGCCGCATCCAGGAGATCGAGGCGCACATGGGACAGCTGGAGGCGGAGCTCTCCGCACTGCTCCAGCGGGCCCAGGAGGCCGCCGAGGGGAACCGTAGCGCCGCCCAGGAGGCGGAGCGCCTGCGGGGACAGGAGGCTCTGGCGGTGGCCGCGGCGGCGGACGCCCGGGCGGAGCTCTCTGCCCTTACTGCCGGCATCACGCAGATGGAGAATCGCCAGGGGGAGGTGGCGGCCGAGCTGGCCTCCGCCCGGGAGACCCTGGAGGGGAAGCAGGCCGAGGCCAAGCAGTGCCGCCGCCGCCTGGAGGATGCGGAGGAGGAGGCCGCCGCCATCCGCAACGTGATCGCCGGCCACACCATGAAGCTGGAGGGCCGGGAGAAGCGGCATCAGGCGGCGCAGGACAGGAAAATGAAGCTCACCATGGACCATCAGGCCATGTCGGACCGCATTGCCCTCCTGACGGAGATGGAAAAGGAGTACGAGGGCTTCAACAAGGCGGTGCGCCTGGTGATGCAGGCTGCGGAGAAGAACACCCTGCGGGGCGTCCATGGCCCCATCGCCAGCCTGATACAGGTGGAGAATGCCTACACCGTGGCCATTGAGATCGCCCTGGGAGCCGGGATGCAGAACATCGTGGTGGACCGGGAGGAGGACGCCAAGAGCGCCATTCAGTTCCTGAAGCAGCGGGACGGCGGACGGGCCACCTTCCTGCCCCTCACCGCCATCCGGGGTGAGGAGCTGCGGGAGCGGGGGCTGGAGAGCGAATACGGCTTTGTAGGCGTGGCCTCCCGCCTGGTGCGCTATGACAGCCAATACGAAGGCATCTTCCGCAATCTTCTGGGCCGCACCGTGGTGGTGGAGGACCTGGACTGCGGCATCGCCATGGCGCGCAAGTACCAGAACCGGTTCCGCATTGTTACACTGGACGGACAAGTCATCAACCGGGGCGGCTCCATGACCGGCGGCAGCGTCAGCCGCAGCGCCGGGATCCTGACCCGGGCCAATGAGCTGACCGCCCTGCGGGGGAAGCTGGAAAAGCTGACCCAGGCGCTGGCCCAGGCGGGCCAGGAGGCGGAGGAGGCCCAGCGGGAGCTCACCGCCGCCCGCTATGAGCGGGAGGTGGCCGAGGGCCAGCAGCGCACAGCGGAGGACGCGGTACTGAAGCTCCAGGGGGAGAAAGGACAGTACGACGTGCTGCTGGAAACCCTGCGCACCAGCCTGGAGAACCTGGAGGGAGAGCAGGAGGCCCTCGCCGGCCGATTGAAGGATGCCAGGGGGGCTGTGGCGGAGAAGGAGCAGGAGATCGCCCGGCATGACGCCGAGGCGGAGGAGTACCGCTGCCAGGCGGAGGAGCATCTCTCCGGGCAGTCGGGCCTCCAGGAGCTCACCGCCACGCTGGGAGAGGAGATCTCCGCCCACAAGTCGGAGCTGGCGGCCCTCAGCGCCGAGCGGGATACCATGGAGCGGTCCCTGGCGGATCTTGAGCAGCTTCGGAAGGATATGATGGGGGACAAGGCCTCCCGGGAGGCACTGCTGGAGGAGTACCGCCGCTCCAATCAGGAGATCCAGGCGGAGCTGGAACAGCGCACAGTGCAGACGGAGCGGTTGAGGGAGCAGGTCCGGCTCTTCCGGGAGAAGCTGGAGCAGCTGGGGCAGGAGAAGCTGCGCATCGAGCAGGAGCGCACCGCCTCGGACCGGGAGCTGAAGGAGCGCAACGACGCGCTGCTGAACATCGAGCGGGAGGTGGCCCGGCTGGAGCAGCGGAAGGCCACCAGCGCCATGGAGGAGAGCCAGATCCTGGACCGGCTGTGGGAGCACTACGAGCTCAGCCATTCCGCGGCTATGGAGCAGCGGATCGAGCTGGAGAGCGTCCCCAAGGCCAACCGCCGCATCGGAGAGCTGAAGCGGGAGATCGGGAGCCTTGGCAATGTCAATGTGGGCGCCATCGACGAATTCGAGCGGGTGAACACCCGGTACACCTATCTGACGGATCAGCGGGACGATGTGGAGCGGGCCAAGGGAGAACTGACCGGGATCATCGAGGATATCACCCAGGAGATGACGGGGATTTTCCGGCAGCAGTTCCAGCTCATCAGCGAGACCTTTCAGACCACGTTCCTGGAGCTGTTCGGCGGCGGCACCGCCACGCTGGAGCTGGAGGACCCGGAGGATATCCTGAACTGCGGCATTGAGATCAAGGCGCAGCCGCCGGGAAAGACCCTCAAGACCATCACCCTGCTCTCCGGCGGAGAGAAGGCCTTTGTGGCCATCGCCCTGTATTTTGCGATCTTGAAGGTCCATCCCACCCCCTTCTGTGTCATGGACGAGATCGAGGCGGCCCTGGACGAGGCCAACGTGGTTCGCTTTGCCCGGTATATGCGGACCCTCAGCGGCAAAACCCAGTTCATCGTCATCACCCACCGGCGGGGCACCATGGAGGAGGCGGACGTCCTCTACGGCGTCACTATGCAGGAAAAGGGCGTCAGCAAGATGCTGACCATCAATATGAACGAGATGGCGAAGGAATTGAAAATCGAGTAGCATGGGGACGCCGCCGCGCCGCAGGCGCGTCCAAGCGTTTCACCGGAGGGGAAACCTTGCCGCAGGGCAAATTCACTTTGCCCGAGGAAGTGAAATGGAAGGGGGCCCCAAAAAATCGAAGGATTTTTTGGGGCGGTCACCATGCAGGAGAAGGGAGTCAGCAAGATGCTGACCATCAATATGAACGAGATGGCGAAGGAATTGAAGATCGAGTAGCATGGCGCCGTCGGCAGAAGGGGAAGCGCAGACGTTTGGAATTCATGGTCAGAGACGGAAGGAGTGGATCACGGTGAAGCTGAAACAGAAGATGCAGCTGCGGTTTTGCCTTGCAATGCTCCCGGCTTTGGCGGGCCTCATTGTGCTGTTCTTCACACCATGGCTGGCGGCAGGGTTTGTACTGGTGCTGCTCAGCGCACCGGCGATGTTCGCGCTGCTGCGCTGCCCATACTGCGGGCGGTATCTGGGCCATTGCTATACATATGGGAAATACTGCCCCCACTGCGGTGAGAAACTGGAGTAAAACAGGAGACCGGAGGGTTTCCGGGGAAATACAGCAAGGAGAAAATACACATGGCATTTTGGGATAAGTGGCGCAAACAGCCAAAGGAAGAAGAACAGGGCGCTGCGGCGGATGCGCCGGAGCAGGAAGCAGCGGAAGTGGCAGGGCAGACAGCGCCGGCAGAGGCTGCGGAAGTGGCAGGCAGCGCCAGCGGGGGGGAGATCCCGGAAGGGGAAGAAGCAGCCGGAGGGGAACCTCTGGAACCGGCGCTGGCCGGGGAGACGGGGGAAGCTGAGCCCAAAGAGGAAAAGAAAAAGCCCAGCCTCTGGCAGAGACTGAAGAAGTTTTATATGGGGGACATCTTCGGCTCCTCCATTACCGAGGCGGACGAGGAATTTTTTGAGGAGCTGGAGGAGCGGCTGATCCTGGCGGATGTGGGGGCCTCCACTGCCATGCAGGCGGTGGAAAAGCTGCGCAAGCGGATGAACCAGGAGGGGATCTCCGGCCAGGAGGCAATCCAGGTGACGCTGCGGCAGATCCTGGCAGAGTGCCTGACCATGGAGCACCAGGACCTGGATCTCTCCACCCAGCCCTCGGTGATCCTGGTGATCGGGGTCAACGGCGTGGGCAAGACCACCTCCATCGGCAAGCTGGCCGCCCGGCTCAAGGGCGAGGGCAAGCGGGTGCTGCTGTGCGCCGGCGATACCTTCCGGGCAGCTGCCGCCGACCAGCTGGAGATCTGGGCGAACCGGGCCGGCTGTGAGCTGGTTCGCCAGCACGAGGGGGCGGACCCCGGTGCGGTGCTCTTTGACGCCCTGCAGGCCGCCAAGGCCCGGGGCGTGGACGTGGTGATCTGCGACACCGCCGGACGGCTCCACAACAAGTCCAATCTGATGGCGGAGCTGGGAAAGCTGCGCAAGATCATCGACCGGGAGGTGCCGGAGGCGGCGCTGGAGGTGCTGCTGGTGCTGGACGCCACCACCGGGCAGAACGGCCTCATCCAGGCCAAGCAGTTCCAGGAGACGGCCGGATGCACCGGCATCATCCTCACCAAGCTGGACGGTACCGCCAAGGGCGGCATTGTCATCGCCATCGCCCAGGAACTGGGGGTGCCGGTGAAGTTCGTGGGGCTGGGCGAGGGCATCGACGACCTGCAGCCTTTCGACGCAAAGGAGTATGTGAACGCGATCATCTGACGGGGAGGCGCGGTATATGCACCCAAAACAGTTTCAAGAGCTCTGCCGGACCATCGCCGGCGGCGCACTGTTCATCGGCGGGGTGCTGCTGACGTTTGTGGCAGAGCGGTTGGGCATCGCCGCCTGCGCGGTGGGCCTGGGGCTGATGTTTATCGACTCCCTCATCCAGTGTATCAATCGGACGGAATAAGACCCAGTGACATCTGCAAAGAGAAAGAAGGAAAGTTTTCATGCAACGCATTGACGGACGTGCATATGATGAACTGCGGGATGTGGAGATTGCCACGGACTTTGTGAAGTTTCCGGAGGGCAGCGTCCTGATTTCCTGCGGCAATACCAAGGTGCTGTGCTGCGCCAGCGTGGAGGAGGGGACGCCCCGCCATGTGCCCGAGGGCACCGGCTGGGTCACCGCCGAGTACTCCATGCTGCCCCGGGCCAACCGGGAGCGCAGCCGCCGGGATGTGAGCAAGCTGAAGCTGAGCCCCCGCAGCGCGGAGATCCAGCGGCTCATTGGCCGCAGCCTCCGGGGCGCGGTGGACCTGGCCGCTCTGGGGGAGCGGACCATCACCGTGGACTGCGACGTGCTCCAGGGGGACGGCGGCACCCGGACGGCCTCGGTCACCGGCGGCTTTATCGCCCTGGCCATTGCCTGTAAAAAACTGGTGGAGAGCGGTGCCGTAGAGAGAAATCCCATCCGCCACGCGGTGGCGGCTGTGTCGGCGGGTATCGTGGGGGACGTGCCTATGCTGGACCTGTGCTATGAGGAGGACAGCCACGCCATGGTGGATCTCAACTGCGTGATGAACGACGCGGGGGAGCTGATCGAGCTCCAGGGCACCGGCGAGGGCCGGGGCTTCACCGTGGCTGAGCAGCAGGAGCTGGTGCGCCTGTGTGAGAAGGGGATCCGGGAGCTGCTGGCAAAGCAGAAAGAGATTTTGGAGGGATAAGGGATGAAATTCGTATTGGCGTCCCAGAATCAGCATAAGCTCAAGGAGATGCAGGATATCCTCTCCGCCCAGGGGGTGGAGGTGGTGCTGGAGAGCGACATCGGTCTCCATGTAGAGGTGGAGGAGACCGGCAGCACCTTTGCGGAAAACGCCCTGCTGAAGGCAAAGGCAGTGATGGAGGCCAGCGGCCTCCCGGCGATCGCCGATGACTCCGGCGTCTGCGTGGACGCCCTGAACGGCGCCCCTGGCGTCTACTCCGCCCGCTACGGCGGGCCGGAGCTGGACGATATCCAGCGCTATCAGCTGCTGCTCCAGGCCCTCCGGGGCCAGACCAATCGGGCGGCCCACTTTACCAGCCACATCACCTGCTGCTTCCCCAACGGAGACGTGATTGACGCCGAGGGCATCTGCCCGGGCACCATCGCCTTTGCCCCCCAGGGCACCGGCGGCTTTGGCTACGATCCGGTGTTCTTTGTGCCCCAGCTGCGCAAGACCTACGCCCAGCTAACCCCGGAAGAAAAGGCGGCGGTGTCCCATCGAGGGAAGGCGCTGGCGGTGTTTGAAGAGAAGTTAAAGGAATATTTTGCCGCTCGGCAGTAGCGCCGCCTTTTCCCACGAAAAAAGATAGGGGAGCACGAGGGGGCGCAGCCCACCTCGTGTTGGATCGAATGCCCCGCGGCGCCTTGCTTGTCAAGGCGGTGCGGCGAGCAACGCGAGGACTTTTGCGCCGCTTGCGGCGTAAAAGTACCGGCATTTTAGGCTTTTGAAAAAGCCCGGAGGCTTATTCAAAAGCCGAGGGCGGTGTCCATCGGGGGAAGGCCCTGGCGGTATTTGAAGAGAAATTAAAGGAATATTTTGCCGCTCAGAAGTAAGGCCGCCTTTTCTCCCGCCGCACAAGCGGCGTCCGAGCATTTTCCCGAAGGGAAAATCTCGCCGCAGGGCAGATTCATTCCGCCCAAGGAAGATCAAAGAGGGCTCCCGCGGCGCCGAAATCTCCGTGGGACAAAGCGGAAGGCAGATTGGAGAAAATCACTGTCTGACGGACAGAAAGGAACCACATATGGAATTGACAAGCAAACAGCGGGCCCAGCTGCGGGGTATCGCCAACAGCATTGATACCATCGTCCACATCGGCAAGGACGGCATAACAGAGAATCTGGTCAAGCAGGCCGACGATGCGCTGGAGGCCCGGGAGATCATCAAGTGCAAGGTGCAGGAGAACTCCCTCCTGACCGCCCGAGAGGCCTGCGAGGAGCTGAGCCGCCTCACCCGCAGCGAGCAGGTGCAGGTGATCGGCACCAAATTTGTGCTGTACCGGCAGCAGCACGACAAGAGCAAGCGGAAAATCCAGCTGTTGAAGGATACGAAAAAGGGGCAGTGAGACAGAATGGCTTGGAAGATTGGCGGTGAACACCGGCAATGAAAATCGGAATCTACGGAGGGACCTTTAATCCCATCCATCTGGGCCACATGGCTGCGGCGAAGTTTGCCATAGAATACCTGAAACTGGACAAGCTGTACCTGGTGCCCGTCGGAATTCCGCCCCACAAGGAGCTGGCGGAGGGAACCCCTGCGCCGCGGCACCGCCAGGCTATGGCGGAGCTGGCAGGGCAGGCCCTGGGGGAGCATGTGGAGGTGCTGGACCTGGAGCTGAGACGCCAGGGAAAGAGCTATACCACAGACACGGTCCGCGCTATCCAGAAACAGCACCCCAAGGATCACCTGTACCTGCTGATGGGTACGGACATGTTCCTGACGTTTCAAAACTGGCGGCACCCGGAGGAGATTGCCAAGCGCTGTACCCTGTGCGCCTTCGGACGCAGCGAGGCGGACACAGAAGCGCTGTTTGCCCCCCAGCGGGCCTACCTCCACGAGAAATATAGTGCGGATGTGGTGACCATAGTCCTGCCTGAGATTGTGGATATTTCCTCCACACAGCTCCGGGAAAAATTGTGCCGGGGGGACGGGAACCAATTCCTGCTGCCTGCCGTCTATGGTTATATCTTGGTTCATCACCTCTACGGCACACGGGCGGATCTGAAGCACCTGCCCCTGGAGCTGCTCCGCCCGGCGGCGCTGTCCCTGCTGGACCAGCGCCGGGTGCCCCACGTGCTGGGGACCGAGGAGACGGCAGCCAAGCTGGCACTGCGCTGGGGCGCCAACGAGGAGGACGCCCGCCGGGCTGCCCTGCTCCACGACTGCACCAAGCGTCTGAGCCGGTCGGAGCATCTGCGGCTGTGCAAGCACTACGGCATCCGGGTGGATGAGCAGGAGCGGAAGGCGGGAGGCAAGCTCCTCCACGCCAAAACCGGCGCCGCACTGGCCCGGGACCTCTTTGGCGTCAGCGAGGAGATCGGCAGCGCCATCTATTGGCATACCACCGGCAAGGCGGACATGACGCTGCTGGAGAAAATCATCTATCTGGCGGATTATATCGAGCCCACCCGGAATTTCGGCGCGCTGAAGGAGTTGCGGCCGCTGGCCTATGAGGATCTGGACAGAGCGATTCTGAGGGGGCTTACCATTGCGGTGGAGGATTTATCCCGCAAGGGAATGGTGCTGCACCCCAATAGTGTGCGTGCGAGGGATTATTTGAAAGGAAAGCTGCTATGAATCATTATCAAGGAAAACGGGAGGCACCCCGCCCGGAGCCCCAGCGCAGGAGCGGCGCATCAGAGCAGAAACCGCAGGCCAGTCATGCGGGAGCGAGTGCGGCGCCTGATGGGGGGCATCCGCCTAAAAAGCAAAAAAAGAAGGGAGATCCCCGCCGGCCTCTCCTGATTGTGGGGATCATACTGGCGGTGGTGCTCTGCCTGGTTCTGGTAGTGCGGGCCGTGTGGAACAGCATTGTAAAACCCCCGGAGATCACTGATCCCAATAGCGAGACCGTGGACCCCAATGACCCGAATCTCACGGAGGAGGAGCGGCTGGGCCTGCTGGAGGCGGGCGTGAATGTGGACGAGGAGCTGCCCGACTATATCACCGACCAGAAGGACGGGGTCTACACCTTCCTGCTCATCGGCCGGACGGATGAGAACAACCATGCGGACATGCTGATGCTGATTGTGTTCGACACCAACACCGGGGAGATCAACGCCTGCAGCATCCCCCGGGATACCATGATCAACCTCTCCACGGACGTGAAGAAGATCAACTCCACCATCTGGGGCGGTACCAGCAATGTGAAGAACTGGGTGCGCAAGACCCTTGGCGTGTATCCCAATTTCTATGTCATGGTGGACTGGCAGGCCGTGGGGGATCTGGTAGAAGCCGTGGGCGGTGTCTACTTCGATGTGCCCATCCGCATGCACTATATCGACACATCCGAAGACGGATTTACCATTGATCTGTGGGATGGCTATCAGCTTTTGGACGGGGAAAAGGCCATGCAGCTGATCCGCTGGCGGAAGAACAACGTCTACCAGTGGGAGATCAACGCCGCTAAGAAGGCAGGGTTTGATGGCAGCGATACCAAGCGTACACAGATGCAGCAGGAGTTTATTGTGGAAGCTGCCAAGCAGATCTTGCAGCTGAAAAACCTGAAATACCTGGGGTCCATGGTGGAGGTATTTAAGGAGAATGTGGAGACGGATCTCTCCATCGGGAACCTGGCTTGGTTCGCCCAGAAGGCCCTGGAGCTGGGCAGTGCCAATAAGGTTACCTTCCATACCCTTCCGGCAAACTATTTGGAGTGCTACAGCCGGACTCAGCACAACTATCAGTCCTATGTGACCTTCAAGCCCAGTGAGCTGGTTTCCATGGTGAACACTTATCTCAACCCCTATAACAGCGACATCTCCTTAAGCAATCTGGATCTCATGCGCATCAACAGCGACGGTACCATCAGCTCGACCACCGGCTCCGTAGCTGACAGCGAGCACAACCAGCTTATGAACGATGTCAACAGCGGCTTGGCGGAGATCGTCAACGGACGTGTCGTTTACGTGGAGGACACGGAAGGCGAGGAAACGGAGAACCCGGACAACTCCGGCGAGACCACAACAGATCCCAGCAATCCTGACGGTGCAACCACAGATCCTGGGAATACGACCGATCCGGACAGCTCCGGCACCACGGATCCCGGTACTGCGACAGATCCGGGCGGTACGACGGATCCCGGAGATACCAGCGATCCGGATACCACCACTGATGCGGGCGAAACGACCCAGCCGGAGGATCCTGGGACTTCAGAAGGGGGAGAGACCGGGACCACGGACGATCCTTCGGATCCCAGCAGTCCCAACTATGACCCGTTCCAGGACCCCAACTACAACCCCGACCCTTGGGCGGATCAGCGGGAGGCGCAGAGTGCAGCCTGAGGGATCAAATATCTGAAAGGAGAACAGGATGACCCCAAAAGAGATGGCCATTATGGCCGCGAAGGCATTGGACAGCAGAAAGGGACAGGACATCAAGGTAATCTCTGTGGAGGCATTGACCAGTCTGGCAGACTATTTCGTCATCTGCACCGGCACCAGCAATACCCAGATCAATGCCCTGTGTGACGCGGTGGAAAAAGCGATCAACGAGGGCGGCGAGCCCACCCTCCACCGGGAGGGCTATCGGGGCGGCACATGGGTGCTGCTGGACTTTGGCAGCATTGTGGTCCATGTGTTCAGCAACGAGGCCCGGGAATTCTACTCTTTGGAACGGCTGTGGCAGGACGGAACGCCTCTGGATGTGAGTGAATTTCTGGCAGCGGAGTGAGTGGGGGTCCGCGCCGGGTGGCATGTCAGCGTGTCAAAAATGTGGCGGTGGCGCATTTTTAGTGCAAGCCGCGCGGCTGTGCTGCGCGGGGAAGGTCAGTGTCCCCGGAAATAACGGATTTTCATTGGATTCTGCCGCCTGCGGGCGGCGGAACGCTGCGAGGCTATTTTGACAAGCATACCAGTCCCTCCGATTATGGCGGGACTGGTATATTTTTGCGGCTTTGGTGAGTAAAACTTGACAAATTTTCAAAATGCTGTATATTGTCAAATGATATTCTTCGGGAGAGAAATTTGCGGGGGAATAGCAAACGAATGTTAGGAGGGTACATGTTTTGACTAGCAGTTCCGTACAGATTCTGATTGCCATGATCTGCTATATGGCGGTGGTAATCGGGATTGGCCTGTATTTTGCCAAGCGGGCCAACCAGAATTCAGAAAACTATTTCATCGGTGGGCGGACCCTGGGGCCTTGGATCGCGGCCATGAGCGCGGAGGCCTCGGATATGAGTGGGTGGCTTCTGATGGGCCTGCCCGGCGTGGCCTACTGGTGCGGTGTGGCCGACGCGGCCTGGACCGCTATCGGACTGGCTGTGGGTACTTATTTCAATTGGCTGATTGTAGCCCGGCGGCTGCGCCACTACTCCTATGTGGCGGGGAACGCCATCACTCTGCCGGACTTTTTCAGCAACCGCTTCCATGAGAAGAAAAGGGTGCTGATGCTGATTTCATCGGTGTTCATCCTGGTGTTCTTTGCCGTCTACGCGGGCAGCTGCTTTGTCACCTGCGGCAAACTGTTCAGCACCCTGTTTGACGCGGATTATCGCCTGATGATGGCATTGGGGGCCCTGTTTGTGCTGGCCTATACGTTCCTGGGGGGCTTTCTGGCGGAGAGCGCCTCGGACTTTATGCAGGCCATCGTCATGGTCTGCGCCCTGCTGGCAGTTCTTCTGCTGGGCACAGCCCATGTGGGCGGGTTTGATATCGTGGTGGAAAACGCAAAGAGCATCCCCGGCTTCTGGAGCTTTTTTACCACAGCTGTGCCGGAAGTGGGAGCTGACGGCGTCCAAGCGGTGTCCGCCGCTGGGGAGCCGCTGTTTGGTGAGGCGGCCAATTACAGCCTGCTGACCATCTGCTCCTCCATGGCCTGGGGCCTGGGCTACTTCGGTATGCCCCAGGTGCTGCTGCGGTTCATCGCCATTCGCCGGGCCGGCGAGCTGAAAAAGTCCCGCCGTATTGCCACGGTATGGGTGGTGATCTCCCTGTCTGCGGCGGTGATGATCGGCGTCATTGGCCGGGCCATGCTGCCTACCGCCCACCTCACCGCCTCCGACGCGGAGAATATCTTCTCCTCCATGGCCTCCGTGCTGATGCACCCGCTGTTTGCAGGCGTTGTCATGGCGGGCATCCTGGCGGCCACCATCAGCTCCTCCGACTCCTATCTGCTCATCGCCGCCTCTGCCCTGGCCAAGAACATCTATCAGGGGATCCTGCGGCGGGATGCCAGCGACAAGCAGGTCATGCGCGTCAGCCGCATTACCCTGCTGGCGGTAGCTCTTGTGGGTATGGTGATTGCACTGGACGAGGACAGCGTGATCTTTACCATTGTCAGCTTCGCCTGGGCGGGCTTCGGTGCCACCTTTGGCCCAGTGATGCTGTTCTCCCTGTTCTGGAAGCGCACCACCCATGCTGGCGCTGTGGCGGGTATGGTGTCCGGCGGCGTGATGGTGTTCCTATGGAACCTGGTGATCAGCAGGCTGGGCGGCGTGTTTGCCATTTATGAGCTGCTGCCGGCGTTCCTGGTGTCCTGTGTGGTGATCGTGGTGGTGTCCCTGCTGACCCCTGCCCCCTCCCGGGAGATCCAGGCGGAGTTCGAGCAGGCCCGCACAGCAGAAGATTGATTCAGAGGGAACTGTAACAGCCTCCGGCGTCCGGCTCAGGGCGCCGGAGGCGTTTTTTGCCGCTTTTCCAACAAATCACCGGCTTGCTCTTGCAATTGATCGGCATTTTCGATATAATATCCCGGAATGGAATTGACGCGCCTGGGGCGCGGGAACAGAGGAAGTGTGACGGACATGAAATACGATTTTACCGCCATTGAGAAGAAGTGGCAGCAGAAATGGCTGGAGGAAAAGACCTTCGCTGCCAAGACGGGGGAGACGGACAAGCCCAAGTTCTATGGGCTGGTGGAGTTCCCCTATCCCTCCGGCAACGGCCTCCATGTGGGCCACGCCCGGCCCTACACCGCCATGGATGTGGTGGCCCGGAAGAAGCGGATGGACGGGTACAATGTGCTGTTTCCCATCGGCTTTGACGCCTTCGGCCTGCCCACGGAGAACTACGCCATCAAGAACCATATCCACCCGGCCAAGGTGACCCACGACAATATTGCCAACTTCACCAAGCAGCTGCATATGCTGGGCTACTCCTTTGACTGGGACCGGGTGGTGGATACCACCGACCCCAAGTACTACAAGTGGACCCAGTGGATTTTCCTGCAGCTCTATCAGCACGGCCTGGCCTACAAGACCTCCATGCCGGTGAACTGGTGCACCTCCTGCAAGTGCGTGCTGGCCAACGAGGAGGTAGTGGAGGGCGTCTGCGAGCGGTGCGGCAGCCCCGTCATCCGCAAGGAGAAGAGCCAGTGGATGCT
>CAJFQQ010000001.1 GCA_904419145.1 uncultured Oscillospiraceae bacterium | reverse complement strand
TTCAAATTCGCTCTTTTTCAGCGCTTCCGCCTCATCCAGCGCATCCTTTTTCAGCTGTTCATAGTTCGCAAAGCAGCCGCGGTCCGCTTCTCTTTGCAGAATAATCATACATGCACGGGGAATTGCTGTGAAGAAGTCGGCAGGTGTGCCTGCAAAAGCATCCGATCGAAGATTTCCCAAAAAATAGTGCAGTGATTGGAAAATCATTTACCATTTATTCACACCTTTTCCGTTGACGCATCCAATCTTTTTGTTATATAATATCTTGAATTTCTATGCAGATACTAGGAGGGAAGGCCATGTGGATTGCGGACGGCTGGCAGGACTACGAGCTGCTGGACTGCGGCGGCAGTGAAAAGCTGGAGCGTTGGGATCGTAAGCTCCTGGTGCGTCCGGACCCCCAGGCAATCTGGTCTACGCCCCGCCGCCACCCTGGCTGGCAGCATCCGGACGGGCGGTATTTTCGCTCCAGCAGCGGCGGCGGCCACTGGGAGAAGGGGCGTCTGCCGGAGAAGTGGATGGTGCGCTACCGGGATCTCACGTTCCAGGTGAAGCCCATGAACTTCAAGCATACGGGGCTCTTCCCGGAGCAGGCGGTGAACTGGGACTTTGCTGCGGAGAAGATCCGAAACGCCGGGCGGCATATCAATGTCCTGAATCTCTTTGCCTATACCGGCGCGGCCAGCGTGGCCTGCGCGGCGGCTGGGGCCAGCGTGTGCCATGTGGACGCCGCCAAGGGGATGGTGGCCTGGGCACGGGAAAATGCGAAAGCCTCCGGACTGGAAAATGCCCCGATCCGCTGGATCGTAGACGACTGCGCCAAATTTGTGGAGCGGGAGATCCGGCGGGGTCGTACCTATGACGCGATCATCATGGACCCGCCCAGCTATGGACGGGGGCCCACCGGCGAAGTCTGGAAGCTGGAGGAGAGTCTCTATCCCTTTGTGGAGCTGTGCAGCCGGGTGCTGTCGGACAGGCCCCTCTTTGTCATCATCAATTCCTATACCACGGGCCTTGCTCCCGGGGTGCTGGGGTACCTCCTGGAGCTGCTGGTGGGGAAGAAGTACGGCGGGCGCTGCCAGTGGGATGAGATCGGCCTGCCGGTGACGGAGACGGGGCTGGCGCTGCCCTGCGGCGCTACCGGGCGCTGGATGGGGGAGTAAAGGAGGAACCATGATAATGCCGCTGAGCCAATGGGTAGGATGGAGTGACCTGCCGCTCTGGCAGCAGTTTTTGCGGCGCGGGGCAAATGTCCTGGTGCAGATGCTGCCGGGAATGGCTCTTGCGCTGACCCTGTTTTTGCTCCTGCGCCCCTGGCGGAAAACCCGCCTGCGGAAGAGAGGGCTGGTCAGCGGCAGAATGCGGGAAATTGCGCTGGCGCTGTTCTGGCTGTATGGCGGTGGGCTGGCAGCGCTGCTGCTGATGCCGGATTGGTATGATTTTGAGTGGATCCTCTTTTATCCGACCGTTCAAGTCCCCTTTTTCCGCCTCGGCTCTGTCAATCTGGTGCCCTTTCAAACCTGGGAGGATCCGCTTGTTTTCCTGGGGAACCTGCTGGTGCTGATCCCCTTCGGTTTCTTTGCCGCCCTGTTATGGCGGGGGAGCACCTGGAGGCGGGCGCTGGTCCTGGGCTTTGTTGTCAGCCTCTTTGTGGAGTGCTGGCAGCTCCTGGTGGGCCGGGCCTTTGATATCGACGATCTGCTTTTGAATACCATCGGCGCTATGCTGGGCTACGGCCTGTGGCGCCTGCTGCGCCGGGCCTGTCCGGGGGTTGCGAAGAAATTCCACTGCCGCAGGGCAGTAGTTGAACCGAAATGAGGTCCTGAGAATGACCCATATGATTGAGACGAAACAGTTGACCTACGCCTATCCGCGGGAGGAGGGGGAGCCCCTCCGCTACGCGCTGAATGGCGTGGATCTGACCATTGATGCGGGCAGCTTCGTGGTGGTGCTGGGCCACAACGGCTCCGGGAAGTCCACCCTGGCCAAACACTTTAACGCAGTGCTGCTGCCCATGGGCGGCCAGGTGCTGGTGGAGGGGATGGACACCGCCGACGAGGCGCTGCTCCTGGAGATCCGCCGCCGGGTGGGCATGGTGTTCCAGAACCCGGACAACCAGATTGTTGCCAACGTGGTGGAGGAGGATGTGGCCTTTGGCCCGGAAAACATGGGCATCCCCTCCCAGGAGATCCAGGAGCGGGTGGACAGCGCCCTGCGCACCGTGGGGATGGAGTCCTTTGCCCTCCACGCGCCTCACATGCTCTCCGGCGGACAGAAGCAGCGCATCGCCATTGCCGGGATCCTGGCTATGGAGCCCCGGTGCATCGTGCTGGACGAGGCCACCGCCATGCTGGACCCCTCGGGCCGGCGGGAGGTGCTGGACACCGTCAGCCGCCTGAACAAGGAGAAGGGCATTACCATTATCCTCATTACCCACCACATGGACGAGGCGGCCTATGCCGACCGGGTCCTGATATTGAACGACGGCGTCGTCGCGCTGGACGGCGCCCCCAGGGCCATCCTCTCCCAGGTGGAGAAGCTGCGCGCCTTTGGCCTGGAGCCCCCCCACACGGTGGAGCTGCTGGATTTGCTGCAAAGGGACGGCTGGAATGTGCCCTTGGACGCCATCAGCGTCGCCGAATGTGCCGACGCCATCTGCAGCGCTTTGGGCCAGGGCTGAGAGAGGGCCCCGATTTTATAGAAACACGAGGATGTTAGGATTTGGAACCGATTATTCGTGTGGAAAACTTAGTCCATACCTACGGGGAGGGCACGCCCTTCTGCCGCAGCGCCGTGGACGGCATCAGTCTGGATATTTACCCGGGGGAATTCCTGGGGGTCATCGGCCACACCGGCTCCGGAAAGTCCACGCTGATCCAGCACCTTAACGGCCTGCTGAAGCCGACGGCAGGGCGGGTCCTGTTCCATGGAAAGGACATCTGGGAGGATACCAAGAAGATCCGGGAGGTCCGCTTCCGGGTGGGACTGGTGTTCCAGTACCCGGAGTACCAGCTCTTTGAGGAGACGGTGCGCAAGGATATCTCCTTCGGCCCGAAGAACATGGGCCTGGATGAGGCGGAGATCGCCCGTCGGGTGGAGCGGGCTGCGGCTTTCGCGGGCCTGGCTCCGGAGCTGCTGGACCAGTCCCCCTTCGATCTCTCCGGCGGACAGAAGCGGCGGGTGGCCATCGCCGGGGTCATTGCCATGGAGCCGGAGGTGCTGATTCTGGATGAGCCCTCCGCCGGTCTGGACCCCGCCGGGCGCAGCAGCCTGCTCCAGAATATCCGGGATTACCACCGCTCCACCGGCGGCACGGTGGTGCTGGTGAGCCACAGCATGGACGAGATCGCCGAGAACGTGGACCGCATCGCGGTGCTGTCCGATGCCGGGGTTGTCATGTCCGGCACGCCCCAGGAGGTATTCAGCCGCAGCGAGGAGCTGGAGGCTGTGGGCCTCACCGTGCCCCAGGTCACCAAGGTGGCCATGGAGCTGCGCCGCCGGGGCGTGGCGGTAGACGCCTCCGTCTATACGGTGGAGGATCTCTACTGCTCCCTCACCGCCCTGCGAAAGGGGGGAGCGCCATGCTGAAGGATATCACCCTGGGCCAGTATTTCCCCGGAAATTCCGTTGCCCACAAGCTAGACCCCAGAACGAAGCTGATCCTGGTCGTGGTATACATCGCCGCCCTGTTCCTGGCAAAGTGGTTCGTGTCCTACGCGCTGATGGCGGCGGTGCTGATCGCCTGTGTGACCATTTCCAGAGTGCCGCCCAGGTCCCTGGTGCGGGGGCTGAAGCCGGTGCTGTTCATCATCGCCTTTACCGCGATTTTGAACCTGTTTTATACCCCGGGCACGGAGATCTGGCGCTGGTGGATTTTCAAAATCACCATCGAGGGCATTGAGACCGCCTTCTTCATGATGCTGCGCATTACCATGCTCATCATGGGGACGTTCCTTCTGACCTATACCACCAGCCCCATCCGCCTGACGGACGGGCTGGAGAGCCTGCTGGGCCCGCTGAAGAAGATCCATGTGCCGGTCCACGAGCTGTCCATGATGATGTCCATTGCCCTGCGCTTTATCCCCACCCTGATCGAGGAGACGGACAAGATCATGTCCGCCCAGAAGGCCCGGGGCGCGGACTTTGAAACCGGAAATATCCTCCAGCGGGCCAAGGCCATGATCCCGCTGTTGGTGCCGCTGTTTATCTCGGCGTTCCGCCGGGCAGACGAGCTGGCGGTGGCTATGGAGTGCCGCTGCTACCACGGCGGGCAGGGACGGACCAAGCTCCATCCCCTCCGCTACCAGCGCCGGGATGTGGTCACGATGCTCCTGGGGGCTGCGGTGCTGGGCGCGGTGATCGCCCTGCGCAGTTTTGGCTTATAAGGCATTTGTAATTTGAATTTCTCGGATGACCAAACGCAAAAAGATGATGATATGGATACTTGCCGCGGTCCTTGTCGTGGCTTTGCTGATCGTGGCCTGCGACAGCCGCCTGCTCCTTCGGTCGTATGTCATAGAGACGGAGGAGGTCTCTGACCCGGTGCGTCTGGTGGTGCTGACGGACCTCCATAGCTGCCGCTACGGGGAGCATCAGCGGGAACTGCTGGACATGGTGGCGGAGCTCACGCCGCAGCCCGATGCGGTGCTGCTGGTGGGGGATATTGTAGACGACGAGCTGCCGGAGGAAAACGCCTGGACCACCATCGAGGGACTGTCCGCGGCCTATCCCTGCTTCTATGTCACCGGAAACCATGAGTGGCGCAGCGGTGAGGCGGAGCGCATCTGCGCGCAGATGGAGGACTGCGGCGTCACGGTGCTCCACGGGGAGACGGTGAACTTCTCCACCGCCGGCGGCCAGCTGATCCAGATCTGCGGCATTGACGACCCGGATGCCGGGGCGGAGGAACAGCTGGCGCAGGTGGGCAGCCAGGTGGAGCCGGAGACATTCTCTGTGCTGATCGCCCACCGGCCCGAGCGGATCGAGACGTATCTCCAATACCCCTTTGATCTCATCGTGTCCGGCCACGCCCACGGCGGGCAGTGGCGGATCCCCGGTGTTCTGAACGGGCTCTTTGCCCCCCAGCAGGGACTCTTTCCCAGGTATGCCGGCGGGCAGTACGATTTTGAGGACGCGACCCTGATCGTCAGCCGGGGGCTGGCCCGGGAGAGTACCCGGATCCCCCGGATCTTCAACCGCCCGGAGTTGGTGGTGATCGATCTTGTGCCGGAACAGACCCCATAAACGAGAAAAAGGAGACAGGCCGTCATGCGGAATATCGCGCTGAAACTGATGTATAACGGCACGGCCTACCACGGCTGGCAGGTGCAGAAAAACCTGCCCACCGTGGCGGAGACGCTGGAAAAGGGGCTTGGCATCATCTGCTGCGAGCCGGTTAAGGTGGTGGGCTGCGGCCGCACCGACGCCGGCGTCCATGCAGAGCACTATATTGCCAACTTCCATACCCATTCCACCATCCCCTGCGACCGGCTGCCCCTGGCGGTGAATACCCGGCTGCCGGAGGACATTGTGGTCCGGGAGGCCTTCGACGTCTCGGAGGACTTCAACGCCATCGGCTCCTGCCTGAAAAAGGAGTATACCTACCGGATCTTCAACTCCCGCATCCGCAATCCCTTTTATGTGAACCGGGCCTACTTCTACCCCAAGCGCCTGGATGAGACGGTGATGGACCGGGCCGCCCGGGCCTTTGAGGGGACCCACGACTTCCGGGCGGTGCGCTCCGTGGGGACGGAGACCAGGACCACGGTCCGGACCATTTATTACTGCTATGTCACCCGCAGCGGAGATCTTCTGGAATTGAAGGTCTGCGCCAATGGGTTTCTGTATAATATGGTACGAGCCATTACCGGCACAGTGCTGTATGCGGCGGAGGGAAAGCTGACCGCTGAGGATATCCCCCGTATCCTGGATGCGGGGAACCGGACCCTGGCAGGGCCGACCGTGCCTCCGGGGGGGCTGTATCTTACAAAACTCTGGTATGAGGATGAGCGGCTCAATGGCTGATTACAGACAGGAACAACCGGATAATGCGCAGCAGCCTCCACAGCAGGAGGAGCGGACACCGGGCCGGGGCGGCCTGTTTCTGCGTCGGCTGGGCACGCTGCTGGTAACAGCGCTGATTGTGCTGGGCATTGTGGCAGTGAGCATGATGGGAGACGGAAAAACCCTGGATCGTGTCCGCCGCTGGCTGAATTACGGCTCTGTAGCGGAGGAGGACCGCTATACATTTGCTGCAGATGCGAATAATCGGTATGGGCAGATCGGAGAATACTTGGTGGTGCTCAGTCAGAACTATATTCAATTTCTTGAGGATAGTGGCACAGCCTACCGGACAGTGGAGGAATTGGGCCTTTCCCAGCCGGCGCTGGATACCGGCGGCGGCCTGGCGGTGGCCTACGATGTGGGCGGGCAGAACCTGTTTGTGGTGTCCCCGGAGGAGACCCGGCTGGAGCTCTCCCTCCCGGAGGGCTATGGCTATATCTCCGCGCGGCTCAACGACAGCGGATGGTTGGCGGTAACGTCGGAGAAGAGCGGCTACCGCGGTGCTGTTACGGTTTACGATGACACACAGGAGCTGGTCTATGAGGTGGATCTCTCCTCACAGTTTGTGGTCGACGCCTGTGTGACGGATGATTGCCGCTCCGTAGTGGTCGTTACTTATGGGGAGGAAAACGGTGCATTTTGCACCCAGCTGACCTGGTATGACCTCACAGAAGAAGAACCTGCCCAGGTCGCTTCTCTTACAAACCATGTGGGCTTTGATCTGGGCCAGGCGGGGGAAGTGTATGTTTCCGTATCGGACAGTGAAGTAGCCTTTGTCGGGGGATCCGGCGGTGTAGTGGGAGGCTACTCCTTTGGCGGACAGTATCTCCAGGATTACGCCTTTGGCGATGATTTTACCGCCTTATTCTTGACTAGATATCAGGCTGGCAGCATTGGCACGATTGTCCTGCTGGACAGCCAAGGAAATCTGCTGGGGGCGATGGACATTAGTGATGAGATCTTGGATATTGATGCGGCGGGGGACTATCTGGCGGTGCTCCAGAGCAATGCCTTGGTGTTGTACCACCGGGATTTGACAGAGTACAGCAGCCTGGAGGATACAGACTATGCCAGCCATGTCCTTATGGATGGGGATGGTTCCGCAGTGGTAATCGGCGGCAACGAGGCGTGGCGATATTTGCCATAATTTGACATACCCATAGATTGACGACTGTTCCAAAGAAAGGTGGTAGCGGATGCTCCAATCTTCTGTTATACTGGATGTAGCCATAGTGCTGATGTTTGCCCTCTCTGTATGGATCGGCGCCAAGAAAGGCCTCTTCCGCAGTCTGGCGGAGCTGGTGGTCTACCTGGTGGGCCTTGTGGGCGCGAATCTCGCGGCCGGGGGGCTGACGGACCGGGTGGTGGACTTGCTGCGGCCGGTGCTGGAGAGCCAGGTCAGCGAGGCGATCACCGACTATATCTCCGGCACGCTGTCCGAGCTGCCCTTCGGCGAGGCCCTGGCCGGGCTGGAGAACGTGGGCGACCTGACCGGCGACGCCGCGGCGGGGATGGTGGACCTGATGGTGGAGACCCTGCTGTATAACCTGACATATGTGATCGTGTTCCTGGCGGTGTTTTTGCTGCTGGTGCTTCTGCTGCGGCTGATCATCAATCTGGGGGATTTTCTCCTGCGCCTGCCGGTGCTCCACGAGATGAATACGCTGGGCGGTATCCTGATCGGCGCGGTGAAGGGGATCCTGTTTGTGTGTCTGATTTTGTGGCTGGACAGTAAAACGGGGCTGCTGCTGGACAGCAGCGCTGTCCAGAGCTCGCATATCGCCTCATTCCTGATGAAAATTTTGCCCGCCTGAGGCCCTGCGCCTGGGCGGACGTAACCCTTGGAGGTCAAGTAACTATGCAACCGACTTTGTGTTCCAGATGTAAGAAAAATGTGGCTGTGGTGTTTATTGCGAAGATGGAGAACGGCAAAATGGTGAATGAAGGGCTCTGCCTGAAGTGCGCCAAGGAGCTGGGGCTGCCCCAGGTTAATGAAATGATGAGCAAAATGGGCATCACCGACGATGATCTGGAGAACATCTCCCAGGAGATGATGCAGGCGTTCGGCGGGGCGGAGAGTATGGAGGGCCTCATGAACCAGGAGGACGCGGACAACACGGAGGACGACGAGGACGGCAAGACCGCCACGTTCCCCTTCCTCAACCGTCTGTTTAACAATGAGAACGCTCCGGCTCCCGGTAATGCCGGTGAATCCGGCCGCAGCCGGGAGAAGGAGCGCAAGGGGGAGAAGGCGCCCAAGCACAAGTTCCTGGACAGCTACTGCATCAACCTCACTGAGCGGGCCCGCCAGGGAAAGCTGGACACGCTGGTGGGCCGGGAGCAGGAGATCGAGCGGGTGGTGCAGATCCTGAACCGCCGGCAGAAGAACAACCCCTGTCTCATTGGCGAGCCCGGCGTGGGCAAGACCGCCATTGCCGAGGGGCTGGCCCAGAGAATCGTGAACAAGGAGGTGCCCTTCAAGCTCCGGGATAAGGAGGTCTATCTGCTGGACCTGACAGCTCTGGTGGCGGGCACCCAGTTCCGCGGCCAGTTTGAGAGCCGCATGAAGGGGCTCATCGAGGAGATCCGCAAGTGCGGCAATGTGATCCTGGTCATCGACGAGGTCCACAATATCGTGGGCGCCGGCGACGCCGAGGGCAGCATGAACGCCGCCAACATTTTGAAGCCTGCCCTCTCCCGGGGAGAGATCCAGGTCATCGGCGCCACCACCTTCTCCGAGTACCGCAAGCACATCGAGAAGGATACGGCCCTGGAGCGGCGGTTCCAGCCGGTGACAGTGGCGGAGCCCAACATGGAGGACACGATGAAGATCCTCAAGGGGATCGCCCACTACTACGAGGAGCATCACGGGGTGAAGATCCCCGACGGCATCCTCCGCCAGGCGGTGCTGCTCAGCGAGCGGTATATCACCGACCGCTTCCTCCCGGACAAGGCCATCGACCTCATTGACGAGGCCTGCTCGGATCTGAATTTGAAGGACCCCAGCATCTCCCGGCGTATGGAGATCGAGCGGGAGCTGGCGGACTACTATAAGGAAAAGGACATGATCGAGAACCAGACCGAGGGCGAGCCCAATTTCGAGCGTCTGGCGGAGATCAAGGTCAAGGAGCTGCAGCTGCAGAAGGAGCTGGATGCCATCAAAGCCAAGGGCGAGCCGGAGCTCACCATGGACAACCTGGCCCGGGTCATTGAGCTGTGGACCAAGATCCCTGCCAGCAAGATCCGGGAGGCGGAGTTCAAGCGCCTGAGCGAGCTGGAGGACCGGCTGAAAAAGAAGATCGTGGGCCAGGACGAGGCCATCGCCTCTGTGGCCGCAGCCATCCGCCGCAACCGCGTGGGCATCAGCCCCAAGCACAAGCCGGTGAGCTTCATCTTTGTGGGCAGCACGGGCGTTGGCAAGACAGAGCTGGTCAAGCAGCTGGCCGACGACCTGTTCAACTCCCCGGAGAGCCTGATCCGTCTGGACATGTCGGAGTTTATGGAGAAGCACTCGGTGTCCCGCATCATCGGCTCCCCTCCGGGCTATGTGGGCTACGATGAGGCCGGGCAGCTGACGGAGAAGATCCGCCGCAAGCCCTACAGCGTGATCCTGTTTGATGAGATCGAAAAGGCCCACCCGGATGTATTGAACGTGCTGCTGCAGATTTTGGATGACGGCCAGATCACCGACGCCCACGGCCGGCGGGTGAATTTTGAGAACACGGTCATTGTGATGACCTCCAACGCCGGCAGCGATACCAAGGTGGGGAGCCTTGGCTTCAACAAGACGGCCAACGAGCAGGATAAGGACCGGGCCATGAAGGCTCTGCAGCAGTTCCTGCGGCCGGAGTTTATCAACCGCGTGGATGAGATCATCTGCTTCAACAAGCTCTCGGAGGAGAACTTCCGCGCCATCGCCAGTATCATGCTGGACGAGCTGCGCAGCAGCCTGAAGGAGAAGGGCCTCAACTTCACCTACGACGAGGCCCTGGTGGAGTATCTGGTGAAGAAGTCCTTCTCCATGACCTATGGCGCCCGGAACCTCCGCCGCACGATCCAGAAGGAGGTGGAGGATCAGCTGGCCACCGAGATTATCGACAGCTACGACCACCCCATCACCCAGATCAAGGCCACGGCCGAGGGGGACAAAGTGTCGCTGTACACGATGTAAGAGAAGTGGAGCTGTGTGTGTTTGCCGGGCAGGCAAAGGAGCCCGGGGAAGGGAGAGGGAAACTATGCTGTTTCGAAGGGATATCGACCCCTGCTGTGCCTACTGCAAAAAGGGGGAGGTTATCAGCGAGGAGGAGGTCATCTGCCGGAAGAAGGGGATTGTCCCCATTGGCGGGCACTGCGCGGCCTTTCGCTATGACCCCATGAAGCGATGCCCGCCCCGGCCCATGAAGCTGAACACGGAAAAGCTCAAGGAGGAGGATTTCCGCCTCTGAGGACAATAGAAAGCGTCCCGGCACAGGCAACGGCCTGTGCCGGGACGCTTTTTCGCCTGGATCACTCCAGATCCTGGGCGTTCATCTTGTCCATCTCCCGTCTGCGCCGGTATTTTCCACGGCAGGCGAAATAGATCACCAGCAGCACCAGCGTGGGGATATTGTAGAGCAGAAAGACAATTAAGAACGTGCTGACAATTGCCCAGCCACTAGAATCAAACAGAATGGCAACATTGAGCATCACGATAAGGGAATAGAGAAAACTGATGCCCGGCAGCACCAGCCCGGGCCACGGGCTCTCCCGGCGGGAGAGAAAGATTTGCAGAACGATGCTGCCCACCAAAAGAGCCACCAAGAAAGTCAGCACGATGATGGTTCGCCAAGAGATCAACATGAGAAAATCCTCCTTTTTTTATGGATTCATTTTACGGCGGTATCCCGTTAGGGTTGGGCTCCTTCAGGTTCCTGGACATTCTGCTGCCGTCCCTCAGAAGCCTTCTCCCGCTTTTTATAGGCATTGATCAATATTTTCGCCGTGTCAAAATCCAGCTTTTCATTCACCGCCAGCCGCTTCACCAGAGCGACATAGGAGTCCTCCGCCCCGGCCTCGCTGAGCTTGATTTTCTGAATCAGCCGGTCCAGCCGCAGCCGTACGGTGGGGTAGGTGACGCCATACTGCCCGGCGATGTCTTTCAGGGAGCCGGAGGCAAGGATAAATTTTTTGATAAATACCACATCCTCATCTTCCAGATCCGCCATCCAGCTGGGTACGATCTCGATGGACACAGACAGTCACCTCCTGTTTTGTTTAACAAAATTAAATATAAACTATAATAAAATGAAAGTCAATAGTAAAATAGAAAGAAATAAAATTTCTTTCTGGGGAAAGAACAGGGCTTTGCTGGTGCTGTGCGGCATGTTTGCCGGCCTGTCTTATCAGGCCGGTTTTCCCTGAAAGGGCCTGACCGGCTTTGTCAATCCCCCCCGCGGCCGCATAGATTGATACAGATAACACCGATCGGAGGGGTAATATGGTAACAAACTTTTTTCTGGGCGCCAACAGCAGCGCCGGATTCCGAAGCCTCTATGAGGACTTCACAGACCCAAACAAAAACTATGATATCCTGGTTCTGAAGGGCGGGCCCGGGGTGGGGAAATCCTCCTTCATGAAGTACATCGGCAGCCGGGCGGAGGAGCAGGGGGAGGACGTGGAATACATCTGGTGCAGCGGGGATCCGGACTCCCTGGACGCGGTGCGGCTTCCTCGGGTGGGGATCATCGCGGTGGACGGCACATCGCCCCATGTAGTGGAGCCCCAATATCCGGCGGCGGTAGACCGCTATGTAAATCTGGGGCAGTTTTACTGTATTGAGGACTGCAAAAAGAGGCGGGAGGATATCGTCCGCCACACCACCGATTACAAGGCCGCCTATGTGCGGGCCTATCGGGCGCTGCAGGCGGCGGGGGAGGTGGAAAACACGCTGCGGGATGTATTGACCGCCGGCTATGACCATGAGAAGCTCTCCCGCCGGACGTCCGGCATCATCGCCCGGGAGATCGGGCGGCAGGGCAGCGGTACAGGGAACGTCCTCCGCCGTTACCTGGGCGGTGTCACCCACAAGGGCCTCCTGTGGCGCTTTGACACGGTGGATGCTCTGGCCGACCGGGTCTATGAGCTGTTGGACACCAGCGGCATCGGCTATCATCTAATGGCGGCGGTACAGACGGCCGCCACGGAGCGCGGCTATGACGTTATTGCCTGCCTGGATCCGGACCGGCCGGACCGGCTCCAGCACCTGATGATTCCGGAGCTGCGCCTGGCCTTTGTGACCTCTGCGCCGGGGATGGAATATCCGGGGACGCCCTATCGCCGCATCCACCTGGATGCGCTGCTGGATCAGAAGCACTGCCGGCAGAACAAGGCGCGCTGCCGTTTTTACCGCCGTATGCACGGCCTGCTTCTGGAGGAAGGACTGGAGGGGCTTCAGGCTGCAAAGGCGTCCCATGATGCGCTGGAGAAAGTATACAATGGATCCGTGGACTTCGGCGGGGTGTATGCCCTGGCGGAGCGTGAATGGGATCGGATCGCCGGCTGGCTGTAATGCCTTTTCCGTTGACAAATCTCCTGTACGTGGTACAATCACCTTGAATGAATCGGTGCTGGCATTGGTTTGCCGGATTGGCAGAAGAAGATGCACGATTGGCTGCGGGACAGGAGGTTTGCATGTACGATTTGGTGATACGAAACGGCTGCCTGATAGATGGAAGCGGCGGGGAGCCTTTCACCGCCGATCTGGCAGTCCGGGACGGGAAAATCGCCGCCATCGGAGAAAATTTAGGGCCTGCAGAGCGGATCATTGATGCGGCGGGCCGCGTGGTGACTCCTGGATTTATTGATATCCACCGCCATGCTGACGGCGCGGTGTTCCGGCCGGATTTCGGAAAGCTGGAACTCAAGCAGGGACTGACCACCATCATCAGCGGCAACTGCGGCCTGTCGGCAGCGCCTATCGACGGTGCGTACCGGCAGGCGGTGCTGGACTATCTCCACCCTATCACCGGCGCGATGGGGGCTGAGACCCCTACGGCGTCCATGGCGGACTACCTGGAAGGGGCCCAGTGTGCCCAGCCAGCCATCCATGTGGGGATGCTGGTGGGGGCAGGCACCGCCCGGGCGGCAGTGGCAGGATACGCCTGTGAGCATATGGAGGAGGACCAGACGGCACAGGTTCAGAGCCGCCTTCATACTGCGCTGTCCGATGGCGCCCTGGGGATCTCCCTGGGACTGGGCTATGCCCCGGAGTGCTTTTACACCACAGAGGAGCTGGTGGAGGTGCTGCGCCCCTTTGCCCATGGAGCTATACCCGTCACCGTCCATATGCGGGAGGAGGGGGACGGTGTGCTGGATGCCCTGGAGGAGATGCTCCGTGTGGCGGAGGCCCTGGACGTTCCCGTACAAATCAGCCATCTCAAGGCCATGGGCAAGCGCAACTGGGACAGCAAGATTCCCAAAGCCCTGGCGATGCTGGAGAACGCCAGGGAGCGGGGGCTCCGGGTGCACTGCGACGCCTATCCCTATACCGCCGGTTCCACCCAGCTCATCCATATTCTGCCCCACGATTTTCTGGTGGGGGGGACGGAGGCCATTACCGAGCGCCTGCGGGATCCCCAGCAGAGGAAGCTCCTGACCCACCGCATCCAGACAGGGACAGATTTTGACAACATCGCCGGCATGGTGGGCTGGGAAAATATTCTCTGTTCCACCCTGCGCCAGCCGGAGAACCGGCCCTACCAGGGCCTGTCCATCGCAGAGATCGCCCAGCGACTGGGGAGGGACCCCTTTGAGACGGCCTACGACCTGCTGGTCAGCGAGCGGTGCGAGATCACTATGATCGACTTCATTGCCGCGGAGAGCGACATCATCCGCATCCTGCGGGATGACAATGCCGCCGTGATCTCCGACAGCACCTACCCCACCGAGGGGCAGCCTCACCCAAGAGTCTACGGAACCTTTGCACGCATCATTGAAAAATATGTGGGACAGGAGGGGGCCATCCCGCTTCCCAAGGCGGTGCGGAAGATGACAGCCCTGCCGGCCCAGCTCCTGCGGCTGCGGGGGAAGGGGCTGCTGAAAGAGGGCTTTGATGCGGATATCTGTGTCTTTGATCCGGCTAATGTGCATGAGCGGGGGACCTATGAAGCCCCCTGCCAGTATGCGGATGGCATGGACTATGTGCTGGTGGCCGGGATTCCGGCCATTGCGGAGGGAGAGTTTGCCGACCTTGGAAACGGCTGGGTTCTTCGTCGAAATTGACAAAAATAGAAGTAAAAAGGGCGGTTTCTTCCGCTATTTTGCGGAAGGGACCGCCTTTGACAATTTTTTGTCAAAATGCTCTGGACATTTTGTGAATCAGATAGTATAATTATTCTAATAAAACCGAGGAAAATTGGAAGTTTTTGCATAAAAATTTAATAATTATACAAAATATGAGAAGGGAAAAGGAGTGTGACCGGAAGTTGAGCAGACTGGATATCAAGACGCCGGACCGGGCCCAGATGGTGGTGGACCAGCTCTACCACGATATGGAGCGCCGGATCGCGTCGTCGCCCCCGGGGCTGTGCCCCATTGACATGGCCCGTAATTTCTTGAACCTCTGCCACGCCCAGACCTGCGGAAAATGTGTGCCCTGCCGCATTGGACTGGGGCAGCTCTCCACCCTGATGGGCAAGATCCTGGAGGGCAAGGGGAAGATGGAGGACCTGCAGGTGCTGGAGGATACCGCCCGCACCATTGAGTGCACCTCCTCCTGTGCTATTGGCTACCATGCCGCACGCCTGGTCCTGAAGGGCCTGGAGGGCTTTCGGGACGACTATATCGAGCACATCCAGAACCATCGGTGCCTGGGGAACCTGGAGAACCCGGTGCCCTGTGTGGCACTGTGCCCGGCGGGGGTGGATATCCCCGGGTACATCGCCCTGATCCACGAGGGCCGCTGTGCCGACGCGGTGCGCCTGATCCGCAAGGACAACCCCTTCCCGGTGGCCTGCGCCTATATCTGCGAGCACCCCTGCGAGGCCCGCTGCCGCCGCAACATGCTGGACGATCCCCTGAACATCCGGGGCCTCAAGCGCTACGCCGTGGACAACGCCGGCGATGTGCCCCAGCCCCCCTGCGCTTCCCCCACCGGCAAGACGGTGGCGGTGATCGGCGGCGGTCCCGGCGGCCTCTCCGCAGCCTACTACCTGGCCCTCATGGGACACAGCGTCACCGTCTACGAGCAGCGCAAGCAGCTGGGCGGTATGCTGCGCTACGGCATCCCCAGCTACCGCTTCCCCCGGGAGCTGCTGGACCGGGAGATTGCCTCCATCCTGTCCCTGGGCATCACCGTCCACACGGAGACCCATATCGGGACAGATATCTCCTTTGAGCAGCTCCACAAGCAGTACGACAGCGTGTATATCGCCATCGGCGCCCACACGGACAAGAAAACCGGCATCCCCGGTGAGGACAGCCGGGGCGTGATGAGCGCCGTGGAGATGCTCCGGGCCATCGGCGATGACGACATCGCCGACTTCACCGGCAAGAAGGTGGTGGTCATTGGCGGCGGCAACGTGGCCATGGACGTGACGCGCTCCGCCGTCCGCATGGGGGCGGAAAAGGTCTCCTGTGTCTACCGCCGCCGTCAGGCGGACATGACCGCCCTGCCCGAGGAGGCGGAGGGAGCCATCGCCGAGGGGGCGGAGCTGCTGACCCTGAAGGCGCCGGTGCGCATCGAGGCCGACGGGGACGGCAACGCCGTGGCCCTGTGGGTCCAGCCCCAGATGATCGGAGAGGTCCGGGGCGGCCGCCCGGCTCCCAAGCCGGCGGACCTGCCAGAGGAGCGGATCCCCGCAGACATTATCATCGTGGCCATCGGCCAGGGGATTGAGACCAAGGACTTTGAGTCCGCCGGCGTCCCGGTCCACCGGGGCACCATCGAGGCCCTCAGCGACAGCACCCTGCCCAAGGAGAACATGGACGGCGTGTTCGCCGGCGGCGACTGCGTCACCGGCCCGGCCAGCGCCATCAAGGCCATTGCCGCCGGCAAGGTAGCCGCGGCCAACATCGACGAGTACCTGGGCTTCCGCCATGAGATCACCGTGGATGTGGACATCCCCACACCGGATCTCAGCAACCGCCCCCTCCACGGCCGGGTCAACACCACCGAGCGGGAGGCCGGCGAGCGCAAGGGCGACTTTGTGTGCATCGAGTGCGGCCTCACCGAGCAGGGCGCCATGGAGGAGAGCAGCCGGTGTCTGCGGTGCGACCACTTCGGCTACGGTATCTTCAAGGGAGGGAGGAAGACCAAATGGTGAGACTGACCATCGACCAGCGGCGCGTGGAGGTGCCGGAGGGCACCACCCTCATGGAGGCGGCGGAGATTGCCGGCACCCCGGTGCCCAGCCTCTGCTACTGGAAGGGCCTCAACGAGATTGGGGCCTGCCGGGTGTGCGTGGTGGAGGTGGAGGGCGTGGACCATCTGGTCACCGCCTGCAACAACCAGGCCCAGGAGGGCATGGTGGTCCACACCAACAGTCCCCGGGTGCGCCAGGCCCGGCGCAGCAACCTGCGCCTCATCCTCTCCCAGCACGACTGCCAGTGCGCCCTGTGCGTGCGTAGCGGCAACTGCTCCCTGCAGAAGATGGCCATGGAGGCCAATCTCCTCTACATCCCCTACCCCAGCGATATCCGTCGGGGCAACTGGGACCGGACCTCCCCTCTGGTGCGCCAGGAGAGCAAGTGCATCAAGTGCATGCGCTGCATCCAGGTCTGTGACAAGATCCAGAACCTGCACATCTGGGACATCTCCGGCACCGGCTCCCGGGTTAGTGTGGACGTGAGCCGCAACCGGACCATCCGGGAGGCGGACTGCTCCTTCTGCGGCCAGTGCATCACCCACTGTCCCACCGGTGCCCTGCGGGAGCGGGACGACACGGAGGAAGTCCTGGCGGCTCTGGCGGACCCGGAGATCACCACGGTGGTCCAGGTGGCCCCGGCGGTGCGGGTGGCCTGGGCGGAGCAGCTGGGGCTGGACGCCTCCACCGTCTCCACGAAGAAAATGGTGGGCGCCCTGAAGCGCCTGGGCTTTGACTACGTATTTGACACCAACTTCGCCGCCGACCTCACCATCATGGAGGAGGGCAGCGAGTTTGTAGAGCGGTTTACCCACAGGGAGCAGTACCAGTGGCCCATGTTCACCTCCTGCTGCCCGGGCTGGGTGCGGTTCCTCAAGTCCAACTACCCGGAGTTTACGGACAACCTCTCCACCGCCAAGTCCCCCCAGCAGATGTTCGGCGCTGTGGCCAAGACCTACTTCGCCCAGAAGATCGGCGTGGATCCCCACAAGATGAAGGTCATCTCCATCATGCCCTGCCTCGCCAAGAAGGAGGAGGCAGCGCTGCCGCCCCTGCGGGACGCCTGCGGAGATCCGGATGTGGACATCGTCCTCACCACCCGGGAATTTGTCCGCATGGTCCGCAGCGACCACATCCAGCTGGAGTATCTGGAGGAGGCGGACTTTGACAGCCCCCTGGGGGCCAGCACCGGCGCGGGTACTGTGTTCGGCGCCACCGGCGGCGTCATGGACGCGGCCCTCCGCAGCGCCTACTTCCTGGTCACCGGTAAAAACCCCGACGCAGACACCTTCAAAGCCGTCCGGGGATTGGATCGGGAGCACTGGAAGGAGGCGGAATTTACCATCCCCGGAGCGGGCGTGGTGCGGGTGGCCGTGGTCAGCAGCCTGGGCCGCACCCGGAAGCTTATGGAAGCCCTGAAGAAGGGGGAAGTGGAGTACGACTTCGTGGAGGTCATGGCCTGCCCCGGCGGCTGCGCCGGCGGCGGCGGCCAGCCCATCCAGGATGGAAAGGAGCTGGCCGAGTACCGGGGCGACGCCCTGTGGGCCATGGACAAGAGCATGAAGGTCCGGTTCAGCCACGAGAACCAGGAGGTCCAGACGCTCTACCAGGAGTACCTGGGGCAGCCCTGCGGCCACACGGCCCACCATCTGCTCCACACGGACCACCGCGCCTGGGAAATGCCCCTGGCGCCCGCCCTGCAGCAGAAATAACGGCAACGCAAAAGGGCCTGCATGGAACTCCATGCAGGCCCTTTTTATAGATATTAATCAATCTGTTGCCCACTGGAGGGACCGCTGCACCGCCCGCTCCCAGCCGCGCACCATCTCGTCCCGGGCCGCGGAGGGGATCGAAGGAGTGAATGTCCGGTCGATGGCCCAGTTGCGCACCACGTCCTCCTTGCCGCTCCAGTACCCCACGGCCAGCCCCGCCAGATAGGCCGCCCCCAGGGCGGTGGTCTCCACGCACCTGGGCCGGCTGACGGTGGACTGGATGATGTCGCTCTGCATCTGCATCAGGAGGTTGTTGGCGCTGGCCCCGCCGTCCACTTTCAGGTTGTAGAGCCGGATGCCGCTGTCGGCCTCCATGGCGGCGATCACGTCGTAGGTCTGATAGGCGATGGAGGCCAGGGTGGCCCGGATGATATGGTTCTTGTTGACCCCCCGGGTGAGGCCCACGATAGCGCCCCGGGCATACTGATCCCAGTGGGGGGCGCCCAGGCCCGTAAAGGCGGGCACCACGTAGCAGCCGTTGGTATCGGGAACTTTCCCCGCCAGGTATTCACTGTCAGCGGCGGAGTCGATGAGGCGCAGCTCGTCCCGCAGCCACTGGATCGCCGCCCCGGCTACGAAGATGGAGCCCTCCAGGGCGTAGTCCACCTTGCCGTCCAGGCCCCATGCGATGGTGGTCACTAGGCCGTTTTGGGAGAACACGGGCCGTTCCCCGGTGTTCATCAGCAAAAAGCACCCGGTGCCATAGGTATTTTTGGCCTGGCCCGGCTCAAAGCAGGTCTGGCCGAACAGGGCCGCCTGCTGATCCCCGGCGGCCCCGGCGATGGGGATGGGCCGGCCGAAGAAGCTGGGATCGGTCTCCCCGTAGATCTGGCTGCTGGGGACTGGGGTGGGCAGGAGAGAGGCGGGAATGTCCAGCAGATCCAGGATCTCCTGGTCCCAGGTGAGGGTGTTGATGTTGAAGAGCATGGTCCGGGCGGCGTTGGAGTAGTCGGTGACATGGACCCGGCCGCCGGTGAGCTTCCAGATGAGCCAGGTCTCCACCGTGCCAAACAGGAGTTCCCCCCGCTCCGCCCGCTCTCTGGCGCCGGGGACGTTGTCCAGGATCCATTTGAGTTTGGTGGCAGAAAAGTAGGCGTCGATCACAAGCCCCGTGCGCGCCCGAAGCCAGTCCGTGAGCCCGCGCTCCTTCAGCTCATCGCAGAACCGGCTGGTGCGGCGGCACTGCCAGACGATGGCGTTGTACACCGGCTCGCCGGTAACCCTGTCCCAGACGATGGTGGTCTCCCGCTGGTTGGTGATGCCGATGGCGGCGATGTCCCCCGCTTTAGCTCCCACCTTTCCCATAGCCTCCACGGCCACCCCCAGCTGGGTGGCCCAGATCTCGTTGGCGTCGTGCTCCACCCAGCCGGGCTGGGGGAAGATCTGGGTGAATTCCTTCTGGGCCATGCTGCGGATCGTGCCCTCCCGGTCGAACAGGATGCAGCGGTTGCTGGTGGTGCCGGCATCCAGGGCCATCACGTATTTTGACATGTCGTTTCTCCTCTCTGCCCGATGTTTTTTCCATTATACCAGACGGGCATGGAAAAAGCCACCTGAAAAAATGTAAAAAACTATTGACATTTTGCAGCGGTGGTGATATGCTCAAAATGTCAAAAGAATTTTACAGTTTGACGGAAAGGATGGAAGCAATATGGAAAGCGGCGGTACGTCAATTTTAGGGATCTTGATGATGCTGTTCCTTCTGGGGTGCATGTTCTCCATTGTATTTATGATGGTCTCCATGGCCCAAAAGGGGGACGAGCGGCGGCGGGAGATTATCGCCCGGGCCAGCAGCACGACCCTCTACATTACGGTGGGCTCCCTGGTGCTGGACATGATCTACGGGGTCTATCAGTCCATCGCCCATAACCTGCCCATGGAGGGCAACAACCCCTTTGTGCAGCTGGCGGTGATCTCCTTTGTCTACGCCATCAGCCTGGCGGTGTACAAGCGGAGATACGGAGGGTGAGATGGAGAACCGGATCAGGGAGTTGCGGAAGGCGGCGGGGGTGTCCCAGGAGGAGCTGGCAAAGCGGTGCGGCGTCACCCGCCAGACCATCAACGCCATTGAGAACAACAAGTACGACCCCACCCTGGCCCTGGCTTTCCACCTGGCCAGGGAGCTGGGCACCACGGTGGACGCCCTCTTCTGCGAGGGTGGACAGGAGAAAGCCGCCCCGTAAAAGTCTAAGGCCGCCCCGCTTTAAGCAGGGGCGACCTTCGCGTTTCAAAAAAGTGGCGCAGGCCACTTTTTTGACATTCAGTCCGGGTCCATAGCCCGGCGGAGTTTGTCGGTAATGGCCCCCTGGAAGAGGGCGGTGGAGTGGCCGTGGAGGGTCTCCAGAGCGCCGGCGGCCAGCATGGGCTGGATCTCCCCCCGCATATAGAGGTCGAAATCCAGCACAAACTTGACCTCCTTGTCCGCCGGGGCATTGGGGGCGCTCTGCTTCACCATGCCGGGGCCGGCGTGGACCTTCACCCGGCAGCTGCTGTCCAGAGCGGTGTCAAAGTCCACAGTGCTCTGACGGGTGGCCTGCTCGGAAATATCCTCCTCCGCCAGAATACCGAGATAGGGCGGCTCGATCAGCTCGCTCCAGGGCTCCCCCTCCAGCTCCAGGGCCTGCCGGGAGACCATGTTCACATACCGCAGGCCGATGCGCTGGAAAAAGGCGGGCTGATAGAGCTTGATAAACTGGGCCAGGGGCTGGTCCAGCGTTTTCCCGAACGCCTCCCAGGAGGTGTAGGCCACCGTGGACAGGGAGATAAAGTCCCGGGTCAGGTTCAGCTTCCACTTGTTGTCCGCAGAGAGAAAGTGGTGGTTTGGGATCGTGGGCTGGTTTTCCACCTGGGTGGTGCCATTGACGACGGTGAGCTTGGGGGGCAGGCGGTCCTGCTTGAGCGCATAGCGGGGAAAGACAGCCCGGATAGCCTCCTGGAAGTCCGCCGGCTCCTTGGTGTCGATGGAGAGAATGGCGGGGAAACGGAGCTGACAGATCACCTCCCGCAGCTGGGGGGTGTTGAAGTGCTCACGGGGATGGTTTGAGCGCAGCATGAACAAGTTCCTCCTGTAGGTTTTGAAATATTGTCCCTATTGTAGACCTTTTTCAACGATTTTACAAGAAAAACCTGTGGGAGCCGATGGTGGCGTAGTAGGTGCGGTGACTGGCGATCCAGGTGTCCTGGGACAGGTCCGGATTATAGAAATAGAGGCAGTTCTCCGTCGCCTGGGTGCCGCTGAGGGCCATCCGGGCGGCCAGGACGCTGGAGGGGACGGGGTCAGCGTAGACGGTGCCGTTTTCCACCGGCTCAAACTGGACGGCGTAGGCGTCGTCGAAGATCACGTCGTGGATGGTGTCCGGAAAATCCGGATGGACCACCCGGTTCAGCACCACATTCCCTACGGCAATCTGTCCCCACAGGGGCTCCCCCTGGCTCTCAGCGCTGATAATGCGGCTGAGCCAGAGAAGATCCTCCTGGCTGTAGGCGTCTGACCCCGGGGAGGGGGAGAGGGTAATGGGCTGGTCCGGCCCGTTCCAGGTGACGGCAGCGCCGCAGAGGTTCGCCGCCGCCCGGAGAGGGACATACGATGTATTTCCCTGCAGCAGCACAGGAAGCCCCAGGTCAATCGGATACCCGTCCACCTGGACGATGCTGCTCTCCCTCGGCAGGGTCAGGGTGAACAGGTCTCCCTCTGCTGTGGCGGTGCGGCTGGCCTGGTCCCAGGTGATGTCCCATTCCCCCAGGGCATCCAGCAGCTCCCGAAGCGGTATGTAGGCGCTGCCCTCCACCAGTTCTGTCTGCCGGGAGACGGTTTCTCCGTCTACCGCCACGTCCAGGGCCTCCGCCCGGCCGGCGATGAGGAAGATCACCAGAAAAACAAACAGCAGTAACAGTCGATAGCGTTTCAAATTCGGGGCTCCTTTCGCGCTTTTTTGACACATTCAGTATAACGGATGGAGCATCCCGGGGACAAGGCGTAAATCCTGGAAGAGGAGGGAACTGGCAGACCACACCCGGCCGCACCGGCGGGGGGGAGGGACAGATTTGCCCCTTTCAAAGGGTGGGGCTTTGTGGTATAATAACAAATCATTCACAGGGACGCCAGCGAGGATCCCTGGAACAGACTTCTGTCCTATGCAGAGAGAAAGCGGGGGCGCCATGCGGAAGCTTGCCATCTTTACCCTGGCCTTTGCCTGCGGCACCCTCCTGGGCCAGTACCTGCTGCCGGGGGAATTGCTGCCCTGGGCGGCTTCGGGCTGCGCCCTGCTGGTGCCGCTGTGCCTCCTCTGGCGGGGGAGAAACCGTAAGCGGGTTGCCCTGCTGACGGCGGGTCTGTGCCTGTCCCTCCTCTATTTCTGGGCCTACTCCGGCTATGTCCGGGGGACGGTGGAGCGGTATGCCGGGGAGGAGGTGCCCCTGACCCTCACCGTCACCGGCTACGCCGAGGAGGGCGGCGTCCGCTGCCGTATCCCGGTGCGGGTGGTCGGAGCCGGCTTCCTCCGGGACGGCGCCATGCTCTATGGGGACGAGGACCTCTACGCCCTGGAGCCCGGGGACCAGGTGACGGGCCTCTTTACCGTCAACGACGCCGCCACCATCCACGACACCCCCATCACCTCTTTTACCGCCAAGGGCCGCTACCTGATGCTCTTCCCCAACGGGGAGCTGACCGCGGAGCGGCCGGAGTACCGCGGCCTCTCAACGCTGCCGGCGCGGATCGCCCACTGGCTGGGAGAGCGGGTGGAGGAGATCTTTTCGCCGGAGAGCGCCCCTTTCCTGAAGGCCCTGCTCCTGGGGGACGACAGCGGCTTTACGGAGGAGCAGGAGAGCGACCTCAGTGAGACGGGGCTCTACCACATCACCGCCGTGTCCGGCATGCACTTCGGCTACCTCTTTATGATGCTGTCCTTCCTGGTGGGCATCCACCGGCCCCGGCGTCTGGCGGCCGTCACCGTTCCGGTGGTGCTGCTGTACATGCTGCTGGTGGGGGCCTCCGCCTCAGTGGTCCGGGCCTGCATTATGATGCTCTTTGTCCTGGCCGGGCCCCTGCTGGGCCGGGAGAGCGACTCCCTGACGTCCCTGTCCGCGGCGCTGCTGGTGTTGCTGCTCGCCAATCCCCTCTCCATCGCCGGGGTGGGATTGCAGCTGTCCTTTGCCTCCATGGTAGGGCTGCTGGTGCTCGCCCCGCGGATCTTCGCCCTCCTCCCAGCGGGGCGGAACGCCCTGCGGCGGTTCGTCCGCAGTTCCCTGGCCGCCAGCCTGGGGGCCACCATCTGCACCGCCCCGCTGACGGCCCTCTACTTCAACCGCATCCCTCTGGTGGGGCCCGTTGCCAACATCCTGGTGGGAACGGCGGCCACCTTCACCTTCCTCAGCGGCGCGGCGGCCCTGGCTTTGGGGCTGATTGCGCCGGTCTTGGGGAGCTTTGTGGGACTTCTGCCCCAGGCGGGTGTGTGGTATATTCTGGCGGTGGCCCGGCTCTTTGCCCGGATCCCCTATCACGCCATCTACTTTACCAACCCCTACCTCAAGTACTGGCTGGTATTCCTGGTGGCCATCTTCGGCTACTGCGCCCTGACCCCAAAGGGGCGGCGGAAATACCTCCTGGCCACGGGCCTTGCGGCGGGGACGTTGGCTCTGTTGCTGTACTTCCCGGTCTATGGCCGTGCCGGCCGCCTCCACGCGGTGGCGGTGGACGTGGGACAGGGGGCCAGCACGGTCCTCGCCTCCCAGGGGGTCACCGCACTGGTGGACTGCGGCAGCAGCGAGAGCTTTATCAACGCCGGCGACGAGGCCGGGGACACCCTGAACACCTACGGCTACTTTGACTTGGATTACCTGATTCTGACCCACTATCACGACGACCACGCCAACGGCATCGGCACCCTGCTGGCAAGAGTGCCGGTAGATACCATCCTGGTCCCCACCCCGGAGACGGCGGATGCCGCCATCCACGAGAAGTTGGTGACCCTGGCGGAGCGGTATGGCTGTACCATTGCCTATGTCACCGAGGACACCCAGTTGCCCCTGGGTGGGGCGGATCTGCAGGTTTTCGCCCCCATCGGCCAGGGCGGCACCAACGAGGAGGGACTTACGATCCTGTGTACAGCGGGGAACTTTGACCTGCTCATTACCGGGGATATGAACAGCGCCAACGAGGCGGTGCTGGCGGAGCGCAAGGAGCTGCCGGATATCGAGGTGCTGCTGGTGGGGCACCACGGTTCCAGGGATGCCTCCTCCACGGCCCTGCTCCGGGCGGTGACGCCGGAGGTGGGCATTATCAGCGTTGGAGCGGACAACACCTACGGCCATCCCACCGACGAGGCCCTGCGCCGCCTGGTAGGCATGGGCGCGGAGATCTACCGGACGGACAGGCAGGGCAGCGTTTCCATCGTCCTGCACGAGTAAGACAGACAAGAGAGGAACGACCATGGCAGAGAAGAAGGCCAACGGGGCCTATCAGCAATTGAAAAAGGATATCGCCGCCGGTACCCTGGGGACGGTATATATCTTCCACGGGGAGGAGACCTATCTCCGGGAGTACTACCTGGACCAGACGGTGAAGAAGCTGGTCCCCGCGGGGATGGAGGAGTTCAACTACCACAAGCTGGAGGGCAAGGGGCTGACGGTCCAGGCCCTCTCGGAGCTGGTGGAGGCCATGCCCATGCTGTCGGAGCGCACAGTGATCCAGGTGGTGGACTTCGATATTTTCAAGCTCAATGACGAGCAGCGCAAGGCGTTTGCGGCGCTGCTGGAGGATTTCCCGGACTACTGCTGCCTGATCTTTGTCTACGATCAGCTGGAGTACAAGCCCAACCGCACCATGAAGACCTTGTGCAAGGCCCTGGACGCCCATGCCACAGTGGTGAAGTTCGAGGCCCAGAGCCGCAGCGACCTTCTCAACTGGGTGACGCGGCGGTTCAAAGCGGCGGGCAAGACCATCGACACCCAGAGTGCCGAGCATCTGCTCTTTACCTGCGGCAGCCTGATGAACGGCCTGATCCCGGAGATCGGGAAAATTGCCGCCTATGCCAAGGGGAGCGCGGTCACCAAGGCGGATATTGACGCCGTGGCCGCCCCCATCCTGGAGGCCCAGGTATTCGACATGACCGCAGCCATCTCCAAGGGGGACTATGACCGGGCGGCGGAGCTGCTGGGGACGCTGCTGAAACTCCAGGAGGAGCCCATCATGCTTCTGGCAGTGATGGGGAAGGAGCTGCGGAAACTCTACACCGCCCGTTTGGCCATCGACAACGGGCGGGACAAGTTCTGGCTCATGGAGCGCTGGAACATGCGCTCAGACTACCCGGCCCGGCTGCTGCTGGAGTCGGCCCGGCGGGTGAGCACGCCCTGGGCGGCGGAGGCGGTGAAGCGCTGCCAGGAGCTGGACCGGCGGATGAAGAGCGTCACCGGGACCGATGGCGAGGCGGAGCTGAAGCAGTTCCTCATGGAGCTAGCCCAGGGGGTGCGGCGGTGAGGCGCCGGGTCCGGGAGGTCATCGTGGTGGAGGGGCGCTACGACAAGAACGCCCTGTCCCAGGTGGTGGACGCCACGATCCTGGAGACAAAGGGCTTCGGCATCTTCAAGGACAAGGCCATGGCCGCCTTCCTCCGCCGTCTGGCGGCGGAGCGGGGCCTCATCCTCCTGACGGACAGCGACGGGGCGGGGTTCGTCATCCGCAGCCACCTCCGGGGCATCCTGCCGCCGGAGCAGGTGAAGCACGCCTATATTCCCGATATTCACGGCAAGGAGCGGCGCAAGCGCCAGCCGGGGAAGGAGGGTAAGATGGGGGTAGAGGGCATGCCGCCCGCGGTGCTGCTCCAGGCCCTGGAGCGGGCGGGGGCTACCTTTGAGGATACAGAGACAACGAAACGGAGCGGACCGCCCATCACCAAGGCAGACCTCATGGCCTGCGGCCTGGCAGGGCCCGGCAGCGTGGCGCGCCGGGGGACGCTCCTGAAGCAGCTGGACCTGCCGGAGCATCTCACGGCCAACGGTCTGCTGGAGGCGCTGAACCTGCTCTACAGCCGGGAAACGTTCCTCCGGCGGATGGAGAGCGGGGAACATTCGGAATAGATGGGCAGACGGCAGGGGAGGGCCCCTGCCGTTTTATGCTGAAAAGCGGCCTGTGAAAATTTTTCAAAAAAGGGGGTTGACAGGAAACAGTGTATATGGTAAACTCCAATCAGTTAGTAAAGACTAACCAATAAAGCTGGGAGGGATTCCTCCCTTTTCAAAAGCTTTATAGTTAGTTAAAGCTAACAACTAGAAAAGGAGCGTGAACCATGGGGAGCCATCAGGAGCTGGATCGGGCCCTGGCCTACTACTGTGCACCGTCTCTGGTGGGGATCAAGCCGGCGGATCTGATCGCCTGGCCCCTGACGCCAGAGGCCCAGGCGCCGGTGGTGGAGTACGCTGCGGCGCTGGAGCCGCGGTCTATCTGCCTGCGCATCCTGCGGCAGGGGAGAGAGCGGTGTCTGCTCCTGGTGTATCGTCCCAGACGCCTGGAGGAGCATCTCAGCTGTCCAGCGGTGTCCGATATGCTGGAGGCAGAGGGATATCCGGTGGACGACGGCATAGAGGCCATGCTCGCCCACCTGTCCCGGCGGCTGTGCCAGGAGGCATTTCCCCATGAGATCGGACTGTTTCTGGGCTATCCGCCCGAGGATGTGGAGGGCTTCCGCCGGAACAAGGGGCAGAACTACAAGCTCTGCGGCTGGTGGAAGGTCTACGGCGACGCGGAGGAGGCAGGCGCCTTTTTCCGGCGCTGTGATCGGTGCCGGGCGGCCCTGTGCCGCCAGGTCCGCTCGGGCCGCAGTCTGCCGGAGCTGTTCCGGGCGTGCTGAGAGGACCGGGCAGGAAGCCCGTCTCATCAAAACAAATAGGAGGTTTCTAATGGCAAGCATGCATGTGATTTTCTGGTCCCAGACCGGCAATACCGAGGCGATGGCCGGCGCCATTGCGGAAGGCGCCAAAGCAGCTGGGGCCGATGTGGATTTGAAGTCTGTGGGCGATACGAATGTGAGTGCCGCCCTGGATTGTGATTTGTTGGCTTTGGGGTGTCCCGCCATGGGAGACGAAGTGCTGGAGGAGAGCGAGTTCGACCCGTTCTTCACCGATCTGGAGGGCCGGCTGGCCGGAAGGAAGGTGGCCCTCTTCGGCTCCTATGGCTGGGGCGACGGCCAGTGGATGCGGGACTGGCAGGACCGGGTGCAGAAAGCCGGGGCCGTCCTGTTCCAGGGCGAGGGGCTCATCCTCAATGAGACCCCGGACGACGACGGCATTGCCAAGTGCAAGGAATTTGGCGCCGCCTTTGCAAATAGTTGATTTATCCATACTCATGGGTACTTCATAGACAATTTTCCTTTCTCACTTCTCAACAACGGACCGAGGCCGCGGAACTCCGCGGCCTCGGTCCGTTGTGATGCATCACCCGGTTTACAGTTGGGGGAAGGTGTGGTATACTATGGCAAAACCCTAAGAAGGAGATTCCTCTGTGAACGTATTGTCCCAGTCCATCCGCTCTGCCGTCAAAAAGATGGATCTGCTGCTGCTGGGGCTGTGCCTGACAGCCACCTGCTACGGGATCGTCCTCATCGCCAGCGCCACCATCGGCCCCACGGGCTCTTATAGCAATGTAATCGTTCAGAGCGCGGCCATGGTGATCGGCATCGGTCTGTATACAGCTTTTTCGATCATTGATATTGAGCACTTCGCGGAGAAGTGGTGGTTATTTTTCCTGTTCGATGTGGTATTGATCCTCATGCTGGTCACTCCTTTGGGAAGGGGGCAGGGGGGGAATAAGTCCTGGCTGTATATCCCACACATGCCCTTTATGATCCAGCCCTCGGAGATCGTCAAGCTGCCCTTTACGATTCTCCTGGCCAAGCAGATGGCCTGGTTCCGGCAGAACCGGCGGATGCGAGGGTGGGATTCCCTGTTCTGGCCGGCGGCCCACACGGGCTTTATGGTGCTGCTGATCTATGCCGTCTCCAGCGATGCCGGCAGCGCCCTGGTCTACCTGATGATCTATATTGGCATGGCCTTCGCCGCAGGGCTGCCGTGGTACTGGTTTGTCATCGGATTTGTCGGCGCCGGGGTTGGGATTCTGGGGCTGGTGATTTTTGACAAGGTGCCCGCCCACATGATGGATCGCTTTATCGCGCTCTTTAACCACAACTATGACCCCCAGGGCGTCAACTGGCAGCAGAACCGGGGCATCATGGCGCTGGGGAGCGGCGGCCTCTTTGGGCAGGGCCTCTTCAACGGCATCCAGACCCAGTCCACCAACGACTGGGCGCTGCCGGAGCGGGAGACGGACTTTATCTTCTGCGTGGCTGGCGAAGAACTGGGCATGGTGGGATGCCTCGTCATCATCCTTCTGGAGGCGGCCATCATCTACCGCTGCTTCCAGACCGCCCGGCTGGCCAAGACCACCATGGGGTCCTATATCTGCGTAGGGCTTGCAACCATGCTGATGTTCCAGACCATCGAGAATATCGGCATGTGCCTGTATGTCATGCCGGTCATCGGCCTGACGCTGCCCTTTTTCAGCTACGGCGGCAGCTCCATCGTCACCCTGCTTGCCGCCATGGGTATCATCTCCGGCGTCCGGTCGCGAACGCTGCCGGAGTGGCTGCGCAATTCCTGACGGCGCAGCGGCAGTAAAAAATCAGCGGCTGGCTGTCACATGACAGCCAGCCGCTATTTTTACCTATTTTACCAGGACATGGCGGTCTACCAGGGCCGCGCGGACCGAGGAGAAGGGGACCACCGGGTCCGGCTGGACCGGATGGCCTCCCAGCATCTTCTCCATCCAGACCATGTGGTCAGCGGCCGAACTTATAGCCGCAGTTGTGGAACTGCCCCACCCACTCATAGCCCAGATGTGCGTGAAATTCCACGCTGTTGCGGGTGAGGTGCTCATCCTCCGCCTCCGGATAGCCGATGCAGGCGTTGAGATTCAAAATGCCCATCGCCGCCAGCGCAGTCTCCAGGGCGGCATACAGCCTGCCGCCGATGCCCTGACGGCGGACGGCGCGGTCCAGATAGATGGTGGTCTCCACCGACCAGTCATAGGCGGCCCGGCCCACAAAGGGCCCGGCGTAGGCGTAGCCGACAATGGTTCCGTCCCGCTCCGCCACCAGATAGGGATATTTTTCCAGAACACGGGCCATCCTGCCCCGGAATTCTTCTATTGTGGGCACCGTGTACTCAAAGGTGATGGCCGTCTCCTCCACATAGGGGCGGTAGATCTCCAGCAGCCGCTCCGCGTCCGGGAGCACCGCCGTCCGAAGGGTGATTGCTGCAGCCATGATGCATGCCTCCATTTAGAATCACAATGTATCGTTACCCCGTGTTTTATGGTCCGCTGAGACGTCCTGCCCATCCAGCTCCGCCAGAGCCGCCTGGGTGTCCACATCCCGCAGCTCCTCTGCGGCCGTCTCCAGCAGCAGGAGAGCCTCCGGGTGACGGCGGATCACGGCGCCGCCGCCCTGGTCCCCCTCCAGCGCCAAAAGTTCTGGGAAAAACCGGGCAGGGAAGAGACAGGGATTTCCGCGGATGCCGCCGTGCCCCAGGGCGGCAATGCGCTCCGGATGGGAGCGCCACAGGTCCACCAGGGCCCCCACCGTCTCCCGACGAAGCCGGGGCTGGTCCGCCACCTGGAACAGCACCCCGTCGCAGGGGGGCAGGGCCTCCAGCCCCAGACGGATGGTATGGCTGACGCCCCGATCCGGACGGGCGTTCTCCACCGGAAGAAAACCGAGCCGTCCCGCCAGCTCCAGGATGGAGGGGTACTGGGAGACCACCGCCACAGCGGAAAACCGCTCCCTGGGGACGGCCTCCAGCGCCAGCTGAATGAGGGGCTTCCCATTCACCCGGGCGGCCAGCTTGTTGGAGCCGAAGCGGCTGGCATTTCCTGCAGCCATGACGATACAGCCCACGGACAGATGCTCCATAGAACGCCCTCCTCTCTTTCAAGCAGTATAGCAAAACAGAAAAACCCTTGTCAATCCGTGATGTTTCCGTTATCTTATAATTCGGATAACGACCGGCCTATACAATTTTTTTGATTTGTGGTATAATGCCAATAACAATCAGAATGGATCTCTATGACATGGTATAAAACACACAAATTTCCAGCGAGGAGGAGATGCCATGAGCAAGCAAGTTGGCCAGAGCAAAATCCGCGTGGACGCCTTTGACAAGGCCACCGGCCGGGCGAAATACACGGATGACCTCTGCGGTAAGGATGCACTGGTGGTGCGTCTGGTCCACTCCACCATTGCCCACGGTCTGGTGAAGTCCATCGACACCGCCGCGGCGTCGGCGGTGGAGGGCGTGGTGAAGATCCTCACCTGTTTCGATGTGCCCAATATCCCCTTCCCCACGGCGGGGCACCCCTGGTCCACGGATCCCCACCATCAGGATGTGGCGGACCGGCTGCTGATGAACCGCCACGTGCGCTACTACGGCGACGAGGTGGCCGCTGTGGTGGCGGAGAACGAGATCGCCGCCGCCCAGGCGGCCCGGCTGGTGAAGGTGGAGTACGAGGAGTACCCCTTTGTCCTGGATCCCCAGGAGGCCATGCAGCCCGGCGCCCCGCTGATCCATGGGGATCACCCGGGAAATATCCTGGGCCACGGGGAGCTGCGCATCGGCGACTATGAGAAGGCCATCCAGGAGCCGGGCCTCATCAAGGTGGAGGGGTGGTACGACACCCCCACCGTCCAGCACTGCCACATTGAAAACCACGTCTGCTTTGCCCAGATGGAGGGGGGCGGGCGCATCACGGTGGTGACCTCCACCCAGATCCCCCACATCATCCGCCGCGTGGTGGGGCAGGCCCTGGGCATCCCCTGGGGCAAGGTTCGGATCATCAAGCCCTATATCGGCGGGGGCTTCGGCAACAAGCAGGACGCCCTGTATGAGCCCCTGTGCGCCTGGCTGTGCACCCAGGTGGGGGGACGGACAGTGAAGATCGACTGCAGCCGGGAGGAGACCTTTGTCTCCAACCGGGTGCGCCATGCCATCCGCACCCACATCATCTCCTGGGTCCGGCCTGACGGCACCTTTGCGGCCCGGAAGATCGAGTGTTTCTCCAACCAGGGGGCCTATGCCTCCCACGGCCACGGCGTCACCGCCAAAGGGTTCAACGCCTTCCCCCAGCTCTACCCCTGTCCCAACATCACCGGGGATGCCTACACCGTTTACACCAACATGCCCGCAGCCGGCGCCATGCGGGGCTACGGCATCCCCCAGGCCATGTGGGCCGGGGAGTCCCACCTGGACGACGTGGCAAAGGCACTGGGCCGCAATCCCGTGGAGTACCGCCGGCAGGTGGTGATGCCTGTGGGGTATCGGGATGAGTTCAGCAAGAACGAGAACTACTTCGACACCTTCAACCAGGTGATGGATAAGGGCATGGAGGCCATCGGCTACCAGGAGAAGTGGGAGGCCTACCAGCACCAGACCGGCCCGGTGCGCCGGGGCGTCGGCATGGCCCTCTTCTGGTACAACACCGCCGTCTGGCCCATCTCCCTGGAGTCCTCCTCCTGCCGCATGGTGCTCAACCAGGATGGCTCCATCCAGGTCCAGACCGGCGAGACGGAGATCGGCCAGGGCTGCGACACGGCCTATGCCCAGATGGCCGCCGACGCGGTGGGCATCCCCTTTGAGGATGTCCATATCGTCTCCACCCAGGATACCGACGTCACCCCCTTCGGCCTGGGGGCCTACGCCTCCCGGCAGACCTACATCGGCGGGTTCTCCATCCGTCAGACCGGGCAGATGCTCAAGGAGCGGATCCTGACCTATGCCGTGGAGCTGACCCGGCAGCCCCGGGCCAATCTGGATCTCATCGACGGGAAGATCGTCCGCGTCAGCGACGGCCGGGAGCTGATGGGCCTGGGAGAACTGGCTACCGAGGCCCTCTACAGCCTGGAGCACAGCCAGCACATCACCGCTGAGAGCACCTATCAGATCAAGAACAACGCCTACTCCTTCGGCTGCACCTTCGCGGAGGTGGAGGTGGATATCCCCATGTGTAAAGTGAAACTGCTGAACATCGTCAACGTCCACGACTGTGGGAACCTCATCAACCCCGCCCTGGCGGAGGCCCAGGTTCACGGCGGCATGTCCATGGGCATCGGCTTCGGCCTCAGCGAGGAGCTGAAGTTCGACCCCAAGACCGGCAGGCCCCTGAACAACAACCTGCTGGACTATAAGCTCTCCACCTTTATGGACCACCCAAACCTCCAGGCTTTGTTTGTGGAGAACCCGGAGCCCACGTCCCCCTATGGGACCAAGGCCCTGGGGGAGCCGCCGGCCTGCAGTCCGGCCCCCGCCATCCGCAACGCTGTCCTGCAGGCCACCGGCGTGGCCGTGGACCGGGCGCCCATGACGCCCCATGTCCTCTTCGCGGCGTTCCGGGAAGCGGGCTTACTGTGAGAAAGGAGGCAGAAAGCTATGTATGATATGAACGCCTTCTACGAGGCGGAGAGCGTCCAGGATGCGGTGCGCCTGCGCCTGGAGCACCCCGAGGCCCAGATCATCGCCGGCGGTACCGACGTGCTGGTGCAGATGCGGGAGGGGAAACGGGCCGGGAAGGAGCTCATCTCTATCTACGGTATCGACAGCATGCGGGGCATCTCTCTGGACGCTGAGGAGAATATCCGCATCGGGTCTCTCACCAGCTTCAGCCATATCACCCGGGACCCCATCATCCAGAAGTACATCAATGTGCTGGGGGAGGCGGTGGACACCATCGGCGGTCCCCAGATCCGCAACGCCGGCACCATCGGCGGCAACACCTGCAACGGCGTTACCAGCGCCGACTCCGCTTCCACCCTGATGGCTTGGGACGCCATTGTGGAGCTGACCGGGCAGAATGGGGTCCGCCTGCTGCCCATCCAGGAATTTTATCTCTCTGCGGGAAAGGTGGACCTTCGCCCGGACGAAATCCAGACCGCGATTTTGATTCCCAAATCCAGCTATGAAAACTGCTTTGGACACTATATCAAGTACGCCATGCGCAACGCCATGGATATCGCCACCACCGGCTGCAGCGTCAATGTGGTGCTGAGCGCGGATCAAAAGACCATCCAGCGCTCCCGCATCGCCTACGGCGTGGCCGGCCCGGTGCCCATGCGGGCGCCCAGCGCCGAGGAAGCTGCAAAGGGGAAGCCCTTGACAGAGGAGACGGTGGAGGTATTTGCCAAGGCGGTGCTCCAGGATATCCATCCCCGGGACTCCTGGCGGGCCAGCAAGGACTTCCGGGAGCACATCGCCGTGGAGATGGCGAAGCGGTGTCTCATTGAGTCGTGCAAACGGGCGGGAGGTGTGATGGCATGAGTACCCAGTACAAACTGGTCCGCTGCAACATCAACGGCAAGGACGTGGAGCAGATGGTGGATGTCCGGGCCAGCCTCACGGATATGCTCCGCAACGATTTCCACCTGACCAGCGTGAAGAAGGGCTGCGAGGTAGGGGAGTGCGGCGCCTGCAACGTCATCATCGACGGGGAGTGCTATAACTCCTGCCTGTATCTGGCGGCCTGGGCGGATGGGAAACACATCCGCACCCTGGAGGGGCTCATGGGCCCGGACGGGGAGCTGAGTGACATCCAGCAGGCCTTCATTGACGAGGCCGCCATCCAGTGCGGGTTCTGTACGCCGGGGTTCATTATGACCGCCGTGGAGATCCTGGAGAGTGGGAAGGAGTACACCGACGACGAGCTGAGAAAGCTCCTCTCCGGCCATCTGTGCCGCTGCACCGGGTATGAGAACATCCTGCGGGCGGTAAAAAAGACGATGCTGAAGCGCCTGGGAAAGGCGTAACCTTCCCTGTAAAGCATACAAAAAGCTCCCCTCTGCTATGGGCAGAGGGGAGCTTTTTTGGCTTAGTACTTGCTGAAATACTTTTCATACAGCGCATCCGCCGTCTCCTGGAGCTCCCGGCAGAAGCCGTCGTAGGCTGTCAGCAGCTCCCGGGCCTCCTCCGTCAAGGTGGCGCCGCCGCCGTGGCGGCCGCCGGTGGTGGAGTGGAGCAGCTTGAAGCCCAGCTGGGCCTCGGCGTTGCGCACGATGGTCCACGCCTTGGAGTAGGCCATGTTCATCTTCATAGACGCCGAGCGGAGGGAGTGGAGATCCTCGATATGATGCAGCAGGGTGGCGATTCCCGGGCCGAAGCACTTCTCATCGGTAAACAGCCGGATCGTCAGGACGGTATGCAGTTTTTTCTCCATTTTGATCGCCTCCAGTCAGCAGATGGATTTCATCCTACCGATTATTATACCAACTGCCCCGGCGGTGTCAAGGGCGGGAGCGCCTCCATTGACAATCTTTGGAAAATGGGTATACTGTACCATGGAATTGTTAGAAATGGAGATGGATCATGACAGAACTGCTATTTATTATCGTATTGACCCTGTGCACCGGTGTCGGCGGTCTGGCCCTGGGAGGCCTGCTGGCGACGCTGCTCAAGCGGGAGTCCCCCAGGGGCACCAGCCTGCTGCTGTCCTTCACCGCCGGGCTCATGCTGTGCATCGTGTGCTTTGATATGGTGCCGGAGGCGGTGGAGCTGTCGGGAAGCCTCTATGTGGTGCCGGTGTGCCTAATACTGGGGTTTCTTGTGACCTATTTGCTTAACTGCTGGATTGACAAGAGCGTCCACCATGAGGATGAGAACAATCCCCACCACTGCGCCTGCGGCCACCATGACCTCCACACCGCCGGGATCGTCCTGGCTGCGGCGGTGGCCCTCCACAACCTGCCGGTGGGGCTTGCCATCGGCACCACCGTGGCCGCCCAAGGCATCTGCTATGCCAGTATTCTGGCGGCGGTCACCATCGGTCTGCACAATATCCCCGAGGGCATGAGCATCGCCATCCCCCTTCTCCACGACGGCTCCAAGGCCGCGGGAGCGGTCAGCGTGGCGGCCCTCAGCGGGATCCCTACGGTGATCGGTGCAGTGCTGGGATACTATGTGGGTCTGCGCAACGAGACGGCGCTGGCTGTGGCGCTGAGCATTGCCGGCGGCGCCATGCTGTACGTGGTGTTCTTTGAGCTCTTTCCAGAGGCGTACCGCCAGTGGAAGTCTATGTGGGCCATTCTGGCCACCATGCTGGGCTTTGCCCTGGGCGTGCTGCTGATCTTCAGCCACGTCCATGTCCACTGACACAGGACGCTGACAACCGATCAAGACCCGCCCCATAGGGGCGGGTCTCTGCGTTTCTGGGGCCGGGCAAATTTTTTTCGGAACCCTATTGACAACTGTGTATATTATGTATATACTGTGTACATCGAATATGTACAGTTCGAACGTGAGGTACCTTATGGAAATTTACATCAGCAATACGAGCGGCGTACCCATCTACGCGCAGATCACCGAACAGATCAGGGCCAAGATCCTGTCCGGGGAGCTGAAAGAGGGGGAGATGCTGCCCAGCATCCGCCTGCTGGCCAAGGAGCTGCGGATCAGCGTCATTACCACCAAGCGGGCCTATGAGGATCTGGAGCAGGCCGGATTTCTCTACACCCTGCCGGGGAAGGGCAGCTTTGTGGCGGCCCAGAACCCGGAGATCCACCGGGAGGAGGCCCTGCGCCAGGTGGAGCAGCACCTGCAGAACGCCATTGACGCCGCCCGCAGGGGCGGCATCGAACCGGAGGAAGTCCGGGAAACACTGAATGTGCTCTTGGAAGGAGAGTAACGAACCATGGAGAACCTGATTGAAATACAGGGACTGTGCAAGCACTACAAGGATTTTACCCTGGATCATATTGATTTGACCGTGCCCGAGGGGCAGATCGTGGGCCTGATCGGAGAGAACGGCGCCGGTAAGACAACCACCCTAAAAGCTGTGCTGGGAGTCATCCGCCCCGACGGGGGCGCCATCCGCCTCCTGGGCGGCGACCCGGGGGACCCCGCCATCCGCAGCCAGGTGGGGGTGGTCTTTGAGGACAGCTATTTCTACGGCGGCCTCTGCGCCCGGCAGATCGACCGCATCATGGCGGGCATCCACGCCACCTGGGACAGCGCCCTGTTTCACGGCTACTGCCGCCGGTTTGACCTGGAGGAGAGCAAGCCGGTGAAGGATTTCAGCCGGGGCATGCGGATGAAGATGAGCCTGGCCACCGCCCTGGCCCACCGCCCCAAGCTCCTGGTGATGGACGAGGCCACCAGCGGCCTGGACCCGGTGGTCCGGGGGGAGATGCTGGATCTGTTCCTGGAGTTCATCCAGGATGAGGGCCACGGCGTCCTCATGTCCAGCCACATCACCGCCGACCTGGAGCGCATTGCCGATCAGATCGCCTATATCCACAAGGGAAAGCTCCTGTTCCAGCAGGATAAGGACCTGCTGCTGGAGGACATGGCGATCCTCCGCTGCTCCGCCGGCGAGATCGACAGCCTGCCCAAGAATCTGGTGGTGGCCCGGCGGGGCGGGGCCTACGGGTCCGCGGCCCTGGTGCGGCACCCACAGAATGTCCGGCGCCTGCTGCCCAGTGCGGTGCTGGACCGGGCGGACATTGACGAGATCATGCAGTTCATTTCCGGAGGTGACAAACAGTGAAAGGGCTGTTGTATAAGGAAGTAGCCAGCCTGATGGGGCTGTACAAGAAGAATCTGGTGCTGGTGGCGGTGATCTACGGCGCCCTCAGCGTGGTGACCCGGAACAATTTCTTCCTCTTTTTCGGCATCTGGATGATGGGCTTTTACAGCCTCTCCAGCTTCAGCCTGGACGATGCCAGCGGCTGGGGCCGCTACGCCCGGACCCTGCCCATCAGCGACAAGCAGATCGTGGGTGCCAAGTTCCTGGCGGCTCTGATATTCATGGCCCTGGCGCTGGTCTATGCCCTGGTCATCGGCGCGGTCTGCTGGGCGATGGACAGCGCCAGCTTCGCCTGGGCGGACTTTCTCGCCGGCGTTCTCCTGGTGACGGCGGTGGCGCTGCTGTCCGTTGGCCTCATGTTCTACTTTGCGGTGAAGTTCGGCCCGGAGAAGTCCCGCAACTATTTCATGGTGGCGGCTCTGGCGGTTTTCGCGGTGTTCTTCCTGGCCGGGCAGGTGGGACTGCTGGAGGCCCCGTCGGAGGGCGATCTGGCGGCGGTTCTGACCTGGATGGAGAGCCACATGGTGCTGGTCCCTCTGGCGGCTATCGCACTGGCAGGGCTTGTATTCTTCCTCTGTTACCTGGCTTCCTGTGCGGTTTACCGGCGCAAGGAATTTTGACCTGGTAAAAATCAGTGAATTCCAACAAAAAACGCCCTGTTATGGGGCGTTTTTTGTGCTTGATTTTCCTTCGTTCCGCTCTTGATTTTTGTTTGTTAATTTTGTATCATGGTATACAGGAAACGATGGATTTCTGAATTTTCTAAAACTTATATAGGAGGAATTTCATCATGGCTCTGACCGAAAACAAGGCCGTCCTGTCCTGGATTGACGAGATGGCCAAGATGACCCAGCCTGACAAGATCGTCTGGATCGACGGCTCCCAGGAGCAGATTGATGCCCTGCGCGCCGAGGCCTGCTCCACCGGCGAGATGGAGAAGCTCAACCAGGAGCTGCTGCCCGACTGCTACCTGCACCGCACCGCCGTCAACGACGTGGCCCGTGTGGAGGACCGCACCTTCATCTGCTGCGAGAAGCAGGAGGATGCCGGCCCCACCAACAACTGGATGGCCCCCGCTGAGATGCACGAGAAGCTCAACAAGCTGTACACCGGCGCTATGAAGGGCCGTACCATGTATGTCATCCCCTACTCCATGGGCGTGGTGGGCTCCCCCTTTGCCAAGTACGGCATCGAGCTGACCGACTCCATCTACGTGGTGCTGAATATGTGCATCATGACCCGCGTGGGCGCCAATGTGGCCGCCCTGCTGGATGAGCATTTCGTCAAGGGCCTCCACGCCAAGGCCCAGATCGACCCGGAGAACCGCTATATTGTCCACTTCCCCGAGGAGAACACCATCATGTCCGTGAACTCCGGTTACGGCGGAAACGTGCTGCTGGGCAAGAAGTGCTTTGCTCTGCGTATCGCCTCCTACCTGGGCAACAAGCAGGGCTGGATGGCCGAGCACATGCTGATCCTGGGCATTGAGAACCCCAATGGTGAGATCCGCTACCTGGCTGCCGCCTTCCCCTCTGCCTGCGGCAAGACCAACCTGGCCATGCTGATTCCTCCCGCCGTCTACCGTGAGAAGGGCTGGAAGGTCTGGTGCGTGGGCGATGATATCGCCTGGATCCGTATTGGCGAGGACGGCCGCCTGTGGGCCATGAACCCGGAGAACGGCTTCTTCGGCGTGGCTCCCGGTACCAACGAGAAGTCCAACCCCAACGCTCTGCACACCACCCAGCGCGGAACCATCTTCACCAACGTTGCCCACAACCTGGACAACAACACCGTGTGGTGGGAGGGCCTGGACAAGAATCCGCCCGAGCACGCTGTGGACTGGAAGGGCAACCCCTGGAACGGCAAGACCTCTACGGAGAAGGGCGCTCACCCCAACAGCCGTTTCACCGCTCCCGCCAAGAACTGCCCCTGCATCTCCCCCGAGTTTGAGAATCCCAAGGGCGTGCCCCTGAGCGCCATCGTATTCGGCGGCCGCCGTGCCAAGACCGCTCCCCTGGTTTACCAGGCCCGCGACTGGCAGCACGGTGTGTTTGTCGGCTCCATCATGGCCTCTGAGACCACCGCCGCCGCCGCCGGCGCTGTGGGCGTGGTCCGCCGTGACCCCATGGCTATGCTGCCCTTCTGCGGCTACAACATGGGCGATTACTGGCAGCACTGGCTGGATATGGGCAAGAAGGTCGATCCCGACAAGCAGCCCAAGATCTTCAACGTCAACTGGTTCCGTACCGACGACGAGGGTCACTTCATTTGGCCCGGCTTCGGTGACAACCTGCGCGTCCTGGAGTGGATCATGAAGCGCGCCTTTGGCGAGATCGACGCTGTGGAGACTGCCATCGGCTACCAGCCCAAGGCCGACGATATCAATATCGAGGGCCTGGACATCTCCAAGGAGACCCTGGAGGGCCTGCTGGGCGTGGACAAGGATCTGTGGCGCGAGGAGGCCAAGGGCATCCGCGAGTACTATGCCAAGTTCGGCGACAAGCTGCCCAAGGAGCTCATGGACGAGCTGAATACCCTGGAGAACAACCTGAAGTAATTCAGAGGCTGTTCCAACCAATAGATTTCCATGATAGAGCGGGAGGACTGAAACCAGTCCTCCCGCTTTTTTGTGTGTGCTCCGGTGGAAATGCGGCGGCTGCGCTGGAAGAAACTATCCTTTCTTGTTCCACACATGGGACAGGATATCCTTCAGCACCAGCATGGCGTCCAGATCACTGTAGCCATAGCACCGTTTCAAATCATCCAGCAGTGCCCGCAGCTTCGCGGCATAGCTGTCCACCGCCACGGTTTCGGTATAGGTGGTCAAGACCGGATATCGTTTTCCCCAGACGCTGGTCCAGTTGATGCGCTGCTGCTTCTCCTCGCTGATGCGGTCGATCGCCTCCTCGATCTCCTGCTGGTCCAGGTCGAAGTCGATCAGCGCATCCAGCGTGAGATGATACAGTACCGCCAGCTGCTTGGATTGTCGGATATCCGGCAGCGTCTCGCTGGACTCCCATTTTGAGATCGTCTGCCGGCTGACACCCAATCGTTCCGCAACCTCCTCCTGAGAAAATCCGTTTTTTTTCCGGGCCGAGGCAAGGCTGTTTCCTAACTGCATAGATAGGCTCCCTTCTTTCGTTTCTTCCCGTCTATGATACCTGGGCAGGGGCGAAAAGTCTATCTGGAAAAGCATCCAATTCCGCACGCTTTTTTAACATAGGCAGGCACCTGCAGAGAAAAAGGACGCCGGGCCGCATTTTGCGGCCCGGCACAATGGATTTTGAAGGACAGGGAGGAGGCGATCAGATGTTCTCCACCTTGATGAGGTTGGTGTTGCCGGACTTTCCGTTGGTAACGCCGCCGGTAATGACGATCTTATCCCCCTTCTTGAGGTTGAAGGTCCTTTTTGCCACCTGCTGAGCGTTGTAGAACAGCACGTCGGTGGAGGTAAACTCGTCGCACAGGGCGGGAGTCACGCCCCAGCTGAGCGCCAGACGGCGCCAGGTCCGCTCGTTTGTGGTGAGGCCCAGGATGTCCATGGGAGGGCGGAACCGGGATACCATACGGACGGTCATGCCGGACAGGGAACAGGCCACGATGGCGTTGGCGCCGATGTCGATAGCCACGCCGCAGGTGGCGTGGGAGATGGCGTCCACAGTGTCCTTGATCTGGAAATCGGTGGTGCTGTGGAAGCGGCCTGCATAGTGGATGCTCTTTTCCGTCTCCTCCGCGATGCGGGACATGGTGGCAACCGTCTCCACCGGGTACTTGCCCGCGGCGGTTTCACCGGAGAGCATAATGGCGCTGGAGCCATCGTACACGGCGTTTGCCACGTCGGAAATTTCTGCACGGGTGGGCCGTGCATTGTGGATCATGCTCTCCAGCATCTCCGTGGCGGTGATGACCCGCTTGCCCAGCAGACGGCACTTGGTGATAAGCTGCTTCTGGATGGCGGGCAGCTGCTCAAAGGGGACCTCCACGCCCAGATCGCCCCGGCCGATCATGATGCCTTCACAGGCCTGGCAGATTTCCTCAATATTGTCGATGCCCGGCTGGTTTTCGATCTTGGCGATAAGGCCGATGTCGTCCCGCCCCTGCTCCTTGAGGAAGGCGTGAATATCATCCAGATCCTGCCGGCGGGAGACGAAGGAGCAGGCAATATAATCCACGTCGTTCTGGACGCCGAAGAGGATATCCTTCTTGTCCTGCTCGCTGAGATAGACCTGATTGAGGATCTTGTTGGGGAAGCTCATGCTCTTGTTGTTGGAGGTCTCGCCCCCCACCAGAACCCGGCAGATGGCATCGGTATCCGTCAGCTTCTCCACCTGGAAGGCCAGCAGGCCGTTATTCAAAAGTATTTTATCCCCGACGGACAAGTCGTGGATCAGTCCGGCGTAGCTCACAGAAACGCGGTGCTCATCGCCAACAATTTGCTCTGTCGTAAAAGTAAACTGATCGCCCTCTTTCAGGACGACTTTCCCCTGGGCGAACGTACGGATACGATACTCAGGGCCCTTGGTGTCCAGCATAATAGCAATGGGCAGATTTAACTTTTTGCGGATCTTTTTAATGAGATCCATTTTGGCTTGGTGCTCTGCGTGGGTGCCATGGGAAAAATTGATCCGGGCAACATTCATGCCGGCCCGGCACATGGCAGTCAAAGTTTCTTCATTATCAGAGGCTGGCCCGATAGTACAGATGATCTTGGTTTTTCTCATGGTACATTCTCCTTTTCCAAAATCTCAAAATTGCATATTCAAAATTTATTATAATCGGAACCGGCGGAATTGTAAAGCAAAAGACTGTTAAGTTTTTGGAAAGGACAGGCTGTTTCAAAAAAGGACGGACCGCCGCTGCTGCGGCAGTCCGTCCTTCTGTAGGTCAATCCGCTTTATCATCCAATCCGAAGTTTAGTCCAGAATGTATACTGTGCAGTCACGCACGCCAAACTGAATGCACTCCTCGTAGGTGTAGTAGTACAGGTCAATCCGGTTTTTCCGGATGGCGCCGCCGGTGTCCTCCGCAATGGAAAAACCGTAGGTATAGGCGCCGTCGTTGGAGACGATATACATTTTCGTCCCGAAGGGGAGCTGGCTGCGGTCCACTCCCACCGTACCCAGATGGACGGTGGAGCCGGAGGCAGTAACCGTGCCCACGCCGGGATCGCCGGTGGTGTAGGCGGTGGCCCTCATGGTCATGGTCTTGGAGAAGGTGACCTCCTGGCCGTTTGCCAGCACCAGCTTGCCGGAGCCATCGGCATTGGTGATGATGTCCACCACCTCCGCGTCATTGGGAGCGAAGTTTTCCAGTGTGCCCCGCTCAATGACCGTCTCTGTTGGTTCAGTATCCACAGATTCCACCAAGTGACGGGAGATCTCCTGGCCGTTTTCATAGACGACTTCATAGACCTTGCGGTGGACGCCGTTCTGCCCCTGGGTGATGACCTGCTCGCTCCAGGTGGGGAGGATGCTGTTGTCCACATAGCGGACGGGACTCTCGGTGATCTCTTCCACGGTGTCATAATAGACAAACTGGGTGCCGATAGTGATTTCCACCGGCTCAGCGGAGGAGTCCACTGCAACCATGTCCAGAGGACTGGGCTCGATCTTCAAACGGTCAAGCAGCTTGGAAACAGTCTCATCTTCAGCTGTAGCAGTGATATCTGCATCCAGATAGTGGATGACAACAGGAACCCCCTCCTCCAGTTGAAGGGCGCTGTCGTCGCCATTGGACATGCTGACCGCGGTGGCGATGAGGACGTTGTCGTCAACGCTGGTGATGGGGATGGGGGCGTCCTTGGCCTCCACCTCCACGGCTGCCGCGTCGGTGGACGCGGAGCGCATCAGGGTCAACACGAACAAACAGATGGATAAAGCGGAGAGGGCCCACAGGCGCTTGCTCTTCCAGAGCAGATGTTTGCCTTGGGTATGCATGATAAAACCTCCTAGTTTCATTTGGCAACAGCCGGTGCCGTATGGCACAAGACATTCTTGTTACGATTGTTACTCTTTTGTTACCATTTGAAAAACTTCGTGTAGTATAACGCAGAATGGGAGGTTTGTCAAGTTTTTGCCCAAAATTAGTGGGATTGTCCAAACTTTTTGGAGAAAGTTCTCTGTTTCGACGGTACAGTTTTACGAAAAAAACAGGGAAACTGGAAACAAATCTTGTTACCGATTTGTAACTACTAACCCCGTTTTGTCACCGCTTTGGACCGGGAAAGGGAGGGAAAAGGAGACCTCGGAACATACTGAGAGACGACGCGATACCGCGTCGCCTCTCATAAAATTTGGTAGAGGGTTACTCACTCTCCCGCAGCCGCTCCACAATAGTGTGCTTGGCGGCGGAGCGGTAGGTGAACAGCGGGATCTCAAGCCCCAGCAGGATAAAAATGGGGGTGATAATGAGGAAGGGGGCCAGGGTAAAGCGGTAGGTGAAGAACCAGAACAGGCTCTCGATGGCGGTAAAGGCCAGGGGGCCCAGCACCACCGCCAGCACCAGGGAGGCAGCCACCGCCCCCAGGGTGTACAGCAGGCCCTCCAGCATCAGCATCCGCTTGAGCTGCCGCCCCGTCATGCCGATGGATTGAAGGACGGCGAACTCCCTCCGGCGGGTGATGATGCCGGTGAAGATGGCGTTGAAGAAGTTCAGGATGCCCACCAGACCCACGATGAAGCTCAGCGCCGCCCCCAGGATCAGGAACATGGAGCGCATGCTCTCAAACTCCGCGGCGTAGATGGCCTTGCTCTCATAGTCCAGTTCCGGGTTACCGTTCTCCGTGTAGTCCTGGAGGAAGGATTCCATGGAGGCGTTGGCCTCCTCGGTGGTGTCGAAGGCGTAGTACATCACGTCCGACGTGCCGCTGTCCTGGATAAAAGTCTGGTCGTTGAGGATGAACTCGTCCGCGCCGTAGTAGCGGTAGGAGAGGGCGGAGGGCACCGTTACCAGGGCGGCCACCTCATAGTCCACATCCCGGTACTTCACCGGCCGCGCCACATAGTTGGCCCAGGCGGGCACGTCCTCCACGCTGGGATAGGCGATGCCGGTGTCCGGGTCCACATATTCCGTCTCCTCCACGTACCGGACGGTGACGGTGTCCCCCAGACGGGCCCAGTGGGAGTCCATGTCTGCGTTGCCGGTTTCGTCGGCGGCATACACGGCGGCTACATACCGCCCACCGTCCTCCCGGAGTTTGGAGAGATCCCCCTCCAGCACGGTCAAATGGTCCAGGGCGAAGTCGCTCATGCCGGAGAGCTGGATCCGGTCAGCCAGCAGTCCTTCTTCATTCCGCTCGGTCAGCCGGACCAGGTTATCCATCTGCTCCGGGGTGTAGAAGCGCTGTTTGTTCTGCCGGAACCAGTCCTCGGTGACATATTCCAGCGCCCCGAACGTCTGGCCGTAGACAACACCGCTGTCAGTGATGCCGCCCTGGGCCGCAATAGCGTCGATGGCGGACTGGGGCACGGCCATGTCCGTGGTGAAATCCAGAACGCTGTTCTGGAACTTCCCAGCGTTCGCCACGATGAAGTCGCTGGCGGTGAAGTTGGAGACGTATTTGTCCATGTCAAAGCCGCCCGTGAGATTCACTGTCACCGTCAGCAGCACCACCGCCAGGGACAGCGACAGCACCGTCACCACGGTCTTGCTCCGGCTGCGGCCCAGGTTGGCCCAGGCCATGGCGAAGAGAGAGGCCCCCCGCTTCGTCCGGCGGGTCTTACTGCCCTGTTTCCGGCCGCCGCCCTCGGTGTAGCGCACCGCCTCGATGGGGGAGACCTTCGCCGCCATCCGCCCAGGCTTGCGGCAGGAGAGCAGCACCGTCGCCAGGGAGAACGCCGCCGCACCCAGGAAGATGATAGGGCTCAGGGACACCACGCTGGTGATCCCGTCCAGGCGGGAGACGATCACCGGTGTCAGCCATCCGCCGATAAACCACCCGACGATGAGTCCCAGGGGGATGCCCACCGCACTGAGCAGCAGAGCCTGGAGACGGATGATCCGCCGCAGCTGCCGGGGGGTGGTGCCGATGGTTTTCAGCAGGCCGTAGAACCGGATATCCCCAGCTACGGAGATCTGGAACACATTATAGATAATGAGGTAGCCGGTGAAGATGATGAGCAGCAGCATGGCGGCAATGGCGATCACCACTGTGGGGTCAATATTGTCGCTAAGCTGAGCGCCGGTGTAGCCCCAGTTGACGCCGGTGTCGATGTAGTTGTCCCCGGCGGTCTCACTCTGGTAGCCGTGGTTTTCCAGGATCTGATCCAGGTCCTGCTCAATGTGGCGGGCACCGCTTTTCAGCATCACATCCAGGTTCCAGGTGCCGATCATGCCGTTGCTGCCGGGCGGGGTCACCCCCGCCTCGGCCAGGATGGCGTCCACCCGGCTCTCCGGGATCAGCACGTGGTTAGCCACAATGGCCTCGTCGTACTCCCACCAGCCGGAGAGGGTGAAGGTCTGGGTGGTGGTATGGCCGTCCACATCGAAGGTGATGGTGAATTCCGCCCCGATCTCCGGCTGGATGCCCAGCAGCTCCAGCACATGGGTGTCCGTGGCGGCCTCATTGGTTCCCTCCTCCGGCAGGCGGCCCTCCACCGGGTCGCAGTACATCCAGTGGGCGTCATTGGCGTCGCACCAGCTCACCTCCACATGGGACTTGTTGAAGGGCACATCCGTGGGCATGCCCAGGAAGCGCCGGACGCCCCACTGGTCGATGAGGGGGTCGTCTCGCAGATCCTCAAACTGCTCCTCGGTCAGGTACTTGAACCCACCGTGGGAGAAGCCGCCCACCTGGCGAAAGTTGGACTGCTGGAACCCGTCGTTGATGGACATGGCAATGGTAAAGAGAGAGGTAAACAGCACCGTAGTCAGGGCGATGGCCAGCACCGCCACAATGTTCCGGGACTTGTTGGCCCGGAGGCTCCGGAGACTCAGATGGCGCACGCACTTGCGGTTGGAGACTTTCATGGTCCGTCCCCTCCCTCAGCGGCTGACGATCCGGCCGTCCTCGATGCGGACGATCCGGTCGGAGAGCTGGGCGATCTCCTCGTTGTGGGTGATCATCACCATGGTCTGGGCAAACTTCTGGCTGGTGACCTTCATCAGGGAGAGGACGTCCTGGCTGGTTTTGGAGTCCAGGTTGCCCGTGGGCTCGTCGGCCAGGATGATGGCGGGCTTGGTGGCCAGAGCCCGGGCAATGGCTACCCGCTGCTGCTGGCCGCCGGAGAGCTGATTGGGGAGGTTTTGCAGCTTGGCCTCCAGCCCCAGGGTGTGGATGACCTGGTTGACATACGCCTCATCCACCTTGCCGCCGTCCAGCTGGATGGGGAGGACGATGTTCTCATACACGCTGAGCACCGGCACCAGGTTGTAGGCCTGGAACACGAAGCCGATCTTCCGGCGGCGGAAGATGGTTAGTTCCTCATCCTTCAGGGAGAAGATGTCCTTCCCGCCCACGGTGACGGTGCCGCTGGTGGGCCGGTCCAGCCCGCCCAGCATGTGGAGCAGGGTGGACTTGCCGGAGCCGGAGGTGCCGACAATGGCCACAAACTCCCCGTTCTCCACGCTCAAATTGACCCCGTCCAGGGCCTTCACCAGCGTATCGCCGCTGCCGTAGTATTTCTTCAAATCCTTGGTTTCCAAAATCGCCATAACTGGGATGCTCCTTTCTGCCGGGCCCCTGCCCGGCTCACAGGAAACAGGATACCAGACAAATCTTTCCACACTCTTTCTGAATTCTATCAGTTTTGAAAGAATTCCAGCCGGGCTGGAAAGAATCTCACTGTTCCATGGTCAGAGGCCGGACGCCAAGACGGCGCCCGGCCCCTGTTTTTGCCGCGATATTGCTGCCTCAGCCCCGGGGCAGGTAGAGGGAGAAGGTGCTCCCCTGTCCGACCTTGGAGGAGACCTTGACAAAACCGCCCTGGCCGCTGAGGATCTCCCGGGTGAGGTAGAGCCCGATGCCCAGCCCCTCCTGCTCCCGGACCGCCTGCCCCCGGTAGAACCGCTGGAAGATGCTGGCCTGCTCCACCTCGGGGATGCCGATGCCGGTGTCGGAGACGTCGATGCGGCAGAACTGGCCCAGGGCTGTGGCAGCCAGGCGGACGCTGCCGCCGAAGGGGGTGTACTTCACCGCGTTGTCCACCACATTATAGAGGGCCTCCGCCGTCCACTTCCCGTCGCACAGCACGGCGCAGCCTGTCTCCTCCACGGCGAGAGCCACGCCCTTGCTGCGGGCGGTTTCGGCGGCCTGGCCCGCCGCAGCGTCCAGCAGCTGCTGGACGCCATGACGCGCCGGCGTCATGGTAAGGATCCCTGTCTCCAGCCGGGAGGCCTTGACCAGCGCCTGGACCAGGAAAGAGAGCTTCTCCGCCTGGGCGGAGAGGGCCTGGACCTGTGCCTGTTGGGCCGGGGAGAGGTCCCCCTCGGAGAGCAGGGAGGCGTAGAGCAGGATATTGGCAATGGGGGTCTTGGTCTGGTGGGAGATGTCGGCGATCAGAGATTTGATTGATTCCTTTTCCGTGGACAAGTCCCGGTTGGCGGCGGCGCAGCCGCTGAGGAAACGGCTCATTTTGGTCTCCACCGCGGAGAGGGCGCTCTCGTCAAAGGTGTCCTCGGAAAAGCCGCCGTCGATGGCGGCGGTGAGCATGCTGTCCAGACGGCGGAGGGTGCGGCGGCTGCGAAGGGCCAGACAAAGTCCAACAGCCAGACCTATCAGCCCAGCCGCACCGATCAAATATCCATAGAAACCCATCTATTTCTCCTCCGACCAGGTGTAGCCCACGCCGTAGACGGTTTTGATGGGGGCGTCCACCAACTTGCTGCGCAGCCGCTTTACCGCAACGGACAGGGCGTTCTCATCCACAAACTCCCCGCTGTCCCAGACACGATCCAGCAGCACCTCCCGGGACAGGGTCCTGCCCCGGTTCTCCACCAGCAGCCGCAGCAGCCGCTGCTCGGTCTTGGACAGCTCCAGGGGGCTGCCCTCCCGGGTAAATACCATCTGCTGGAAGTCAAAGGAGAAGGGGGGCAGGTCGATTACCCCGCTTTTCCTCCGCTCCCGGAGCAGGTTGCTGACTCTGGCCCGGAGGATCGCCAGGGAGAAGGGCTTGGTCACATAGTCGTCGGCGCCCCGCTCCAGCCCGGTGACCTGATCCATCTCCATATCGTTGGCGGAGAGGATCAGCACCGGCAGGTCGCTGGTCCGGCGCAGCTCCTCCAGCAGTGTCAGCCCGTTGCCATCCGGCAGGTTCAGGTCCAGGACCATCAGGTCAAAGGGCTCTGCGGCCAGATGCGCCCTGGCCTCGGAGAGGGTGTGGGCCAAACGGATAGTCCGGTCGCCCTGGCTCAGGGCCATCTGGATCCCCTGGGCCAGGGGGCGGTCATCCTCTACGATTAAAATGGTTTTCATGGCGGCGTCTCCTTGTTTCATCTGCCGCCTATTGTAACATAGGCCGCAGGCAATGCAAAGATTGAATTGTGATTCGATTATGCCGAATTTCTGTTGACGGTCCGGACAGACTGTGGTAGGCTGAAGAAAACAGGAGACAAGGAGGGAGCGCTATGCGTACGGTTTTTCCGGCAGTGCGGGACCATATCCGAAGGGGAGAGCGGGTAGTGCTGTGCGGCGTCATCGCCAGCTCCGGCTCCACGCCCAGGGGGGCCGGAGCACGGATGGCTGTGTTTGCCGACGGCGGATTTGCGGGCACCATCGGCGGCGGCAGTGTGGAGCGGCTGGCACAGAACTACGCCCGGACGGTTCTGGAGGAGGGGAGGCCCGCCGTGCGGACCTTTCAGCTCCACCCCAATGGGACGGAGGATATCGGCATGATCTGCGGCGGCACCGTCACGGTGATGTTCCAGCCGCTTGGTAAGGAAGAGCTGCCCCTCATGGAGCGGATCTGCGCCCTTCTGGAGGCGGAGCGGCCGGCCTGGCTGGTGACGGCGCTGTCAGAGCACGGCCCCTGGACCATGGCACTCTGGGAGAAGGATACGCCCTGGCAGATGGCGGCCTCACCGGAGGCGGTCCGTCCCCTCATGGGCAGCCGGGCCGTGCTGCAGTGGGGGGAGCCCGCGCTGTTTGTGGAGCCCCTGACGCGGCAGGGGACGGTGTATATTTTCGGCGCCGGCCATGTGGGACGGGAGCTGGCGTGGCTTTTGGATCGGGTCGGATTCCGCCTGGCACTATTTGACGACCGGATGGAGGCCCTGGAAGCGGAGCAGTTTCCAACGGGGGTACAGCTGATCCAGGGGGATTTCGGGCGGATCGACCTTCCGCTGACGGAGTCGGACTATGTGGTCATTATGACCGCCGGCCACCAGGGGGATCTGGCGATCCTGCAGCAGCTTTTGACGGCGCCGGTGACCTATATCGGCTGTATCGGCAGCCGGAAGAAAGCTGCCTTTGCCCGGGAATATCTAAAGGAAAACGGATTTACAGAGGCTGACATTAAGAGAATTCATTCGCCTATTGGATTGCCGATCGGCGGGGAGACGCCGCAGGAGATCGCAGTCTCCATTGCGGCGGAATTGATCGCCCACCGGGCGGGGAAGGAGCTCCGCTATGGCTGAGCGGACAGAGGGACGGCACGTCCAGTCGGTGGTGAAGGCGCTGGCGCTGTTGGACTGCCTGGCCCAGCAGCGCCGCCCCATGGCGCTGGGGGAGCTGGCGCAGGCGTTGGACCTGCCAAAGGCTACGGCACACGGCCTGCTGGCTTCGCTGCGCCTGGGCGGCGCGGTGGAGCAGAGTGGGGTGGATGGGAAATACCGCCTGGGGGTGCGGCTGTTTGAATACGGCTGTGCCGTCAGTGCCTCCTGGGATGTGGTGAGCCGCAGCCGGGAGCAGATGAACCACATCGCCATTCAGACCGGCAGCAATGTGATCCTGTCCAGCCTCCAGGAGCAGGAGGCCATCGTGCTGGAGATGGTGGAGGCCACCGGCGCCTTTCGCGTGGTGTCGGAAAAGGGGAGCAGGGTGCCGCTGCACTGCACCTCCCAGGGCAAGCTGCTCCTGGCCTACCTTCCGGCGGGAGAACAGCGGCGCCTGCTGGGCGCGCTGGACTTTACCGCCTATACGCCCCATACCATCAGCGACCGGGAGCGCCTGGAGCTGGAGCTGGAGCATATCCGCCGGCAGGGCTACGCAGTGGAGGACGGAGAGTACCGGGTGGGGCTGCGGTCTGTGGCGGCGCCCATCTTCTCCGTGGAGGGACAGGTCCGCTGGGCCATCGGCATTGTGGGGATGTTCCGCCGGGTATCCTCGGAGGAGTTCCAGCAGGCCAGGGAGCTGGTATGCCGGGCGGCGGAGCGGATCTCCTACGACATGGGCTACCGGAGGGAAACGCAGTAAATCAGGAGGAGAACCATATGGATTCCATGACGATCCGCCCCTATCATTCCGAGGACTGCGGCGAACTGGCCCGGCTGTTCTATGAGACGGTCCACACGGTGAACGCGGCGGACTATACGCCCGAACAGCTGGACGCCTGGGCCACAGGGAAAAAGCCGCTGGATACCTGGGACCGTTCGTTCCGGGCCAACACCACCCTGGTAGCGGAGTCGGGTGGCCAGATCGTAGGGTTTGCCGACATGGATGATAGCGGCTATCTGGACCACCTGTTTGTCCACCGGGACTTTCAGCGTCGGGGGGTTGCCACGGCGCTGTGCGAGGCGCTGGAGGCGGGATGCTCCTGCCTGCGCTACACCACCCATGCCTCTATCACGGCCCGCCCGTTTTTCCAGAGCCGGGGCTACCGGGTGGTGCGGGAGCAGCAGGTGGACTGCCGCGGGGTGCTTCTCACGAATTTTGTGATGGAGAAGCCGGGGCCTCAGGCGCCGCTTCTCCGGAAAGACGAAAAGGGCTGACGAATTGTCGTCAGCCCTTTTCATTTGGTTCCTTGTCAATCAGACGAATTTTGCCGATTTCCCGATCCGCCGCCCCATAGGAGATGGCCCGGCTGCCATATTTGCCCCGGATGGCGTCCATGGCCTGCTCGATTTTTTCCTGCTTCTCGCTTTTCTGCTCTGCGGCCTGTCCAAACAGGTCCACCTGCTCATAGGCCTCCGCCTCTGTGGTCAGGTGGATGGCGGTGACGCTGAGGAGGCGGATGGGGTTGGGATATTTCCAGGCGCTCTCAATGAGCTCCATGGCCGCTGCCATCAGCTCCTTCATCAGGTGGGTGCTGTGGGGCAGCTGCTTTTGCCGGGAGATGGTCTTGAACTGGGGGTCCTTCACCGTCACCTGGACGCCGCCGCAGTAGAGGCCGTGGCGGCGCAGGCGCATGGCCACGCTGTCGCACAGCAGGGCCACGCCGGTGCGCACCTGATCCCGGGTGGTGAGGTTCTGGGGAAAGGTGGTGCTGTTGCCGACGCTTTTGATCGGTTCCCGCTCTCCCATGGGGCGGACAGGGGAGCGGTCCAGCCCGTTGGCATAGGTGTGGAGCTGGCGCCCCAGCTTCCCCAGCAGGTGCTCCAGTACCTCCGGATCGGTCTGCGCCAGCTGGCCGATGGTGGTAACGCCGATTTTTTCCAGCGCGGTGCGGGCCGCCTTTCCCACAAACAGCATATCCCCCACCGGCAGGGGGAAGAGGATCTCCTGCCAGTTTTCCCGGGAGATCAGGGTGGTGGCGTCAGGCTTTTTATAGTCGCTGCCCAGCTTGGCGAACACCTTGTTGAAGCTGACGCCCACGCTGAGCGTGAGCCCCAGTTCCTCCCGGACCGTGGCGCGGATGCGGTCGGCGATGGCCACCGCGTCGCCGCCGAACAGATGCATGGAGCCGGTGATATCCAGCCAGCTCTCGTCAATGCTGAAGGGCTCCACCAGGTCCGTAAAGCGGTAGTAGATCTGATTGACCAGCTTGGAATACGCGGCGTACCGCTTGTGGTGAGGCGGGATACAGACCAGCGTCGGACACTTCCTGCGGGCCTGCCAGATGGTCTCCGCGGTCTTGACGCCAAAGGCCTTGGCCTGCTCGTTTTTTGCCAGCACGATGCCGTGGCGGCTGTCCGGATCGCCGCAGACCGCCACCGGGAGCTGCCGCAGCTGCGGCAGGGTCAGCAGCTCCACGGAGGCGTAGAAGCTGTTCATGTCGCAGTGGAGAATGACCCGGCTCATGGCGTGCCCTCCGGGTGGATGTCCACAAAGTCCACCTTCTGCCGGATGGCGTACTCCAGGGTCTGCCGGGTGCCGCCGGGCAGACCGTCATAGACGGCAATGATGAGGGCGCTGTGGTCCACCATGTAGCGGTTGCGCCGCTGCATGCAGCCGGGACTGTAGTGGTCCTGGACCAGGGTCTCAAAGTCGCAGGCGTCGAGGAGGGCCCGATAGCGCTCCCGGTCCCTCCGGGGCCAGGAGGCGGCCTGCTCCGGGCAGGGGACAGCGGCCTCCAGCGTCACGCCGCCGCAGCGTGCCCGCAAGGCCAGCACCGCCTCGGCAAAGTAAAAGTCACACCCCTGGGCCATACCGCAGATGAAATGGCGGTATCCGGACTGGTAGGCGGAGTCCACTGCGTCGGCGATCTTCCGTTTCAGTGCCGTGCATCGGGGATCCGCTTCGTTGAATCCCCAGGGCAGCTTTCCCGGCCTGTGGCCGGTGAAGCAGCAAGTGATGGGCCGTCCCCGCACGGGTACCGCCTCCTTTCGTCGTGGTTACTATCATTATAGATCGTTTGTTCGAAAAAGTAAAGGGGGAGAGGGACGTAAAACCGGCAGAGACCCGGCCCGCCGCTATTGCCCCCAAAGCGGTCTATTCCTCCACATGGTAGGCAAAGGGCAGCAGGTCCGCCGCGGGGATTTTCCGCAGTCCCTGGTCTGTGGCGAGAATGACTTCACACGCCGGCATGTAATCGCACAGCATCTGCCGGCAGTTTCCGCAAGGGGGAATAACCTCCTCGCCATCCTTTCCCCGGACGGCGACAATCGTCTCGAAGTCCCGCTCCCCCTGGGTGATGGCCGTTCCTATGGCGATCTGCTCGGCGCACGCGCCGTGGATGGAGTAGACGTTGACGCCGACGTAGACGCGTCCGTTTTTGCACCGGACTGCCGCTCCCACCGTATGGTTGCAGTGCAGCGCATCATAGTTGGCGCGGATGGCGTCCTGGGCCGCTGCGATCAATTCTGCATCCAGATCGGTAAGCATGTGCATGGTTTCCGCCTCCTATCAAAATAGTGAACTTATTATAGCATAGACCGCACCTTCCGACAATGCCAGGGGGCGGCCGGCGGTCCTACGGGCGAGACCAGCGCGATGCAAAATACGCAATCCCAAATTGACAAATCCCTGCCATGGCGGTATGATACTTCTATTGTACATGGAAGCATATTCCCCGGTAGGAGGCATCCTTTTGGACAGAAAGTATCTGGAAATCCTGAAAAAGAGCTGGAAATGTATCAAAGACTGGCCCTGGTCCAGAATCCAGCTGATCCTGCGGGCTGTGCTGCTGGTGCTGGCGCCGCTTCTGACGGTGCTGGCCTGCCAGACCATCAGCCTCCAGGGCGGCGGAGAGGCGGCGGCCTGGATGGGGAACCACGGCGCTGCCGTGGCCGTGGCCTGGTTGATCCTGGTGCTGGCGGAGCTGGCGGTCTTTGGATTGACCCGCCTGGGGAGCCTCTCCTGCTTTCTGACGGCGGTGCTGCCTCTGGGGCTCACGCTGGTGAGCTACTACAAGACCATTATCAATGGCGAGCCCCTGATGCTCACGGACTTCTCCCTGGCGGGGAATATCGCCAATGTGGCGGGCTTTGCCATGGACCGCATCACCATCTCAGCCGCTACCGGCTGGGCGCTGACCTGGGTACTGCTTCTGATTGCCGTGCTGGTGGTGCTGGATGTCCTGATTTGGCGGCACCCGGACCCCTGGCGGCTGGACTTCCGGCGGGGCGGGGCGCTCTGCGGCGGGAGCCTGCTGATTTTGGCGGCGGCCTTTGTGGGGGGACTGGAGAACTTCTGCGTCGCCCAGTACGAGGCGTATCCCATGCAGGCGGACCGGGACGCCGGCTGCGGCGTGTCCCTGAGCCTGCTGAGCACCCTGGTGGGCTCCCAGGCCAAGGGATCGGAGGAATACAGCGAGCTGCGGATGCAGCAGATCCTCCAGGATATGGAGCAGGATCTGGCGACGCAGGCGGCAGAGGAGGACGCCGCGGAGCAGAAGCCCCACATCATTTTCGTGATGAACGAGAGCTTTTTCGACGTGACCCGCCTGCCCAATGTGACCTTTTCCCAGGATCCCCTGGCCAACTACCACCGGCTGGAGAGCGAGAGCACCTATGGCCAGTTTTACACCATCACCTGCGGCGGCGGCACCGGCTGGGTGGAGATGGAGACCTTTACCGGGGTATCCATGGAGGAGCTGGCCGGAGGCACCGCCAACACCGAGCTGACAGCGGCGGAGTACGAGGCGCTGCCCTCCTATGTCCGGGTGCTGGATGACAACGGATACGAGACCATCGCCTTCCACGCCCACACCAGTGAGCTGTACAACCGGGACAGGAACTACCCCCACATCGGCTTTGACCAGGTGCTGTTTTACGAGGAGTTCCAGGAGGACGCCACCTATGCCGGCGGCTACTTTGACGACGATTCCACGGCTGACGTCATCATCTCCCTGTTTGAGGAGCACCGGGACGATCCCACCTATATCTATGCCATGACCATGCAGAACCACCAGCCCTACTACGCCGGGCGCTACGACCCGGAGCGCCTGGAGGTGGAGAGCGATTTGCTGTCCCAGGAGGACCTGGAGGTTTTGAACTGCTACGTCAGCGGCCTTTACGACGCGGATCAGATGCTGGGGAAGCTGGTGGACTACTTCTCCCAGGTGGACGAGCCGGTCATTCTGGTCTTTACCGGGGACCACGTGCCCGGGCTCTACCTCAGCGACACGGAGAGCATCTACTCCAAGCTGGGCCGGGTGCCCACCTCCACCTCTGCCGGATGGTCGGCGGAGAACTACCGGGACATGCTCTCCACGGATTACATCATCTGGACCAACTTTTCCCAGGGGGAGGGGGAGCAGGCCAACAGCGCCACCATGATGGGGGCCACGATCCTGGATCTGGCAGGGGTGGACAACACGCCCTTCTTTGCCTGGCTCCAGGAGACGGGGCGGTCCTGCATGGCCTTCCACTACGGGATCCTCACCGTGGCCCCGGACGGGTCCCTGGCGGACGAGGAGAATACGGAGATCGCGGCGTTCCGCTCCGCCTACGGGGATGTGATCTATGACATCCTCTATGGGGAGCAGTATATTGCCGGGCGTGTGAACCTGGCGGGAGGATAGTGTTTGGAAATATACAGCGCGGGCAGGCAGAAATGACCTGCCTGTACTGCATATATTCAAAAAATATGCAAATCAGTAAGAAATGCCGAATAGAAAGAGGCAAAAGAGACGAAGCAAAAAAGATAATCTAGGATAAATTTGGCTAGAACGCCTATTGCAAATGAATATTTATACAAGTATAATACATCACAACAACGACACCGCACCATGCGGTGGATGAAAGGAAGATTCGGTATGAAAAAGTTCTTTGCCATGCTGCTGGCCGCCGCGATGATGCTGGCCATGCTCACCGCCTGCAGCAGCGGAAACAACACCACAGCCAATAACACCGAAGATACCACCGGCAACAGCACCGGAACCAATGATACCGCCGGGGAGGATGCTGCTTCCGGCGATACCAGCGCTTACGGCGACTTTGCCGGCTCCCTGATTGAGGAGGGCAAGCTCATCATGGTGACCAACGCCTCCTTCCCGCCCTATGAGATGACCGACGACGACAACAACATCATCGGCATCGACCCGGAGATCGCCCAGGCCATCGCCGACAAGCTGGGCCTGGAGCTCCAGATCGACAACATCGACTTCGACGCCGCCCTGATCGCCGTTCAGGAGAACCGGGCCGACGTGATGCTGGCGGGCTTGACCTACAACGAGGACCGTGACCTGGTCATGGACTTCACCGACTCCTACGCCACCGGCGTCCAGGTGATCATCGTCCGGGAGGGCGACACCACCATCGCCGGCACCAACGACGACCTGCAGCTGGTGGACGCCGAGGGCAACGTTCTGGAGGACATCCAGATCGGCGTGCAGCGGGGCACCACCGGTGAGAACTACTGCCAGGGCGCCCACGGCGTGGACCATGTGACCAGCCTTGACAACGGCTCTCTGGCCGTCCAGGCCCTGCTCAACGGCCAGGTGGACTGCGTGGTCATCGACAACGGCCCCGCCCAGTCCTATGTGGAGGCCACCCCGGGTCTGGAGATCCTGGAGGGCGCCTATGTGGTGGAGGACTACTGCGCCGCTGTGGACCAGGGCAACGAGGCTCTGCTCACCGCCGTGAACACCGCTCTCAACGAGCTGATTGACGACGGCACCGTCCAGGCCATCATGGACAAGTACATCAGCGCCGAGTAAGCGCGTTTGGATTCCTAAATTTTCCGCAGAAGGGAGCGGCTGCTGCCGCTTCCTTCTTGCGGCATCTTTGAGAGAAGGAGAGAAAAGCCCATGGATCTGGCGCAAACCTATGAATTATGGCGGGGATGGATGCAGTCCGGCGAGGAGCCCCTGGCCTGGTGGCAGACCTTCTTTGTCCGGTTCTACCAGGCCTTTATCGAGGGGGACCGCTGGCAGCAATATCTGGAGGGCGTGGGCATCACCCTGGTGGCCACGGCCATGGCGCTGGCCATCGGCGTGGTGCTGGGCGTGCTGGTGGCCATGGTCCGCACCGCCCACGACCAGCAGCGCCCCGGCCGTCCCCGGAACTTCTTCCTGGGCGTGGTCAACGCCATCTGTAAGGTCTATGTCACGGTGATCCGCGGCACCCCCATGCTGGTACAGGTTTTGATCATGGGCATGGTCATCTTTGCCAGCAGCCGGAACTATACCATGGTGGGCGCCCTGACCCTGGGCATCAACTCCGGCGCCTATGTGGCGGAGATCATCCGGGGCGGCCTCATGTCCCTGGACCCCGGACAGATGGAGGCCGGGCGGTCACTGGGCCTCAACTATCTGGATACCATGCGCTTTATCGTGGTGCCCCAGGCGTTCAAGGCCATTCTGCCCTCCCTGGGCAATGAGTTCATCATCCTGCTGAAGGACACCTCCATGATCTCCGTCATCGGCGGCCAGGAGCTGGTGTTCTTCGCCAAGAATATCGTCAACCGCACCTTTGACGCTATGTTCCCCCTGATAGGCGCGGCGGTGATCTACCTGGTCCTGGTGATGATCTTCACCTGGCTCCAGGGCAAGCTGGAAAGGAGGCTGCGCCAAAGTGATCGACGTTAAACATCTCTCCAAGTCCTTTGGGGACAATCTGGTGCTGGACGATATCTCCGAGCACATCGCCCCGGGGGAGAAGGTGGTCATCATCGGGCCCTCCGGCTCCGGCAAGTCCACGTTTCTCCGGTGCCTGAATCTGCTGGAGACCCCGACCAAGGGCACCATCACCTTCGACGGGGCGGAGGTCACGGACCCCAAGGCGGACATCGACAAGATCCGCCAGCAGATGGGCATGGTGTTCCAGCACTTCAATCTCTTCCCCAATATGACCATCCGGAAGAACATCACCCTGGCTCCGGTGCGCACCAAGCTCATGGGCCAGGCGGAGGCGGACGAAACGGCCACGGCCCTGCTCAAGCGGGTGGGCCTGGAGGACAAGGCGGACGCCTACCCCTCCCAGCTCTCCGGCGGACAGAAGCAGCGCATTGCCATTGTCCGGGCCCTGGCCATGCGGCCCAAGGTGATGCTCTTTGACGAGCCCACCAGCGCCCTGGACCCGGAGATGGTGGGGGAGGTGCTGGACGTGATGAAGGAGCTGGCCCGGGAGGGCATGACTATGGTGGTGGTCACCCACGAGATGGGCTTTGCCCGGGAGGTGGGCAGCCGGGTCCTCTTTATGGACGGCGGCCACATCCTGGAGCAGAACACGCCAAAGGAGTTTTTCGACCATCCCCAGAATCCCCGGACTCAGTCCTTCCTCAGCAAGGTGCTGTAACATTCTCATAGAAACAGACATCGGCCCTGTCCACTTCAGTGGACAGGGCCGATTTGACTGCTGCGCGGCATAGCACGCGGAAATGGTTGCAACTGCCGGTGTTCCCACCAAAGCAGGTGACCTTACGACGTCCCGACGAGCTGGCTGCCCAGCATGTTGAGGGCCTGGCAGGGCTCATAGTCTGTCCGGTAGCCGGTGCCGTCGATCACCACATAGGGGGCGCAGGCGGAGACGGTGTGCTCTGTGCCGTCGGTCAGGGTAAAGGTGAAGGTAACAAACTGGCCGCTGGCCGTCTGATAGCTCTCGTCCTCCTGATAGATCTTTGTCGCCTGCAGCACTCGCCAGGTCCGCAATGGCCTATGTATCCAGCGCTGCAGAAGCGTCCGGGGGTCCAGCTCCATCGGGGCGCTGGCGGCCTGACCGGTTTCCAGTGTTTGAAAGGGTTTGTCGCCGCCCTGGCCAAGAAACGATGTCGGGGGAAACAGCAGGAGAATCGAGATCATAGCGATATGCAGGATGCGGCACTTTTGGGGGGTGAGGGGCAGCAGTTCCGGGGAAATGCCTCTACTGGAAATCCTTGGGTGTACTCATGGCTTCAACTCTGCCACCCAGCTGGCATATTTGGCAAGATTTGCGTCCCGCTCAGCGGCATCCTTGCCCTTGGTGAGCACATAGACCTTGATTTTGGGCTCGGTGCCGGAGGGACGGACGATGATGCTGGTGCCGTCGGCGAGCTCGAAGCGCAGCACATTGGAGCCGGAGAGCTCCATAGCGGAGGTCTCGCCGGTGGCGCAGTCCACCACGCTGCCGTCCTGATAGTCCTTGAACTGTCTGACAGTGACCCCGGCGATCTCCCTGGGCGGCGTCTGCCGCAGGGAGGCCATGAGCTTCGCCATATCCTTCAGGCCGTCCAGGCCGGGCATGACCAGGTTGTGGGTCTTTTCCCCGTAGTAGCCGTGCTTCTCATACAGGGCGTTCAGGGCATCCAGCACCGTCATGCCCTTGGATGCGTAGTAGGCGGCCATCTCCGTCAGGGCCAGGGAGGCGGTGACAGCGTCCTTGTCCCGGACAAAATCCCCCAACATGTAGCCGTAGCTCTCCTCATAGGAAAATACCACCTTGCCCTCGCCGGCCCCCTCCAGCTTGTCCTTCTTCTCCGCCAGGAACTTGAAGCCGGTGAAGGTGTCGTAGCAGGCGGCGCCGTAGCTCTCCGCCACGGCCTTGGCCATCTCGGTGGTGACGATGGTTTTCAGTGCCACCGGCTTCTCCGGCAGCTTTCCGGAGCGCTGCATGGCCCCCAGCAGGTAGTCCAGCAGCACCACGCCGGTCTGGTTGCCGGTGACCACCTGATACTCGCCGTTTTTGTCCCGGATCATGATGCCCACCCGGTCGCTGTCCGGGTCGGTGCCCAGGATGAAGTCCACATCATTCTGCTTGGCCAGCTCCACCGCCAGGGCGAAGCCCTCCGGGTTCTCCGGGTTGGGGGAGACCACGGTGGGGAAGTTGCCGTCGATCACCATCTGCTCCGGCACCGGGATCAGGTGTTTAATGCCGGCCCGCTTCAGGGCCTCGGGAACCAGCTTGTGGCCGCAGCCGTGGAAGGGGGTGTAGACCACCTTGAAGGTGTCCGCCACAGCGGGGATGGCATTGGCGTCCACCACCTGGGCCATGACGTGCTCCATGAAGCGGCGGTCCGTGTCCTCGCCGATGATCTCAATGAGGCCCTGGGCCACAGCGGCGTCATAGTCCATGGTCTTGGGGCCGGTGAAGATATCCAGCTCCTCCATTTTCTTGGCAATGGCCTCGGCGTGGTGGGGGGGCAGCTGGGCGCCGTCCTCCCAGTAGACCTTGTAGCCGTTGTACTCCTTGGGGTTGTGGCTGGCAGTGACGTTGATGCCGGCAATGCAGCCGTACTCCCGGACGGCAAAGCTCAGTTCCGGGGTGGGACGTAGGGCGTCAAAGAGACGGGCGTGAATGCCGTTGGCGGCCATGACGCAGGCGGCCTCCCGGGCAAACTGGGGGGAGTTGTTGCGGCAGTCGAAGCAAACTGCCACCCCGCGCTTGGCCGCGTCGCCGCCCTCGGCCAGAATCACCTCGGCAAAGGCCTGGGTGGCGTGGCGAACCACGTGGATATTCATGTGGTGGAGCCCCACGCACATGGTGCCCCGGAGGCCGGCGGTGCCGAACTCCAGAGGACCGTAGAACCGGCTCTCGATCTCCTTGGGATCGCTGCGGATGGCCTCCAGCTCCGCTTTTTCCGCGGCGCTGAGAGAGGGGCTGCTGAGCCATTTCTCGTATTCCTGTCGAAAATCCATATTGTAATTCCTCCTTTTCATTTGGGAGATCACGCGCAAAATATTACGGGGAAAACCCCGTTTCCACCTCGTAGACGTCGCTGTCGGAGAAGTGCCACCACTCCCCCTGATAGGGAGTAAAGCCGGCCTGGGTCATCGCATCCTCCAGCAGTGCGGCATTGGCGGCGGGAAGGGCGTCCACATCGCTGTAGTCCCGATCCGCCAGGGGAGAGAAGTCATCGAAGCCGGTAGGCATCTCCACAGCCGTGCCGTCCAAAGAGACCAGGGTCACATCCACGGTGTTGCCACGGCTATGGGAGGAGAAGCCCGTTTCCGGGTTCGCCACATAGGTGGGGTCCGGACAGACCTCCCAGAGCTTGAACTGGGCGGCGGTGGGGCGGAAGGCATCCCAGATCAGGAGCCCCAGCCCCTGGGCCTTCAGCGCCTCCTGGACGGCAGCCAGCTTTTTTGCCGTCCCATAGCGGAGATAGGCCTCTGTGAAATCATAGATGGCCTGGCCGGTGAAGTTGTCTGTCCCGGCGTAAGCCAGCTCCACCTGGATGGTGGGGATGTAGTCGGTTACTTTGACAAAATCGCTGTCTGCGGGCTCCGGTGCAGGCACCTCTTCGGGGACACCCTCCGAAGGAGCACCCTGCGGCCCGCTTGCCTCCAAGGGGGCTGCCGGCGTCCTGCCGTCGGCAGGGGCGCTGTTTCCGGTACCGGGCGCTTCCTCTGCATGGCCGGGAGAGGCCGGTGCGGCGCAGCCGCAGTACAGGAGCAGGCAGAGGGATAACAGGGCAGACAGTCGTTTGATGTTCATACTGTCTTCCTCAAAAAACCGCCTGGACCAGAACCATGTAGGCCACAGTGCTGACGCCGATGCTCAGCAGGGTGTTCCGCTTCCAGACATGGAGGACCACCGCAAGAACCACGCCGATCAGCTCCGGGATGCCATAGGGGGCGGCCAGAGGCGTCACATTGCGCAGGCAGTAGACCACCAGCATCCCCATAATGGCGCAGGGCAGGACCCGCCCCAGATAGAGAACCGCCTTGGGGGGCTGTTTCTTCCCGCCAAAGAGGAGGAAGGGCAGAAACCGGGTCAGCTGGGTCACCGCTACAATCACCGCCACCAGCACGGCGGAGTAGGCAAACTCGCTCATGTCTCCGCCACCTCCTCCAGCTGTCGGCGCAGGAGCATCAGCAGCAGGGCAATGCCCACCATGGCGGGGATGATGAAGCGGTCCGGCCCGAAGAGCAGCAGGCACACCACCGAGACTCCGACGCCCACCAGGGCGGGGAGATGGTTCTTCCGGGTGAGCCACTGGTCGGTAAAGATCACCACAAACAGGGCGGTCATGGCAAAATCCACACCGGTGGTGTCAAAGGGCAGCACCTGTCCCAAAAGGCCGCCCAGGACGCTGCCCGCCACCCAATAGCACTGGTTCAGCAGGGAGGTCCAGAAATAGAAGGCCGTGGGGTCCACATCCTCGGGCGGCCGGGCGGTGCAGACCAGGGAATAGGTCTCGTCGGTGAGGCTGAAAATCAGATAGAGCTTTTTGATGCCCTTCACGTCCCGGTACTTCTCCAGCATGGAGAGCCCGTAGAACAGGTGGCGGGCGTTGATGACCAGGGTCATCAGGGCGGCGGAGAGCACCGCGGCGCCGCTGGAGAGCAGGTCCACAGCCACATACTGCATGGAGCCGGCGTAGATGGTCAGACTCATCACGCCGGCCCAGAGAAAGGAGTACCCCTTGCTCTGAAGCAGGATGCCGAATCCAACGCCTAGAACCAGGTATCCCGCCATCACCGGCAACGTTCCCGGGAAGGCAGATTTGAGCGCTTTCTTTGTCACGTCTGGTCTTCTTTCTTTGGTAGATTTCATCACAACGATTGTACCAATTTTTGCAGGCGTGTTCAAGAGAAAATTGCGCGGATCGAAAAAACCAGACGCGACGGTCCGCAGACGCAAAAGCAGGCTGGGCCGCCGAACCGGCGGCCCAGCCTGCACGCAGAAAAGGCTCAGGTCGTGCTCTCGTCCGTAGCGTTTTCGCGGAAGAGCAGGGAGATGCACCAGAGGCCGGCAAGGCCGACCAGTGCGTAGATGATCCGGCTGACCATCGCCATCTGGCCGCCGCACAGGAAGGCCACCACGTCGAACCCGAACAGGCCGATAGAGCCCCAGTTCAACGCGCCGATGATTGCCAGCACCAGTGCGATCTTATCAATAACCATAGGAATCCCTCCAGTTCGTTTTGGAATATGCCCTAGTTTCCCACATCGGAGCAGAAATATGTGAATTCAAAAAAATTTCTGATCTCCTGACAGATCTTGATGTATTTTTTGCTTTGTATTGAAATAAAGGAGAAATTTTGGTATACTTTCTTCAAGTCAAGATTCCTGCCGGGCGCGGGAAGATAGGAGGAACAAAATTCCATGAATATCGTCTGTTTGGATATGGAGGGCGTGGTGGTCCCGGAGATCTGGATCGCCTTTGCCCAGGCCAGCGGCATCCCGGAACTGACGCGGACCACCCGGGACGAGCCGGATTACGACAAGCTGATGAAGTGGCGTATCGGCATCCTGGAGGAGCACGGACTGGGGCTGAAGGAGATCCAGGACACCATTGCAACCATAGATCCCCTGCCCGGCGCCAAGGAGTTTCTGGATGAGCTGCGCTCCATCACCCAGGTGATCATCCTCAGCGACACCTTTGAGGAGTTCGCCATGCCGCTGATGAAAAAGCTGGGCTGGCCCACCATCTTCTGCAACAGCCTGGAGGTCCGGCCCGACGGCAGGATCTCCGGCTTCCGCATGCGCTGCAAGGAGTCCAAGCTCACCACCGTCCGGGGGCTCCAGTCCATCGGATATGATACCATCGCCTGCGGCGACAGCTACAACGATCTGGATATGATCCTGGCCAGCAAGGCCGGGTTCCTGTTCCGAACCACGGAGCAGATCAAGGCCGACTACCCCCAGCTGAGCGCCTTTGAGAACTACGGCGAGCTGCTCTCGGCGATCCGCGGCGCCCTGTAAGGCGCACAGGAAGAATCGGACCGGCTGTTTCCGCCGATACAATTATGGAGGAGAGAGGATATGAAGGAGCGATTTGCGCGCATCGGCATGGTTCCCGCCGACATTCTGCTGCCCCGGGACTGCGACATGACCAAGTGGGCTGTGGTGGCCTGCGACCAGTTCACCTCCCAGCCGGAGTACTGGGAGGAGGTGGACCGGATCGTGGGGGAAGCGCCCAGCACGCTGCGTCTGATCCTGCCGGAGAGCAAGCTCAATGACCCGGATGTGGACCAGCATGTGGCGGATATCAACGCCGCCATGGAGGACTACCTGGCCCGGGATATTTTCCGGACCTATGGGGATTCCATCCTCTACATTGAGCGCACCCAGTCCGACGGCGCGGTTCGCCACGGGCTGGTGGCCGCTGTGGACCTGGAGCGATACGACTACACCCCCGGCTCCGGCTCCCTGATCCGCGCCACCGAGGGCACGGTGCTGGAGCGCATCCCGCCCCGGGTCCGGGTGCGGAAGGACGCGCCCATCGAGCTGCCCCATGTGATGCTGCTCATCGACGACCCGGAGGGGACCTGCGTGGAGCCCATCACCGCCGCCGTCGGTTCCATGGAGAAGCTCTACGACTTTGACCTGATGATGGGCGGCGGCCATCTGAAGGGCTGGCGCCTCACCGACGGGCAGATGGACGCCCTGGCGGCGGCCCTGGCGGGGCTCATGGACCCCTCGGTCCAGCAGGGGAAGTATGGCCTGAAGGACGCCGCGCCCCTGCTCTTTGCCGTGGGTGACGGCAACCACTCCCTGGCTACCGCCAAGACCTGCTATGAGAATCTCAAGAAGGTGACGCCGGAGGCGGCGTGGGCCGATCTTCCCGCCCGGTACGCTCTGGTGGAGATCGTGAACCTCCACGACGAGGCCCTGCAGTTCGAGGCCATCCACCGGGTGGTGTTCGGCGTGGAGCCCGCCGGGCTGATGGAGGCGTTCAAGCGCGCCTACCCCAACGCCCACGAGGGGAAGGGGCCGGGCCACACCATCGAGGTGGTCTGGGCCGGCTACGACGGCTTCATCACGGTCCCAGATCCCAAGGTGCAGCTGGCAGTGGGGACGCTGCAGGGCTTCCTGGACGCCTATCTGAAAGAGAACGGCGGCGAGGTGGACTACATCCACGGCGACGACGTGACAAGGGAGCTGGGGAGCAAGAGCGGCAACATGGGCTTCCTGCTGCCTGCCATGGGCAAGGACCAGCTGTTCAAAACCGTCATGGCCGACGGCGTTCTGCCCCGCAAGACCTTCTCCATGGGCCATGCGGCGGATAAGCGCTACTACGTGGAGGGCAGAAAGATCCGGTAACCGTGGCCGGCCCGGGTGAGAGCAGTGAACCGAGTCATGCGGTAAGGAGGGGCGAAAGCGTGAGCCTCAACCAGAAAAGGATCCTGATCATTGCCATGCTGGTCGGCGGCATGTTTGTTGGAATCGCGGGTGCCCTGGCGGAAACGTATTGGCTGGTGGTCGTGGGGGGTGCTCTGATGGTGGGGAGTTTGATCTTCTTCCTGACCAAATGGGTTTGTCCCCGCTGCGGCTGGCATTTGGGTCGTTTTGACGCAGGTGCGGACTATTGTCCCCACTGTGGAGAGCGGCTGGATTTTAACGAGAGGATCGGGAGAGAATCGTGACCTTGCGGAAGAAGCGCCGTCTGCTGGGGGGCTGCATCGCGCTGCTGGCGTTGCTGGCGGTGGCGGTGATGCTGATTGGGACAGTATGGATAAAGATCGTGCTGGTAGCGGCATTAGTGGGTTATGTGGCACTTTTCTCTGCACTGTGGCGCTGCCCCTATTGCGGCGGGGGCCTGGGGCGGATCGACCAGCATTTCACCTATTGTCCCCACTGCGGGAAAGAGCTGGGCTGCGATGAAAGGAGCGATGGCAGATCATGACCCTGCGCCTTGTGCGCCGCCTGTTTTTCCTGGGGCTGGGCGTCGGCGCGCCGCTGTTTCTGTACGGCACCATCGGGGACGCCGGTTGGGCGCTGTGGCTGGGGCTGGGGCTGATGGCAGCGGCGCTGATCCTGGATGGTATATTTTGGCGCTGCCCCTGCTGCGGCAAGTATCTGGACCGGAATTTCTTTGCATCCTACTGCCCCCGCTGTGGGGAAGAATTAGACTACGATCAGGATTTGAGAGGGTTTTTATGACCATTACCGAGCCGGCCTGGGCAAAACTGAATCTGACGCTGGATATCCTGGGCAAGCGGCCGGACGGGTACCACGACCTGCGCATGGTGATGCAGAGCATCGACTTGTGCGACATGGTGTCCATCACCTTCAAGGAGCGGCGGGGCATCACCCTGGTGACCAATCTCAATTACCTGCCTCGGGATAACAGCAATATTGCCGTGAAGGCGGCGGAGCTGTTCTTTCAGGAGACAGGGATCCCCCCGGTGGGGCTCACCATCCGGGTGGATAAGCATATCCCGGTGGCTGCCGGCATGGCCGGCGGCAGCAGCGACGGGGCCGCCGTCCTGCGCTTGCTGCGCCGCGCTCTGGCACCGGAGCTGCCGGATCGGGCGCTGGAGGCCATGGCCCTCCAGGTGGGAAGCGACGTGCCTTACTGCGTCCGGGGCGGCACGGCCCTGGCCGAGGGGCGGGGCGAGGTGCTGACGGATCTGCCCGCCCTGCCGGACTGCTTCCTGGTGGTCTGTAAGCCCTCTTTTCCCATCTCCACCCCGGAGCTTTTTGCCCAGGTGCGGCTGCGGCAGCTGCGCTGCCATCCGGACACGGCGGGGCTTTCGACGGCTCTGTACAATGGGGATCTGTCGGGGGTGTGCCGGCGGGTATACAACGTGTTTGAGGATATGCTCCCCCGGAAATACCGGGAGGTGGGGGAGATCAAGCGGCAGCTGATGGACCTGGACGCCGCCGCTGCCTGCATGACCGGCAGCGGGCCCACCGTGTTCGGCGTGTTTACCGACGAGGCCATGGCGCGCCAGGCGTCTGAGCAGCTGCGGCAGGAGTACCCCCAGACCTTTTTGACCCGTCCGGTGGGGCGGTGCGCCCCGGCGGACAAGTGCGGCTGAGGCCGGGAGACGCTTGATGGCGATCCTGCCGGAACTGCGGAACCCATGAAAAAGTCCATATCGTCTGTATGATTTGGAAAAGCGCTGTCCATACTGAGGTATTCCCCGGAAAGGACGGTGCTTTCTCTATGAAAAGATCCACAATTTGTTTGTTATCCCTTCTGTTTGCCCTGGCGGCCACCGCCGCATGGGCGGCAGCAGGCGCCCATGAGACCCAGGAGGACCTGGCCGGCAAGCTGATCCGCCTCCACGTGCTGGCAAACTCCGACAGCCAGACGGACCAGGCGGTGAAGCTCCGGGTCCGGGACGCGGTGCTGGAGGCGGCAGAGGCGCAGCTGGAGGACTGCGCCACGGTGGAGGCGGCAGAAGCACAGCTGACAGAACTGTTGCCGGAGCTGGAGGCGATGGCGTCCTCTGTGCTGGCAGAGAACGGCTTTGACTACCCAGTCCAGGCGGCGCTCACCTGGGAGGACTATCCCACCCGGGAATACGACACCTTCACCCTGCCCGCCGGCCGCTATCTGTCCTTGCGGGTAAGGCTGGGGGAGGGGGCGGGCCAAAACTGGTGGTGCGTGGTGTTCCCGCCCCTGTGCCTGTCCGCCACCACCGAGGACTTCACCGACAGCGCCCAGACCGCCGGAATGACGGAGGAGGAGGTCGCCCTCATTACCCAGGAGAGCGAGGGGTATGTGGTGCGCTTTAAGATCATTGAGTTAGTGGAGCAATGGCTCTCCGGACTGGGAGAGTGAATTTGTGCAAAACGGCGAAACAGCCCTGTAAAAACAGGGCTGTTTTTTATGCATATGGACTTGACAGAACAATGTATCAGCGTATAATTGTATACAAGGATACGATTATACGGTTATCCAATCTGCCGAGCAAAGCGAGGGGACACATATGTTGGAAGTATCGAGTAAAACCAACCTGCTGGAGTACCGCTCCTATAAATATTCCCTGCAGGACGTGGAAGAGCCCAACCTGTACCGGGACATCTACGGCTATGACACTGTGCCCAAGGTGCCCTTCAACCATCGCCGGGTGCCCATGAACATGCCCGAGGATATCTGGATCACCGACACCTCCCTGCGGGATGGACAGCAGTCTGTGGAGCCCTACACCGTGGATCAGGTGGTGCAGATCTACAAGTTTCTCTCCAAGCTGGGCGGCCCCTTCGGGATCATCCGCCAGACCGAGTTCTTTGTCTACAGCAAGAAGGACCGGGAGGCCATCGAGAAGTGCATGGAGCTGGACCTGCCCTTCCCGGAGATCACCAGCTGGATCCGTGCCAGCAAGGAGGACTTCAAGCTGGTGAAGTCCCTGGGCATCAAGGAGACCGGCATGCTCATGAGCTGCAGCGACTACCACATCTTCAAGAAGATGAAGATGACCCGCCGCCAGGCCATGGATCTGTATCTGGGGACGGTGAAGGACGCCTTTGATGCCGGGGTGGTGCCCCGCTGCCATTTGGAGGATATCACCCGGGCCGACTTCTACGGCTTTGTGGTGCCCCTGGTCAACGAGCTGCAGAATCTGGCCAAGGAGGCGGGGATCCCGGTGAAGATCCGGGCCTGCGACACCATGGGCTTCGGCGTGCCCTACACCGAGGTGGCCCTGCCCCGCAGCGTTCCCGGCATCATCTACGGCCTGCAGCACTACACGGATCTGCCCAGCGAGATGCTGGAGTGGCACGGCCACAACGACTTCTACAAGGCCGTGGCCAATGCCGCCACCGCCTGGCTCTATGGCGCCTGCGCCGTGAACTGCTCCCTGCTGGGCATCGGCGAGCGCACGGGCAATATCCCCCTGGAGGCCATGATTTTCGAATACGCCTCCCTCCGGGGCAGCCTGGACGGCGTAGACCCCACGGTGATCACGGAGATCGCGGACTACTTCACCCATGAGATCGGGTACACGATCCCGCCCATGACGCCGTTTGTGGGGGAGAACTTCAATGTGACCAAGGCCGGCATCCACGCCGACGGCCTTTTGAAGGACGAGGAGATCTACAATATCTTCAACACCAAGAAGCTGCTCAACCGTCCTGCCACCGTGCAGATCGGCAAGACCTCGGGCCTGGCGGGTATTGCCTACTGGATCAACGAGGCCTATAAGCTGCCGCCGGAGAAGGCGTACAGCAAGAAGGACCCGCTCATCGTGGCGCTGAAGGAGTGGGTGGACCAGGAGTATGAGGACGGCCGCCAGTCGGTGCTGTCCAATCAGGAGCTGGCCCACAAGATCAGCGAGCTGACAGGCGGGGAATTGAAATGGCCGGGGAGGAATCTGTAATGACTGAGAGACCATATAAGAATGTACTGCTGGCAGACCGGGTGTATGAGCGCCTGGAGGACGATATTATCTTTGGCCGCTACGCCCCGGGCCAGGTCCTGACGGAGCTTGGGCTGGCGGAGGAGCTGGGCGTCAGCCGCACCCCGGTGCGGGAGGCCATGCGCCGCCTGACCCAGGAGCGCCTGATTGCCGACGGAGACAGCGGCAAGGGCAGCGTGGTGCTGGGGATCACGGAGGAGGATGTGCGGGATATCATGAACATCCGCCTGCGGCTGGAGGGCCTTGCCAGCTACTACGCCGCACAGAACATCACGCCCGAGGGGCTGGAGGAGCTCAAGCACATCGTGGAGCTTCAAAATTTCTACACCGAGAAGAAGGACCCGGCCCATGTCAAGGAGATGGACGACCAGTTCCATGTGGAGATCTGCCGCCAGAGCGGCCGCCACGTGCTGGCGGACACCCTGATCCCCCTGCACAAGCGGATCCAGAAGTATCGCCGGGCCTCCATTGAGAACCCCAAGCGCAGCGAGGAGATCGCCGTGGAGCACCGGAAGATCTATGAGGCCATTGCCGCCCATGATGGAGAGGCGGCGGCCCGGCTGACGGAGGAGCACCTCCAGCACGCCATGAACAGTATTATGGGAGGAAAAACGAAATGAGCGGCTTGACCATTGCTCAGAAAATCATCCGATCTCATCTGGTCAGCGGGGACATGGCCCCCGGCAGCGAGGTAGCCCTGCGCATCGACCAGACGCTGACCCAGGACGCCACGGGCACCATGGCCTACCTGGAGTTTGAGTCCATGGGCATCCCCCGGGTGCGGACGGAGCGCAGCGTGGCCTACATCGACCACAACACCCTGCAGTCCGGCTTTGAGAACGCCGACGACCACCGGTACATCCAGTCCGTGGCAAAGAAGCACGGCCTGTACTTCTCCCGCCCCGGCAACGGCATCTGCCACCAGGTCCACCTGGAGCGCTTCGGCATCCCCGGCAAGACCCTCATCGGCTCCGACAGCCACACCCCCACCGGCGGCGGCATCGGCATGCTGGCCTTCGGCGCCGGCGGGCTGGACGTGGCGGTGGCTATGGGCGGCGGCGCCTACTATATCACCATGCCCAAGATGGTGAAGGTGAACCTGACCGGAAAACTCAGCCCCTTTGTCACCGCCAAGGACGTGAGCCTGGAGCTGCTCCGACGCATCAGCGTCAAGGGCGGTGTGGGTTCCATCATCGAGTGGGGCGGCCCCGGCGTGGCGACCCTCTCCGTGCCGGAGCGGGCCACCATCACCAACATGGGGACCGAGGTGGGAGCCACCACCTCTATCTTCCCCTCTGACGAGATCACCCGCGCCTTCCTGGCCGCCCAGGGCCGGGAGGGTGACTATGTGCCCCTCGCCAGCGATGCAGATGCGGTCTATGACACCGTCATCGACATCGACCTCTCTGCCCTGGAGCCCCTGATCGCCTGCCCCCACAGCCCGGACAATGTGGTGACCGTTTCCAGCATCGCCGGCACCAAGGTGGATCAGGTGTGCATCGGCTCCTGTACTAACTCCAGCCTCATGGATCTGCTGAAGGTGGCGGCACTGCTGAAGGGCAGGACCATCGCTCCCTCGGTCAGCGTGTCCGTGTCCCCGGGGTCCAAACAGGTCCTCGCCATGCTCTCCGACTGCGGGGCCCTCAGCGACATTCTCGCCAGCGGCGCCCGGCTCCTGGAGTGCGCCTGCGGCCCCTGCATCGGTATGGGCTTCTCGCCAAACTCCGGCGGCGTGAGCCTCCGGACCTTCAACCGGAACTTCGAGGGGCGCAGCGGCACCGCCGACGCCAAGGTCTACCTGGTGTCCCCGGAGACCGCTGTGGCCGCGGCCCTCACCGGCGCGATCACCGATCCCCGCACCCTGGGGGAGATGCCCGCCATTACCCTGCCGGAGCGGTTCAAGATCGACGACAGCGCCATCCTGCCCCCGGCCAGCGAGGCGGAGGCTGAGTCTGTGGAGATCCTCCGGGGCCCCAACATCAAGGAGTTCCCCAAGAGCCGTCCCCTCACCGACACGGTGGAGGCGCCCCTGGTGCTGAAGGTGGGGGACAATATCACCACCGACCACATCATGCCCGCGGGCAGCAAGATCCTGCCCTACCGCTCCAATATCCCCTATCTGTCCCAGTTCTGCTTCGGCGTGTGCGACAAGACCTTCCCGGAGCGTGCCAAGGCCGCCGGCAGCAGCATTGTGGTGGGCGGCAGCAACTACGGCCAGGGCTCCAGCCGGGAGCACGCAGCCCTGGTGCCCCTGTACCTGGGGGTCCGGTGCGTGATCGCCAAGAGCTTTGCTCGCATCCATGCGGCCAACCTGGTGAACGCCGGTATCCTGCCCCTGACCTTTGCCAACGCGGACGACTACGACAAGCTCCGCCAGGACGACAAATTGAAACTGGTCAATGTGTTCAAGGGCTTGCAATCCGGCCAGTTCACTCTGCTGGATGAGACCACCGGCGATACCATCCCCCTGACCGGACACTTTACCGACCGCCAGCAGGCCATCCTCCGCGCCGGTGGGCTGCTGGACTACACACGGGAGGGTGGCAAATAATGGATAACAACTACATCGACCAGGCCTGCCGGCAGTTCCGCGCCCTGCTGGAGCAGCAGGTGGAGCGCAGCGCCCATATGGACCATACTGCCACGGACTTCTCCGCCAAGCAGCAGGTGGTCATCGGCCTCATTGACGGCGACGGCATCGGTCCGATCATCATGCGTGAGGCCAAGCGGGTGCTGGAGGCGCTGCTGAAGGACGAAATCGCTGCCGGGTCCATTGTCCTCAAGCCCATCGAGGGCCTCACCATCGAAAACCGCCTGGCCCTGGGACAGTCCGTGCCGAAAGAGGTGCTCTCGGCTATCAAAACCTGCGACGTACTGCTGAAGGGCCCCACCACCACCCCCAAGGGAGGCACCATGGAGAGCGCCAATGTGACGCTGCGCCGGGAGCTGGACTTGTTTGCCAATGTCCGTCCGGTGTCCGTGCCGGAGCTGGGCATTGACTGGATCTTCTTCCGGGAGAACACCGAGGGGGAGTATGTCCTGGGGAGCCGGGGCATCGAGGTGCCCGGTTCTCTGGCCATGGACTTCAAGGTCACCACCGTCCCCGGCACCCGGCGCATCGCCCAGGCGGCCTTCGAATATGCCAAAAACAACGGCAAGACCAATGTGGCCATCGTCACCAAGGCCAACATCATGAAAAAGACCGACGGCCTGTTCTCCGCCATCTGCCACGAGGTGGCGGCGGAGTACCCGGGCATCGAGGCCGAGGACTGGTACATCGACATCATGGCGGCAAACCTGGTGAACCCGGACATCCGGGGCAAGTTCCAGGTGTTTGTCCTGCCCAACCTCTACGGGGATATCATCACCGATGAGGCTGCCCAGATCCAGGGCGGCGTGGGCACCGCCGGCAGCGCCAACACCGGCGACCGGTACGCCATGTTCGAGGCCATCCACGGCTCCGCCCCCCGCATGATCGAGGAGGGCCTGGGGGACTATGCCAATCCCTCCAGCATCTTCAAAGCCACAGAGCTGCTCCTGCGCCACATCGCCCGGGGCGCTGCTGCCGACAAGCTGGCGAAGGCCCTGGAGATCTGCGGCCAGACGGAAAAGAAGATCGTGGTCACCGGCGATCCGTCCGGCGCCACCTGTGCCGCCTACGGCGACTACGTGTTGGAGACGTTGGCCGGTCTGTAAACCACCAGTCGAGTTCACTGTCCAAGAAAGAGGTCACTGAATGGTGACCTCTTTCTTGTTCTTTTTTTCCCCCTATGCTACAATAATCCCAGCAAACAACGAGAGGAGGAGGACCGATGCTCTATCTACTGCGGGGCCGAGCCAACACGGGAAAATCCAGGGCAGTGCTGGAGCGCATCCAAACAAACGGTGCCCTGCGTCCCCAGATCCTGCTGGTGCCGGACCACGCCTCCTTTGCCGCGGAGGTGGATCTCTGCCGCGCCTGCGGCCCTGCGGCCAGCCGGTTTGGGGAGGTGCTGACATTCCGGCGGCTGAGCCAGCGGGTTCTGGAGGCCGTGGGCGGACTGGGGGAGCCCGCCCTGGACAACGGCGGCAAGGTGCTGATGATGCAGCGGGCCATCCAGGACGTGTCCAGCGTCCTGACGGTGTACCGCCGCCCCTCCCAGAAGGTCTCCTTCCTCCGCGGCTTCATTGACCTTGCGGAGGAGCTGCAGCGATACTGTGTCACCCCGGAGGACCTGATGGCCCGGGCGGAGAGCATGGAGGGGGACACGGCGGACAAGTTCCGGGATGTAGCCCTCATCAGTGCCGCCTATCTGAGCCGCCTCTGCCGGGACGGGGTGAACCTCACCGACTACATGGCCCGTCTCAACCACGCCCTGGCGGAGAGCGGCTACGCCGACGGGAAGGATATCTATCTGGATGGCTTTGCCCACTTCACTGCCCAGGAGCTGGAGGCCATCCGCATCCTGCTGCGCCGCTCCCACAGCGTCGCGGTGACGCTCCTGGGGGAGAAAAACAGCAGGCTGGAGTGTTTCCGGGCCGGAAACCGGGCCTTCGATCAGCTCTCCGAGTTGGCAGCGCGGGAGGGATGTACCTTCGAGGCGGAGGAGCTGCCCGCCGCGGAGACAGAGACGGCGCTGGGCCACCTGGAGCGGTATTGCTTCGGGACGCCGGCATCGTATGAGGGGGAGCATTTGCCCATTCATATCTATGAAGCAAATTCCCTTTACAGTGAGGTGGAATATGCGGCTGCCCAGATCCGGCGGCTGGCGGCGTCGGGGGAGTACCGCTACCGGGAGATCGGCGTGGCGGTGCGCAACCTCCCGGACTACGCCGCCACGGTGGAGAGCGTGTTCGAGCGCTATGAGATCCCCGTGTACCGCAGCAGCCGCAGCGACATCCTGGAGCACCCGGTGATGACGCTGATCCTCTCGGCTCTGGACGCGGTGACGGGAGGGTACGAGTACGAGGACATGTTCCGCTACCTGAAGACCGGCCTGGCCGGCATCTCCCATGCCCAGTGCGACCTGCTGGAGAACTACGCCATCCAGTGGGATCTCCACGGCCGCCAGTGGCTCCAGGAGGAGGACTGGGACGGCAATCCCGACGGCTATAGCCAGGACTGGACCGCCGCCCAGCGGGCGCGGCTGGAGGAGCTGAATGCCATCCGCTCCCAGGTGCGCGGCCCCCTCTCCCATCTGGCGGAGGGGCTGCGCGACGCGGAAACCGCCGGAGGCAAAATGGCGGCCCTCTATGCCTTCCTGGAGGAGATCGGACTTCCCCAGCAGCTGCAGGACAAAACGAACTGGCTCCGGGAGCGGGGAGAGCTGCAGCTGGCAGACGAATACCGGCAGATTTGGGAGCTGCTGTGCCGCATCATGGATCAGTTTGTGGAGATCCTGGGGGATTGCCCTATGGGCCGGGAGGAATTTGTGCGTCTGCTGAAGCTGGTGGTGAGCCAGTACAGCGTAGGCACCATCCCGGCAGCGCTGGATCAGGTGGCCTTCTCGGAGCTGTCCATGAACGACCGGCACCAGGTGAAGGTGCTCTTCCTCTTGGGGGCCAACGACCACGTCCTGCCGGCTGCCGGCGGGGAGACGGGGATCCTCACCGAGGAGGACCGGGAGGCGCTGCTGGAGGGCGGCATCCGCCTGGCCCCCCACGGCATGGAGAAAATGGCGCTGGAGCTCCAGAACATCTATGCCGCCCTGGTGAAGCCCACACAGGCTCTTTGGGTGACCTATCCCGCCGCCGACCGGAATGGCACGGCCCTTCGCCCCGCCTTTGTGGTGGGGCGGCTGCGGCGGCTGTTCCCCGGATTGAAGATTGAAAAGGAAGAGATTGACAAGGGATTTCGCTTGACAGCTATTCAGCCGGCACTGGAGGCCGCGGGCGGCGCTGCGAGCCCCCTGCGGGATTTCCTGGCGGAGCGGGAGGACTGCCGGGACGCCCTTGCGGCCATGGACCGGGCCAAGCACATGACCCGAGGCGGCCTCAGCGAAGGGGCGGTGCGCGCGCTGTACGGCCAGTCCTTCCGCATGTCCGCCAGCCGCATCGATAAGGTCAAATCCTGCCACTTCGCCTACTTCATGCAGTACGGCCTCCGGGCCAAGGAGAGGAGGCCCGCCGGGCTGGACCCCTCCCAGATCGGCACCTTCCTCCACTATGTCATGGAGCACGTCACCCGGACGGCCACGGAACGGGGCGGGTTTGCCGCCCTGTCGGAACGGGAGCTCCACGCCCTGGTGGACCAGTGTATGGACGACTATATCGCCCAGACCATCGGCCCCCTGGACGGGAAGGAGGCCCGCTTCCGCTATCTGCTCCGGCGGCTGCGGCGGACGATCCACACGGTCATGGACAATGTGGCCGGGGAGCTGATGGACTCGGACTTTGTGCCGCTGTCCTTTGAGCTGGAATTTGGAGAGAAGGGGGACCTGCCCGCCATCACCATCCAGGAGGCCGGGAACACCCTGTCGGTGTCCGGCAAGGTGGACCGGGTGGACGGCTGGCTGGACGGGGACAGGCTCTACCTCCGGGTAGTGGACTATAAGACGGGAAAGAAGTCCTTTGATCTGGCGGATGTGTGCCACGGCCTGAATGTGCAGATGCTGCTCTATCTCTTCACCCTGGAGCGGGAGGGGAAGGCGCTGTACGGCCGCGATATCATCCCCGCCGGGGTGCTGTATCTGCCGGCCCGGGATGTGATTTTGCGCATGGACCGGGGAACCACGCCGGAGCAGCTCAGAAAGGCGGTGGACCGGGAGCTGCGCCGCAGCGGACTCCTTTTAGGGGACACCAGGGTCCTCGCCGCCATGGAGCACACCGCCTTGGAGGAGCCGCGCTACCTGCCGCTGTCCCTGGACCGCTCCCACAACATCACCCGGGGCATCGCCTCGGCGGAGCAGCTGGGGAAGCTTGGCCGGTATGTGGATAGCCTTCTCCACCAGATCGCCCAGGAGGTGGGGGAGGGCAACATCGACGCCGACCCCTGCTGGCGGGGGGAAGCGGACAACGCCTGCACCTACTGCGAGTTCGCCTCAGCCTGCCACTTTGTGGACGGGCAGGACCGGGATCACCTGGAGTACATCCGCCCCATCAAGCCGGAGACGTTTTGGCAGTTCATTGACGAGCGCACAGAGGAGGAGAGACCATGAGCGATATCCGACTGACCGGACAGCAGCGCGCCGCGGTGGAGGACCGGGGCGGGAACCTGCTGGTGTCCGCCGCCGCCGGCTCCGGCAAGACACGGGTGCTGGTAGAGCGGCTGTTCCGATATGTCACGGAGGAGCACTGCCACCTGGACGACTTCCTCATCATCACCTATACCCGGGCCGCGGCGGCGGAGCTCCGGGGCCGCATTGCCCAGGAGCTGGGGGAGCGGCTGGCCGGAGAGACGGAGGACTACCACCTCCAGCAGCAGCTCTACCGGGTGTACCGGGCGGACATCAAGACCGTGGACGCCTTCTGCACGGCCCTGTTGCGGGAGAACGTCCACCTGCTGGAGAGCGAGGGGCCCCACGGCCTGACGGCAGACTTCCGGGTGCTGGATGAGAACGAGGCGGAACTGCTCCGCCGCCGGGCCCTGCGCTCTGCCATGGGGGCCTTCTACGAGCACATGGAGAGCGGGGACGGCAGCTCCCTTCTGGCGGACGCTTTCGGCTTTGGCCGGGACGACCGGAACCTGGAGGAGCTGGTGCTGACCCTCCACAGCAAGGTGCAGAGCCACGCCTATCCTCAGAAGTGGCTGGAGGAGGCCAAAGGGTTCTGGCAGAACCTGCCGGGGACAGTGGATGGCACGCCCTACGCCGCCATCCTGGTGGAAGCTGCGGCGCGGAAGCTCCGCCACTGGGGGGAGGCGCTTTGCGCCGCCGGAGAGGAGATGGCGGACCATGAGGCATTGGCCAAGGGCTACCTGCCCAGGTTCCTCTCCACCGGGGAGGCGCTCCTGGATCTGGCGGACCGGGGGACGGACTGGGAGAGCTTTCGCTCCGCCTCGGTGGAATTTCCCAGGCTGGGGGCGGTAAAGGACGCCGACGGCGGGGACCTGAAGACAAGGATGAAGGCCCTGTGGGAGGCATGCAAAAAAGAGGTCAAGGCGGCCCTGTCGGTGTTTGATACCGCCGGGGAGGAGGCCATGGAGGACCTCCGGTCCATGGCGCCGGCCATGGAGGCCCTGCTGAACCTGACGCTGGCCTTCGACCGGGACTACCGCCTGGAGAAGCTGCGGCGGAATGTGGCGGACTTCTCCGACCAGGAGCATCTGGCCATCGGGCTGCTGCTGGGAGAGGACGGGGAACCCACAGACCTGTGCAGCCGGGTGGCGGCCCGGTACCGGGAGATCATGGTGGACGAGTACCAGGACACCAACGAGGTGCAGAACACCATCTTCGAGGCCCTGAGCCGCCAGCGGCACAACCTCTTTACCGTGGGGGACGTAAAGCAGTCCATCTACCGCTTCCGCCTGGCGGACCCCACCATCTTTCTGAAAAAATACCAGACCTTTCGGCCCAGAGAGGCGGCGGGGGACGGCGAGGACCGGAAAATCCTCCTGTCCCAAAATTTCCGCTCCCGCTCCCAGGTGCTGGACGCTGCCAACTTCATCTTCTCCAATATCCTCTCCCAGGAGATGGGGGAGATGGACTACGGCGACGACGAGCGCCTCTACTGCGGCGCGGACTACTATCTGCCCCGGGAGGACTGCGCCCCGGAGTTCCATCTCCTGGACGTGGACATCGACCGGGAGGAGGACTTCACCGCCAGCCGCCCCCTGGCGGAGGCCCGGTTCGTGGCGGAGAAGGTGGCTGCTATGCTGCAAAATGGCTTCCCCGTCCAGGAGGGGGACCACCTGCGGCCCTGTGTGCCCCAGGATTTTGCCATCCTCATGCGTTCGCCGGGGCCGCGGCTCCGGCACTACGCAAAAGCCTTCCGGGAGCAGGGGATCCCCTGCGTCACCCAGGAGCAGGAGGACTTCTTCTCCACCATGGAGATCGCGGTCACCTACAGTCTGCTCCAGGTCATCGACAACCCCCGGCAGGACGTGCCCCTGATCTCGGTCCTCCGCTCCCCTATCTTCGGATTCTCCCCGGATCGGCTGGCCCTCATCCGGGGCAGCCATCCGTCCGGGGATTTCTATGAGGCCCTGGCCGCTGACGGCAGCGAGGACAGCTGTGCCTTTCTGGAGACGGTGGACACCCTTCGACGCCGGGCGGAGGACATGGAGGTCCACCGCCTGCTGTGGCACATCTACAACACCTTTAACGTGTTGGGCGTGTTCGGGGCCATGGCCGGCGGGGAGGCCCGGCGGGAGAACCTGATCACTCTCTATGAGCACGCAAGAGCCTTTGAGGCGGCGGGGTACAAGGGCCTGTTTGCCTTTGTCTCCCATCTGCGCCAATTGCTGGAGCGGGGGGAACAGCCGGAGACCGCCGCCGGATCCGCCGGCGGCGGGGTGCAGATCATGAGCATCCACAAGTCCAAGGGTCTGGAATTTCCCATCGTGATCCTGGCGGACCTCCAGAAGGATTTCAACCGCCAGGACTACCAGACGCCGGTGCTGGTGCACCCGGCCTATGGCCTGGGGCCTGTCTGCATCGACCTGGAGCGGCGCATCCAGTACCCCACCATCGCCCGAACGGCCATCCAAGCAGCCCTGGAGAGGGAGAGCAAGGCCGAGGAGATGCGGGTGCTGTATGTGGCCATGACCCGGGCCAAGGAGAAGCTCATCCTGGTGGCTTCCATGAACGGGGCGGCCAAAAAGCTGGGGAAGCTGGCCGCTCTGGCCGCCTGTCCCGTATCCCCCAACGCAGTGGAGGAGGCGGGCTCCATGGCCGAGTGGGTGCTGCTGCCCCTGCTGTGCCGCCGGGAGGCGGGGGAGCTACGTTCCTATGCCGGGGCAGAGGTGGCGAGCTACGTCCCGACAGGGGACAGCCCTTGGGCGGTGGCCCTCCACGATGCAGCCCCCTACCTGCGGCGGCGGGGCGGCTTGGTACAGGCGGAGACAGAGCCGGTGCGGGAGCTGCCCTTTGCCCCGGACATTTTGGGATTCCAGTACCCCTATGCGGCGGCGGGAAAGCTCCAGACGAAAATCACTGCCACCCAGCTCAAGGGCCGCCCCAAGGACCAGGAGATCGCCGAGGGCACCTGGCCGGCCCTGCTGCCGGTGCGCTTTGAGCGGCCCCGGTTCCTCTCCGGGGAGCAGCCTCTCAGCGCCGCGGAGAGGGGCACTGCCACCCATGCCCTGATGCAGTACATCCCCCTGGACTGTGCCGATGTGGCCGGAGAGGTGGAGCAGCTGGTGGCCCAGCACCGCCTGACGCAGCAGCAGGGGGCCGCTGTGGATACGGCGGCGGTGGAGCGGTTTTTGCGCAGCCCCCTGGCCCAGGAGATGCGCGGGGCAAAGCGCCTGTGGCGGGAGTACCGCTTTTCCCTCCTGGTGGAAGGCGGAGACTATCTGGGCGCGGGTGCCCGGGGGGAGGAACTGCTGCTCCAGGGTGTGGTGGACTGTTTCTTTGAGACGGAACAGGGCCTTGTGGTGGTGGATTTCAAGACCGACCGGGTGGCCGGTGAGGCCCAGCAGCGCCGCACGGAGGAGTACCGCTCCCAGGTGGCCGCCTACAGCGCCGCCCTGGAGCAGATTTTTCAGGAGAAAGTCTGCCGGCGGGTATTGTATTATTTTTTCACTGGGACGGCGGTAGAGCTGCCGGCCGGTAACCAATAGAGGAGAAAAGGATGGAAGTTATTTTTTTGCATGGCTTGGGACAGGGCCCTTCCAGCTGGGATAGCACCATGAAAGCGCTGGATAAACAGGTAAAGGCTGTGTGCCTGGATCTGTTTGCACTGGTAAAGGGGGGGATCGTAGACTATCCTGCCCTCTACCACAGTTTCTCAAAGGAGTGCAGTAGGAAAAAAGAAGGGGAGGGGCTTCACCTGTGCGGCTTATCTCTGGGTGCGGTTTTGGCCCTCCAGTATGCCCAGGAGCATCCGGAATCTGTAAAAAGTCTGGTGCTCATCGGCGGACGGGTACGGACGCCCAAGGCCCTTCTCAAGGTGCAGAACGCCCTGTTTCACCTGATGGGGGAAAAGAATTTCCGGGAGATGGGCCTCTCCAAGACAGACGCCATTGCCCTGATGAGTACCATGGGAGAACTGGATCTCCGGGGCGGCCTCGGCCGTGTCACATGCCCCACACTGGTTTTGTGCGGGGAGAAGGACAGTGCCAACCGAAAGGATGCGCGGGCCATGTCGGTGGGGATTCCGGAGGCCGGGTTTGCGACGGTGCCGGGGGCGGGCCACGAGGTGAACCGGGAGGCGCCGGAGGCCTTGGCGGAGATACTGAATCAATTTTACGGGACGCTGCAGAGGAAAAGAAATTTCTCAAAATAGTGCTTGCATTTTAGAGAAGAGCGTGGTATACTCATATTCGGCTTTTTAGGAAGTCCTCAAATTTTTGGAGGAAAGAGGTGAACAAGAGCAATGAAGGAAGGTATCCATCCCAATTATCAGCAGACTACAATCACATGCGCCTGCGGTAATGTAATTGAGACAGGTTCCACAAAGAAAGATATCCGCGTGGAAGTCTGCTCTAAGTGTCACCCCTTCTTCACGGGCAAGCAGAAACTGGTTGACACCGGCGGACGCGTGGCCAAGTTCAACAAGAAGTTCGGTCTGGACAAGTAATTGCATTACAAAACGCACCGTGCCGTGGTCTGCGGCACGGTGTTTTTTTCGGAGGAAACAGCGGTATGGACGAGATGACAAAGGTCATTGCCATCGCCGGGGCGATGGGTACAGGGAAGAGTGCGGCGGCCAGAGCGCTGATGGCGCATTTGAAACGGACAGTGTGGCTGGATGGCGATTGGTGCTGGCAGCAGGGGCGGGACTGGCATTTTGATGAGTGGACAAAGGCCATGGCCCTGGACAATATCTGCTATCTGCTGCAAAACTTTGTGAAAAATCCTAGTTTTGACCGGATCGTTTTCTCTTGGGTCCTGCACCTGCCAGAAACCTGGGCGGCGCTGCAGAGCGCACTGGAGGGGTTGCCGACGCAATGGAACGGGGTTGTTCTGACCTGCAGTGAAGGGGAATTGCGCCGCCGCATTCTCTGCCGGGGCGGGGATGAAGCGGAGGTGGAGCGGGCCCTCCAGCGGGACAACGCCTGCCGCAGGCTCCCGTTTCCACAGGTGGATACGACGAAGCTCACGATAGAAGAGGTGGCGCGGTCAATTCTGGATGTCACTGCATAGGGGAGGGGACAAATGGATATTCCTCAGTATATGGAGCAGGCGCAGCGCTTGCTGATGGGGGCATTCCCCAACCGCCTGGTCTGCCTGGGCATCCAGGGGAGCTACGCCAGAGGCGAGGCCGCGGAAGGGAGCGACATTGACCTGGTAGTGATTTTGGACCATGTGGAGATGGCGGATATCCTTGGGTACCGCAGCGTCCTGGATCGGCTGCCGGAGCGGGAAAAGTCCTGCGGTTTTTTCTCCGGGAAGGAAGAACTCATGGCCTGGGACCGGGGAGAGCTGTTTCAGTTTTATTACGATACCAGGCCCTATTGGGGCAATCTGGAGTTTCTTCGGCCTCTGCTGAACCGTCGGGCGGTGGCGCGCGCCCTCCACACTGGTGCCTGCGGCATTTACCACGGCTGCATCCATAACCTGCTCCATGCGCAGAGTATGGAAGTGCTGAGGGAACTTTATAAGCCGGTGCTTTTTCTGCTGCAGGCAAAGTGCTGGCTGGATGAGGAGATCTATTGTTCCGATTCCCATACGCTTCTAGCGCATTTGAAGGGGATGGACAGGGCTGTCCTGGAGCGCAGGGCGGACATTCGCTCGGGAGGAGCGATAACAGAGAAGATGCTTTTACCCCTCAGCAATCACCTTCTGGATTGGGCGGTGCAGATTCTGGCAGGTTATGCAGAGAAGAGTGCGCCTGCCCAAAAGTAAACAGAGAGGAGGGATCCAATGATACCAGATCCCAATGCCATATTTCCTCGGGCGGATGTGCCGGACATGACGTTGATCCGGCCAACGATCACCCGCCCCAATATTGAAGTGGGCGAATACACTTATTTTAGTGGACGAGACTTTGAGAGCCATGTAACCCATCATTATCCTTTTTACGGCGATAAACTGAGGATTGGAAAGTTCTGCCAGATCGCTGCGGGAGTGGAGTTCATCATGAACGGTGCCAACCATCAGATGAATGCCCTCACCACCTATCCGTTTTACATTCTGGGCTGGGAGCAGAAGGCGCCGGACATGGCGGACCTCCCCAACAAGGGGGACACCATGGTGGGAAACGACGTGTGGATTGGCCAGAATGTCACCATCCTGCCAGGTACCCACATTGGTGATGGAGCCATCATCGGCGCCCGGAGCGTAGTGTCTGGGAATGTTGAGGCATATACCATTGTGGCGGGGAATCCAGCCCGATTGGTTCGCCGCCGGTTTGATCCGGAACTGCAGGGGTTATTGGAACAGCTGAAGTGGTGGGATCGGCCGGCAGAGGAGATCGCCGATTTGATTCCGCTGCTTACCTGCGGCGATTTGGAGCGGGTGCGGCAAAAAGTGAAGGAGCTTTTGCATATCACCTGAAACTTTATTGATCTGAAATCGCAAACAATTTCTATTGATAGCGAGGTACTATGGAACATCATACGACAGAGGAAGTCCGGGACCGGGCGGTGCTGGCGGGGCTCAACAGCCCCAGGCTCAGCGCCCGGGACAATGCGGACGAGAGCACCATGGAGGAGCTCGGCGCTCTGGTGGAGACTGCCGGCGGTGAGACGGTGGGCATGGTGCTGCAGAACCGGGCCACGCCGGATCCCCGCACCTTTATCGGCGAGGGCAAGGTGGAGGAGATCCGGGAGCTGGTAAAAACCCAGGAGGCCACCACCGTCATTTTTGACAACGACCTGACGCCCTCCCAGATGCGTGTGCTGACGGAGGAATTTGGTGTCCAGGTGCTGGACCGCAGCGCCCTGATCCTGGATATTTTCGCCCAGCGGGCCAAGACCCGGGAGGGCCGGCTCCAGGTGGAGCTGGCCCAGTATCAGTACCTGCTGCCAAGGCTCATCGGCATGTGGACCCATCTGGAGCGGCAGGCAGGCACCAGCGGCAAGGGGCCCATCGGCTCCAAGGGCCCCGGTGAGACCCAGCTGGAGACGGACCGGCGCCACATCCGCCGGAAGATCGACAAGCTGAAGGAGGAGCTGGAGGAGGTTCGCCGGGTCCGGGGGACCCAGCGCCAGCGCCGGATGAAGAATGAGATCCCGGTGGTGGCTATCGTGGGCTACACCAACGCCGGGAAGTCCACCCTCCTGAACGCCCTCACCGGAGCGGGCATCCCCGCCAACAACCGCCTCTTTGATACCCTGGACACCACCAGCCGCCTGCTGACGGTCAGCGACACTCTGGAGGTGGTGATCTCCGACACGGTTGGATTTATCCGCAAGCTCCCCCACCAGCTGGTGGACGCGTTCAAGGCCACCCTGGAGGAGCTGGAGTACGCGGACTTGCTGCTCCATGTCATCGACATCTCCAACCCCGAGTGGCTGGAGCAGGCGGAGATCGTGGACAGCCTGATCCGGGAGCTGGGGGCGGAGCAGACCCCCTGCCTGCGGGTATACAACAAGTCCGATCTCTTCTGGGGGGATATACGGCCTCACGGGGAGATGGCGGTGAATATCTCTGCCAAGACTGGAGAGGGCCTCTCGGATCTGCTGGCGTCCATTGACCGGGTGCTGGACAAGGGGACGCGTCGGGTGACGCTCCACCTGCCCTATGACAAGGGCGGCCTGCTGGATCTTCTCTACCGGGATGCCAAGGTGGAGAGCGTGGAATACGCTGAGACCATCGACGTGGTGGCGGTCTGCAATCCCCGGGCCATCGGACAGGTGAAGGACTATATCGAGGGCTGGGTGGAGCCCAAGGAGGACTGGGAGTAACATGGCGGAGCGGATTGTGTTGGAAACGGCCAGAACGATCCTGCGGCCCTTTCAGATCACGGATGGGGCGGATCTCTACGAATTCTCCAGGGAGCGCCGGGTGGCGGACGCCGCCGGCTGGGCGCCCCATAAGAGCGTGGAGGACAGCCAGAAGATGATCCTCTCTGTGTTCTCCGCTCCCCATACCTTCGCTGTAGTGGAGAAGGGGAGTGGCAAGGTCATCGGTTCCGCCGGGTTTACCGCCCAGTCCCGGGGCAGCTTTGCCTCCTCCGATGAGATTGGCTACGCCCTCCACCCGGACTGGTGGGGCCGCGGCATCATGACAGAGGTGGTACGGGAGCTGATCCGCTATGGCTTTATGGACCGGGAGCTGGAGGCCATCTGGTGCAGCCACTATGTGGAGAATCCCGCCTCCTGCCGGGTGATCGAGAAGTGCGGCTTCTCCTATGTGACGGAGGAGACGCTGATGGATCACACCGGGGAGCATCGAACCCGATTTTATGTCCTGCTGCGGCAGCAGTGGAAAGGAGCGGGCCATGGATGAGTACCTGATCCCCTTTCAGGAGGCCACGGCGGAGGTTGTGGAGAAGCGCTCCCGCTTTATCGGCCACATCTGGCGGGTGGACAGCGAGGAGGGGGCCCGCGCCTGCATCGAGGCCGCGCGAAAGCAGTACCACGACGCCCGCCACAACTGCTGGTGCTACCGCATCCGGGAGGGGAAGCTCCTCCGCTACAGCGACGACGGGGAGCCCCAGGGCACAGCGGGCCAGCCCATGCTCAACGTGTTTGAGCGGGAGGACGTGTGGGACGTGTGCTGCGTGGTGACCCGGTACTTCGGGGGGATCCTTCTGGGAGCCGGCGGTCTCACCCGGGCCTACGGCGGAACGGCCAAGCTGGCGCTCAACGCCGCCGGCGTCAGCCGGATGCGCCTGTGGGCCACCATGGCGGTGCCCTGTACCTACCCCCTCTATGAGCGGATGAAGCTGCTGGTGGAGAGCTGCGGCGGCATCATCGAGGGCACGGAGTACGGCGCGGATATCCTGCTCACGGTGACACTCCCGGCCCAGCGGCAGGCGGAGCTGGCCAGACAGGTGGCGGACCTCTCCGCCGGGACCCTGGAGCCCCTGCTGGTGGAGGAGGGATTCCGCCCCGGTCCCCGGGAGGATGCAAAATAAAGTGGATGGATTGCCGCTGGGGTACATAAAATAGCCCGCTGCTCCACAGACTATCCGCGAGGTGATGAAGATGGAACAGGGCAACGCGCTGCTGCAATTTGTCCACAAGAACGCAGAGATGGGAAAGGGGACCATTCCCCAGGTGCTGGAGGTAGTGGAGGAGCCCCGGCTGCGCAGTGCGCTCCAGGGCCAGCTGAATGAGTACGAGGCTATTGCCGGCCGGGCGGAGCATCTGATGCAGCAGAGGGGCATGGCTCCCAGCGAGGCCGGGGAGATGCGGGAGTTCATGAGCGGTATGATGATCCGGGCCAAGACCCTGACGGACCGGAGCCCCAGCCGCATCGCAGAGATGATGATCCAGGGCAGCACCATGGGGACCATCCAGATGACCCGACGCCTCCACAGCTGCGAGGCCGCCGACGCGGAAGCGCTGCTGCTGGCCCACAAGCTGCTGCGGACCGAGGAGAACAACATCGAGCAGATGAAGGATTTCCTCTGACGGCGGCAAATTTTTTCAAAAAAATCGAAAATACCTCTTGCATTTTCCAGTTGGGTGTGGTATTATAACTAGGCTGTCTGGTAAAGACATGCGCCGTTAGCTCAGCTGGATAGAGCGTCTGGCTACGGACCAGAAGGCCGGGGGTTCGAATCCCTCACGGCGTACCACGTGGTCGCAAAGTTTGTTTTGCGGCCACGTATTTTTTATACCTGCGGCAAAAAAGGCGTTTGCGCAGCCGTTGGCGGCTCTGCTGCCTTACGGATGCGGCATCCCCCTTGCGGGGACATCCGCCCGCTCCATCCCTTGCGCCTTCTTTTCAACTGCGACCCGCTGCGTTGAGTTCGCCGTTGGTGTGCCGTCCTGCGGGTGGGCATTTCGCTGAAACGAAAATATCGATTTTAACCGTCCCTTCCAACTCGTCGCAAGCGTCATATCGCTTGCGACGAGCTTTTTCGTTTCATTGCAAAGCACATCGCGCGCCATTCTATGAGCCGTTCCAATAAAAAACACGCTCCCGCAGACCGTTTTCGGCCTGCGGGAGCACGCTATTTGTGATATTTGCTGCCCTCGTTGATTTGGAAGCCCCGGTAGATCTGCTCCAGCAGCATCACCCGGGCCAGATGGTGGGGGAAGGTCATAGGGGACATGGACAGGCGCACCCAGGCCTCCGACTTGATAGAGGGGTGGAGCCCGAAGGAACTGCCGATGACAAAGGCCAGGCACTTTTCTCCGCGCTGTGCCCAGTCGGCCAGCAGCTGAGCCAGCTCCTCGCTGGAGCGGGTCTGCCCCTCGATACAAAGGGCCACGATACTGGAGGCTGGAGGGAGCTTTCCTCGGATAGCCTCTGCCTCTTTTTTCAGGGCCTGTTCAATTTGAGCGGGGGAGGGGCTGTCCGACAGGCGGACCTCCGGCAGCTCCACGACCTCCAGCTTGCAGAAGCGGCTCAGGCGCTTTTGGTATTCCGCCGCGGCCTCTATGTAAAACCGCTCCTTCAGCTTTCCAACACAGATCACCAGGATTCGCTGCATAGGTGTGCCTCCACAGTATAGCGCTGGCTGCAGGTGTCGCGGGGGGCCACCGACAGGGAGCCGGTCCAGCCGGCAGCCTCCAGGGCGCGTCCCACGGTGTTGAGGGCCATCTGGGGGGTGTTGTTCTCCTTGCTCAGATGGGCTAAAACGATCGTTCCTGTGCCCGCCTTGGCGGAGGCCACGGCGAACCGGGCCGCCAGATCGTTGCTCAGATGGCCCAAGTCCCCCAGAACCCGCTGCTTGAGTGCGTAAGGATAGGGGCCGGACAGCAGGGTCTCCACATCGTGGTTGCTCTCCAGTACCAACAGATCCACCCCCAGCAGGGATTGGGCTGCCACCGGAAGGACTCCGGTATCCGTCAGGATGCCGAAGGAGCACCCGGCGCTGTCGATCCGATAGCCCGTGCTGCCCCGGCTGTCGTGGCTGGTGGGGATGGAGGTGACGCGGCAGTCCCCTACGCGAAACTGCGTCCCCAAAGGAAACGGGCAGAGATACCGCTCCACCCCGGCCAGCTGATAGCATAGCTGACGGCCGGTTTCCTCACTGCAGTGGATGGGGATGGCGTGCCGTTTGATCAGCGTAGCGATGCCGGCAATGTGATCGGTGTGGGCATGGGTGATCAGAATTCCGTCCAGATCATCCATGGTAAGGCCCAGCGCCGCCAGGGAGCGGCGGATGCGCATGCAGCTGATGCCCGCATCTATGAGCAGACGCGTGCCGCCAGTGATAAGCAGAGATGCGTTGCCTGAAGAAGAACTGGCTAGAGTATAAAACTGCATCATGCAAATGTTCTCCAAGAAAAAACAGGGTAGTACTACCCTGTTTTTGTGTTTCCATTTTCTTTATCTGTGGGACTTATCCCACGTTAAGGACTTCGCTTTCCTCGGAACACTCCACCGAGTAGATATTGCCGCCCAGCTTACGGAATTTCTCGATTACATCTTCATAGCCGCGCTCAATATATTGTACGCCGGTAATCTCGCTGGTGCCGTGGGCAGCCAGGGCGGCAATAATCATCGCTGCACCGGCCCGCAGGTCACATGCCTGGATCTGTGCACCAGTCAGATGATCTACGCCCTCAATAATAGCAAGATTCCCATCTACCTGGATTTGTGCCCCCATCCGCTTGAATTCATCTGTGTAGCGGAAACGGCTGGAAAAGACGCTTTCCGTGATGATGCTGGTCCCCTGTGCCAGACAGAGGACAGCGGCCACCTGCGGCTGCATGTCTGTAGGAAATCCGGGATAAGGCATAGTTTTGATATTGGCACGGATCAACGGGCCAATGCGGCGGACAAGAAGACTGTCGTCGATCTCCTCCACCTCTACACCCATCTCCAGGAGCTTGGCGGTGATGCAGTCCATGTGCTTGGGAATGATGTTGCAGACCTTGATCTGGCCGCCGCAGGCGGCCACAGCCGCCATATAGGTGCCGGCCTCGATCTGATCGGGGATAATCGAATAGGTACCTCCATGAAGTTCCTTGACACCCCTAATCTTAATAACATCCGTGCCGGCGCCCTTGATATCCGCGCCCATAGAGTTGAGGAAGTTGGCCACATCCACGATGTGGGGCTCCTTGGCCACATTCTCCACCACAGTCAGGCCATCGGCAAGGGTGGCAGCCAGCATGATATTGATGGTGGCGCCCACAGAGACTTTGTCCAGGAAGATGTTGGCGCCGGTAAGACGCCCGTCCTGAGCCGCTTGGGCATTGATGAAGCCGCCCTGAACCTCCACATCGGCACCGAGGGCTTTGAACCCCTTCAAGTGCTGATCAATGGGGCGGGTTCCGCCAAAATCACAGCCTCCGGGGAGAGCAACATCTGCCAGACCAAAGCGGCCCAGCAGAGAGCCGATCAGATAATAAGAGGCCCGGCAGCGGCGGGCAGAGTCATAAGGAACACGGGCGTTGTGCACATGGGAGCAATCAATTTCCACAGTGTTGAGATTAATGCTGCGCACATTGGCACCCAAATCCTGAAGGATGGATAACAACAGAGACACATCGCTGATCTGGGGAATGTTTTCAATCCGGCACACGCCGTTAACCATCAGAGCAGCAGGAATAATGGCAACAGCAGCGTTTTTCGCGCCGCTGATATGGACTTCACCAAAAAGGGGGTTTCCTCCCTCAACCACATATTTCTTCACAAGAACACAACTCCTTATATCGTCGAACATCGGCAACTTCATTTTGTCCGATGTAAACATCTTCATACGCCCTGAACTAAAAAACTTCACGCACATCACAGATGAACCAAAAGACTGAAAACAGATCTGTGGAAAAGTTTAGAACGAGCTGAAATAAGGCCGCAGTCAGAACAGTTCCCCATACCAACTGGGATGGTACGAGCCGGCGCTGATCTGGTAAGACCCCCGCAGATCCGGCGACATAACGTAGACTGGGCATCACTAGTAGTATACCAAAAAAAACGGTAAAATCAATAATAAATTCAAAAAATTTCCCGCCGTGGGATACGGCGGGAAAAGAATGCGGCTGACTGGTGCGATCAAGCGCGAATAACAGCTCCGGTGGAACAGTCTACATAATACTGATATGCATCCGCTGTAATCTGCCATTTGGCTGTCAGCTGCAGAGATGCAGAGGGGCCGGACTGCAGCTCATATACAGGAAGGATTTCCTGAATGCTGTTACAGACTACGCCTGTCTCATTGCGATAATCCAGAAGCTGCACCAATGCATCGACAGTGCTGAGGGAGGAGGATGCGGCGACGGGAGTAGTGTTGGAGCTGGAAATATACGATCCGGAGAGGGCGATCAGATAGCCGTTATTGAACTGGAAGGTAACAGTGGCATTATATATGGCGTGTTCCCCAAGATACTGGGTGGCAGTAAAACTGTCTGTGCTGCTGGAGAGAGGATCTGTAGGGACGTAGCCGTAAGTTTCACAAAATGTCTCACAAAAGTCTGCAGGGTCATTGATCCGCTGATTGACCGGGGCATAATCGAAATTCCCATTACTGCGGAAATGGACGGTGCCATAGGAGCCGGCATAAGAATAGATTCCGCCGCCCTGGTGCTCCGCTGTGACGGCCTCTCCCAGCAGCATAGCTGCAATTGCGGACTCTTCCTCCAAATTCCGATGGACAGAAAGGGAAGTAAGGGGCGCTGCATTTAAATCCAGATCGTCTGACAGGGAAATAGCGTTGGACGTAAACAACGCATTGAGCTGTTCCATCATTTCTTGACGTGCCCGGGTGCCTTGGAGGCGGAAATTCAGCAGCAGAGAAGCGAGAAACAGGTTCAGTATGAGCAATATGATGATAACGATGTTTTTCAGACGGTAAGATTCCAAGAAAACCCTCCTTCCACGGGGCGGAGACATGGGGAAAAGCCGGTGGACCTCGCACATCCTCACCGGACCAGCCATTCAGCTGTAACGGTTTCACCGCCGCGATCCACATAGCCCTTGGTCAGGAAAACGTTCTGATAGCCAGTTGCCATGTGAACAGCCTGCGGCAAGGGCAGCAGGTGATAGGAGTCCTCCTGAACCGTGTACTGCCGGTATTGAAGGCGGAACGAGGTGATCGTACCGCCGGTGGTATCAATTTCAAGGGCGGAAGCACCACTGGCCAGATAGACGGGAATGCCATCTATCAAATAGTCAAATGTGATGTGATAGCCGGTATCGGTCGGTTGGATACCCGAAAAATAGAAGTCGGAATCTAAAAGAACCTCCTCCGGAAGCAGCAGTTCAGCAAGACGGAGAGAAGCCAGCAGGGCTTCCGCTTCGCTGGGGGATTCCCCGGCAGTGGGGATAACATAAAGAGAGCTGGTTGCGTCCGCACTGCCGCTGTATTGAATGCTGCCGTCGGTATAAACCCGAAGAGTCCGGGGAAATTCCACAACCTCTATGCCGTTGGTCAGATTATAACGGGCGATGGTGTGTGGGTTGAAGTCCAGTATGGAAAGGATGGAGTCGACATCTGATGCCAGGTCCGGCAATGCGGATGTCAGGACACTGGCCGTTGCTGCCTCGCTGCTGAGAACAGTATAAGGGGAAAGATGGCCGTAAGTCTCCGGATCCTCAAAAGCAAAAGCGACATCCCCGGAGGCAGTAGCATCATCCCGGCGGAAGGAGAGCACCAGATCTGCCAGCGAAGGATACTCCACCGCTGTGCCGTAGCAGTAGATGTCGCCGATCCCATCCCACAGATAGAGCTTGGCGCTTTCTGAACTAGTGGCAGAGATCAGCAGATAGCGGATCTCCAGGTCCGCAGAAAAGTCCGCGCCGAACCAGGCGGCCAGTATGGAAGAGGGAACAGGAAAAAGATAGTCCAAAAACAGGCTGGTCTGGGACAACGCGTCCTGGAACTGATCCTCAGGCACAACGACAGGGCTGCTGGCAGAACCAAGAGCCTCCAGCAGCAGACTGGAAGAGTGAAGCTGATCACGCTCAGCTGAGCTGACCAGCATCCGGCCATAGCGGCCATGCTCTGATGTGGCCACCAGATTGAAGGGGACCGCCATACCGCTCAGGTCGGAGGACTGCGAGCTCTCGTCCGCCTGTGGAGAATTTAGCAGCGTATTGAGGGATGGAATCGTACCGTTACCATCGGCTTCATAGGAGAATACCGTCACCAGGAGGAAGCCTGCCAGCAGGCTGAGGCAGAGAATGCAGATATTTTGCAGTATGGAGACCTGCCCTTTACTCAAGTTACGCTTTCTCATCTCCTGCCTCCATTGGACGCTCTTGGCGGATGGGCAATACAATGCGCACTGTCGTGCCGGGGCCTTGATGCGCCACAAGTCCGATCGTGCCGCCATGCCGCTCGACCAGCTCTCTGGCAATGGAGAGCCCCAGGCCGGTGCCGCCGCTTTCACGGGAGCGGGCTTTGTCCACCCTGTAGAAGCGGTCAAAGATACGGTTCCAGTCCTGCTTGGGAATGCCGATCCCGGTGTCGGATACCTCCATCCAAACCTGATGTTCGGTAGAACCGGCACTGACCTGAATGCGGCCGCCGTCGGGGGTATACTTGATGGAGTTGCCGATGACATTCATCATTACCTGCTCTAGCCGCCCTTGGTCACCTACGATCATTGGGAGCTCTTCAGAGCGATAGAGGCGCTCCAGCGTATGTCCATGGCGCTGAGCATCCAATTCGACAGCGCGGCACACGCTGTCGATGGCGTCGCCAAAGTGGAAGCGGGTCATGTGCAGCTCCGACTGCCCGCTGTCCAGGCGGCTGAGTGTCAAAAGATCCTGGACGATATGGGTCATCCGGTCGGTTTCACCGATGATGATATCAAGGAAGCTGTGGGAGATGTCAGGGGGCATCTCATCGGTGTCCCGAAGGGTCTCGGCATAGCTGCGGATATTGGTGAGCGGGGTGCGCAGCTCATGGGAGACGTTGGCGACGAACTCCTTGCGCATCTCGTCGTTCTTCCGCTGGGCGGTCACATCGTGGAGCACCGCCATGACGCCGATGCCGCTCTCCTGATCGAAGGGGGCAAAGTACACCTCAAGAAATTTGCCGTGGAGGTGGATTTCCGCCTCCTTGAAATTAGGGCGGCGCAGCTGTGTCAATTCCTCCAGAGGGAAGATCTCTCCAAAAATGCTGTCATAGTCCATCTCTCCGACTGCGCGCTCCAGCATCTCGCTGGCAGCGGGGTTGCAGTGGACAATGGAGCCGTCCCCGGAGAAGGCTACCACGCCGTCGGTCATGTGGAGGAACAGGGTGTCCAGCTTGTTGCGTTCATTTTCCACCGTGAGAAGGGTCTCCTCCAGCACGGCGGCCATGTCGTTAAAGGTGGTGGTCAGGATGCCGATTTCATCAGAGGAATCCACATCAATAGGGTTGGAGAAATCCCCGGCAGCCACCCGCTCCGCCCCCTCGGTGAGCCGTTCGATGGGGGTAATCATGGTCTTGCTGAGAAGGAAGCTCAGCAACACCGAGATCAGAAGCCCCACCAGCAGGGCCTGGACGATGATGAGGAACATCTGGCTGTTCAGATCGCTGACGGTGCCGCGGTTGTCGTAGATGTAAATGATGTAGCTGTTGTTCCCGCCGGTGATGGGAATAGCGACGTCCATGTAGCTAGCAGTGATGTCGCTGCTGTCGCCCACCTCGTCGGTACCCTGGGCGATGCTGTTGCGGGCGGTGATAAGATTGGGGGTGGCGGTGAGGTATGGGACATCGGTATTGTCCGAGCCGCTGGCCAGGAATTCACCTGTCTCCCCATCCAGGATATAGTAATTGCGGGTGCGGTAATTGATGCCTAAAGGCGCTGCATTGGCCTCAATTGCATTCTGAATATCTGCAAGGCCGTCCTCCTGGGCCGCCATAGTGCGGAGATTGTTGACAAAGGAGGCGTTGGAGGAGCCGAAAATGGCGTCCACCTGCTGGTAAAAGTCGTCAATAAAAAAGCCGGTGATGCTGGTCATCAGGAACGCGCCCACAATGGTCATCAGGGACGTGATGAGCAGCAGCATAATCAGCACCAGCTTCATGTGCAGGCTTCGAAACATAGCAGCACCACCTTGTCAGAGAGTTTGCGGGGACACGGGCGGTCACTCCGCAGTAAAGTAATACCCGACGCCCCGACGGGTCAGGATATAGGCGGGGGCGGCAGGATCGTCCTCGATCTTTTCCCGCAGGCGCCGCACCGTCACATCCACGGTGCGCACGTCCTCTCCCACATAGCCGTAGTTCCAGACCTGCTCCATCAGGTCGATGCGGCTGTACACCTTGCCCGGATGGCTGGCGAGAAAGGTCAGCAGCTCATATTCCCGCTGGGTCAGTCCGATTACCTTGCCCGCTTTGGTGACCTGGTAGGTATCGGTATTGATAACCAGATCTGTGCCGGTGTCCATTGTGCTGCCCGCAGTGTCCGTATGTAGCATGGCGGTGCGGCGGATGTTGGCTTTCACCCGGGCCAGCAGCTCACGCATGGAGAAGGGCTTGGTAATATAATCGTCGGCCCCGATCTCCAGGCCCAGCACCTTGTCCGCCTCCTCCTCCCGGGCGGTGAGGATCAGCACCGGCACGTTGTCCCCGTCCTGCCGCAGTGCCCGGCACACATCAAAGCCGTTCATCTTCGGCAGCATTACATCCAGCAGGATGATGTCCGGATGCCGGGTGCGGGCCATCTGCAGCCCGGCATCCCCGTCAAAGGCCTCCAGGGTCTCATAGCCCTCCCGCTGAAGATTAAAGCGGAGAATATCCACAATATTCTTCTCGTCCTCCACAATGAGGACGGTCTTTTTCTGCTCCATAGTACCCTCCTATGTCCACTGCCGGAAGGAACTTACAGCCCCAGCAGCAGCTTTGCCTTCAATACCGCGATGCAGGTCTTGGCATCGGTGATCTCTCCGGAGAGGATACGGTCCACCAAGATGTGAAAAGGTACCCGCTCCACGTCCAAAAATTCGTCCTCATCCGGCTGCATTTCCCCCCAGGTGAGGTTTTTCGCCAGATACAGGCGGATGATTTCATCGCTGAAGCCGGGGGAGGGATAGACCTCACCCAAAGAAGTGAGCTTCTCTGTAGAAGCGCCGGTCTCCTCCTTCAGCTCCCGCATGGCTGCAAAATAGGGGTCCTCGCCCCGCTCCAGTTTCCCGGCGGGGATCTCCAGCAGGGTCTGCTGATAGGCGTAGCGGTACTGGGTGACCGTGAGCACATTGTTATCCTGGTCCAGGGCCAAAATCCCAACCCCGCCGGGGTGGTTGACAATTTCCCGGGTAGAGGTATTGCCGTTGGGCAGTTCCACCTTATCCACGTGGACCTTGATGACCCGGCCCTCGAAGATGGGCTGGCGCTCCAATGTTTTTTCAATTAATTCCATTCCAAATGGCCTCCTCTTAGATTCGGTTGACCTCCGCCGGGTCGATCCGGTCGGAGTAGATCCCCCAGGCGCCCTCCGCGAGATAGCGGTTGGCCTGGGAAGCGTCGTTGACGGTGTGGAGCCAGACCCGGATCCCGCTGCCCTCCAGCAGGGGGATGAAGTCCGCGCTGTATAAAAAGTGCCACATGACGATGTCCTGGATGCCCCGCTCCTCACAGGCGGCGGCGTACTGCGCCAGCAGGTCCGCCTCGCCGTAGAAGGGAGTTTGGTACAGCGTCAGCATATAGTGGTCAAAATGGTGGACCGCCTCCACGGTGTCCTGCATTTCCGGGGCATAGAGCTGGACGATCAGGCGGTCAAACAGGTGGAGCATGCCCCAGGCCTCCGCCTCCTCCACCATGGCGGTGTACTGGGCGGTGACGCTCTCGGCATCAGTGTCCTTGCCGTCCAGGATGAAATAGACCTCCGGATAGAGGGCCAGCAGGCCCAGCAGGTCCAGAAAGGTCAGGGACGTATACTGCCCGTAAATGGGGATCTGCTGAAACTCCTCCGCCGTTGGGATGTGCTCCGGGTCCACGCCCTCCTGGACACCGGCGGACCAGTCATGGCGAAGGACCACCCGGCCGTCGCTGGTCATGGCAAGGTCGCACTCAAACAGGCGATACCCCTTCGCGTAGTTGGCCTGAAAGGCCTCCAGGCTGTTGGTGCCGGTGCGATCGTCGATTTGGCCCATGGCGTGGGCCACCAGAGGGGCGTTGGGATAGGCGGCCGGCGTCGGGATCAGGGCGGAGGCGCCGCCGTAGGCCAGGGCCGGCACCTGCATGGCGGGAAAGAGCGCCAGTACCAGCATCAGCCCCGCACACAGAAGCGCCAGGGCGGCGGCAGGGATTGGAAGGATCGGGGATATGCGTTGTTTACAGATCGTCATACTACACCACATTGTACATAATTGCATTTATTATAGCAAAGCCGGCAGGGAAAAGCAATTTCTTTTCGCACCATTGGTGCCAGTTCCCGGCCGGTTCGACAGTTTTTCCCAATGTTCCCTTGCAAGAAGGGAGCGGATATGCTATAATACATTTCCTAGGCCAGCAGAAGGGAGGTCCTCTATGGAAAAGTCCGGCATCAAGGTTGCGGCCCAGAACCGCAAGGCCTACCACGACTATTTCGTGGAGGACAAATACGAGGCGGGCATTGAGCTGTGCGGCACGGAGGTGAAGTCCATCCGGGCCGGTACGCTGAATTTGAAGGACTCCTATTGTATCGCCAAGAATGGGGAGATATACATTCATGGGATGCATATTTCCCCCTATGAGCACGGGAACATCTTCAACAAAGACCCGGTGCGGCCCCGGCGGCTGCTGATGCACAAGCGGGAGATCCGCAAGCTCCAGGCCCTGGTCCAGCAGGACGGCATGGCCCTGGTGCCCCTCAGCGTCTACTTCAAGAATTCCAGGGTGAAAATTGAAGTGGGCGTGTGCAAGGGCAAAAAGAACTACGACAAGCGGGACGCCGCCGCCAAGCGGGACGCCCGGCGGGAGATGGACCGGGCCATGAAATCCCGGTGGTAAACACAAGATCGACAGGAATCCATGAAATGAATCGAGGAGAATCAATATGTCCAATCCGATTGTAACCATTACACTGGAAAACGGCCAGGTGATGACCGGGGAGCTGTATCCGGAGAAGGCCCCCAACACGGTGAACAACTTTATTGCCCTGGCCAACAGCGGGTTCTATGACGGGCTGACCTTCCACCGCTGCATCCCCGGCTTTATGATCCAGGGCGGCTGCCCCAACGGCAACGGCATGGGCGGCCCCGGCTACTCCATCCGCGGGGAGTTCTCCGGCAACGGCTTTGCTAAGAACGACCTCCGCCACACCACCGGTGTCCTCTCCATGGCCCGTGCCATGCATCCGGACAGCGCCGGCAGCCAGTTCTTCATCATGGTGGATGCCGCGCCCCATCTGGACGGGCAGTACGCCGCCTTTGGAAAGATCACGAACAATGTGGAGGCGGCCATCGCCATCAGCGAGCAGCCCACCGACATGCGGGATAAGCCCCGGACGCCGGTGGTGATCCAGAGCATCCGGGTGGATACACTGGGAGAAGAGTATCCGGCACCGGAGAAGAAGTAAGCGAGTTCCTTGTTTTCCCGCGGCGGGCTGTCCCGATGGAGCAGTCCGCCGATACATGGGGGTGTACTGGTTTCGACGGGGATGAGGAAGCGGGATAAGCGGGCGGATGCGCCCAGCATCCATAAAATGGGCAACTTATAAATTAAAGAACAACAACACTGTTGCTGTTGCTGCCTAAGTAGGCGGCCGTCTGAACCGGGAGGGCCACAGACCGGGGAAGGCGTCGTTGATGTGGCGTCCGTGAGGCGGGAAAGAGTTGACCCGCCCACGCATCATGACTCTCACCTGACCGCGCAGGCGTGACGGCTTGCCTAGCGGGAGGGGAACAGGGCGGTAACGCCGCCCAAGATAACCGTCTGCGCCCGGAGAAGGTCCCGTGGAATTGTTTTCGGACAGGGGTTCGACTCCCCTCACCTCCACCAAAAAGAAAGACATGACCAACAGGTCATGTCTTTCTTTTTGGGTTTCGCGGGCCGCTGCCCCGCTTCACCTTCAGTGATTCAAATGCTCGGCGGAAGTGAATTCCGCCTGCGCCGAGGTTTTGCCTGCGGCAAAACGCTCGTACGGCGCATTGGCGCCGCCGGACAGAAGGCCGGTTGTGTGGTTCTCCTATACCTTTTCGAGAGTTCAAAATATTGATTTTAACCGGCCCATCCATAATGCGCAAATATAAACCCTGCATATTGTCAGGAATGTATTTGCGGCAACAGGATAGATAGAGCCAAGGTCATAGGATCTTGGCTCTATCTAATTATTTTACCTGGACAAACTATTAACGATAGGTTTTTCCATGCTTGCAGATGAGATCCATATATGCGCGGACTAGTTTGAAGATTCCGTAGCGCGGCATTTTCCGACAGTTTCAAGCGCTGCAGAAAGGGAGAGAATTTCCGGAAGAACCGACTGGGCGGTTAGCACGCAATCTGTTGAATTTGCAATTGGCGAGCCTATACGGCAATCCCCTTTTTTATATATAAGGTATGAAATTGCGCTTGACCGCGAAAAAAACCGTTGACTTGAACATCTTTGAGGCTTATGCTATACTTACTCTGCATAGATCTGCCTGGAAATAGTGGGTAAAATCCATGCAGGATTCCCCCAAAGCAGCATCATTTTACTGCAATGCTGTTGAAAATAGAGGGATTGCCCTTTGTGCCGGGTTTGTGAGGGGTACCGGATTGATGCATTTTTAGCTCCGAATAGGGGAGTGCAGGAAGATATTTTATGAGATCAAAATAGAAAGACTGTGCTGAAACAGGATGAAGATACAGCGCGTATGGTAAAGATATTCGGGAGAAGGAGGCTGTCATGGAGCGCATCACCAGCCGTCAGAACCCTTTGATGTCCCACATCCGAAAACTGGGTTCCTCCCGATCTTACCGCAGGGAAACGGGAGAATATTTGGGGGACGGCGTGAAGCTGCTGGAGGAGGCCGCCCATTGGGGGGCCTCTCTCACCGCAGTGGTTTATACAGAGGGCACATCCCTGCCGTCCCTGCCGGAGGGAGTGCGTCTGGTGGAGGTGCCGGAGGGACTGATGGCCGCCATCAGCCCCATGGAGGCCCCCCAGGGCGCGCTGTTTGTGGCAAAACAGCCGGACCTGGGGCCGCCGGAGCGCCTGACCGGAAGCCGCTACCTGGCCCTGGAGGGGGTTCAGGATCCGGGCAATGTGGGCACCATCCTCCGCACAGCCGACGCCTTTGGGGTAGACGGGCTGTTCCTGCTGGAGGGGTGCGCCGACCTCTATAATCCCAAGACCGTCCGGGCGTCCATGGGAGCGGTGTTCCGCTGCCCGGCGTGGCGCTGTACCCTGGAGGAGCTGACGGGGCTGTTGCAGAGAGCGGACCTGCCGCTCTACGGCGCCGCCCTCCGGGAGGACACGCTGGACGTGCGGCAAGTGGACTGGAAGCGCTCCGCCGCGCTGGTGGGCAGCGAGGGCCGGGGCCTCTCCCAGGCCGCCCTGGATGCCTGCACTGCGACGGTGAAAATCCCCATGAACCCCCGCTGTGAGTCCCTGAACGCCGCCGCTGCCGCCGCTGTCTTGCTGTGGGAGGGCTGGCGCTGAGAGAGAAAGAAGGAGGTGCCCCATGGCGAACATCAAGTATTGGCTCTGGCTGTCTCGGCTCCCCAGCCTCAACGGCCCCATGCGGACGGCGCTGCTGGAACATTTCCAGAACGACCCGGAGGCCATCTATTTCGCCGACCGGGAGGAGCGGGCCCTGGTGGAGGGCATCACGCCCCGGCAGCTGAATGATCTGGAGGACAAGTCTCTGAAGGATGCGGACAAGATCCTGGGAGACTGCCAGCGGCTGGGGGTGCGGATCATCACCCGGGAGGACACGGAGTATCCGGACCGGCTGCGGAGCATCTTCGATCCGCCGATGCTCCTGTACGTCCAGGGGCGCATGCCGGTATTTGATGACGAGGTGGCCATTGCCATGGTGGGCACCCGGAATGGTACGCCCTATGGACAACAGACGGCGGAGAAGCTGAGCTTTGAGCTGGCCAGCCAGGGTGCCCTGATCGTATCGGGCCTGGCAAAGGGCCTGGATGCTATGTGCCATCAGGGGGCCCTGCGGGCCGGCGGATTGACTGCTGCGGTGATTGGCGGCGGCCACGATATCCAATATCCTTGGGAGAACCGCTATCTCTATCGGGACATTGCCGCCGCCGGCGTGATTTTGTCGGAGTACCCGCCGGGGACGGAGCACAAGGGGGAGCACTTCCCCGTACGAAACCGCATCATCAGCGGCCTGTGCCTGGGCACCGTGGTGGTGGAGGCGCCCCGCCGCAGCGGCGCACTGATTACCGCCCACACCGCCCTGGAGCAGGGGCGGGACGTGTTTGCCGTCCCCGGCCCTATTGACGCCCACAACAGCGAGGGCACCAACCAGCTGCTCCTGGAGGGGGCCATCCCCGCCATCAGCGCGGAAAACATCCTGGCGGAATACGCATCGCAGTATCCCCATAAACTACGGCTGAGAGCCGTGACAGCGCCGGAGCCCATAGGCAACCGGCACAGAGAGGAGACCTCGGCCAGACGCCGCAGGGAAGAACCAGTGGAAGAGGCACCGCCGGCGCTGCCGCTGCTGGACCTGAAGGAGGACCACGGCCTGACAGACGATCAGATCCGGATCCTCCGCTGCCTGGAGGGCGGAACCCTGCAGGTGGATGATATCATCGAGGCCACACAGATCCCCGCCCGGCGGGTGCTGTCGGCCCTGACCCTACTGGAAGTGGAAGACCGGGTGCGCCAGGAGAGCGGAAAACGCTTCACCCTGGCGGTCACTCTGCAATAAATTTTCGCAAATATCATCGTATCAAAAAAGGCGGCAGCCTCTGCTGCCGCTGGGAGGATTCAATGGCAAAAAAGAGCTTGGTTATCGTGGAGTCGCCGGCCAAGGCGAAAACCATCGGCAAGTATCTGGGAAAGGACTACGAGGTCAAGGCCTGCATGGGTCACCTGCGGGACCTGCCCAAGAGCACCCTTGGCGTGGATATCGACCACGATTTTGAGCCGAATTACAAGCCCATCAAGGGCAAAGAGGACATCATCAACGACCTGAAGAAGTCCGCCAAAAGCAGCGAATATGTCTATCTCGCCACCGACCCGGACCGTGAGGGGGAGGCTATCAGCTGGCATTTGAAGGAGCTCCTGAACCTGGGGGACGAGAAGGCCAAGCGGGTGACCTTCAACGAGATCACCAAAAAGGTGGTGGGGGAGTCCATCCAGGCTCCCCGGGAGATTGACCAGAACCTGGTGGACGCCCAGCAGGCCCGGCGCATCCTGGACCGGATCGTGGGCTATCAGCTGAGCCCACTGCTGTGGAAGAAGATCCGCCGGGGCCTCAGCGCCGGCCGGGTCCAGTCCGTGGCTGTGCGGATGGTCTGCGACCGGGAGAAGGAGATCCGGGACTTCGTGCCCCAGGAGTACTGGTCGGTGGACGTGAACCTGGACACCGACGGCACGGAAAAGACCGCCTTCCTGGCCCGCTACCACGGGGAGAACGGGAAAAAGCGGGACCTCACCTCCCAGCAGGAGGTGGAGGAGCTGGTGGAGGCGGTGAGCAGCCTCCCCTTCACGGTGAAAACCGTCAAGCGGCAGGATAAGCAGCGCAGCCCTTCGCCCCCCTTTACCACATCCACCCTCCAGCAGGAGGCCAGCCGAAAGCTGAATATGACCCCCAGGCGCACCATGGCCATTGCCCAGCAGCTCTATGAGGGTGTGGACATCACCGGCGAGGGCACCGTGGGCCTTATCACCTATATGCGTACCGACAGCCTGCGCATCAGCGAGGAGGCCATCGCCGCCGCCCGGGAGTTTATCCAGGGCCGCTACGGAGACGCCTACTGCCCCGCCCAGGCCCGGCACTTTAAGACAAAGGCCGGCGCCCAGGACGCCCACGAGGCCATCCGGCCCAGCAACGTCCTGCTGACCCCGGAGCAGATCAAGGGAGACCTCACCAGCGAGCAGTACCGGCTCTACCGGCTGATCTGGAGCCGCTTTTTGGCCTGCCAGATGGCCAACGCCGTCTATGACAGCATCTCCGTGGCTGTGGCGGCGGGGGATCACGAGTTCCGCGCCACCAGCAGCAACCTGAAGTTCTCCGGCTACACCGCCGTGTACGAGGAGGGCAAGGACGAGGAGAAGGAGGAGAAGCCCCACGCCCTGCCGCCCCTCAGCGAGGGACAGGGCCTTCACTGCCGGGGCTTTGAGAAGGATCAGCACTTCACCCAGCCCCCCGCCCGGTACACCGATGCCACCCTCATCCGGGCATTGGAGGAGAACGGCATCGGCCGCCCCTCCACCTACGCCCCCACCGTGTCCACCATTCTGGACCGGGAGTATGTGGTGAAGGACGGCAAGTATCTCCGCACCACCCCATTGGGGGAGGTGGTCAACGGCCTCATGTGCGACAAGTTCAAGGACATTGTGGACACCAGCTTCACCGCCAACATGGAGAAGGAGCTGGACGAGGTGGAGGACGGGCACATCGCTTGGAAGGAGCTGCTCCGGCAGTTCTACGGTCCCTTCCACGACAACCTGGAGAAGGCGGAGCACGACCTGGAGGGCCAGCGCCTGAAAGTGCCCGACGAGGAGAGCGACGAGGTCTGCGACGTGTGCGGCCGGAAGATGGTGATTAAGTCCGGCCGGTTCGGCCGCTTCCTGGCCTGCCCGGGGTACCCGGAGTGCACCTTCACCAAGCCTCTGGTGGTGGAGATGCCCGGCCGCTGCCCCAAGTGCGGAGGCCGTATCCTGAAAAAGACCAGCAAAAAGGGCTATGCCTACTACGGATGCGAGAACAACACCAGCAAGGATGAGAGCAAGCACTGCGACTTTATGACCTGGGACGTGCCGGTGAAGGACGACTGCCCGGTCTGCGGTCACACCATGTTCAAGAAGTCCGGCCGGGGGTTCAAGAAGCCCTTCTGTATCAACCCCGAGTGCTCCAACTTCACCCCCGAGGAGCAGCGGGGCGGCTACCGGAAGAAGGCTACCGAGCCCGCAGCGGTGGGGGGGGCAGATCCCGCCGCAGCTGCGGAAGCAGCGCCGGCGGAGGAGGCGGAGAGCGCCAAGCCCGCTGCCAAAAAGACGGCGGCTGCCGCCAAAAAGACCGGGGAATCCAAGACCACCAAGACGGCGGAAAAGAAAACGACTGCTAAAAAGACCACAGCTAAGAAAACCACGGCCGCCAAAAAACCGGCCGCCGCGAAAAAAGCCGCCGTCAAAACGGAGGCGTGACCCCTTACAGTCGGCCCAGCTCCAGCCCCAGATGGAGAGCGTGCTGGAACATGGCCTCCTGCTCAGCGTCGGTTTTCAGCCGCGCCTCCAGCAGGAAGCTGTCCAGCAGCTCGGCCTGCGCTGGCGTCAGGGCGGCGCGGAGGCTCTCCTCCCGGCCCTGAGCGCAGCGGCAGAAGTCCGGGTACTCCGGGTCGGGGACCTCATAGCGGTTTGCCATGAGGAAATCGTAGAGGGCCTGTTCCAGTGGTGACATACAATCAACTCCTAAACATGCAAGTTACTTTCATGTATTATATATGAAGGTAACTTGCATGTCAAGAGGGCGATATGAAAGTTTTAGGACAGCGATTAAAGGATTTGCGCAAACAGAAAAAAGTCGGGCAAAAGGAAGTAGCCGAATTACTGGGGGTATCCCTGCGCTCCTATCAGTTTTACGAGAGCGGCGAGTATGACCCAAGCCTACCCAATTTAGTGGTTTTGGCGGACTACTTCCAGGTATCGACAGATTATCTACTGGGCCGCAGCGACGAGCCGGGATACGAAAAAGATAGAGGATGATGAATATGAGTGTGACCGTCATCGGCGCGGGGCTGGCGGGCTGCGAGGCGGCCTGGCAGCTTGCCCGACGGGGCATCCCGGTGACGCTCCGGGAGATGAAGCCGGAGAAGATGACCCCCGCCCACACCAGTTCAGACTTTGCGGAGCTGGTGTGCTCCAACTCCCTGCGGGGGGCCGGGCTGGAGAACGCAGTGGGCCTTTTGAAGGAGGAACTGCGCCGCCTGGGGAGCCTGATCCTGGAGGCGGCGGACGCCACCCGTGTGGAGGCCGGCGGGGCCCTGGCGGTGGACCGCCACGCCTTCTCCCAGTACATTACAAAGGCCATCCGCGCCCATCCGGGCATCCAGGTGGTGGAGGGGGAGGTGACGGAGCTCCCCGCAGAAGGGGAGGTGGTCGTTGCCACCGGCCCCCTCACCAGCGACGCCCTGGCGGAGAAGCTCGCGGCCCTCTTTGGGGAGGGGACGACCCTCAACTTTTTTGACGCCGCCGCCCCCCTGGTGACCTTTGAGAGCATCGACATGGACTGCGCCTGGTTTGCCTCCCGGTACGACAAGGGCACCGCGGACTACATCAACTGCGCCCTGGACGAGGACACCTACCGGGCGTTCTGGAGGGAGCTGTGTGAGGCCCAGGAGGCGGAGGTCCACGGCTTTGAGGACAAGAACGTCTTTGAGGGCTGCATGCCCGTGGAGGTCATGGCCCGCCGGGGGGAGGATACCCTGCGGTACGGCCCGCTGAAGCCCCGGGGCCTCAAGGACCCCAGGACCGGCCGGGAGCCCTATGCGGTAGTGCAGCTGCGCAAGGACAACGCCGCGGGCACCATCTACAACCTGGTAGGGTTCCAGACCCATCTGAAGTTCGGGGAGCAGAAGCGGGTGTTCTCCATGATCCCGGCCCTGAAAAACGCGGAGTATGTCCGCTATGGGGTGATGCACCGGAACACCTATCTGGATTCCCCTCGGCTCCTGGACCGGTATTACCGGCTGAAGAAGGAGCCGCGCATCTCCTTTGCCGGGCAGATGACCGGCGTGGAGGGGTATGTGGAATCCACGGCCTCCGGCTTTTTGGTGGGAGTTGAGACCGCACGGCGCCTGCGGGGCATGCCTCCGATCGACTTCCCCCAGGAGACGGCCATCGGCGCCCTGGGGCTGTATGTCAGCAACGGCAGCGTGGGGAATTTTCAGCCCATGAACATCAATTTCGGTATCATCCCGCCCCTGGGCTACAAGGTCAAGGGCAAGCGGAACAAGAACGCGGTGCTGAGTCAGAGAAGCCTGGAGATTTTGGAGCCCATGCGGGAGGAGATTTTGCGGTGAGTTCCGCTTGCCGGTCCGCC